>UQLJ01000001.1:0-133389 GCA_900541825.1 uncultured Collinsella sp.
AGATTAGCTGCAGTCTCGTGGGCTCGGAGATGTGTATAAGAGACAGGATGTCGACCTTGCCGTCGGTGTCATCCCAGATCTCGGGGCCGGTCGTGGCCTTGTGGATGGCGGGGTTGGCGGGGTTCACAAACTGGCCGGCGATGATGCTGTTGGGCGTCTCCTTCTGCAGTTCCTCGGCCTTGGCGATGGCGCCCTTCATGCCCTTGGAACCGTCGGTGAGCACGAGCTGTGCGCCATATGCCTGCATAAGCTTGCGGCGTTCGACGGACATAGTCTCGGGCATGGTGATGATCACCTTGTAGCCGCGAGCCGCCGCCACCGAGGCGATGCCGACGCCGGTGTTGCCACTCGTGGGCTCGATGATGGTGTAGTCGCCGCCGCGCACGAGCTTGCCGGCCTTCTCGGCCTCGTCGATCATGTTCTTGGCGACGCGGTCTTTGACGGAGCCGGCGGGGTTGAAGTATTCCAGCTTGACGAGCACGCGGGCCTTGAGGTCCTCATCGGCCTCAAAGTGAGTGAGCTCCAGAAGCGGAGTGTGGCCGATAAGCTGATCGATGGACGTGTAAACATTGCTCATGGTGAACCTCCAAAGTGTTCAAATGACTGGATACCGTGTGGTTTTACGGTGTGTGTAGCAGCGAAACCCACAAACCTTATGGGTTGTTCGTTTTGCTGTTGGCAAGCATAGTAGACAGTAAAGCCTAGTAACGCAATAGGAAATAGAAGATTATTACGAGTCGATTAACCATCTTGACCGGAACGGGTATTTTCAAAACCAATTTTTCGGCTAGAATTTCTACGGACTAAATGACCGAAAGGCAGCACTATACATGTTGGTTTCTACTAAGGGCAGATATGCCCTGCGCGTTATGGTCGACCTAGCCGAGCACCAGGCGGCCGGTCGCATCCCGCTCAAAGAGATCGCGGCACGCCAGGGGATTTCCGAGAAATATCTGGAGAACATCTTGGCTACGCTCGTCCGCGCCAATATGCTCTCGGGCATGCGCGGCAAAGGCGGCGGCTATGTGCTCACGCGCCCGCCCGAGCAGTACACGGTGGGCGAGATCTTGCGCCTGACCGAAGGCAGCCTGGCACCGGTCGCATGCCTGGACGGCGACTGCAAGGGCTGCTCGCGTTCGGATGAGTGCCCCACGCTCGACGTGTGGAAGAACCTGGACAAGCTCATCAACGACTACCTCGACGGTGTGACGCTCGATCAACTTGTCGCTCCCAACCATGGCTACGACTACGTCATCTAACCCACACCTGCATTTGGGGACGGGGTGGAAATGGTAGATTTTCTCGCCCTTTGAGACTTGGCAAATAAGAAGGCCGCCCATTTTTGCGATGGGCGGCCTTCGTTTTGGGCTGTTGAGACGGACACGGACGGAATGGCCGTTTTAGTCCTCGGCGATGCTGTCGAGGATGCTGCGCGTGATGGACACCAGGATGCTGCCCATAAAGGCCGATCCAAAGCTGGCGATGGAGATGCCGACGCCCAGCAGGTTGACCGACAGGTAACTCGCGAGCTCAAGCATAAAGCTGTTGACGACAAGCTGGAAAATGCCCAGCGTAATGATCGTGAGCGGCAGCGAGATGACCGTGAGGAACGGTTTGACGAACGAATCGACAATGTTCAGGAACAGTCCCACAAAGGCAAAGCAGACCCAGGTCTCGGCAAAGCCGAAGGGTTGGATACCGGGGACGAGGAACGTGGCGATCGCGATGGCGATCGAGGTGAAGAGCCAGTTAAGCATAAAGCGCATGGCGTGAATCCTTTCTTGCGCCGGGATTGCTGGCGTCGCGTGAAGCGGCTTACGGCGGCGACCTGGATGGTTGCGCGGGCGCGCCGCGGTGTTTGGGCGCCCATTGTCTCAAATATTCGTGGAGCTTACGTGCGCATATGGTTTCTAAACGGCGTTCGTCCTGAAAAACGCGCCGCTGGCAGAGAGTCTTGTCGCTTTAGTTTGGTGGTGTGCTACACTGCTACGGGCAAAAGCCACAGGCGTTGCCCTATTGCATAGAACGGGTGAACGATGCCCGATGTCAGTATCAACTTCGATGCCTTTTGGCGGGTTTGGCGGTGATCGATGAATATCGAGAACATGTTTGACAAGCCTGATGTCAAGCAGCTGGTCCACGCATTTAGCCTTTTGGACGACGAGAAGGATATCCAAGCGTTTTTGACCGATATCTGCACGCCGCGCGAGATTTGCGACCTTTCTCAGCGTTTGCAGGTTGCGCGCTATTTGGACGAGGGCGAGCCTTATGTTGAGGTTCAGGCCCGTACCGGCGCTTCGTCCACCACGGTGAGCCGCGTTTCAAAGGCGCTGAACGGCGAGTACGGTGGCTACCGCAAGATCCTCATTAAGTTGGAGGATGGCGAGTAGGCCAGCGACAACATTGAATTACGAAGAACCGTCCCTCCGGGGGCGGTTTTTATATGCCCGCAATCGGCTGGTTCGTTGGGGTCAGGTTGCTTTGTACCAAAAGATGGAGCTGTGGTGGCAATGTGTCCGCGTAGGCGGGTAGGATGGATACATTGATTATTGCGAACAGTTTGAGCGGAGGACCATGTCTGTTCGAATCTATACCACCAATGCCGGCACGGATTTGAGCGATGCCGAGTCGGCGCTGCTTGCCGACCTTATTGCCCGCCACGGGCGTGCCGTGTTGCTGGCTCCAACGTTTGCCGAGCTCGACCTGTGCCGTCATGATGCGGCGGAAGCCGGCATTTCGCTGGGTATCGACTACAAGACACCCGCATCGTGGCTTCGCTCGCTTTGGGAGCTTTTGGGCGACGGGCGCGGTTTCGTCGACAACCTGCAGCGCCAGATGCTGTTCTCGGACATGGTCACGCGTCTCGACGATGCCGATTTGCAGCCGCTTTCGCGCAGCCAGGGCACGGTGCGCATGCTTGCGCGCATGGCCCGCGACGTGCTACCGGGTGTGGCGGGGACGGCGGCCGAGCGATGCCGTGGCAACAATTGCCAGCCTGAGCCAAAAAGCGATGCCGAGGCTCGTGTGTTCGAGCTTTTGCGTGCCTACGCGGGTGGTTTGGACCGTCGAGATATGGTCGAGCCCTGCGAGGCGGCTGACATTATGACCGGTGCCCTGGCCGATAACCTGCCGGCGTGCACCCGCGCCGTATGCGTGCGCGGTATCACGTCGTTTACGCACGGTCTGCTCGAGCTGCTGTCTGCCGTGGCGAACAATGGGGGAGAGGTCGTTGTGCTGCTTGCCCGCGAGCAGGCGGCGATGCGCGAGGAGCTTGCCGCGGCATTTGATGCCCGCGGTTTGCTGTTTGAGGCCGCGCCGCTGGAGGAGGACGCCGTCGCGTCTGATGCCGCTTGCAGGACCGCCGCTCAGCCTGCCTTTATTGAGGTCGCTGGTCCCCATGCCCGTGCTCATGCTTATGTGGACGCCATCGATAAGTTGGTGAAATCGCACAAGGAGTCCAAGGCCGATAAAACTACTGCAACGCCCGCCGACCCCGTGCGCGTGCTCGTTGTTTCTGCTCGGGCACCCCAGCTGTTCGGTGAGCTCGCCTCTCGTCTGGCGGCTCGTCATATTGCTGCCGAGACAGTTGAGTTTACGGCGTTTTCCCAATCCATTGCGGGCAGGCAGTTTGCGGCGCTCGCCGGCCTGATCGAACGTATGAAGGCCGCCGATGAGGGCACGGCGTCAAAGACCGAGTGGTGGCCCGCGTCGGAGCTTACCGACTGGATCTACAGTCCGCTTTCGGGCGCTGATGCCGTCAATGCCCGTACCTTCGATAAGAATATGCGTCTCTCGCGCAGCAAGACTACCGCGGGCGTTAAGAGCCTGCTGCAGAGCGTTCAGGGCCAGGTGAGGGGCGCGCGCAAGGCGGCGAGCGACGAAAACTGGTTTAAGAACGTACCGTGTGTGGTCTCGGACGTGTTCCAGGCGCTGTGGCGTGACAAGCCCGTGACGGCGCTCAAGGCCATGCTTGCCGTTGCCGAGGCGTTGCCCGATCGCTTGCTGGGCAGCTTGGATGGCCAAGCCCGTCGCCAGGCGGAGGTGGCCCTGCTGCGCCATGTCATCGACATCCTTATGAATGGCGCCCGCGCGCTCGACGTGTCGCAGGCCGCGACCGTGCCCGTGCTCGATGGCATTCGCACCAAGGTGGACAAGCGTAGCACCGCCTACGATTACGAGACCCACGAGGTTGACCGTGCGCCACGTGCCCAGGCTCGCTTTGCTTCGCTTGCCGATGCGGCGGCTCTGCGCCCCGGCAGCTACGATGCCGTGCTGTTTGCCGATGTCGATCTGGACAGCTATCCGCTCTCACACGAGGAGGGGCCGCTGGCCACGCTGGCGGCGAGCCTTGGTCGCGAGGGCGTGACGCTTGAGCCCGCGGCCTTGCTGCGCGTGCGCTTTGGCCACGCGATGCAGGCGGCACGCGGCCCGGTTGCGCTTGCCCGCGTGACGCACGATCGCCAAGCGCGCGAGTGCTACCCGGCTGCCGTGTGGACCGAGTTGCGGGCGCATGCCGAGGCCGCTGAAGCTGCTAGGGAAGCTGACGCCGACAAGGCCGCTGACGACGCTAAGACCACTGGTGACGCTAAGGCCGCTGACGCCGACAAGGCGAAGTGCGTGGGTGAGGGCGATATCGTAAGGAACTTCGATCCCGCGGCAGGCGAAGGTCTCAAGCGCGAGCGCGTGACCTGTGAAGCCCCTCAGCATTTGAGTGCCGAGGCCGTGCCGTATTTGGTCCTGCGCCGTCGTGACGGCGAGGGCGAGGACGCGCCGCTTGTGCCGCGCCTGACGTCCGCCTCGCAGATCGAGGCCTATTCCACCTGCCCGCTGTGCTGGTTTGTCTCGTATCGCGTCAAGCCCCAGTCTATCGACGCGGATTTTGGCAACATGGAAAAGGGCAACTTCGTCCACGACGTGCTGGAACACCTGCATGCCCGTCTGCCCCAAGAGGGCATGGAGCGCGTGACGCCCGAGAACTTGCCGCGCGCACAGGAGCTGCTGCGCGAGGTCTTTGCCGAGACCTTGGCCGAGCATGCGGGCAAGCGCGGTACCGAGGGCCCGCTGGTGCCGCTCTCCCCGGTGGAGGAGCGTCAGGTGGCCGAGATCTTGCCGCAGCTGGAAGGCGTGCTCGCCTACGAGTCCGAGGCGCTTGCCCCCTTTGCCCCGCGCTACCTTGAGTTCGCCTTTAATGAGCTTAAGGTCGAGTATGCCGGTTGGCCGCTCGGCGGGCGTATCGACCGCGTTGACGTGGATGCCGAGAATCGCGCCGTGGTGATTGACTACAAGCATCGTTCGGGTGTCGAGGAGTTTAAACTCGCCGACCCTACGGTGCGCGACGAAGAGTCGGGCGAGGCCCCCATCGACGACCCGCGTTGGCTGCCGCCCCATACCCAGACACTCATCTACGCGCAGGCCATGCGTCGGGCGCTGGGCCTAGATACCCGTGCTGCGCTCTATTTTTCGACCAAGGGCGGCAAGCCCGCGCTGCGCGGTGCCGCGAGCGCCGAGCTGTTGGAGCAGGAGCGCGGCGACGGTCGCATTCCGGGCCTTAAGAAGGGCTTTCCCGGCGAGGGCGGCAACATGGACTTCGATGCGCTGCTCGACCGCGTGGAGGCCGGCATCGCCGAGCGCTTGCACGAACTCGAGGCGGGCGACGTCGCCGCTGTCGACCCGACGTCGGCGCAGGCCGCGCATGCGCGCTGCTCGTATAACCACGAAGGAACGTTTGTAAGGAGGGACGTGTAGACCATGGATTTTTCGACTTTGATGCCGCAACAGCTGCAAGTCGTCAAAACGCTCGACCGCCCGCTGTTTGTCTCGGCGGGTGCCGGCTCGGGCAAGACCTTTACCCTCACGCGCCGCATCGTCTACGCGCTCTCGCCCGAATCCGGTCCGTTTGTCGAGCATCTGGACCAGGTGCTCGCCATTACCTTTACCAAAGACGCCGCGGCCGAGATTCGCGACCGTGTGCGCCGTGCGCTTATCGAAGAGGGCATGGACGAGGAAGCACTGACCGTCGACGACGCTTGGATTTCGACCATCCACGGCATGTGCTCGCGTATCCTGCGCGCGCACGCGCTGGAGCTGGGCATCGATCCTGAGTTCACGGTGCTCACCGATACCGACGAGCTTATGGATCAGGCTGTTGAGCATGTGCTGGGGCGCGCGACGGCGCCCGATGCCGCGCCCGAGCTCACCGCTTCGCTTAAGGCCCTCTACGCTTGGTATCCCATGGCGGGCGAGGGCGGGCCGTTTGGCGCCGGTACCACCATCAAAGGCCTGGTGCGCGACCTGCTGGAGCTATCGAGCCAGCTGCCGGGCGGTATGGACGATGTGTGCGTGGCGCGCGGCCAGGCCGACACCTCGGCGCTTGCCGATGCTTATCGTGCGGCGCTGGGCACAAGCAAGGCCACGACCGAGAAAGCGCAGGTAGCACTCGACGCCATCGACGCGTTTGAGGCGAGCGGCAAAACCATGGAGGATGCGGCGCGACTCATGATGTCGTGCGGCATGCCGCGCGCGAGCAAGGCGTTTCCTAAGGAGCAGGTGGAGCTACTCAAGGCCGAGGCAGCCGATGCGTTTATCAATATCGTGCTTGCCTGCGGCGGCCCGGCGCTCGATGCACTGGTGGGGCTTGCCCGTGCCGTAGAGGCGGAGTACCGTGCGCTCAAGGCCGACCAGTCCGCGCTCGACAATAACGATCTGTTGCGCATGGCGTACGAGGCGCTGCGCGATTATCCCGCCATCCGAGCCGCCTACGAGGGCCGCTTTAAGATGGTCATGATCGATGAGTTCCAGGATACCGACCAGATGCAGGTCGATTTGATTCGCTATCTGACGGGCGCGGGGGAGCGCGCGCTGTGCACCGTAGGCGATGCGCAGCAGTCGATCTACCGCTTCCGAGGCGCCGAGGTTGAGGTGTTTCGCCGCCAGGAGCGCAAGGTGGGCTCCTCTGCTGCGCCCGAGACGGCTGTCGCATCCGATGCCCCCGCCGGCGAGCTCGTCAAGCTTGTCCGCAACTTCCGCAGCCACGACGAGGTGCTGCGCTACGTGGCGCGCGTCTTTGACGGCGACACCGGTGGTTTGATGCAGGGGTTCTTGGATCTTGAACCGAGCGACAAACGCAAGGACAAGCTCAAGGCAAAGGCTTCGCGCCGCCAGGCGGTCTTCGTTGCCGGTGGTAGCACGCAGGAGCGAACGCAGGCGAAAGCTCGTGCGATTGCGGAGCGGTTCCAAGCGCTCGTCAAAGCGGGGCAGCCCCAGGGCGATATGGTGTTGCTGCTGGGTCGCATGACCAATGCCGACGTCTACGCACAGGCCTTCCGCGACCAGGGGCTCGACTGCGTCATCGCGGGCGGCTCAGTCTTTGCCCAGGCAGCCGAGGTGCAGACGGTGCGTGCCCTGGTCTGCGCGCTCGCCAATCCGGCCGATACGGCACAGGGTCTTATGCCGTTGCTGGCCTCGCCGATGTTTGCACTCGGTGCCCAGGAGTTCCTGGCGCTGGCGACCAAACTCGACGAGCAGACGGGCGAGACGTCGCGTCGCAACATCGATGCGGGCATCATGAGCGATTCCGATGTGCCGGGCTTGCAGGGCTTGCCGCTCGTAACGCGCGCCCGCGAGGTGCTGCGCTACGCGCTTCGTCGCGTGGGACGCGATTCGTTCGCCGCCATCGCGCGCGACGTGGTCAATGCCTCCGGCTGGTTCGTGCGTCTGGCGCAGCGCGGCCCCGAGGGCAAGGCCATTGCCGCCAACGTGCTCAAGGCGCTCGACGCTGTGGCCGAGGCAGAGGCCGAGTTCGGCAACTCGCCGCGCTCCATCGCGCTCGCCTTCGACCGCTTCTTGGCGGGCAAGGAGGCCCCGGGTGCCCTCAACGAGGAGGGTGACGGCGCGGTACGCATCATGACCGTGCATGCGTCCAAGGGTCTGGAGTATCCGGTCGTAGCGGTTGCCGAGTGTTTTGGCGTGCGCAAATCGTCCGGTGCGGCACAGATGGGTCGCGTCGAGGGCGGAGCGCAGGTCGTGGCACTGCCGGCACGCTTCGACGGCGTTAAGCTCGCCGACGGTACCTTTGTGAAGGGCGATGACGTCAAAAAGCAGTTTGAGCATGCGTTTAAGGGCAAGGGTACGTCGCTGTGGCTGCCGCCGGAGCTCATGGAGGACGTCTGTGCGACGGGTTCTCCCGCCGAGGCATTTGCCCGCCTACGTAACGACGACCTGCGGCTTTCGCTCGAGGAACGGGCTCGTCTGCTCTATGTTGCCATGACGCGTGCGGGCGAGCTGGTGATCTTGGCGATGGATGCCGGCGTGAGCCGCGGCAAGGTGACGGCGCCGACCTTCGACGTCGAGACCGATCTGACCTACGACGTGCTGCGCCGCATCCTGCCGACCGACAGTCTGGACATGCCGCAGCTCGATGCCGACCGCCTGGTGTTCGACAACTCCAAGCCGGGCGACTACGAGCTCATCACGCTGGCGAACTTTACCTTTGGCGAGCAGGCGTTTGAGGCCAACGCTTCACTGGATGCCGAGGGCAGGCTAGTTCGCGGCGATGTCGATGTCGCTGATAATGCTGCGCACTCAACTGTGCCCGGTCCTGCCGATCCCAAGCCCGATTCGTTTGAGCTTGTGTATCCCCAGGCAGTGGGTGTGCGCATGGGCATCTGTCCGTATCCGATGCGTGATTCGTATAGCTACTCGTCAATCGCCGCGGCGCTCCATGCCGAGGCGGAAGATCGTTCCGCCGAGGCGCGTGTTCCCATGGACGAGGCCGGCGATGATGCGGAGTCGGATGGCTCGGAGATGGTCGATGCAGACGTGGCCGCCGTTGAGCCCGCCGGCAACCCCATGGCGCTGGGCTCGGCGTTCCATGCCGCCTGCCAGTGGCTGATCGAGATGGGTGCCGATGCGCTGCCCGCTGAGCGTGCCGATGCGCTGGCGCGCCTGTGGTGCCTGACGCCGGAGCAGCGTGAACGCTTCGACGTTGCCCTGGACCGCTGGCTCAAGTCGGCTGTTCGCGCCGACCTGCTCGCGTGGCCGTGCATCCGTGCCGAGGTGCCGTTCTTCTCACTGGGCTGCGAGGACGAGGACATTGCCCGCTACGGCGCCTATGCCGAGGGCGCCATCGATGCACTGGCCACCGACCCGGCCGATCCGTCGTGTGCACTGGTCATCGACTACAAGACGGGCGGCACGCCGGACGAGACGCCGGAGCAGCTGCTCGAGAAGCACGCCTTGCAGGCACGTGTCTATTCGGATGTCCTGCACAAGGCGGGCTTTAAGACGGTGACGGTCAAGTTCGTCCGCGTGGAGCAGCCGGATCCAACCATCTTCGTCGAACCCGCCGAGCCCCAAGTAGTCACCTACAACTTCTAGTCCTCAGATAACTTGCGGTGGAATACGGACTGTTTTGACCAAAAAAGCCGCCAAACAGTCCGCATTTCACCGCAACGCATGGGAGAGCCTGGGGCGGTACAATGGCTCGAACGGTTCAAACGAATAAGGAGCCATCATGCAGCTCACCAAAACGCTTAAGGTGACGCCGGAGGAGCTTTTTGACGCTCTGGCGGGGTCCATCATGCAGGATATCGAGAACGCCACGGGCAAGCGTCCCAGCCGCAACAAGCTCAATGGCTATAAGTACGAGAAACGCGCCCAGTCCGCAAAAGGCAAGGCCAAGGGCACGGCGATCAAGGTTAAGATCAAGCACTTTGACTACCCGTGCCTCTATGAGGTCCGTTTTCAGTATGCGGCGGGCATCAATACCATGCGCTATGAGGCTGTACCTGCTGGCGATGGTGCCTGCGAGCTCACCTATACCGAGGATTTTCAGGGTGTGGGTGGCAACACGTCTGGCACGCGCGGCAAGCTCGGCCTCTTCTTCTATGAGCGCAAGCTCAAGAGCCACGCCAACCAGACGATTGATCAAATCGTCAAATACATCGAGGGTGAGCGCCGTGTAAAGGCTAATCCCGCCTTCGCCGATGATGCTGCCGAAAACGCTTCGGATGTATTCCATTGATACCCTGTTCAAAAGCTTTACCGCTCTCCACAGCAACTGTGAACACTTCAGGCTTCGAGTCAGTAGCGAGTGGCCTGACATAATTAGTTGATGGAAGTGCCAAATGAATAAGAATGCCACTGCGCAGCTGCACATCTATTCCGCCTTTTTCGTTCTCGCGGGATTTGTTTTAAATCGGGGAGTGTTTCTACTTTTCCTTGCGGAGAAAGGAATGTCTGTCACGGAAATCGCGCTTTATCAAGCCCTGTTTAACATTGCAACGGTCGTCCTCGAGCTGCCAACAGGGCTGATAGGCGATTTCTTTGGAAAGAAGTTCTCGATTCAAGTGGGCGTGCTGCTGCTTTTCTTCCATACGGCTGGCATGCTGTTGCTCTCAGGCCCCTTTCTCGTCGCGCTTTCCCTTGTTGAGGCACTCGCCTACTCCCTTCAATCGGGATCCGAACAAGCACTTTTATATGAAATTGCCCGAAATGCCGGTCAAGGAGAGCGCTTCCTCACCATCAACGCTCGGCTGCTTGCCGCGCAATCAATCGCGACGGGAGTGGCAATCGTACTTGGATCATTCATTGCCCAAGTATCTTGGAGCGCCCTCTACGTATGTGTCTCCGTTTTCTATCTCCTGCAGCTTTTCCTTCTGTATCCCATTGAGAGGACGGAAGCGACCCGTTCTGAAAGCTCTGAGATGAGAAGGTTTGACGTAGCCAAGGTCTTCAGACGCGAAACCTGGCGTGTTGGAGAATCCGCTTTTGCGGTGTTGCTTCTTCTAATCGGCACAAGCATGCTCGATGGATTCTATGGGAGTTATTACAACTTGAATCAGTTGGTATTCGACGCATTTGATGCTCCCGTCTCCATAATAGGAATCTTTTTCGGTGCATCCTATGCAGTAAATGCGACGGCCTACATTGCAGCAGATTTCTTCTCGTCGCGTTTCGGGAAAAGAAATACCATGCTCGGCTCGATGCTAATCGAGGCGGGCCTTTTCTTGATTCTTCCGTGGTTCGCTTCAAATCCGCTGTGTTTGTTTGGCCTTAGCATGGTGCTTTGTTTTCTCCCAGAAGTGGTGTACATCACTTCGGAAAACTTAATCCAAGACGCGATAGCGGACGATCTCCGCGCGACGATCCTTTCCGTCGCGTCTCTGGTAAGGGCTCTCTTTTCTGCAATGTTTTTCTCCATATTTGGATATGTGTTGGGGTTATATCCCATTCAGATAGCGCTCGGTGTTATTGGCGCAATCGCGATAGCAATTACCGCCGTTGTTTCATTAAAAATGGTAGGAATACAGATCTCCAAGAATTGATATATCGATTGACGAGCTATCCGAAGCGTCGAGCCTTCTTGATGGACATGACTATTCGTCACAAATCATTCCGCGCATCGCCGGGGTTCCAGCAATACTCGATATATCGGGATGCCCTCATTCCCCTTTTTGAAGGTCCCAAATTAGCTACCCGTGTGGGTTTGGCTAGGTTCGGGTGATTAGCTACCCGTGTGGGTTTGGCTAGGTTCGGGTGCTGTCCGTGCCGTGGGGTAAAATCGTTCAGTCAGAACACGAACCCGCATCGGAGCTCATCACATGGCATTCGTCCATCTGCACAATCACACTGTTTTCTCCATGCTCGACGGCGCAACCCGTATCCAGGATATGGTCAATCGTGCCGTTGAACTTGGCATGCCCGCCGTGGCCATTACCGACCACGGCTACATGTATGGCGTGCCCGACCTGGCGCTGGCCTGCGACGCCGTCAATCACAACACGCCCGAGTACAAAACCTGGAGCCACGACAAGGCCTTCTTGGAAAAGGACCGCCGCGACGAGCTAGTGGAGCCCGACCCCGAGGCAAACCCGCGCGAGCATGCCCAGTACGTCAAAGACATGGCCATGTGGGACGAGAAGGGCAACATCGACGAGCTCAAACCGCCCCTGGTCATCAAGCCCATCTTTGGCTGCGAGGTCTACTTTACGCCGGACGAGACCCTTGCCCGCGACCACAAGCCCGAGCTCTACCACATGATCCTTCTGGCCAAGGATCAGGAGGGCTACGTCAACCTAATGCAGACGGTCTCCGAGGCCGCCGTGCAGGGCTTTTACTACAAGCCGCGCGTGACGCTCGACAACCTGCGCCGCCATGCCAAGGGCATGATCTGCACGAGCGCCTGTATCGCGGGCATCATCCCCAAATACATCGACCGCGGCGACATGGAAGGCGCCATCAAGTGGGCCGAGACCTTCCGTGATACCTTCGAGCCCGGTGACTTCTACATCGAGATCCAGGAACACGGCATCACCACCGACAACGGCCTGACTGACGAGCAGATGGACCGCACGCTCATCGACATCGCCAAGCAGGTGGGCGTCAAGGTCATCGCCACCAACGACTTCCACTACCTGCGCCGCGAGGATGCGCCCGTGCAGGACGTCATCATGTGCATTGGCATGAACGCCAAGGTCGACGACCCCAACCGCATGCGCATGACCGGCTCGGAGTTTTACATGAAGACCGAGGAGGAGATGCGGGCGATGTTCCCGTATTGCCCCGAGGCCTGCGACAACACGCTCGAGATCGCCGACAAGTGCTACGTTGAGCTGGACTGGGACTCTATCATCCTGCCGCGCTTTCCGTTGCTCGATCCCGGTGAGACGCACGAGAGCCAGTTCCGCCGTGAGTGCGAGAAGGGCCTGCGCCAGCACTATGGCGACGACTGGGCCACGCGCGAGATCGGCGGAGTCAACATCAAAGAGCGCTTTGAGTACGAATACAAGGTCATCTGCGACAAGGGCTTTGCCGCCTACTTTTTGATCGTTGCCGAGTACGTGCAATGGGCTAAGGACAACGGCATCGGCGTCGGCCCTGGCCGTGGCTCGGCCGCCGGCGCTATCGTCGCCTACGCCATGAACATCACCGCGTTCGACCCGCTCGAGAACGGCCTGATGTTCGAGAGGTTCCTGTCCCCGCAGCGTACCGAGATGCCCGATATCGATATGGACTTCGACGATGAGCGGCGCCTCGAGGTCGTGGAGCACGTTCGTCAGCTCTACGGTCCCGAGAAGGTCACCCACGTCATCACCTACTCGACCATTAAGGCCAAGCAGGCCATCAACGACGCCGCGCGCGTCCTGGACTACCCGGTCTACATGGGCCAGCGCCTGTCCAAGATGGTTTCGAGCGACCCCAAGGTCAAGCTCAAGCAGGTGCTCGACAAACAACCCGGCAAAGAGGATCTGTTTAACCCCGATTTTGCCGAGGCCTATAAAAAGGACGACGACGCTCGCCGCATCATCGACACGGCGCTCTCGATCGAGGGCCTCACCCGTGGCGAGGGCGTGCACGCGTGCGCCGTTCTGATCTGCCGCGACCCCGTCAACGAGCACGTGCCCACCAAGCTCGACACCAAGGGCGGCGTCGAGATTACCCAGTACGAGGGCCATACCGTCGCCGACATGGGCCTGCTCAAGATGGACTTCTTGGGCCTGCGCACGCTGACGGTTATCTCCAAGGCCAAGGCAAACATCAAAAAGAACTTCGGCATCGACATCAAAGAGGAAGAGATTCCCTTTGACGATCCCGAGATCTTTAAGCTCATGGGCTCCGGCCACACCGCCGGCGTCTTCCAGGTCGAGTCCGCCGGCATGACGGCCACGATCAAGAACATGAAGCCCACCGAGTACAAACACGTCGTGGCATTGATCGCCCTGTACCGCCCGGGCCCGCTGGGCGCCGGCATGGTCTCGTCCTACATCAACCGTATGAACGGCAAGGAGCCGGCCGTCTCCTACGACGACCGTCTGGACGACATCCTGGGCGAAACCTACGGCACCATGGTCTACCAGGAGCAGGTTATGCTCATCTCCGTCGAGATGTGCGGCTTCTCCAAGGGCGAATCGGACTCGCGTATCCGTAAGCCCGTGGCCAAGAAAAAGATTAAGCTGCTCACGTCGACGGTGCTCCACTGGGAGGATGGCTCGGACGAGACCACTTACGACCATTGGATGAATGGCGCTATCAAGAACAACTACACGCGCGAGGTCGCCCAGAAGATTTGGGACGATGTCCTTGAGTTCGCGTCCTACGCCTTCAATAAGTCGCACTCCGCCGGTTACGCCATCCTGGTTATGCAGACGGCATGGCTCAAGGCGCACTATCCGCATGAGTACATGGCGGCCGTTCTGACGTCCTATACGGGTAAGACCGACAAGATCGTGCATTACGTCTCGGCGTGCCGTCACGACGGCATCCCCGTGCTGTCGCCAGATGTCAACGAGTCCGGTACCGAGTTCACGGCTACCAAGGAAGGCGTGCGCTTTGGTCTGGCCGGTATCCGCGGCGTGGGCACCGGCGTGGCGCAGGCGATTATCGCCGAGCGCGAGGCGGGCGGTCCGTTTAAGACGCTGCACGACTTTGTCGAGCGCGTGGACTCGAGCCAGGCCAACCGTCGCGTGATCGAATCGCTGATCAAGGCAGGCGCCTTCGACTCCACGGGGTATCCGCGTCGCCAGATGATGCACTTTGTGGACAAGAACAACCCCGAGAACATCATCGATGCCGCGGTAAAGCGCCAGAAGGACCGCGCGAGCGGCCAGACGTCGTTCTTCGATATGTTTGGCGACGTTGAGGGCTCGGGCTTTGAGGTGAGCGTACCCGATCCGGATGGCCAGGAGTGGGACCGCCACCTTAAGCTGAGCCAGGAGAAGGAGGTCCTGGGCATCTATGTCTCGGACCACCCGCTGCGCCCGTTTGAGTATGCACTTAGCAAAGCGCGCGACTTCTCGTTCTCGCAGATCGACACCGGCTACGAGGTTCAGAATCCTACGGGCGGCACCATCAACCAGGAGATTCCCGAGGGTAAGGCGCTGTGGTGGGCCGGCATGGTCTCGAGCGTGTCCAAGCGCGTGACCAAAAACGGCGACCCCATGGGCATCGTGCAGCTCGAAGACATGGAAGGCGAGGCCACGGTCGTGGTGTTCCCCAAGACCTACAAGGAGGCCGAGGGGTACCTGTACGGCGAGGTCGATCCCGAGACCGGCGCGCAGCTGTCCGATGCGTTTGTGCGCATTAAGGGCAAGCTCGAGCGCTCGGACCGCGGCGACCAGATCATCGCGCAGGAGATCGTGCCGCTGGAGCTTAGCGAGGAGAAAAACAAGCCCAAGGTCTTTGAGGTCATGGTGCCCAACAGTCGATTTAGCCAGGGCAATATGGCGCGCCTGGCCACGGTGCTCACCACCAACCCGGGCGGCGACCGCGTGGAGATCTTTATTGAGCAAGTCGACGGGCGCGTGCTGTGTGCTGAGGTGCCGGCCAAGGTCAATGCACGCTCGATTCCGCTGCTGGCAGAGGCAAAGGCCATCGTCGGCAACCAAGGCCGCGTGACGGTTATCTAAGCTACCCTGGGTGAGATTGGAGGAAGTGATGGCGCAGGGGACGTTTGTGCAGGCGCTTCGCAAAGAGGCGGCGTTGAGCGGCACCTTTATGAAGGGGCGTTCGCTCATGCTCAACGGCGCCGTGCTGTCGATCGAGGACAGCGGCTCGCGCTTCTCCAAAAACGTGACGGTTGAGGGCTCGGTGCGCGGTTCGCGCGGCGACCTGTACAAGACGCACGTGGCGCTCGACATGGACGAGCACGAGGTGATCGACTACGACTGCGATTGCCCCGCCGCCTATCGTTACCCCGGTATGTGCAAGCACGCTATTGCCACGGCTCTGGCGTATTTGGATGCCAGCGGCGCCGAGCCCGTCGAAGGTTTGCACACGCCGGTCCGCACGTTTACGGCGCAGCCGAAACAGCCCGCGCGCACCGCGCTCAAAGCGCCGGCCGTCAATCCCAACTTTCCCTTTCCGGCGCCCGTCCCCACGAGCCCGAGCCTTATGGCGGCGCTCTCCGATCTTTCGGACGCGCGCATGGATGAGCTGGCGAGCATGCGCCGCAAGCTTGCCGGTGCCGTTGATCCCGACGCCCCCAAAGCGGCGTTGGAGCCCTCGTTGGTGCCGTACTACAATCCGCTGTTCGCCGACCGCTTTAGCTGGGCGCTCGAGTTCCGCATTCGCTGCGGTTCGGTGTCCTACGTGGTCAAGGACATCGACGGCATGGCCGATGCCTACGTGCGCGGCGGCACCTTCTCGTACGGCAAGAAGCTCACGTTTGTCCATACGCCCGAAGCCTTCGAAGACGTGTCGACAAAGCTGCTCAACCTTGTCGTGACGACAGTTGCCTATCTCGATGACATCACAAGCTCGCGTTCGGCGTCGTACGACTTTGCCCGCAGCGGTTTTGTCGCCGAGCGTCAGTTGCCGCTGTCCGAGCATAGCATCGTATATGTGCTGGACCTGTTGCGCGGCCAGAGCATCTCTTTTGAGCCCGCCTGGTCGCGGGGGACGACGACGCATCGCACCTATGACGTGGCGGTTGAGATGCCTCCGGAAGGGGAGGACGAGGCGCTGTCTAAGCGCCCACCGCTCCTTGCCGCCAAAATCGCGCCGGCGGCTGGTGGCAGCTACGATCTACGCCTGCCGGCCGATGCATACTGCTTTGCTTCGGGCGACGTTGCCTATCTGGTCGACACCCGCCGTGCGCGCCGCGCCGATGTGGCGTTTGCCCAGCATGCGGCGCCGTTTCTATCGCGCTTACTGCCCTGTCGCACGCCGATCCATATCGCTGTCGACCAGGTGGGGGAGTTCTGTCGTATGGCGCTGCCCATTTTGCGCGACTACACCGACCTTACCGCGCCCGCCGCGCTCGATACCGTGGCGCCCGAGCCGAGCTTTGCTATGGCGATCGGCGTCGACGATGGGCTTGTGACCTGCAAAATTACGGTTACCTACGGCGACTGGTCGGCAGATCTCTTTAGCCTGGGCGCTCCGGGCAGTCTCTTCGAAGAGCAACGCCCCGGCGTGCCGCCCCGCGACGAGGTGGCAGAGTTTCGCGTTATGGACACGGCGGCCCTATATTTCGACTTTTACGAGGGCGGTCTGGCGTTTGAGGAGCGCGATGACGAGAGCTTGTTCTGCCTGCTGACCGAGGGCCTATCCGCCCTGTCCGAGCTTGGTGAGGTCATGCTCAGCGACCGTCTGCGCCAGATTTCGGTGCGCCCCGCGCCCAAGCTCTCGGTGCATGCGACCGTCAAGAGCAATCTGCTCGATGTCGAGCTGGGCGCGAGCGAGCTTTCGGCCGCGGACCTTGCCGTCTATCTCGATTCGTACAAGCGCCATCAAACGTTTGCGCGCCTTACGTCCGGCGACATCATTCGCCTGGACGAGGGCGCTCGAGCCGCGTTTGGCCTCGCCGAGGACCTGGGCGTCGATGCCGTCGACCTGCTCGACGGCGTGTCGCTTCCCGCATCGAGCACCCTGTTCGTCGATAGCATGCTCGCGCGCACGCCCGCGCTCGAGGCCGATCGCGACGCTGCGTTCCGCCGTACCGTCGAGCGTCTGGACACGCTCGGCAAGATGGACTTTACGGTGCCAGCATCGCTCAAGGCAACGATGCGCGGCTACCAGGTCGACGGCTACCAGTGGCTCGGCTCACTCGAACACCTGAGCTTTGGCGGCATCTTGGCCGACGACATGGGCCTGGGCAAAACGCTCCAGATGATCGCGCATATCCTGGCGCGCGTGGAGGCGGGGGACACTAAACCCACGCTTGTGGTGTGTCCCGCGTCGCTTGTGTACAACTGGACCGCCGAGCTGGAGCGCTTTGCCCCGTCGCTCGATGTGTGCGCCATTGTGGGTGCCAAGGCGCAGCGTCGCGTGCAGATCGCCGGCGTGGCCGAGCATAACGTGGTCGTGACGTCGTATGACCTTATGCGGCGCGATATCGACGAGTACGTCGAGCAGGACTTTGCCCGTGTGGTGCTCGATGAGGCCCAGTACATTAAAAACCCGCTCACCCAGGTGGCGCGCGCCGCAAAGCGCCTGCCTGCCGGCGTGCGCTTTGCCCTGACGGGCACGCCCATCGAAAACCGCTTGTCCGAGCTCTGGAGCATCTTCGACTTTTTGATGCCGGGCCTGCTTGGCACGCGCGAGTCGTTTGCCAAGCGCTTCGAAAGCCCGGTCGAGCACGCCGAGGGCGACAGCGCCGCTCGCCTGCAGGCACTCGTGTCGCCGTTTGTACTGCGCCGTGTCAAGGAGGACGTGGTGGCCGATCTGCCCGAAAAGATCGAGGACACGGTCGTGGCTCAGCTCACCGGCGAGCAGCGCAAGCTCTACCTGGCCAACCAGGACCGCATCGCCCAGCAGGTACAGCACCGCGAGTCATCCGAGTTTAAGAAAGACAAGCTCAAAGTGCTCGCCGAGCTCACCAAGCTGCGCCAGATCTGCTGCGACCCGCGTCTACACTACGAGGATTACAAGGCGGGGAGCGCCAAACTCGATACGTGCATGGAGCTCGTGCACGGCGCACTCGACGGCGGGCATCGCATCCTGCTGTTCAGCCAGTTTACGGGTATGCTCGATATCATCGGTAAGCGCTTGGCCAAGGAGGACATCGCCTTCCTTAAGCTCACGGGCGCTTCGTCTAAGGAGAGCCGCGCCAAGATGGTCGCGCAGTTCCAAGCGGGCGAGGTTCCGATCTTTTTGATTTCGCTCAAGGCGGGCGGCGTGGGCCTGAACCTGACGGCGGCCGACGTGGTCATTCACTACGACCCGTGGTGGAACGTGGCGGCGCAGGACCAAGCGACCGACCGTGCGCATCGTATTGGCCAGCAACATACCGTGACCGTGTACAAGCTCATCGCCAAGGACACGATCGAGGAACGCATTATGCAGATGCAGGAGTCCAAGCGCGACTTGGTCAACAGCGTGCTCGGCGGCGACGGCATCTCGTCGGCGCTGTTTACCCGCGAGGATGTTCTGGCGCTGCTCGGCGGCGACGGGCGTTAACCCGCTCGGGTGAGGCCGCCAGGGCGGATAGCCCGCGCTGTCCCATCGTCCCCGCTCGTTATGTGTTCATTTGCAATGCCGTGGATGGTTTGTCTGCCTTTGGGCATAAGAACCATCAAGAACATTGGCACATCAGCAAAGGAGAACATCATGGCGAAATTCTTTAAGGACCCCGACGGCAAGCTCATCGCCGCCCTTGGCGACGACGTTGCGACCCCTGCCGGTTGCACGGAACTGACTGCAAACACTGAGGACGCAGCGCACGAGAAGCACGTGCCTGTTGTCGAGACCGAGCGTGACGGTCACGTGATTCGCGCACGCGTTGGCTCGGTCGAGCACCCCAGCCTGCCCGAGCACTACATTGAGTGGATCGCCCTTGAGGCCGAGGGCCGCTTAGAGGTCCATTACCTTGAGCCCGGCATGAAACCCGCGACGTTTTTCGCGGGCGGCTCCAAGACCGGTACCGTCTATGCCTACTGCAACCTGCACGGGCTGTGGTCCGCGACATTCTAGGAGCGCGCCCCCGCTCGGGGTATCATAGCTAGCATATGCACATGCAAGCGCCGGCTGCATTATGCGGCCGGCGCTTTTACTACGATTTCGATGGTTTACGACGGAAAGGGCTGGGCCATGAAACTCGCGCTTGCACAAATCGATATGCGCCTGGGTGATATTGAGGGCATTTGCGGCCGCATCGAGGACCAGGCTCGTCTGGCCCACGAGCGCGGGGCGCGCGTGCTGTGCGTTCCGGCTCCGCTCTTTATGGGCGCCATGCCCGGTGGCCTGGTGGGCGCTGCCGACTTTGAGCACGACGAGCTTGCCGGTTTGACTGGTGTCGCCGAGCGTATCCAGGAGCTTGACATGATCTGCATCGTGCCCGCGGCGGTTTCGTTTGAGGGCCAGCCGCTGCTCGACTACATGATGCTCAAGGACGGTCATGTGGTGCCGGCGCGTTCGAGCATTGCCCTGCAGCGTGGCGAGAACAACGACACACGTTGGGCGCCGCCGGTGTTCGACGTGGACGGCGTGCGCATCGCCGTGATTTTTGACTTGGACCGCGAACTCGAGATGTTGCCGACCGGTGTTGACCTCATTGCGTATTTCCAATTCAACGCGTTTGACATGACCGACCGTGAGACTGCCGCCATTGCCGCCGTTCGCAGCGGCGCCTACCGCAAGATCGCATCCAAGCGCAGCGTGTGGTTTGCCTGCATGGCGCCGGTCGGTGCCTTTGACGAGTCGGTGTATACCGGCGGTTCGTTTGTGCTCGATGACTGCGGTCGCGTGGTGGCCCAGGCGCCGTGCTTTGAGGAGAGCCTGCTGGTTCAGGAGATTCAGCGCGGCGTGATGCTCGATGCCCTGGAGGATCACGAACTGCCCGAGTTCCGTTCCGAGGAGTGGCTGTGGCAGGCGCTGGTGCTCGCCGTGCGCGACAACGCCCGAGCCCACGGTGCGTCGCGTACTGTGGTGGCACTCGAGGGTGACTTGCCGTCGTCCCTGCTGGCGGCGCTGGCCGTCGACGCTCTGGGCCCGCGCAATGTGATTGGCCTGGTGCTGGGGCGCAACCGTATCTTTACGCCGGCGCAGGAAGAAGCCGAGGCTGCCCGCTGTGCCGCCGTCCGCGCCATCGCCGAGCGTCTGCACATTCGTACCGTCGAGCGCGATGCACCGGATGCGGCGCGCGTGCTCGATCGCGACGTGTCGGCGGGCGATGCCGAGCGCCTGCGCTCGCGCACGCTGGGCCTGATGCTGGAGGATACGGCGCTCGAGCTGGGTGCGATGGCGCTGAGCCCGCTGTCCAAAACCGAGTACGCGCTGACGGCGCCGGCGCTTTGCGGCGGCTACCAGGGCGACTTTGCGCCCTTTGGCGATGTGTACCTGTCGACGCTTGAGTTTGTGGCGCGTGTGCGCAACCGCACGTCTGCCGTGGTGCCCCAAGAGCTCGTGACGCTCAACGCAGTGGAAGATTGTATGGAGCGCGTGCTGGCGCAGGCGCTCTCGACGCTCGACGGTCCGGTCGATATGCTCGACCGTGCGGCACAGCTGCTCGGCGGGCTTGAGCCGGGTGAGGTCGATGGCGCGCTCGAGGCGCACGTGGACCGCAATCGATCTTTCGACGACATCCCGATGGCCGCTGGCAAGCCTGAGGCCTGCTCGCTGCTGCTGATGCTCGTTCGACAGGGTGAGGCCGCCCGCCGCATGTTGCCGATGGCGCCGATCGTCTCGGCCCGTTCGTTTGCCGAGCGTGCCTGGCCGTATATGCTCGCGTGGTCCGACCTGGGGCTTAACGGCAAGGAGCGTATGACGGTCGATTCGCTGGCGCGCGCCGAGGTGCGCCGTTTTGCTGACGAGGATACGAGCGAGCGCGTGCGAAACGAGATGATGGGCGTGCTGGGCGAGCTACTGGGTATTTCGCCCGAGCAAATGGAGGAGCTGCGCTCTGAGGACGGTCAGCGTCGTTTGCACGAGGGAATGAAAAAGTTCGAGGGCGAGGTTCAGGACGCCATCGATAAGATGATGGGCGGTCAGGGCGGCTCGCAAGGTAGTCCCCAGGGTGGCCCGATGCCGCATCCGCCGGTTGATCCCCGACAATTCCCGTTCTTCTCTCAGAACTAGGTCGCTGCGCGCCCGCCAGAGCGGCAATCTGCCTTTCAATCGTCGGACATGACCGCCAGGTCAATGCCCTCCTCTTCCAAGGCACCTTGCTCGCTCTGGCAGGCGCTCGCTTGCGTATACTCAACCTACAATTCGATCTCGGCTGACTTATAGGGCTAGCGTTGTGTTATTCTAGAACAGACGTTCGTGAATGATGCGCGGGGCCTTGTCTTGCGCTGTGCTTGTGGCGAGGGGAGGTTGGCTTGGTTATCTTGGGCATCGACCCCGGTTTGGCTCATACGGGTTGGGGGATTATCGAGGAGCGGCGTGGCGAGGTTCGCTGCCGTGCCTATGGCTGCATCGAGACCAGTGCCGGAAGTCCGCTCGCGGTGCGCCTGTCGCATATCGCCCATGACCTTAAGGATGTCGTTGAGCGTTATCGACCCGACACGGCTGCTGTCGAGAGCATCTACTTTGGCGCCAACGTTCGTTCCGCCATCCCCACGGCGCATGCCCGCGGTGCTGCACTCGTCGCACTTTCGGAATGCGCGCTCGAGATTGGCGAGTACACGCCCATGCAGATCAAACAGGCTGTGGTGGGCACCGGCGCCGCGGACAAGCGGCAGGTCGCCTACATGGTACGCACGCTCACACAGCTCGATCACGACCCGCATCCCGACCATGCCGCCGATGCCCTGGCCTGCGCCATCTGCCACGTAAACCTCAGCCGCACCCGCGCCCTCACCGGTGGCGAGTTCTATCAACAGAGAGGAACCGGATACTGATGATTTCCCAGCTCCACGGAACGCTTGTCGAGGCCACGATGAGCTCTGCTGTCGTCGATGTGTCGGGCGTTGGCTTTGAGCTCGGCATCTCGGGCAGCACTGCGGCCACGTTGCCGACGCCCGGCGGCGAGGTCCGCCTCTACGCGCGTATGCAGGTGCGCGAGGACGCCATGACACTTTTCGGTTTTTCCTCAAAGGATGAGCGCACGATGTTCGACCGGCTCGTGTCCGTTTCGGGCGTTGGCCCGCGCCTGGCGCTTGCCGTGCTTTCCACCTATACCGTGGGGCAGCTGTACTCGCTGGTGATGGCCGAGGACGACAAGGGCATGGCCAAGGTACCCGGTGTGGGCAAAAAGACAGCTCAGCGTCTGATCCTGGAGCTCAAGAGCACCTTTGCCAAGGACAAGGGCTTTGTGCCGGTCGATGTGATTCCCGGCCAGGTTGCGATGCCCGTGCCCGCTGCTGCTCCCTCGGCCATCGATGATGCCCGTGCGGCGCTCCTTTCCATGGGCTTTAGCCCGCAGGAGACCGATGTTGCCCTGAGCGGGTATGATGGGCAAAATATGCGTGTCGAGGATCTGCTCGGCGCGGCGCTTAAGCGACTCGGAATGGATGCGTGATGTGGGAAGCCGATGACTCTCAGGACCTGTGGGCGACGCCCGGCAACTCGCCGGCGGCATCTATGGCGCACGGCGAGCGCATGGTGGGCTCGGAGCTGACGGCCGAGGACCTCGATGTCGACCGCACTTTGCGCCCCCAGCGCCTGGACGACTACTGCGGCCAGGAGCACATCAAGCAGAGCCTGCGCGTGTTGATCGAAGCGGCGCAGAGCCGTGGCGAGACGCTCGACCACGTGATTTTCTCGGGTCCTCCGGGTCTGGGCAAGACCACGCTGGCCACCGTTATCGCCAACGAGCTGGGCGCTCAGATCAAGACCACGAGTGGCCCTGCCATCGCGCGCACGGGCGACCTGGCGGCCATCCTTACTAACTTGCAGCCGGGTGATGTGCTGTTTATCGACGAGATCCACCGCCTCAACCGTTCGGTCGAGGAGGTCCTGTACCCCGCGATGGAGGACTTTGCCCTCGATATCGTGATTGGCAAGGGTCCGGCGGCGCGCTCGATTCGCCTGGATATTCCCAAGTTTACGCTGGTAGCGGCAACGACCCGCTCAGGCATGTTGACCGGCCCGTTGCGCGACCGCTTTGGCATTTCGTATCGCCTGGATTACTACACGGTCGAGGAGCTCGCGCAGATTGTGACGCGCTCGGCGACTATCCTGGGCGTGACGATCGACCATCCCAGTGCACTCGAGATCGGCTCGCGTTCGCGCGGCACGCCACGTCTTGCCAACCGCTTGCTCAAGCGCGTGCGCGACTATGCGCAGGTGCGCGGCAACGGCCCCATCGAGCTCGATATCTGTCGCCAGGCGCTCGAGTTCTTCGAGATCGACGAGCTCGGTCTGGACTGGATGGATATTCGTATCTTGGAGACGCTTGCCAAGACGTTCTCCGGTCGTGCCGTGGGACTTACGACCCTTGCCAGCGCGGTGGGCGAGGACCCGGGCACGCTCGAGGATGTCTATGAGCCCTATTTGCTGCAGTGCGGGTTGATGATTCGTACGCCGCAGGGCCGTCAGGCAACCCTTCGCACCTTTGAGCACCTGGGGATTGAACCTACCGTTTAGGGCGCTTTGTTTTGGCGGGCTGTTGGGCTATCGCTGGGCATCGGGTAAACATATCGCCGTTCATCGGTTATGGGTGTTTTACTGTTGCGCGCCCGTGCTATGCTGAATTGGTCTTTTTCTCATTCGGTAACGAAAGGACCGCCCATGCCTACTGACATCGAAATCGCACGTTCTGTCACGCCGCTGCCTATTACCGAGGTGGCCAAGAACGCCGGCGTCGACGTTAAGCACCTTATTCCGTACGGCTTCGACAAGGCTAAGGTCGACTATTCACTGCTCAACGAGCCGACTGATCACCAGGCCAAGCTCGTTCTCGTGACCGCTATCAACCCAACGCCTGCGGGCGAGGGCAAGACCACCACGACCATCGGTCTGGCCGATGGCTTGCGTCGCCGCGGCGTCAAGAGTGCCGTGGCCCTGCGCGAGCCTTCGCTCGGCCCTGTCTTTGGCGTTAAGGGCGGTGCTGCCGGTGGCGGCTGGGCTCAGGTGATCCCCATGGAGGATATCAACCTGCACTTTACCGGCGACTTCCACGCTATCGGTGCTGCCAACAACCTGCTGGCCGCCATGCTTGATAACCACATCCAGCAGGGCAATCAGCTCGGTATTGACGTTAAGCGCATCACTTGGAAGCGCGTCGTCGATATGAACGACCGTCAGCTGCGCCACGTCATCGACGGCATTGGCGGTAAGGCCCAGGGCGTGCCGCGCGAGGACGGCTTTGATATCACCGTCGCCTCCGAGGTCATGGCAATCCTGTGCCTGTCTACGAGCATCAGCGACCTCAAGGAACGCTTGGGTGAGATCGTCGTCGGCTACAGCTTTGCCGGCGAGCCTGTCCGTGCCCGCGACCTTAAGGCCCAGGGTGCCATGGCCGCGTTGCTTAAGGACGCGCTCAAGCCCAATCTGGTGCAAACGCTCGAGGGCACGCCCGCATTTGTCCACGGCGGTCCCTTCGCCAACATTGCCCACGGCTGCAACTCTATCATGGCCACGCGTATGGCGATGCGCTTTGGCGATGTTGCCATTACCGAGGCCGGCTTTGGTGCCGATCTGGGTGCCGAGAAGTTCCTCGACATTAAGTGCCGCATGACGGGCGTTCGCCCCAGCGCCGTCGTGGTCGTCGCGACCGCTCGTGCGCTGAAGTACAACGGTGGCGTCGCCAAGGCCGACCTCAACGGGGAGAACCTCGAGGCACTCAAGGCTGGCATGCCCAACCTGCTGCGTCACGTCGACAACATCCAGAACGTTTATGGTTTGCCCTGCGTGGTCGCCATCAACCGTTTCCCGACGGACACCGAGGCCGAGCTTGCGCTCATCGAGTCCGAGTGCCAGAAGCTCGGCGTTAACGTTAAGCTTTCCGAGGTCTGGGCCAAGGGCGGCGAGGGCGCACTCGAGCTTGCCGATGAGGTCATGCGTCTGATTGAGCAGCCGAGCGAGCTCAAGTTTGCCTATGAGGACGGCGTCGATGTGGCCGACGCCCTCGAGGCTGTTGCCACCAAGGTTTACCGCGCCGACGGCGTTGACTTTACGCCGGCCGCCAAGCGTCAGCTTGCCGAGCTGCGCGAGAACGGCTTTGGCAACCTGCCGGTATGCGTGGCCAAGACGCAGTACAGCTTTAGCGACAACGCCAAGGCCCTGGGCGCTCCCGAGAACTTCCGCATCACGGTGCGCGAGCTCAAGGTTTCCGCCGGCGCCCACTTTGTGGTCGCGCTGACCGGCAGTGTTCTGACCATGCCGGGCCTGCCCAAGGTCCCCGCGGCCGAGAATATCGACGTCGACAACGACGGCAACATCACCGGCCTGTTCTAAGCCTGCTGCTCATAGCCGCTTGCCCGCCCCGCCGTGCCCACAAGGCCCGGCGGGGCTTTTTGATCCTTAGGACCGCGCATGTCTTGTAGATACCGACGGACTCTGCCCATCATAGGCTTTTGCGCGGGTAGAATGCATGGATAACTTGAGGCTCACGCGCGACGGAAAGGAATCGTTGCATGGATCAGGACAAGACAACCGTGATGGGCGGCTACGGTTCCGCGCAGGCTGGCGATAGCGCCGATGCGACCCGCGTTGTTCCCAACCCCGGTTATACCGACCCCGCCGCGACGCAGCCTTCGGCCGAGCCCACCCGGGTTATGGGCTATGGCGACACGGCGCAGGATTCTTACGCTGCATCTTCGCAAGGCCCCTATGGCAACGCAGCTCCGGACTCGTTTGATTACGTGCCGCAGAATTCTTATGCCGCCTCGACGCCGAATCCCTATGATGACCTGCCGCAGAATCCCATTCCGCAGCCTCAGCAGACGACGTATATGCCTCGCACGGCGCAGCCTCGCTACGAGTCGCGCGAGCCGTATCGCGAGTACCCCAAGTCGATTCCGCAATATGGCGAGGACGAGGAGAAGAAGCCGTCGCGTTCGTCGAGCGTGATCAAGAAGATCCTCATCGTGCTGGCGATCTTCTTTGCGCTGTCGGTTGTGTTTGCCATCGTGTCGGGCATGCTCAACAAGCGAGGGAGTTCAACGGCCGATACCGCTGCCGAACAAACCGAGTCCGCCTCGTCTAGCACCGTCGATCTGAGCGATATTCCGGGGCAGTACTGGTCCAACGCCAAGAAGCTCCTCAAGTCGCGCGGCGCCGATCTTTCGAATGCCGTGGTCCTGACTGATGATGGCTCAACGCCCGTCGTCGATGCCAACTGGGTCGTGACGTCTGCCTACTATAACGACAGCGGCAACCTCGAAATTCAGCTCACGCACAAGAACAGCTCGGGCAACTCGTCCGACGGACAAAGCGGTACCGACAGCTCGAGCTCCAATACGCTGGAGGACTTGAGCAACAAGGCACAGGAGTTGGGAGACAAGGCGCAAGAGCTGGGCGACACGGCACAAAACCTGGGCGATACCGCGCAGAACTTGGGCGGCTTGGCGACGGATGCCTGGAACGCCCTGCAAAACGGCATCTCGGGCGCGCAGGGAAACTAGCTGTTAAGCAGGCTACAGCTGCTCGGCCGGACGGTCGGGCGAGCTAAAGCCCGAGTCAAACGTAACGACGCATGAGGCATCGGGTCGGCGCTCGTGCACGATGCGCGTGACGAGCTCCAGCAGCTCCTCGTCGGATATGTCAAAGCCGTCGGGACGCACCAGGTCAAACGAAACGAACCCGTCGTGCTCGTGCAGGTCGTGGATGGAGAGCGCGGGATCGATCTGCATGACGCCGCGCTTGACCCAGCCGCGCAAGTCATCGCCGGTTGTCGCGATGGGGTCGCAGTGCAGCGTGATACCAATGCCCATCTGGCGCTTGATGTCGTGCTCGATGGTGTCCAGAATCTCGTGGTGCTCAAACGCGTCGCCCTCGCCGGGCATCTCCACGTGGGCGCTGGCAAACTGACGACCGGGGCCGTAGTCGTGCACCATGAGGTCGTGTGTGCCCAAGACCTGCGGATAGGACATGATCTTGTCGCGGATTGCCTGGACGAGCTTGGGGTCGGGCGCTTGCCCCAGCAACGGGCTGATGGCGTCGCGCACCAGGCCCAGACCGCTGATGCAGATGAAAATGCCCACACCCAGGCCTGCCCAGCCGTCGAGATCAAAGCCGGTCGTCTGCGAAATAAGCGCCGCCACCAAGACCGAGCCCGAGGTGATGACGTCGTTTTTGGAGTCCTGCGCCGTGGCGATGAGCGTTTCGGAGTCGATGCGGTTACCCAGTGCGCGGTTGAACGCGGCCATCCAGAATTTGACGAGCATGGACAGAACAAGGGCAGCCATGGAGAGCGCCGAATACACGGTGGGCGAGGGCTTGATGATCTTGGTGATCGACTCGAGGATTAGGTTGATGCCGACGGCACAAACCAGGACGGCGACAAACAGACCAGCCAGGTACTCGTAACGGCCGTGGCCGTAAGGGTGGCCCTCGTCTGCCGGGCGGCTGGCAAGGCGGAACCCGAGCAGACTCACGATGTTGCTCGAGGCATCGGAGAGGTTGTTGAAAGCGTCGGCGATGAGGGAGACGGAACCGGCGAGCAGGCCCGCGATGCCCTTGGCCAGGCACAGGGTGATGTTGAGGCCAATGCAGATGAGGCTTGCGGCAAAGCCCGCGTTGGTGCGGCAAGATGCATCGACCGGCTCGCCCTCGCTGCCGGGAACAAGCGTATGTACCAGCCGATTTACAAATAGCATAGCGGTCGTCCTCACAATCATGTTTAAGGGGATAGTGTAGCTCGCGCGGGGGCGCCGTGCACCGATGCTCAGAAAATGCAGCAATAGTCTGCCGGCGCTAACGAGCGAGCCTTCTCGTCTGCCTGGGTGGTCCATTTTGGGCCACATGGGTATGGGCATGTGCCTGTTTGCTCGACATACTTAATGTCGACAGCCCCTGTGCAAAGGAGGACGTTTCCATGGACGAGATGTTTGCCATTAAATGTCAAAACTGCGGCGGCCCTATGTACTCGCACCAAGCTAAGCGCAGCTTTGAGTGCGCTTATTGCGGTGCGGTCATTCCGTGGCAGGCGGACGCCGGAGAGCCCAAGAGCGCTTTGGGCATTCGCCATACGCCGTTGACGGTGGTGGATGGACTGCTCAAGCTCACGCATGTGTCGCAACTCGAGCGCCCGGAGGACCCGGACTGGTATTTCTTCAATGCGCACTGGCGCAATCAGTCGGTCCTGGAACATCTGCTGTGGGAGGATTGCGGCACGGCGCAAGAGTTCCAAGAGGCTACGCATGTGAGCGTTCCTTGCCCCTTCTGCGGAGTGTCCTTTGAGGGCGAGTCAACGCAGCGTGTGTTTGAGTGCCCGTCCTGCGGCAACAAGATCGGCATTGCCGACCTGCTCAAGCCCGGTACCTTCAGCAAGCGTCTGACCATGGGCGTGGGTGCAGAGTATGTGCCGGAGCAGGGCATTCCCTGCGAAATCTCGCCGCAGCAGGCACGTGCCAACGCACTGCAGCTGGTGCGCCAGTACCCCGACGCCTTTGCCGGGCACGACGTGGAAGATGCGATCCAAAACGACATGATGCTCTTCTACTTCCCCATGGCGCTGGCGGACCTGCGCATGATGGCGAGCTTCCCGGGCAAGGGCCTGAGCAAGGAAACCCTAGTGTACTACGAGGTGCTCGACTGGGCATACCCCAGGGCAAACTACCTGGACGTTCGCCTCATGGGCATTTTGGAGCCGTGGGACTTTGCCAAGGTTGGGCCGTTCGATTCCGCCATGCAGGAAGGTGACTTCCGCGTTGTCTCCGTCGATGCGTCTACCAAGGACCAGGTGGTCATTGATAAGTTGGCGCTCGACGTTGCGGGCAACGACGCCGAGGCTGTACTGGGGCTCAATAAAAAGAGCATCCGCACCTGGGCGCGCAAGGCCCGCAAGCATAAGGACGGCCTGGTGATGGTGCCGGTCTACTTTGTCGATCGTCCCGCGTCGGATGGACGCGATGGCGAGCAGGTGCGCATTGCCGTAAACGGCCAGACGGGCCGCGCGGCCGCGGTGGTGTTTAGCGACAAGCGCGAAACGCATATCGTGGCGCCGCTCAGCCCGAGCCTGCATCTGTCCGGTGAGAGCACCGTACACGCCACGCCCATCGAGGTCAAATACGTTAAATCTCCGTTCCTATACCAGATCGTGCGCCGTGGAGGCGGCGAGCAACCGCGCCAGGTTGCAGCCGCCGTCGAGGGTTCCTGCCGAGAGGAGAAGCCCAAGCGCCGCGGTCTGCTGGGTGCGCTATTTGGGAAGTAGGGGAGCGGTGCCGGTTGGCGCTGTAGCGTGAAAGTCAGGAGAAGGGGCGGCTCGCATGAGTGCGGGCTGCCCCGTTTTTGTATTGCGGGGATATGGCATCCGAATGGCCGTAGGGTCTCAGCTAAATGGCTATTTAGCTGCTTGAGGTCGAGCTTTGAGACATCGATCTCGCCCGTCATGAGTTTGGGGAGAAGGGCGTCGCGAAGCTCCTCGAGTTGCTTCGAATTGCGTTCATTGACTTTTATCTGCTCATATAGCGGGTTTGCAAACGCACAGAAATCCTCGACGGCTTCCAAACCAGGGTTGGGAATCGGATATGTTAGCGTTGCTTTAGGCTGCGTCCTTTGGCGACTACCCGTTGAACCGGTGACATGTGCAAGAAGGAAGTCTCTAAAAGCTGGTGCGCCAATTGCGGCATAGTAGAAAGCTTTATGGACGGGGTTCTTTGGCTTGTAAACAATGAATTCCGTTGAACACACAGCCCGCTTGCTTGAGCAGGCAGGCATCCAAATTCTCCTGCTACTAGGGTTAAGCTTGGAAATTAAGATGCAATTGGCATCAATAACATATTTGTTGCTTTTGATACCGTCGGCCAACTCAAAAACAGGCCGACGGTTTGCATCATAAGCGGGAATGCTGTAATGCTCCCAAATTTCTCCGTGACAGTTTTGCGGTTTCAATGTTTTTGTTGAAATCGAGAGAACCTTACCGAGATCAATAGACGATTCAATCTCGCCAAATCGTCTAGAGAACTCAAGCGCGGCCAGCTCTTCTAAATAGCCATTTACTTCACTATGTACAACGCGCCGTCCACACTGTGGCTATCGTACTCGACGAAAGGAGCAGCGTGGAAACCGTTATCAATGCCGTGCTTTCGGAAATGCAGAGCCTTCTTGACCCACATCAGCTCAAGCATCTAGCTATTACGCTTAGACGGGCGCTTGGACCGAAACGGGCGGAGCCAGGACAAGATCTACTTGCGCTCTTTCTCACTGCTAAAGAGGTCGAGGGATGCTCTCCTAAAACCATTGCATACTATGAGGCAACCTTACAGCATATGAACGCAACGCTTGCTAAGCCCTATACCCAGGTTGAGAGCGACGACTTGCGCCGCTATCTCAATGATTACAAGGTGAATCGCGGTTCTAGCAAAGTCACAATCGATAATATACGCCGCATCATGTCGAGCTTCTTTTCATGGCTTGAAGATGAGAATTACATTGTAAAAAGTCCTGTAAGGCGCATTCGTCGCGTCAAAACAGCTCAAGTAACCAAAGAGGTGCTTAGCGATGAGGAACTGGAGGTCTTGCGAGACGCCTGTGAATCCAAGCGAGATCTTGCCATCGTTGATCTACTCGCTTCGACGGGCATGCGCATTGGCGAGCTTGTTCGACTCGACAGGAAAGATGTCAATCTCCACGAGCGTGAATGCCTCGTAATGGGAAAGGGAAATAAACAGCGCCCCGTTTACTTCGACGCGCGTGCTAAGCTGCATCTTACGGAATATCTTGCGAGCCGTGCCGACAAGAGTCCTGCACTTTTTGTCGCACTCGATTCCTCAGCTCGACGCATTACGGTTGGGAGCATAGAGCTCCGACTGCGTGGCCTAGGCAAAAGGGCCGGTATCAATCGTGTTCATCCGCATAAGTTTCGTCGTACGCTTGCTACACATGCCATCGATAAGGGAATGCCCATAGAGCAGGTGCAAAAGCTGCTAGGCCATGCGAAAATAGACACCACCATGCATTACGCCATGGTTAATCAGAACAACGTAAAGGCTTCGCATAGGAAGTATTTGGAATGAGCTGGACGCAAAAGACCTTGGGAGAGATTGTTAATCTAAAAAGGGGGTTTGACCTTCCCTCCAGCTGCAGAGTTGATGGCCCCTACCCTGTTTTCTCATCTTCGGGACAAACGGGCACGCATTCGGAAGCCGCCGTTAAGGGGCCATGTGTCATAACTGGGCGTTATGGAACCATTGGTCAAGTTTTTTACTCCGATGCGGCTTGTTGGCCGTTAAATACGTCTTTGTACTCAACGGAGTTTAAGGGCAATGATCCTAAATTTGTTTATTACCTACTCAAAACTCTTCCATGGCGAGACTACTTAACTGCAAGCGCCGTGCCGGGCATAAATCGCAATCACGTTCATCTGTGTCCGGTCTGTGTTCCGGATTACGAGACCCAGACCGCTATCTCTGGCGTTCTGGGTTCACTAGACAATAAAATTGAACTCAACACTAAGCTAAATGGCTATTTAGCTGCGTGAGATCGATCCTCGAGACGTCGATCTCGCCCGACATAAGTTTGGGGAGAAGAGCGTCACGAAGAGCAGCCAGTTTTCGGTTCTGTATCGAATTCTGAACAATCTGTTCTCTCAATGGCTCTGCAATAGTATTAAACCTCTCGAGATCTCCTCTTGCAGGAATAGGTACGTTCAACGCTTCCAAATCGCCCTTTCCCATATGCGCGACGGTAGTACCAGAGGCGTAGTTCTGGATGAAAGCCAACAATGGGTTCAATGCCATAAGCAAATAACTTCTTGAAACTCCCGAATTGGCAGCGGGCTCGAACAGGCAAACTCGCTGATTCAGTACAGCCATTTCACCCTGCCAGAGACATGGCGTGAATTCGGCATCCATTCCCGCTAAAACGTCACCAGGATGTACGAATACCCTTTTTGGATGAGCCTCATTTGTCCAATACTGCGGAGAGAAGGTACTCAAATCACGTATGCGGATCAGGGGATACCCTACCTTTTCCTCGTTAAACAAGGCAGACTTGAACGCTGCTCCATATACAACATCAGCAATGTCATAAATTGACCCGAGGGTTAACTTGTTGCAGCAGAAGGAATGTTGGTACTGAACATTCATCAGCTCAAGTAAATAGCCATTTAGCTTAGTGTTGAGGCGGATTTTATTTGAGATAGAATCGCATAGCATAACGATTGAGTCTTGTGTCGAGCGATCGGGCAGGGGGACTGGCATTTGTGCGTAAGTCTTAGCGTTGATATTGCCTCTGGTGCTACCGGTGTTAAAGGAGGCTATCCAGTCCCAATAAGCTTTCGACTGGGCATAGTATTTGACATAGCGAGGATTAACTTTCTTATCGTCCAACGAGAAGCGAATTAAGAAGCCCGCGAAGGCAAACTCGCCGTCGCGAGAATCGTAGTAATAATTCCTCCCAGTACTGTTGCCCGTTCTGGCGAAAACAATATCGCCTTCACTTAGCATGTATTTGTAAGCGTCGGAGTCGTTTACCGATTTGCGGTCGTTCCAATTCAGGGTACCATCATCGTTGATGTCCGTAATACGAAGATATGCAGGCAATTTCGCATCGAAATCCACAGCCGAAGCGGCGATACCGTATTTTCCGCCACCGAGGCTAAGTTCTCCTAGAGTTGAAACACTAAAGCTCATATCCAATCGCCTCCAGATTCTTCTTAATCTGCTCCTGCAAGCGGTTGGACTCTTCAAAGCACTTTGAAATTTCACTGGTCAGGCGTGCCATCTTCTCATCAAACGGCTCACCGTCGTCTTCGACCTCGGCAATGCCTACGTAGCGACCGGGCGTCAGGATGAAATCTTGCTTGGCGATTTCATCCAAATCCGCTATGGCGCTGAACCCCTTCACGGGCTCGAACTCGCCCTTGCGGAAGGAGCCAAATGCGGATGCAATTTTGTTGATGTCTTCTTCGGTAAACTCGCGTAGTTTGCGAGAGACCATGGTGCCCATTTCGCGGGCATCGATGAATAGTGTCTTGCCGGACTGAGCCTTCTTCTTGTTCAGGATCCACAGGCACACGGGAATTTGGGTGCTGTAGAACAGCTGCCCCGGCATGGCTACAATGCCCTCTACCAAATCGTCCTCTACGATAGCGCGTCGAATATCGCCCTCGCCGCTCGTCTGGCTTGAGAGCGACCCGTTTGCCAATACGAGGCCAATCTTGCCCGTGCCGTTAAGATGCCAAATCATATGCTGCATCCAAGCGAAGTTAGCGTTGCCCGTGGGCGGCATGCCGTACTTCCAACGTACGTCTTCCTGCAGCGCTTCGCCGCCCCAGTTCTTGAGGTTGAAGGGTGGGTTTGCCAACACATAGTCAAACTTTTCATTCTTGTGCTGGTCGGTGCTGAAGGTGTCTGCATAGTTGCCCAAATCGGCCTCGATGCCTCGAATACCGAGGTTCATCTTTGCGAGCTTCCACGTGGTAGGGTTGCTCTCCTGGCCAAAGATGGTGATGTCCTGTACCACGTTGCCGCCATGGTGCTCGACGAAGGCGGCGGACTGCACGAACATGCCTCCGCTGCCGCAGCAGGGGTCGTACACACGACCGTGGAAAGGCTGGAGGATTTCAACCAGCGTGCGCACGATGCACGACGGCGTATAGAACTCGCCGGCGTTTTTGCCCTCCATTGATGCGAATTTCTGCAGGCAATATTCGTATGCGCGCCCTAACAGGTCTTTCTCGCTCTCGTTATCGGTCATTTGTACGTTTGTGAATAAGTCAACGACGTCGCCCAAGCGCCTCTTGTCTAGTTCGGGACGAGCGAAGTTCTTGGGCAGCACGTCTTTGAGCTTGTCGTTCTCGCGCTCGATGGCGCGCATGGCATTGTCAATGATCTGGCCAACTTCGGGCGTATGCGCCGCCTGTGAGATATTCACCCAACGTGCTTCTTCGGGAACGAAGAAGACATTCTGCTCCATGTAGCAGTCGCGATCCTCCTCGTCGCCGTAACCCTCTGCGACGAGCTCTAGGTAGCGTTCGTCGAAACGGTCTGAGAGGTACTTCAGGAAAATAAGGCCTAACACGACGTTTTTGTACTCGGCAGCGTCCAAGTTGCCACGCAGCACATCTGCAGCGTTCCACAGCTGATCCTCAAAGCCAACGTCGGCCGTGTTCTTCTTGGTGTCCTTAGCCTTGCTTTTAGCCATGCTGTTTTAACTCCCTATGCTGCATTGTCGGCCCAGAGTTCGCACTGATCCATCACGGTGGCCAGTGCCGACTCCATGCCCTCTGGCGGATACTTATGATGTTTGAGCAGACGCTTAATTGCAACACGCATAGCAGCGCGTGCGCTTTGTTTCTTCTGCCAATCGACCGTGCGCATTTCGCGCATCTTCGCAGCGAGCTCTTGCGTGATGGCGACCAGCTCGTCATTTCTTTCGCGATAATAATCAGCGACTGCTTGCGGTTGTGTTAGCGCCTCGTAAAACGCAAACTCCTCTTCGCTAAGCCCAAGCTCCTTTGCCTTTTGGTTTTCGGAAAGCATCTCTTTTGCCATCTTGAGCATTTCTTCGAATACCTCGGCGTTTGTGAGCTGTCCATTTAGATAGCTATTTACCATGCCTTGCATGAGTTCTGAGTACTTCTTTGCCTGCGTCACGCTCTTTCTGCGGTAGCCCTTGATCTGGTCGTCGATGAGTTTTTTCAACAACTCGTAAGCCAAGTTCCTCTCTTTCATACGCGAGAGGCTCGACAGAAACTTGGGATCAAAAATCGAAACCGTTTCGTCTTCCACCTTAAACAGGTCTATTACGCCGTCGGTATGGACGATGTTCTGTTCGAGTAGTGCATTGATGCGGTCATTTACCTGCTTAAGGGTAAGTTTGCCTCCGTTTTTGCTGTGGGTGCCGCCCTGCTCGGTGAGCTGAAGGATGAGCTCTCGAACAACTTGGAAATAGCCAGCCTCGATGCGCTGCATGTCTGTTGCGCGACTTTTGGCGAGTCCATAGGCTTTGAGCATGACTCCTGCCTGCTCAACAAAGTCTCGGGTGGTATCTTCGTCGCCGGGTGCAAGGATATGATTTACTCCACCCGTTATGAGTTCGCTTCGACGTGCGGCGGACTCGGTGCTCATGAATTCCGAATAATCGTAACCAAACATTTTGTCGCGACAGACCGCCAGTTTTTCCAAGAACTTAGGATAGGCGGTTTTCCCGATATCCATGTCGCCGTATTTCTTTTGGTCGCGTTTGGTGTAGTCCTTCATGGCGCGTTTAAGGGCGTTGGCTATGCCTACGTAGTCAACAACCAATCCGCCAACCTTGTCTTTATATACTCGGTTTACGCGTGCGATTGCCTGCATCAGGTTATATCCGCGCATGGGTTTATACACATACATGGTGGCAAGGCTCGGCACGTCAAAACCGGTGAGCCACATGTCTACGACGATTACGATTTTGAGCTGGTCGGCGTCATCCTTAAAGCGCTTTGCCATCTCCTTGACATGGGCCTTATTGCCTACGACGTCGAACCACCACTCGGGGTCCTGATTGCCCATGGTCATGACAACGCCGAGCTTGCCCTCGTCCTTCCAAGAGGGTCGCAGTTTGCATATACGTTGATATATAGCCATGGCGGCGGGGCGCGAATACGCAACGATCATTGCCTTGCCGGTGAGTTCGTGCGCACGGTTGGTCTCATAGTGCTCTACGATGTCCTGACATAGGGCATCGATGACTTCGGGTGCACCTAGAACGGCGTCCAGATTTGCAAAGTTGCGCTTGCTTGCATCAATGGTTTCGGCGTTAGCCTGCTCGGTGAGCTTTTCGTACTCATCATCAACTTTTGCAAGGATGCCCTGATCCAGCTTGAGTGCGACGACGCGGCTCTCGTAGAACACGGGTCGAGTTGCGTCGTCCTCTACTGCCTGGGTCATGTCGTAGACGTCAATATAATCGCCGAAAACCTCGCGAGTCGATCGATCTTCGGCAGAAATGGGGGTGCCGGTAAAGCCGATGAAGGTCGCATTCGGAAGGGCGCGGCGGATGAGCAGTGCGGTGCCCGTGTGCTTCTTGCCGTCACGGTCGTATTTCTCCTCGAACCCGTACTGTCCGCGGTGCGCCTCATCTACCATCACTACGACGTTCTTGCGCTCGGAAAGGGCGATGGCCTCCTCCTCGAACTTCTGCATGGTGGTGAAAATGATGCCGTTGGCGCGGCGGCTCGAGATCTGCTGCGCAAGATCGGCACGGCTCTGCGCCTGAACGGGCATCTGGCGCAGGAAGTCTGAGCATTTGGAGAACTGTGCGAACAACTGCGAGTCGAGGTCGTTGCGGTCGGTGATCACCACGATGGTGGGGCTGTCGAGTTTCTCTTCGAGCAGATGGGCAAGGAAAACCATCGAAAGCGACTTGCCCGAGCCCTGCGTGTGCCAGAAGACGCCGCCCTTGCCGTCGCTGCCGATGGCCTCATGCACGCTCTCGAGTGCCTTGTTTACCGCGAAGTACTGATGGTACCCCGCGAGGATTTTCGCGTCCTCGGAGAACAGGATGAAGTTCTTCAGGATGTCGATGAACCGCTCCTTGGGGAACATGCCATCCAGTGGCGTCTTCCAATCGGCGTACTGGGTGGCCTCGTAGTTTCCGTCGACACTCTTCCACTCCACGAAGCGCGACTCGTTTGCGGTAATCGTGCCGACCTTGGTGTGAAGCATGTCGCTGGTGACGCAGAAGGCGTTGTACACGAAAAGCGATGGGATCTGTCGTTTGTAGTTTTGAATCTGTTGGTAGGCATCTTCGCTGTCAGCGTCGGCTCGAGCGGGTGACTTTAATTCAAAGAGAACGAGCGGAAGCCCGTTGACGAATACGATGATGTCTGGACGCTTGTTGGTGCCACGCTCGATGTAGGTCCATTGGTTAACAATGTGGAAGCTGTTCTTTTCGGGATTGTCGTAATCGACCAAGTGCACGATGTCCGTATGCTCTTCTTTGCCGTCAAACCAGCTTGTCTCCACACCGTTCTGGAGCATGTCCATAAAGATGCTGTTCTTGGCGATGAGGTCGCTGCCCTCGATTTCCTTTAGTCTGGTTATTGAGGCATCAATCGCGCGTCGATTGAGCGTGGGGTTAATGCTCTCAAGAGCGGGCCCAATGATGTCAGGCAGGAAGGCGTCGTCAAAGGCGTCGGAGGAACGAGCAACATCAGGTCCATAGAGGTGCTCGTACCCCAGGCTCGTTTGCAAGTGGTCAATGATGCCTTGTTCGAAAGCATCCTCATTAAATGACGTTGAGGAGCTGTAATCGACAGCAATCATGCGCACTCCTTACCTTATGCTTCTTCGACGTTGGTGAGCCTGTCCACCATTGCATTCTAGCAGTTAATCTTGCATATATTGGTATATCTGACACCCGTTGGTCGCCATTTCTCTTATCGGTTGATTACATTAGAATGGCAGTCAGTGGCAGGGCTCGTTTATTAATTAAATCGGCTTCAATTTACAGGCACTCGTGTTGTGACAGTTGGCCAAGCGCTTGCTTGAAGCTGTTGTTGGTGATCTTGAGGTCGTTTCCCGTTTGCATTTTAATGAGTGTCGGGTAGTCATCCGGATTGTTCTCAACGCGAGCGATGAAACTCGAGGCTTCATCGGCGCCCGGAGTCTTGTGAGGCATGGGGCCCGCAAGTATTGCGGCGTAGCCCATCGAGCCGCGTATTTTGCCGAAGTTGAAGTGCTTGAGTCGGGAATATTCGAGCTGGAACTCAAATCGATTCGGATCGAACCCTTTCTTGCGGGCGATACTGCGCAGCTTGTCGACGTTAACGGCGCTTGCGCCGACAACGAGGATCTTACCCAGAAAACGTTCCTCATGGGGATCGTTTTCGCTTACGAGAAGGTCGGACATTCCAAGGGATGCCAAAAGATCCTCTAGGGTGTCTTCGCGATTCGCCTTTGTTATGGCGGGTAGTAGTTCGAGCCCCATGCGCCCCATCATCTCGTCGCAAAGGTCGGAGAGCTCCTGAATGGTGAGATGCGCCAAGGCTAACCCTCCTCATCGAAAAGGTCGGTAAGTTCCTGGCGGGCTCGAGATAGACGTAACTTTAACAACTTGATCTCGTCTGTCTTGGCGAGATAGGCATCGGCAATCGTCTTCTGACGATCGGCGTCCTCGAGGGGCACCTTGATGTTGCTGAGAGCTTTGATGGGCACACTGGGTATGGTAGTGCCGACTGCTTCGCGGGCAAGGAGCTCTTTTCCAGTGGGGCTCGAGAAAAACGCTGCGAGATAGTAGGGGTCAATCTTTTCTCTGTTGGTGCTCAATACGTACAGGTTTCCATTCGCGATGATTTTTCGATCTTCGGGAACTTCGGCAACCGCAACCTTGAATGGGGCTCCAGACTTTGAGATGAGGACGTCACCGTCGTGGATGCGATGCTTCTCAAGCTTCATGTCGAGCGTGGAGAGGTTTGGAAGGTCGTCGTCGATAGACCCATCAGAGATATTTCCCAGGTTGAGATAGCTGAGTCCGGTGTCTTCGTCACAGACAAGTGCATCGAGTTCTGCTGCGCGAACGCTTGCGCCTCGCATGATTTTTGCGACGCTCCCGAGCTCAACCCCATTCGGGACCTCGATTTCTTTTTCGAGATAACGCTTTGCAGAGAGATCGAAGTCACGCGCCGCAATTTCATCAAGTGTTTTGAAAACACTCTTTTCGGAATCGGTGCCGAGGCGCTCGACAATCGCGTTAATGGCGGTTTCGTCAATTGAGCAGCTGCGGCGATCATTGGTGCCTAAATCAGTTGCATCGACAAAGCGAACCCCCTTGGAGCCGCCTGCGCTAAGGATGACGAATGACGTTTGAATCATCGTGTAGGGAGCAAAGACCCCCTTAGGCAGTGCGACAATCGCTTTAATGAAACCGTTCTTAACGAAATATTCGCGAACAGGTTTATCCATGCCATTGAAGCACGCGCCGTTCGACATGACTGCGGCGGCGGTCCCGTCCTTTTTAAGGGAATCGACAAGAAGACGGTTGAAGACCCAATCGGATGACGACGGGCGGCTGTAGCGTTCCTGGCCTTTCATGACTTTCTCAATGTAATTAGAACTCTTATAGAACATCTTGGTCTGCATTCCCCAGGGGTAGTTGGAGAATGCTTTATCTACAGGATTGCACTCGATGCTGCTGTCGAAATAGCGAAACATGTCATCACAGGCATAGTAAATCTGCGAACTCTTGACTTTGGAACGGAGCTTTGCGATGGCAAGGGTGTTCGAATTTAGTTCGACGCCCATAAGTTTGGCATCGGGGCATTTCGTCGCGGCAGCTTCGAGAAAATTGCCCGTTCCGCAGCCGAAGTCAATGACCTTCTCGCCGGACTTAATATCTAGAACAGCAAGTGCGAGGTGCGCGATTCCCTCGGGGGTCGAGGACTCTCCGCCAAAGATTCCCTGGCTGATCGGGCCGTCCTGAAGGAATTTGTCGATTGCTTCTTCGTTGAAATTGGAAAGAGCGGCAAGGAGTTCGTCGAATGATCCGTCTGCGGCAATTCGTTTATAGGCGTGATCGAGCAGAGCAGCGATATCGCCGTCACCCTGGGATGCGAGCTCAATCATTTCGGCGTGGTCGTCGCATCTGCCGGTTTTCTGAGCGAAGCGCGCGAGATAAACGAGCGGATAGAGATAGTCGGACGGCAATGAACTGCGGAGACGGGTCGTGAGAGTCCAGCTGATTTCCTTTGCCTGTGCGTTGACGTTAAACAATTTGAATCCTTTCATTGATTGGTTATCAATAACCGCTGATTGAACTATAGCACATAAGGTTATTGATAACCAGATGGTTTTCAGGTTATTTATAACCAAAGCCCTTGTTCTAGTCGCATTGATCCGTCGGAGCCAGCTGGTTTTGCCCACAAGCTAATGATTTGGTAACGGATAAAGGCATGAGAGCTGAATCGGAGCAGCGCGCAATTGCTGTTTCAATCTATTCACTGTTGAGGACGAGAGCGCACGGCATGCCATCTCACGGTTTTGGAACAGTGCCGATCTAACTGGTAATCTAGCAATATGACAGCTCGAACCGCAATCTAACCGACGTCAACAAAGAGGAGTAGAAATGGACAACGACACACTGCTGTTTAGGGATAAGGGTGCCGGTGTATTCAAGGAAATCTGCATCTACCCGAACCGGATCACCACGCTCAAGAAGAACCGCTTCTTCGGCACGCATGAAGAGGTGGTTTACCTGAATGACGTTACCGGTGTCTATAGAATCAATGGCAAGCAGGTGATCTTGAACAACAGGCTGCGGACGGGCTATGACTACAGGCTGAGCAGCCGCTCCCAGGCACAGGAATTCGTGAGGGTCCTGAACTCGATTATGTAGCCGATAGCTATTCCCCGCACGCGCGGTGGTGATCCCTCAGGTAATACAACGGGCATTGCGCTAGCCTGCTGTTTCCCACACACGCGGGGATGATCCCTGCCTGTCCGAGGATGAAGTCAGGCGGCCGGACCGTCTCGTCACGATGTGACTCGACACGCTAGAGGACAGGGTAGAGCGTCACGTTCTGACGAGCATGGAAGGCTGCGAGTGCCTGGGCAAGTCCGGGGAGTGGCTTAGACGGCGGGATGGCTTTAGCTCCGCTCCCTTGGGGGTCGAAAGATATGAAGACATACGTTTATCAGGCGGTGCTCACGCCCGATGAGGACGGTGGTTACGACGTGGAGTTTCCCTCGCTACCGGGATGCTTTGCCTGCGGTGACACGATTGCCGAGGCCGCCGAGCAGGCCGTGGACGCGGCGAGCACCTACGTGGCTGTGCTCGTGAGGGACGGCCTCGCCGTGCTGGAGCCCGAGTTTATCGAGCCCGCAGACGGCGGCCTCTCCATGATGGTCGCCTTCTCCACGGACGAGGGGTATATCGTGGAGGGGGAGACGGTCTCGGCGGCCGGAGCCGCGCGCGGGCTCTCCGTTTCCCCCGGCAGGATTACCCACATGCTCGACTCGGGAATCCTCACGGGCTACCGCAAGGGCCGCCGCACCTATGTGACCGTGGAGAGCATAGCGGCGCGCCTGACCGACACGCCCCGCTCGGGCAGGCCCAAGCGGGGCGTGGTCGCATAGCTTTTGTCCGTCATGAAAGGTGGCCGTAAAAAGGGCTCTTCGGCTGTCCCCCGGGGCGAACTATTTATGCCGAGTTGAGGTAGCGATTGCCTCTCGAGAAGTCTGGGAAATGTCCCGAAAAGCGTCGCCGCTCTATCTGGCGCCTCGGTTATCTCCAGGATAGTGAGCCCAACGCCGCGCAGTGCCCTGACCCTCTCCATCATTTTCCTAGCATATGCTATGTAGACTCCAAGCCGAACCTCGATTGTCCAACTTCTTCTCCGTAATCTCGCTCCTTTCTGTCCATTCGGGGCGCAAACTTTTGGTTTTAGATCCCGATGTTGGTAGATGTAAATAAACGGTGGAGCGGCTGCAAAAGATCCGCCTCGCTGGGTAAAATCAGGATGTGCCGCGGAACCCGCTCCTCAGCTACTCAAACTTCGGAGACGCGGGCAACGCAGGTGCTAATGTCTAAAGGGCCGGCTGCAACCGGCCCTTTTCATGACTCCCTTCGCTATCCGTTACTGCTTATATTCCCGCCAGATCGAGTAGAGGTTCCGGGCAATGCCGGTCACATACATCGAGAGGCGCAGGATTTCAAGAAACAAGTTCATAGGCTTCACCCCAATCGGAGATCGGAGCGTTGCCCGCAGGCGGATTCCGCGGCAGTCAAGATTTTACCTCACAGGCCGCGGTGGGAGGCACCCTGCCCATCCCCTGGTTTGGAGCAGTGTCGATCTAACGGGCAATCAAACCCCTAGCGCTCTTTGAATTGAGCAAGCATCTGCCCGAAGAAGCTGAGCCCGGATGGCTCATAAATGAGTGAACCGCCGTCCGCGGTCCTGTAGAGCCCGCAGGGGAGGTAGCGCCCGTCGGGGAGGACATAGAGGTTGGCTTCTTTCTTCAGTCCTGCTGGAAATAGCGGAATCCCGTTTTCGTCCATTTGGAACTCATCAATATTCGCGATCTCTCTTTCCATGGCGCCTGCTGGTCAGTTTCTATCGTAAGTGCGCCCTAAAACAAACACTGCTCTATCAGCTCTTTACCGCGCAAGGCGTCGATCCACTCTCGTGGAATTGCGTCGATGCCGTATGCCGTGCCGGCGAGCGCACCTGCGACGGCTGCGGTGGTGTCGGTGTCGTCGCCCAGGTTGACGGCGGCAAGCACGCAATCTTCGTAGCTGTTAGTGTTGACGAAACACCAGGTGGCTGCTTTGAGCGTGTCGCGCACGAAGCCGCCAGACCTGATTTCGTGCTCGGGCACGTCTTTCAGCTGGAGCACCCACGAGGGAAGCGCGTCGTTCATCACATCCCTCATTAGCTCGATAAATATGACGCATGCATCGGTCGACGTTCTGTGGGCGTGCGTAATCGCGGAGACCTCGCAGATCTCGTCGTCTGTCGCATCGGTGAACGCCAGGGGAGCGATGCGCATGAGCGATCCGTTGCCGTTGTCGCGCTCGCCGGAGCCTCCTTTGCCGGTGTGCAAGGCGCGGGCGGTCGTGCCGCCATAATCGAAAACGCCGTCGATCGTATACTCGCCACGGGCAATCCAGCTGACGAATTTGTCGCGCATGTCTGCGGTGTCGATGTGCCCAAGCTCTCTAATCGAGTCGCAGGTAGCAAGCGTCATGGACGTGTCATCGCTCCAGGTGCCGGTGGGCTGCCCGTGCGTGCCGTAGCCGATCATGTCGGTGCATTCGAACGTGCCGCGAGGCATAAACTCGTATGGAACGCCCAGCGCGTCGCCGACGGCAAGCCCATAGATGCAATCGCGTAGTGTTGTTTTCGGTCTGTCTGTCATGGAGCGCTCCTCTTATGTCGGGGGATATGAAACGCCGTCGGGGGTATCGGTCGCAACGTGCTGCTACCCTTGCGCTTTGCCATTAGTCGCTTCGTTGATGGCGCGGTACTCGGCACTCAGCTCGCGCGCCAGCTCTTCCTTGCTTGGAAGATACGGCAGGTATTTGGCGGCAAACACTTGGTCGTTGTCTTCGGGCAGCGTGTACTCGACAATCGAATCGCTTTTGTCCGCGCAGAGCACGATGCCTATGGGCGGATTGTCGCCTTCGTTCATGAGCTCGCGCGTGTAGTAGTTCACATACATTTGCATCTGGCCCAGGTCCTGATGCGTAAGGTCATCGGTCTTAAGGTCGATGAGCACGAAGCAGCGCATCAGATAGTTGTAAAAAACAAGGTCAATATAGAAATGGCGTCCATCAAAGGTGATGCGCTTTTGGCGCGCCTCGAAAGCGAAGCCACGACCAAGCTCCAGCAGGAACTTCTGAAGATGCGTGATGAGCGCCTGCTCTAGATCGCTCTCGCGAAACGTAGCATCGTCCGAGAAACCTAAAAACTCCAGTACATATGGGTCGCGGATGATATCCTCGGGGCGACGAGCCGGGGCGCTCTCTTGGATTTCCTGGGTGACGGCCTCTTTGTCCTTGCTGGTAAGTAGGCGCTCGCGGAACATGGTGTTGATCTGGCGTTCGAGCTGGCGCGTGCTCCAGCGAGAAACGGCGCATTCGTTCATGTACCATGTGCGAGCATCAGGGTCGGGAATGCGCATCAACCTGCGGTAATGTGTCCAGCTCAATTCGGGACGCAGTGAGTCCCGAATTGGAAATGCAAGATAGAACTGACGCATTTTGCGCAGCTCTCTTGCTTCAAAACTTTTACCAAAATCCTTGGTAAGTCTGATTGCGAGGGCCTTGAGCAGCGCCTCTCCATACTTGGCGCGCCCCTCTCCGCCCTGTTCATCAACAATACTCTTGCCGATCTCCCAATATGCCTCAACCATCGCAAAGTTAACGGCGGTATAGGCCTTGTCGCGAGCGGCGTTGAGAATCGAGGAGACCTGCTTGTAAAAACCTTCGGGCACGATTGCCGATTCTCCACGGTTTACCAGTTCGCCCATCACTGTCGCCCCACTTTCCTTTTGTGGAATGCGTCTTTATCGCATTTAGTTTAAAGCCTCGCGCGGACACGAATCGCTGTGCTGTCTGACATCTTCGCATGGGGCCTTGCGGTGACTAAAATGTGACCATAGAGGCAGTTTTAGCGAATCCCACGGGAGTGACGCGTATGGACAATAACACGCTGCTATTCCAGGACAAAGGTTCGGGTAGGTATAAAGACGTCAAGATCTACCCCAACCGTATTGAGGTGCTCAAGAAGGGCACTTTTGGTGGCAAGCACACCGAGATTGTCTATCTTAAGGACATTACGGGGGTCAACAGGATCAAGGGCCGCGATGTTTTTCTGCGTAACAGGCTGTTGACTGCTTGTGTTTTTAGCCTGAGCAGCCGTGCGAAGGCCCAGGAGTTTGTTAACGCGCTGAACATGGTGATGTAGCCTATGGCGGCGTTTGGGCCAAGGTAAAAATCGGGGGCACAGAACGGTGTCCTGCGCCCCCCCCATTGAGTCGATGTGTCTAAAAGGCCGGCTTGCCTATTCGCTGCCGTCCCCAGCGTTTTCGCGGTCGTTGGCAAGCATTGCCGCGCCGGCGACCGTTGTCGCTACGGCGGCGGCAGCGAGCCCGGCGGCAATGCCGGAGCCGTCGCCCGTGTCGGCGAGTTTTCCGCCCGAGTTCTTGCCCTTGTTGCCCTTACCGTTCTTATCAGCGCTGCCTGCGTTGGAACCCGTGCCACCGTCGGTGCCGGTGCCGCCTGCACTGCTCGAGGCCGCTACGGTAAAGCTCGCGGCTCCGTCATTAGCAAGCTTGTAGTTTTGCGCCGCGTCGCCCAAAAGACCGTTCGCGCGCACCCAGTACGTTCCCGCGGTAAATGCCTCGCCCTCGGCCATTGCCGTGCCCGGAGCGCCGTCCGCGTCGTGCACAAACTCGAGCTGAGCCGTGCAGGCATCGTTTTCGAGTTTGCCCTCGAGCAGCGCCGCGACCTTTGTGCGCACATCCTCGCCGGCCTTAAGGCCTTCGAGCCCCTCAAAGTGGGGTGTCAGTGCGCGCGGATCGATATCGATGGGCACGGATCCCTGCAGCCCCGTAACGGTCTCGTTGCCCAAGGCGTCGACATCCACGTATTCGATGGTAAACGCATGGCCCGAAGCCGCCACGTTGAGTACGTTGCTGCTGTCGACAAGGCGGAAATGGCCCTCGCCAACGGTCTTGCCATCCTGGAGCGAGGCATCGCTCAGCGAGTCGCCGTACGTCATGCGCATGCGGGTCGGGAGGCAGCACGAAGCCGACTGCGTGTGCTTCGTATCGTAATTGTAATTGCGCTGGTAGATGCTCCGGGCCAGCGCCGCATCAACAAAGTCGGATGCGATGATGCCAATGTGCTTGAGGTAATCTGACTTTGTATCCTCGGTGCCGCTGGGATTGATGTACGGGCTCTTGTACAGATGCTCGTTGACTACTCGTGCCGAGGTAAAAGGATTGCCTCCGTGCGACAAGCCCGTGCAGCTGGTGTAGTTGATAGACCAGCAACGCTCCTGGACTTGCACCTCGGCCCCGGCATCGTCCACGACGTCCACCTTGTTGCACGTGCGCCCGGTCGTTTCCTTCAGCGCATTATCGACCCAGCTGAGCTTGTCGGTTCCCGTGAGTTTGTACTTGTCCTGGGCATATACCTTGGTGCAATAGGGCTCTTCATTGCCCGTTTCCCCTATGGCTTCAAATCCCCGCGCGTCTTGGACGAGACACATCGACTGCCCGGAATGCGCCTTGATCTTGTCATCCCATTGGGTGAGGTCGAGGCCCCACGTGTGGCCGCTTACGCTGTTGCCGGCGAGCCCAAATCGACGCAGCAGGACGATCTTTCCGCGCACCTCGCCCAGCGTGGGGACGTGGCTCGACGTGTAGAACAGGTTGGGGTTATCGGCCATAACCTTGGCGAAGGCCGTCGTTATGCTTTCGTCGGTAGCCTCATCGTTGCCGCGCGATGCGAGCATGATGAGCGCTTCTGACGGGTTTTCGTTCAAAAACGTTTTGAAGTACCCGATGACATCGGAGAGATGCAGATAGTTCCCGTCTTTTTTGAGTAGGTAGAAAATCCCGTGGTCGATGCCGGGGTCATCGCCCTTTCCGAGCCGGATATCAAAATAGCGAATGCCTTCGAGCAACTGCGTGGGAATGTAATCCTGCTGGCATTTTACTTGCGAGGATTGGGGCTCAGTGTCGTTGTCCACGCTGCAGGTGCCCGAATCGTGCGTACCCGGGATGCTCAGCTCGTCGAGGAACTTGTTGTCGTCGACGTATTTCATCCAACATGGTCCGTCGACGTAGCTGCTGTACGTGATCCAGTCGAGGCTGCTAACCGTGGCATCGTTCTTTTTCATGTCGTAACCGATAAGTTCGAGCTCCCACGGAATGCTCTTACTCTTATGGCAGATCTTATTGTTGTCCTGGTCTTCGCCGTTCGATTCTATTGCCAGGTACTTAATGTCTTTTTTCTCGGTTTCTTTCTCGACCGTGCGGTCTCGGATGATATAGGTTCCGTTTGATTGACGCTCGAACGCAAAAGCGCGGCTGGGCTTGTTGTCATACTCGCCGCCCCATACGTGGATGACCTTTCCATCTTTGTCAGAGTCGTCGTCGACCGACCAAATGCTGTAGCCCGTCTTTTTATGCTCTTCGAAATTGAGCAAGGTGCGGATAGCATACCAGTTTGTATCGTCATTCTTGGTCGTTACGTTCTCAAGGATGAGCTTGCTGGACGTGCCGTCGTTAAACAGGTGGCAGACGTTGCCGCGAACGTTGCCGTCTTGGTTGACGCTCGCGGTGCGAAAATAGCCCGCGGGGCGAAGGCGAATGACGAAATTGTCGAGGCTGTCCGACGGTGCGGGTGTGTTGTCTGCAAATGCCGCTCGCAGGGGAATGCCCGGCGCTGCGGTTTCGGGCAGGCTTGCAAGTGGTGACAACGCCGCAAGCCCTAGGCCCAGCGTAAACGCTCGGCGGCTGATGGCATGGTGTTCGGTCATAACTTCTCCATTCGCAGAGTGCGGTTATGCGATAGTTTTGGTCACTATACTGCCCAGATGTTTAAAGATGCTGGTTTAATTGTCTGCGCGGCGCAATAAATCGGTGGGCGGACGTGTTGGGGTGTTTGTCGTTTTCGTACTGTTGCCACATTTGGGGCGGTTCCGGCGTCCGGCATCCTCGCGTTCGTCGGCTACAGGCATAAGAAAGGGAGGGTCGGTTTACCGGCCCTCCCTGGGTACGAAGCGCTGGGGTACCGTCGCTTGTTTGCACTGCGACCGTGTTTCCCGTTGCGCTCGCCAGTCGCTTAGCGCTTGATCTCGATATCGTCGAGCTTGACGTCCATGGCCTCGGTCTTGGCCTCGGCGATGTCGTCGGCAAATTCCAGAGACTTCATCATGGTCTCGACGGCGTCCTTGTGCTCCTCGACGTTGTCGATACGCACATACACACTGCCGCCGTCAACGTCGGTGAAGTATTCGGTCGTTACGCCGCCCGAGTGTGTATAGGAAGCGTTGCGCCAAGTCTTGCCGTTGTACTTGACGGGGTCATTTTCGGTCCACTCAAAGCTGGCATTCCACTTTGCCTCGTAGTCGAACAGCTCGTCGGCGTTCTTGTCAGGATCGAAGACGGGGATGAAGCGATCGCTGGCGTGCTCGCTCTCGGTGAACTTAAACTGGGCCCTGTCGGCGGTGTCGCCGGCAACGTCGGTAATCTCGACGCCCTCGGGAACCTCGACCTTAAACCAAATGAAGTCGGTCCTCATATCCACGGCTGGCTTTTCTGCCCCGCCGCCACCGCCACTTCCGGTAGCGTCGCCGCTGCCACCGCAGCCCACCAGGGCAACTGCGGCAAAGAGACTGATGCAGAGGGTGAGAATCGCAAAGGCCTTCTTTTTCATGGTCGTGTCCTCCTCGATCTGTAACCGCCCATGGATTACCTGTCTTTACTGTACGCGTGGACGGCTCGCTAGGGTGGGCCATGTGTCCCATTCTGAGGGCCGGATTTGCGCCGTTAAGTGGCAATATGTTCGGGCGCAAAAGAGGGGAGGGCTGGTGCTGTCGGCCCTCCCCGGGTTGGGCGCCCGTTGTTTTAATGGGGCGCATGTGCGCGGGTGCGCGTAGGCGCGTGCGGGTGTCCCGTTACTTGATCTCGATGCTCGAAATCTCGACTTCGCGTGCCTCGGAAACTGCCTCTTCCATGTCATCGGGGAACTCGATGGAGTTGAGGAGTGCCTCGGCTTCTTTCTTGTGCTGGTCGAAGTTCGAGATGAGGACGTAGACGCTTCCCGGCTCAACATCGGTAAAAAGCTTGGTTGAGATGCCGCTGTTGTCCTCGTATGTTCCGACGAGCCACGTCCTGCCGTTATACTCGACGGACCCGCCATCCTTCCACTGGAACGTATCCCCCTTCTTTTCCGCCTGGTCGGCGTGGGATTCCTCGGCCGTCAGCGCTTTTTTCCAAACGGGGATAAAGCGATCGGCCGAGGCGTTCTCGTCTTCGGGGAAGGTGAGCTGGACCCTGTCGGCATTCTTGCCGGCAGAGTCGCTTACGCCGACGCCCTCGGGCATCTCGACCTTAAACCAGATGTAGTCGGTCTTCTTGGCGACGGGGGCCTTTTCCTTGCTCTCGCTCTTGGGGGCGCTGCCGCCGCCCGATGCGCTCCCGCCGCAGCCCACAAGGGCGAGCGCGGCAAAGAGGGCGATGCAAAGGGAAAGGATCGATAGGGTCTTTTTCTTCATGGTGGCGTCCTCCTTGTCTGCCAGGGACATCGTGTGCCGCGGATCGCTGGGGCGGCGGTTACGCATGCGCATGATGTCTTTGTTTACTGTGCGGTTATTCTTCCATTCGTCGTCCGGTGCCGTGATGAGCTTGCCCCAACATAGGGCTCCTTACCTATATGTATGCCCCAGTTGCCGCTGCCCGGAAGTCTCGAAAGGTGGGCCATGTGTCCCATGTTTGCGGTGCCGACGCCTATCGTTCGTCATAGAAATCCGCGATGGCCAGGTGCGCTGACGCTTATGTACTTATGGGCTAGACTTAGCACCATTATGTGATCGATGCGGTCGGTCGGCGGTTTCCACCCGACCGATGTATATGACTTGAAGGTGCATGCGTATGAGCCAAGAGATGATGGACAAGACCTGCCGCGGGTTTGCCGAGGCGCTTGCCGCGCGCGAGCCGGTTCCCGGCGGTGGCAGCGCGAGCGCCTTTGTGGGCGCGCTGGGCGCCTCGCTGTGCGGAATGGTTGCCCGCTACGGTGCGACTAATCCCGCGCTTGCTGATCGTGCGGATGACCTGACGCGCGCGTTTGCCCAGGCTGATGAGCTGGCCCAGGAGCTTGTCGAGTTGGTTTCCGAGGACGTTCGTGCCTACAGGCGGGTGTCCGCGGCGTACGGTATTCCGCGTGACGATCCGGCTCGAGCGACCGCGATTCAGGATGCGCTGCATGTGGCCGCTATGCCGCCGTATCGCATTATGGATGCCTGCGGGCGTGCGCTGGCGCTGCTCGAGGACATGGCCGACAAGGGTTCGCGTCAGCTGCTGTCCGATGTGGCGTGCGGCGCCGTGTTCTGCCGTGCCGCTATGCAGGGCGCGAGCTTGACGCTCTTTGCGAACACCACGTCTATGAAAGATCGCGCTCGTGCTGAGGAGCTCGAGACGGCGTGTGATGAGTTGCTCGACACATGGTTGCCGCGCGCCGATGCGCTGGCGCGCCGCGCCTCCGACGCTGCAAGGAAGAGAGGATAGCCATGGCTGAACTGCTGAAGGGTGCTCCCGTTGCTCGCGCTTTGACCGAGGAACTTGCTGCTCGCTGTGCAGCCCTGCGCGAACGTGGCGTTGTGCCGACGCTGGCCATTGTTCGTGTGGGCGAGCGCGAGGACGACCTGTCCTACGAGCGCGGTGCCCTCAAGCGCTGCGAGAAGGTTGGCATTGAGGCTCGCCGCGTTTTGCTTTCTGCCGATGTTTCGCAGGACGAGCTGTTGGCGGCCATCGAGGACATCAATACCGATTCGGCTGTTCATGGCTGTCTGATGTTCCGCCCGCTGCCCGCCGGCCTTGACGAGAACGCCGTCGCCGCAGCGCTCGATCCCGCCAAGGATGTTGACTCCATGACGCCGGCCTCGCTGCTTACCACGCTTTCGGGTCGTGGCGAGGGCTTTGCTCCCTGCACGGCCGAGGCCGTGTTGGCGTTGCTGGACCATTACAGTGTTGAGCTGGATGGGGCCAAGGTTGCGGTCGTCGGTCGGTCTCTGGTGATTGGTCGTCCCGTTGCCGCCATGCTTACGGCGCGCAATGCGACCGTGACGACGTGCCATACGCATACGCGCGACCTTGCTGCCGAGTGCCGTGCTGCCGACATTGTGGTTGCCGCCGTTGGACGCGCACGCACGATTGGCGCGGATGCGGTCCGCGAGGACCAGACGATCATTGATGTGGGCATTAACTGGGATGAGGACGCTGGCAAGCTGGTCGGGGACATCGATTTTGATGCTGCGGAGCCGGTCGTTAACGCCATCACGCCCGTGCCGGGCGGCGTGGGGGCTGTGACCACCGCGATTCTCGCCAAACACGTGATTGAGGCGGCGGAGCGCGCATCAAAATAGGCGTTTTGGGCTGTTTGAGGGGGTTAGCTATATACCACGTGGTCAAACAATGCCAAATATGAGTACTGTTGCCAAGATAGTCACATATGTCTTACGTCTTTTTGGCTTCCTAACGGTATCCATTATCGTTAGGAAGCCTATTTTATTGAACTTATGGGGAATAACGTTGTCTTGCTTTTGGGCAAATGGGGATTTTCGGCACTCGTTCCAGGGAAATTTGCTGCCACTAAATTGGTGACAGTACTCATATTTGGCATTTTTTGACCACAAGGGCTGCCGAGGCCGTGGTTTCGCCCTTTCTGCGCCGAAGCGATACACTGTTGCCGTTTGATTTCTTCGCTCAAGGAGGATGCGCATGCCGTGCACAACGATTCTGGTCGGTAAAAACGCAAGCTACGACGGGTCGACCCTGGTCGCGCGTAACGAGGACTCGTCCAACGGGGTATTTGAGCCCAAGCGCATGCGCGTGGTGCATCCCGACGAGCAGCCGCGCGTCTACATGAGCGTCCTGAGTCACCTGACCGTTGAGCTGCCCGATAACCCCATGCGCTACACGAGCGTCCCCGATGTTGTCCCGGGCCACGGCATCTGGGCCGAGGCCGGTTTCAACGAGCTCAATGTGGGCATGTCCGCAACCGAGACGCTCACCACCAACGAGCGCGTCCGCGGCGCCGACCCACTCGTGGACTACGTGCCCGCCAAGGGCAACGAGGGTGAGGACGGCTATGTGCCGGCGCAACCTGGTGGCCTGGGCGAGGAGGACATGGTGACCCTGGTGCTGCCGTATGCCAAGTCCGCCCGCGACGGCGTTCGTATCCTGGGCGACCTGCTCGAGCGCTACGGCACTTACGAGAACAACGGCATCGCCTTTAGCGACGTGGACGAGATCTGGTGGCTCGAGACCATCGGCGGTCACCACTGGATTGCCAAGCGTGTGCCCGATGACGCCTATGTGACCATGCCCAACCAACTGGGTATCGACAGCTTTGACCTGGATGACGCCGAGGGTGCCCAGGCCGACCACATGTGCTCCGCCGACCTGCGCGCCTGGATGGCCGAGTGGCATCTGGACCTGACGCTGGGCGTTGAGGGCGACGGCCCGGCTGCCGTCTTTAACCCGCGCGAGGCCTTTGGCTCGCACAGCGACAGCGACCATGTCTACAACACGCCGCGCGCCTGGTACATGCAGCGCTGCCTCAACCCCAGCGACGTGTGGGATGGCCCCGACGCCGACTTCACGCCCGAGAGCGACGACATCCCTTGGAGCCGCGTGCCCGAGCGCAAGGTGACCATCGAGGACATTAAGTACGTGCTTTCGAGCCACTACCAGGGCACGGAGTACGACTGCTACGGCAGCAAGGGCACGCCCGCCACGCGCGGCGCCTATCGCCCCATCGGCATCAACCGCAACAGCCAGCTCGCCGTGTTGCAGCTGCGTCCCTATGCGCAGCCGGCCTATCGCGCCGTGCAGTGGATGGCCTTTGGCTCCAACTCGTTTAACGCGCTGGTTCCGCTGTACGCCAACGTCGAGACCATGCCCGAGTACTATGCCGACACGCAGGCTCGCGTGACGTCCGAAAACTTCTACTGGGCCAACCGCCTGATCGGCGCCCTGGCCGACGTCCGCTTCCATGAGTGCGGCCGCGCTGTGGAGGACTATCAGGAGAAGGTCGGTGGCATGGGCCACAAGCAGATCCATGACGTCGACGCTGCCGTAGCCGCTCTGCCCGAGGTCGAGGTGCCTGCCGAGCTTGCACGCGCCAACGAGGCCTTTGCCGAGCGTGTTCGCGTGGAGACCGATGCCCTGCTGGGCAAGGTGCTCTACACCACGAGCTGCGCCATGAAGAACTCTTTCGCGATGAACGACAACGTGAGGTAGGGATTTCCCGTCGATCGAATAGCGCTAAAACGCTTTGTCGCTTTCGCTCAATCTTGGGTACAAGAACGCCAATGCAGTTGTTTGTGATTGGAGACAACCATGGTTATGAAACTCGATCAGCTTGTTAACGGCGCCATTAACGTGGGCTTTGGCGCTGCCGCCGTTGCTGTCGAAGGCGGCAAGAAGGTCCTCGACGACCTTAACACCAAAGGCGAGCAGGTCCGCAAGGACACCGCCACCCCCGATATCGCCCGCAGTGTGTCCGATATGTTCGAGCAGGCCGGCGGTACCATCTCCGATCTGACCGAGCGCTTGGGTACGCAGGGCGAGACCGCGGCCCAGCGCGTGCTCGACGAGCTTATCCTTGCCCGTGTCCGCGTCATGACCGCCCCCGAGCGCACGGCCTTCCTGGCCCATGTGCGCGACATCGTCGATTCGGTCGAGGACAACGTGACCTCGGTGCCCGTCGAGTCCGTTGAGCCCGACGATGCGAAGGATACCGAAGAGGCCGAGTAGCAGCGCAGATGGCAGATTCCACCACCGATTACAACAATTTAGATCCCTTGGGTGACGAGGCGGCGGTTGTCGACGAGGTCGATGCCGCCGTCTCGGGCGCTCGCAAAAAGCCGCGCGCTGTCGATATGGTGCCCGAGGAGCCCGACGCGATGGCACCGGACGAGGAATACCAGCTCACGCCGGCGGGTCGTCGCGAACGCATTGGGCAGATTGTTCGCCTGGTCAAAAAGTACCGCGTGTGGGATAACCTCACGCCGGTTCGTTTGCGCCGCCTGCTCGAGGAACTCGGCCCCATGTTCGTCAAGATGGGGCAGATTCTGGCCAACCGGTCCGAGATTCTGCCGCAACGCTTTTGCGACGAGCTGCGTCGTCTGCGCTCCGACGTGGAGCCGGTGCCGTACGAGGTAGTGCTTCGCTGTCTGGAGGAAGAATACGGCCTGCGCCTGGGGGAGATGTTCGATGCGATCGATCCCAATCCGCTTGGTAGCGCATCGCTCGCGCAGGTGCACCGCGCTCGTCTGGTGACGGGCGAGGATGTGGCCGTCAAGGTGCAGCGCCCCGGTGCGCAGCAGGTTATGGCGCAGGACATCGATATCATCCGCTCGGTGGTGCGTATCGTTTCCAAGTTCGTCAACACCGATCAATTCGTTGACCTGCACGGCGTGGTCGAGGAGCTGTGGACCTCGTTTCGCGAGGAGACCAACTTTTTGGCCGAGGCCAAAAACCTCAACGACTTCTACGAGTTCCATAAGAGCGTTCATGGCGTGACGTGCCCTAAATCCTATCTGGACCTGTGCACCGAACACGTGGTGGTTATGGACTACGTCGACGGCATTTCGATCGCCGATCCTGAACGCTTGGTGGCCGAGGGCTATGACTTGGAAAAGATCGGTGCCGCGATTGTCGAGGACTACTCGTCGCAGGTGCTTGATGACGGCTTTTTCCATGCCGACCCGCATGCGGGAAACATCATTCTCAAGGACGGCATCGTTTACTTTATCGACTTGGGCATGGTCGGGCGTATGTCGAGCCACGACCGTGGCATCGTCAAGGACATGATTTTCGCCGTGGCCGAGGGTGACGTGCCCAAGCTCAAGGATTCGCTCATGCGCTTCGCCGTGACGCGCGGCGATTCGGCCGAGCTTGACCATTCGGCCTTTTTGTCCGACTTGGACTTTATTGTTGCCGACTTTGCCGGGCTCGACCTTAAAGACCTGGATATCGGCGAGTTTTTGACCTCGCTGTTAAACCTCGCGCGCAAAAATGACGTTGAGCTGCCGAGCGTGGTGACGATGTTCGCCCGCGGCATGGTGACGCTCGAGGGCCTGTTGACCGAGTACATGCCCAACGTCAACATGATCCAGATCATCCAGACGCACATCAAAAACGAGAAGAGCACCTACGCCCGCATGCGCGAGATGAGCCGCGACTTTGCAGCGAGCAGTTATCGCGCGGCGAAGGGCTCGCTCGAGGCGGCCGAGTATCTGGGCTTGGCTTCGCGTATGCTCACGCGCGGCCAGCTTAAGGTGAACACGCAGATCATGAGCAGCGATAAGGCGCTGCGACAGCTGGGCGGAATTATCGACCGCATGTCGATGGCAATTGTGATTGCCGGCCTGTTTATCGGTTCGTCGGTGGTGTACTACGCGCGCATCGAGCCGGTTGTGTTTGGTATCCCAGTCATTGGCTTTATGGGCTACGTGAGCGCGCTGGTGCTGGCACTTATGCTGGGCCGCAATATCTGGCTCAACAGCCACGGCGGCAAGCACTAGAGTCTGCGACCGTCACCGCATTTTCCTATCGCAAACAATAGCTTTTACCATGGGCTTCGCCTGCGTGCGAGGCCCTTTTGCGTGATACCATTTTGACGGTAATAATCGATGGCCTAGATGGTGGTGCGGAGACGCACGAATGCGCGGTTTTCCTGCGCGTTTGGGAGAATCGGGGTGCAAGTCCCCGGCTGTACCAGTAACCGTAATTCCTCTTGGCTCGGGATGTTCGCGTCGCAGATCGGACGGCGCGCCTGAGCCGTTAAGGTTAAGTCGGATCGCCTCCCATCTTGCACGTTGCCGCGGCGTATGCCGCCGGTGTGCATAGGGCTCTGGAGGGAAGGAGGACCCCGATGGGGGAACTCGAGCGCAACATGCGCGATGACGTGGGGCAGCCTCAAGGCAACGCTCCAAGTACAGACAATGGGGGACAATTGGATATGTTTGAGGACGAGCGCGAGCGCGTCTCGCATCGCCGTGGCGCAATTGCGCGCGGCGTAGCCAAGCGCGGCCTGGTGGCATTCCTGGCCTTCGCGATGGCCTTTGGCACCACACCGGCTCAGCTGTGGGCCGAGGGCGCCGAGGGCATTGCCGAGGCTGTGGCTCAGGCTGCGACGCCGGGCGAGGACGCAGCGCTTGCGGGCGGTACCGCCGAGCAGAGCGGCACCGAGGTCTCGGATTCCGAGGGCGCGCCTGCAGCTAGTGCCGCCACAACAGAGGCAGCAACTGGCGACGAAGGCTCGGCGACGGGGGAGAGCCCTGCTACGAGCGAGCAGTCTTCGACGGCATCCGCTGGCCAAGCAGGATCTGCCGCCGCGACTGCCGTCCAGACGGAGAACCCGACAGAAACCGGCGATATCGCCAAGAAGCAAGTCGAGGTCTCGTTCTCGATTATCGGCACCGATGCCGACGGCAAGGCTCAGACCTGGGTGGCACCCACGCAGCTCAAGCTCGACGAGGGCGCGACGGCTGCGGATGCCTTCGTTAAGCTGCAGCAGAAGACGGGCTTCAAGGCAGACTACGATCCGAACACGGCATACGGTTTCTACCTCAAAAGCATCACATCCCCGAGCGATGGTCGCACGCTTGCCTTCGATCCGACGACTTATGCCTTCTGGCAGCTGTTCGTCGACGGTGCGTCTTCCTCGGTTGGCGCGAGCAGCGTCAAGCTCACCCAGGGGCAGAAGGTTGAGTTTGCCTATACGGCTGGTAGCGCGTCCCCTGTCGTTAAGGACCAGGTTGCCGCAAATGTGACCGTCATTGGTCGCGATGCCCAGGGCAAGACTCAGGCTTGGGTCGATAACGCGCAGTATGTGGTGACGTCCGGCTCGAGCGCGCTTGATCTTACGAAGGTCGCACTCGAGGCGAACGACATTGACGCCGTTGCTGCGGGCTCCTTCATTCTGAGCCTTAAGTACAACGGTGTTGAGCTGGGTACGCCCCAAGATTATTCGACCTATTGGCAGCTGTTCATCAACGGCAAGTCGAGTGACTATACGGCGGACAATGTCACCATCCATGCCGGCGATACCGTTACGTGGTTCTACGGTGGCTGGGGCGACCAGCTGCCCTCCGATTCTGTCCATGCTTCTGTTCAGGTTCTCGGTAAGGACAAGGACGTCAAGCAGCAGGTTTGGGCTTCGACGGGCCAGACGAGTCTCAAGGCAGGCTCCACTGCCAGGGATCTCCTTGAGCAGACCGGCCTTAAGCTCGATGCTAGCGAATCGTCTTGGGGCTGGTTCCTCAACGGCATTTATTCGCCGTTCGATGGTAAGTCCTATGGCTGGGATGCTGCGACCAATAGCTATTGGCGCTTCTACGTAAATGGCAAGTTCGCCGACGTTGGCGCCGGTGCCTACGAGCTCCATGAGGGCGATGCCGTCACCTTTATGTATGGTGCTGACGCCGATGCCCTTTCTGGCCAGGTTCTTGGGTCTGTCGATGTTATCGGTCCCGATGTCAACGGCAACAATGCTCGCTGGGGCTCGGCAAGCAACGTTTCTCTGCCCGAAGGCTCTACTGCCCAGAACCTTATTGAGACGGTTCTGAAGGCCAAGGGCGTTACGTACAACGGCTCCCAGAGTGGTGAGTACTGGTTCCTCAATTCCATCAACTCGCCATTCGAAGACGAGACGTACGGCTATGATGGTGCGACCAACAAATATTGGCACCTGTATATCAATGGAGAGCCCTCCTTACTCTGCGCTAATCAGATTACGCTCAAGAGCGGCGATAAGGTTACACTTGCCTATACCACCGACGATTCGGCCATGCCCGATCCCGACAAGATTGTCGTGGACCCGGGTGCGACGACTCCTGATTGGGATGCCGAGTGGGCCGGCTACGGCAACAGTGGCAACGGTTCGACCGTAACGGATGCCAAGACGCCTGCGCAGGCCGCCGGTCTTAAGTGGGCCTTCGATTGGAAGGCCGAGTCTGGTCAGCAGTATGCCAACTGCAGCGAGCCTGTCATTGCTAACGGCTTTGTGTACATCGCGACCGAGAACGAGCTCATTAAGATCGATTCGTCCACGGGCAAAAAGGTTGCCTCTGCGCCGCTTGCCTCCAAGGTGAGCTATACCTCTCGTCCGATCTATACCAATGGCCTTATCATCGTTCCGCTCAACGGCGGTGCGGTCCAGGCGATTACTGCAGACAAGCTGATCTGCAAGTGGCTGACGCCTGGTTTGACGGACTTGACGCAGAGCTCCTGCACCGTCGTTTCGGACGGCGAGTACGTCTATGTAGGCTCGGTCGATATTTCGTATGACGAGAATTACAATGCGACCTACGGCAACGGCTCCTTTGCGCGCATTAAGATTGCCACGGGCGAAGTTTCTTGGCAGAACATCGACCCTGCCGAGGGCTATTACTGGACTGGTGCGGCTTTGACGGATAAGTATGCCATCGTTCCTACGAGCGCGGGTACGCTTAAGTGCATTGATAAGACGACGGGCGATGTCGTTTCGACCATGAAGCTCGGCGCTGTCGCAAATGCCGATTGCATTGCCGATCCGTCCAATGGCTCGACCTTCTATCAGATGACGCACGACGGAAAGCTCCATGTGATTTCGCTTTCGGCGAAGGGCGTGCTGAGTGAACAGAAGACGGTTGATCTGGGTCTTACGAATAATCTGAGCGCCCCTGCTGTGTCTGGTGACAATCTGATTGTCGGCGGACAGACGGCTACTGGCTCTGCTCTGGTTCTCTATAACCTGAAGACGGGTAAGACCACGATGGTCGCTGCTGCCGACGGCAAGGCGCTGCCGGCTGGCCTCAACGGTATTGCTGCTACTCCGCTGGTGAGTGTTCAGGGCGGCAAGACCTATGTGTACTTCACCGTTAACAGCGCGGATAGCAAGGATTACGTCAACTACTCTGCTGGTGGTGGCGTGTATCGCTATACGCTCGGCGATGCAGAGGCGACGCAGATTTATGATGCGGCTGGCCATTACCAGTACTGTGACTCTCCGGTCATTGCCGATGCTTCTGGCAATCTCTACTACATTAATGATTCGGGCACGCTGTTTAAACTTGGAGCTGTCGAGTCTTGGACGGTTGCCTTTAACTCCAACGGCGGGTCTGCTTGCGACACTAAGTTTGTTGCTACGGCCGATGGCAAGCTGGTCAAGCCGGCCGATCCGACGCGCGATGGCTACACTTTCGGCGGTTGGTATACCGATGAGGCTTGCACGCAGGCGTATGACTTTAGCACGCCGGTGACGGCCGATCTGACGCTGTATGCCAAGTGGACCAAGAATGCCGTTAACCCTGGCGGTAATGGCGGCGCTGGTTCGAATGGCGGCGGCGGTTCTGGTACCGGTACTGGTTCCGGCACTGGCGCTGGCACGGGTTCCGGCTCCGGCTCGAAGGGCGGCGCTGTCGCCCCGGGTCATAAGCCGACGACCAAGACGACGGTGTCGACCAAGACCGAGACCAAGGACAACAAGTCCGACCAGAAGGACTCCGATAAGTCCGATAAGAAGGACGAGAAGAAGTCTGACAAGAAGGACAGCAAGTCCGACAAGAAGTCCGACAAGAAGTCCGATTCCAAGTCCGATACGGGTGCTGCTTCCACGACCGCTGCTAAGAAGTCCTCTAGTGCTGCCGAGCAGGAGGCTGGCACCAATCCGCTCGCCATCGTTGGCATCGCCGCCGGCGTGATTGGCCTCGCGCTCATCGCCGTCTTCGTGCTGACCAAGCGCGGCAAGGGTGACGGTAATGCCCGATAAGCCCAAGGAGACCAGCGGGCAACAGCCCGACTCCTCGTTTATCCAGCTCGATGATCCAAAGCAAAAGGGCGCCGCTTCGGCGGCGCCCGCCCCACGGCACAAAGCGCTCCTTGGCGTTCTGACTGCCGCGTGCACCATTCTGATCGTCGTCTCGCTGGGCTTTGTCCATCCCTCCGAGAGCGGCGCCTGGTCCGTTGATTGGATTTTTCAGTCCGTGACGGGGGAGAGCGTCGTTTCCAAGGATGACAATGGGTCTGGCTCGTCTACCGCTTCGGGCGAGGCCAGTTCCAAGGATTCCAAATCTTCGGATGCTGCAAAAGATGAGTCCAAGGGCTCGAACGACGCCAAGGATGATTCCGAGTCTTCGCACAAGGAATCGGACAAAAACTCGGATAGCAAGAAGTCCGAGGACCGGGGCGGCAAGAGGTCTGGCGATAAATCCGCTGCCCAAAATACGGGAGCCGGTGATACTTCCAATGTGTCTGGCGGTGCTTCTTCGGGCGGCGGTCAGTCGTCTGAAGAAGCCTCATCCTCTAATGGTGGAAGCGCTTCCTCGGGCGGTCAGGGCGGCTCGCAGGAGTCCAACTACGTTACGGTGACGGTTTCGGTCACATCGAGCGCTGTGGGCAATCCCGTGTCCTCTGGCGGCACCTTTACCTTTAACGAAGGCGCCACCGTTTACGATGCCCTGTGCGCGCTGGGCCTTTCTGTCAACGCACACGGCTCATCGTACGGCACGTATGTTTCTGCGATTGGTGGTTTGGCCGAGAAACAGTACGGCGGCACGAGCGGCTGGATGTACTCCGTCAACGGCACAACGCCCATGACGGCCTGCAGTAACTACGTTCTCTCCAATGGCGACAACGTCGTTTGGTATTACGTAACGGGCTAGAGGCCTCGACATAGTGCGCCAGACGGGCGGTTCGGACCAACATCCGGACCGCCCGTTTTTCATGCGAATGGGACTGGGTCGCCGGGTCTCTCGGCAAACAAAAAACCGGTTGGAATGGGAATTCCAACCGGTTATACATTCAAGCAAATAGTGAATCGACTACGACCGTGCGCCCTCGAGGAAGAAGCGGCGGCTGAAGTAGTTGTACCAGGTGACGAGGAACGTGGCGATGGCCTTCATGGCCTGGTAGCCGATGCTCAAAAACGTGACGCCCACAAACATGTACAGGTCGTTGAGGCCCAGGCCGATCACCGACAGGATGGTGAAGATCGTGAACTCGCGCTTGCGGCTCATGCCTTCGCGGTGGTCGAACACGTACTTCATGCTGAGCCAGTAGTTGACCACGACGGACGTGATAAACGAAACCGTGGTGCTCATCAAAAAGTCGAGGTGGAACAGCTCGACGAGCGCAATGAGCATGCCCCAGTCGATGCCAAAGGAGATAAGACCCACGACGGCAAACTTGAGGAACTGCTTGGTATGAGGCTGTGCCAGCGCCTTGCGCACGTAATCACATCCAATGCGTTGATGAATCGAGCAGAGGATACTTTAGAGCTTTTACAAGGGAAACGTAAGGTCTTTGCCAAGAACTATATGAACTCGCCAAATTTTCAAGAGCTAATCCGCAAACGTTGAAAATTTGCCCGTAAACGAGCGACACCCACGGACGATACTGCGCTGAGTGCGCGTCGTCCGTGGGCGCCGTAATGCTGCAGGGGTTTCGAGCTATTTTGTCTCGTCGCCCTCCAGGAAGATTTTTCGGGTCACAAAGTTGTAGACCATGACAAGCGCGGTGGCGCAGATCTTGGCGATATTGGCCTCGAGCCCCAGACCGGCGTTGAGCGCCAGCACGATGCCGTCGTTGAGCACCAAACCGATCACGGACAGCACGACAAAGATGATGAACTCGCGGCGGCGGCTCATGCCTTCCTTGTGCGCAAACACGTACTTCATGCTTGCGAGGTAGTTAAAGATGAGTGAGATGATAAAGCCGCTGGTGTTGGCGATTAGGATGTTGAGGCCCAGACCGTAGTGGAGCAGATTCATAATGCCAAAGTCGATAACCGTGGCAATGACACCGACGACGCCAAATTTCATGATCTGCGCAAGGAGCTTTTGCATGGTACCTGCCTTAAGCTGGCGCCGAAGCGCCGCGGGGATGACAAACTCAGCAAGTTTAGCCAATCCCCGCGGGTGGTGCTAGGCGCGCTCCTCGATAGCACCGTTTCTATATGCATCGAGCAGCTGACGCAGGTCTTGGATTTGGCTGCGGATCTTGGCGCCAGTATCGGTGTCGCTCACCATGCGGCGACGGTCCGCTTGGTCAAAACGGTTGGTCTCGCTTTCGATGTCCACGTTGCGCGTGAGTGCCTCGGCAACCGTCGTAAAGGCCCGGTGCGACTTGAGGCGGCAGCCGCGCGAGCTCGAGATGAGCGTATAGCCGGCGATGCCCGTCTTGGGATGGTAAGCGCGGCAGAAGCCGCCATCGATGACCAACAGCTTGCCCTCGGCGCGGATGGGCTGCTCGCCCTTGGTGGTTTTAACGGGCGTGTGGCCGTTGATGATGTGGCCGGTCGGCGAGCATGCCATGGGCGCGACGCCAAACTCGCGCATGATATCATCGCAGACCGAGGGCGACTTGGTAAGCGTAAAGTACGGGTCCATCGGCTCGACCCAGGTGCTCTTATCGGCGATATAGGCGCGCTCAAAGGTACGCACCAGGCGTCCGCTGGCGGGTGAATTGAAGCCAATCCACAGGTACCACATCCAGTCGAGGGCATCGCGGTCGCCCACGCGCCACGCGCGGCGGGCGATGTGGTCGCAAAAATCGAGATAATCGCGGCCAGCGTGCCAGGTGCCCAGGCAGTTCATGCTGCTAAAGGTGCCGTCTTCGTTGAGCGGAACGCAGCCGTGGAAGAGCAGGTTGCCGTTGGCGACCTTGTACATCGAGCCGTGGGTGTAGAGGAAATCGATATGGCGATGCAGGTGATCGGCGGTGACAAACTCGGACACGAGCTTGTCGATGATGTGCCGCTCCTGAGACGTGAGCGTGTAGGGGTCCGCCGGGTCGACGGTGGGGAAGTCGTTGGTCGTGAGCGGCCACACGCTGCCGTCGGCGAGCGTGACCGTGCCGGTGTCGTGGTCGATCTTGTCGAGTAACAGGCGGTCGGTCATATCGAACTCGGGGTGGCGCTGGATAATCTGGCCCTCGAGCTTAAAGAGCAGCACGTTGATGGCCTTGATCAGCGGGGTGATGGACTCACCGGCGGTGTAGGTGGCATCGGCAAAGGCGACAAGCTCACGCAGCGAGATGCCGTAGTCGTTCTCCAGGATCTCGTAGTTGTCGTAGCGTAGGTTGTTGCGCAACACCGTGGCGATGCAGGCGGGCTCACCGGCCGCAGCGCCCATCCACAGCAGGTCGTGGTTGCCCCACTGGATGTCGAGCGAATGGTAGGTGAGCAGACGGTCCATAATCTTGGCCGCGCCGCCGCCGCGGTCGAAGATGTCGCCCACCAGGTGCAGGTGGTCGACGGCCAGGCGCTTGATGAGCGAGGCGAGCGACTCAATAAAGTCGTCGGCGCTGGCGGTCTCCAGGATGGACTCCACGATGCGCTCGTGATAGCGCACGCGATAGTTGTTCTCGTCCGGGTGCGTGTGCAACAACTCGTCGATGATATAGGCGTAATCGCGCGGGATGGCCTTACGCACCTTGGAGCGCGTGTAGCGGCTTGAAAGTGAGCGAGCGACCATGATGAGCTGGTCAAGCATCGTCTTGTACCAGGTGGGCGAGTCCTCGCGCTGACTGCGGACCAGGTCGATCTTCTCGCGCGGGTAGTAGATGAGCGTACACAGCTCGCCCTTTTCGTCAAAGGAGAGCGTGTCGCCAAAGATCTCGTCGACATGTTCGCGCACGACGCCCGAGCAGTTGTTGAGGATGTGCATAAAGGCTTCGTACTCACCATGCACGTCGCTCATAAAATGCTCGGTGCCCTTGGGTAGGTTAAGGATGGCCGAGAGGTTGATAATTTCGGTAAATGCGGATTGTTCGGTGGGAAACTGTCTCGACAGCAGGCGCAGATACTTGAAGTCTTGCGGGTTGCGATCGAATGCGACCATGAAACACCTTCCGATGGGGCTGGTAAAACTGATAAACAGCGTCAAACGTTTATCAGTATGCGCCGCTTTTGTTTCGATTTTGCGCCAGCGGCTGAATTGTCGGCTGAACGGTTTGGTAAATCGATTTAGTGAAGGTAGATGTGTCGGTTGGGTGGAGACGACAGAGGGTGTTTTCTCAGATATTTATGCATGGGGCCGGTGGAGACGATGGTGGTAAAGATGTTCACTATATTTGGTTCGATTTGGTAAATAGTGGACATATGTACCGCATGTAGGCTCACTGTGCGATAATTTGCGCAGCAATGAGTAAGGAGCCTCATATGAGTGATTTTGTCCTGACCCGTGAATCCGCCGCCGACCGAACCCGTGAGTTCTTTGCGGCGCGCAATATCCCTGTCGTGTGTTTTCATTACGAGATCGACGATGTTGTCTATACGGACGATCTGTATCAGTCGATTACGCCGGACAAGTTTTTTGCCCAGATTGCCGCGGGCGCCATGCCCAAGACGTCTCAGGTGAGCGTGGGTGAGTACGAGGAGTTTTGGGAGCCGTTTGTTGCCGAGGGTAAAGACGTGCTGCACCTGACGTTGTCGTCGGGTATTTCGGGCACGTATGGATCGGCCTGCGTCGCGGCGCAGATGCTCGCGGATCGCTATCCCCAGGGCGGCAAGGTGCGCGTCATCGATTCGCTGGGGGCGTCTTCGGGCTTTGGTCTGTTGCTGGAATATGCCGCCGACGTGCGCGATAGCGGGGCTTCACTCGACGAGACGGCCGCTTGGATTGAGGAGCATAAACTCAACCTGCACCACTGGTTCTTCTCGACCGATCTGTCGAGCTACCTGCGCGGCGGTCGCATTTCGGCCGCGAGCGCGATCATTGGCACGGCGCTTAAGATTTGCCCGCTTATGACGGTCGATTGCGAAGGTAAGCTGTCGCCACGTGAGAAAATTCGCACTAAGAAGCGCGCGATTTCCGAGATGGCTAAGACCATGATGGCACACGTGCAGGGCGGTACGGATTATTCGGGTAAGTGCATCATGTCGCACTCGGCGTGCCGCGAGGATGCCGAGGCAGTTGCGGCGCTGATTGAGGAACAGGTTCCGCAGCTTAAAGGCAAGATTGAGATCAATGACATCGGTACTCTGATTGGCTCGCATACCGGACCTGGTACGGTGGCGCTCTTCTTTATGGGCGACAAGCGCGTGGATTAATTTGCCCCATCACGTTGCTGCATGATTGCTCAAACGAAAACGGCCCGTCTCACGTTTGTGGGGCGGGCCTTGCTGTTGCGGCTAGCGTTTCTTTCCGCGGAAGAAAAAGCCGTGCAGTGACGGCTTGAGGCCGCGATTGGCGCGATGCTCCTCGACGCGCTCGTGGATCGAAGCGACGCGCTCGATGACTTCGTCGGGAATCGGCACGTCGGGATTCATGTTCTCGACCTGGCTGACTTCGGCGGCGGCGACTTGGTCGATAATGGGCACATCGTCGCGCGAGATGACAGGTGTGGCGTCTTCCTTCATCTTGCGATAACGCTGCATCATGTCGGCCTGTAGCTGCTGGGCCGAAGGCGGCGTCCAGATGATGGCGTTGGCGCCGGCGGCGATGGTCTCGCGAATGCTCTCGGGCGTCTTGCCGCCCGGTGCGATGAGCGGCAGGTTGGGATAGTGCTCGCGCAGTTCACGCAGGACCTGGGGTGTGTTTTTGCCGGCGGCGATGTTGAGAATCTTGGCTCCGGCGCGCACTTTGGCATGCGCATCATCGTCGCAACGTACGACCGTGGCGATGACGGGGATGTCGGCGATGTTGGTGATGTGCTCGACCATCTCGGCAGTGGCGGGGGAGTTGACCACGCAGCCCGCCGCGCCCTGCATCTCGGAGACGGCTGCCATCTGCACGGAGCGCTTGCCGGTCGTAGTTCCGCCGCCCACGCCTACAAAGACCGGGCACTCGGCGACGGTCAACAGTGCCTGCGTAATGGCGGGCTGCGGCGTGAAAGGGTAGACCGCAAAGACGGCGTCGGCGTTGGAGTTGCGGATAACCGCGACATCGGTGGTGTAGATGAGCGATTTGATACGACGGCCGAAGAGCGTAAAGCCGCTGGCCTCCTCGATCTCGTCGGGCATGCGGAGGGCCGCCTTGCGCAAACGCCCGTCGATGGGCAGCGGCTCCATGGGGAGCAGTCCGTTGGGAGTCACGGCTACCTGGGGCTCGGTGAACTCGTCTGCGAGCTCGACCTCGGAGAAATCGACCGAGGCGACGATGTCCTCGTGAACCTCGGCGGGCACATCGATGGGAGCTTGGTCGTTTGCCGCGGCAGGCGTGTCGAAGGAGCTGGTGCCGACAAAGGCGTCGACGCGCTCGTTTAGGTCGTTGAGGGTGTCCATGGAGACTCGATTCTGTGTGACGACGGCCGGCACGATGCAGCCGGAATTGCGAATGCTAAATCGTTTGACGAGTTGATTTTTCCCCGCCGCGCCATCCGTTAGACCGAAGGGCAGGCGAACGTGAAGGAGCTGTGGTGGCGGGGATCGAGGTGCTATCTTGAAAGTCCCGTTTAAAAGAGAGGTGACGCGGTATGGAATTTTCGGCAATGTTGGGCTCGATTGGCCTGTGTGTGGGCGCAATCGTTGCCGCCGCGGTCATCTACTTTGTGGTCACGGCCATCAAGGGCAAAAGGGCCGAGCGCAAGGAGCGCGCGATGCTTAAACAGCATCGCGACCAGCAGGGCAAACGCGCACAGAAATAGCTTGTTGAGTTTTGGATCCGTGCGCTAGCTGCGTTTTCGGATCAGGGCAATGTAGAAGCCCTCAAAGTCGCGGCTAGGCGGAATGGTCAGCGTACCGGGCATACCGTTGGCGACGGCCGAGACATGGCCGGCAGCGATGGCCTCAGTGAGGGCATCGCACTCGATATGCGGCTCCTCGCCGGCATCCTGGGCGCGACGCGCTTCGCTTTCGCTCGGCGTGCCGTCGAGGGGGATGAGCTCGCAGTCCATATGCTTGTCGAGGGCCTCTTGCAGGGCGTCCTCGTTTTCCTGCGGCAAGATCGAACAGGTCGAATAGACGAGCGTGCCGCCCGGTTTGAGGGCACCCATGGCGCGGTCCAGAAGTGCTCGCTGCGAGCGGGCGCACTTGCTCAGCAACTGCTCGGTGAGGCCGCGCAGGCTTTTCTCGTTGCCACTGATGACGGTGCCCGTGCCGGTGCAGGGAGCGTCGAGCAGGATGCGGTCAAAGCGGAAGAACTCGTCGAGCTCGCGTGCGTCGATGCGCATGACGGGCACGTTTTTGGCACCTTGGCGGTGGAGGTTGGACTCAAGCTTTTCGGCGCGGGGAATGCTCATCTCGCAGGCCGTGAGGTGTGCCTGGCCCTGGGTGAGGGCGGCGATCTGCGTCGTCTTGCCGCCAGGGGCTGCGCACATGTCCAGGATGTCCTCGCCTGCCTGGGCGCCCAGGACCAACGGCGGCATCATGGACGACAGGCTCTGCAGATAGATCTTGCCGTCGCGGTAGATGTCGAGATCCCACAGATCGGAAACCTGGGCCTCGGGCAGGATAAAGGCGTCCGAGTACCAGGCGACGGGGTTGTGGGCGATGCCAGCGGCATCGAGCGCCGCAGCGATGTCCTCGGCGGTTGCCTTGAGCGTGTTGGCGCGCAGCGTGACCGGGCGTGTGGCCGCGGCGCCGAAGCCCTCGATCATGAGCTTGGCATCGGCGGGCGCATAGGCGCCGGCGACCGTGTCGACCATAAAGCGCGGCAGGTCGGCGGCGCAGGGAAGGGCGGCAAGCTGGTCGGAAAGCTCGGTGGAGGCAAACTGCCTAAGCTTGAGCTCGGGCTTAACCTGCTTTTTCTGCTTACGACGACGCGGCTTGGACATCCGTCTTTCCTTCCCGTCCCAAATTGACTACTTTCCGGGCACGCCGCTGCTGGCGTGTTTTAGTACTGGCTCTCGTGCTTGCTGAAGAAGTCGAAGCGCGGGGGCAGCGGCTTCACGCGGTGCTCGCCGGGCTTCTCGCCCAGGCTCTCCACGAACTCGTCCGTGGAGGCAAAGATGTTGTCCCAGCTAAAGAAGGCGACCGGATCGACGTCGAAGTACTCGCAGATGAGTTCGCAGCCGGCCGGCACAATACCGTGCATGAGCACGGTCGCCACGCGCAGCTCGGTAAAGGCGTCGACGAGGGCCTGCGTCATGGCGGCGTTTGCCTCGTTACCCTCGAGCTTGTTGGCGGCCTTGGAGGCGTCGCTCCAGCGCTTGTTGGCGGCGCGCAGGTAGTCGTCGCACACGGCAAGCGCGCGGTGCGTCTCGAACTTGTACATGGCCTGCTCAAAGGCAAGGGCGGCCTGCTCGGCAGCCTCGACCACGGCGGCAGAGGCGGCACCGGCGGGGATGCAGCCGTTGCGGTAGGGGCTCTCGTCGCCTTCCTTGATGGCAACGCCGTAGAAGCAGCTGCGGGCCAGGCGGTTGAACACGCCGGTCAAAAGGGCGCTCTCCTTAAGGGCCGGGTCGATAACGCGCTTGTCGTCGCAGGCGCGCACCTCGTTGCCGTCCTTGTCCTTGCCGGTCACACGCGTGTCGTATGCCTTGGGGCTAAAGCTCACCGGCTTTTCGGACAGGCCGAGCGACAGCCAATGCGCGCGCATCTGCTCGCAGGTGTAGTGGTTGAGCAGGTCGTCTGCCGGCGGGGGAGGCGTCTGCGAGGACGAGCTGGCCTTTTTGCCCATGTAGAGCAGGTGGTAGCAGGCGCTGACGGTGCTCTGCGTGAGGTTCCAGCCTAGGGCCTCCCACATGGCGGTCTGCGCGATGCAGTAGAAGTAGATGTTGTCCTGACCGATAAACTGGTAGATCTGAGCGTCGTCAGAGCACCACCAGTCGCGCCAGTCGAGCGAGCTGTGCTGGTAGGTGGGCGCGGGCACCTGCGTGGAGTCGGCAGCGGGCTCGCCCATGAGGGCGGCATCCTGGGCGGCGACGCCCTCGGTCACGCCGGCGGCCTTGGCATCGCGCGCGAGCACGGTACGCGTATAGCTGATGGGCGCCCACAGGCTCTCGGGCCAGCACCAGCAGGTGACGTCGGAGACGCCATCGACCTCGGGCACCGGAACGCCCCAGTCGATGTTGCCGGTGATGCGGAAGGGCACGAGCGCCTTGCCGCTGCGGAAGCGCACGCCGCCGTTGGCGAGCACGGCGTGGGCATCGTCGCGCTCCTTCCAGCTGGGGAAGGTGACGGTAAAGCTGCTCTTGTTGCCCTCGGGCTCCAGCACGGTGTGCTCAGGAAGCTGATCCTCGACGGCATCGAAGGCCTCGCGGAACTTGTTCTGGATGTAGAGCTGGGCCGGCAGCAGCCACTCCTCCATGGTCTTGGAGACCACGGAGCGAACCTGCGGGTTCTGGGCTAGCTTGGCGGTATAGGTCTTCATAAAGTCGAGGTAGGCCGGCAGGTCAAAGTAGAGGTTGTCGACCGGGCGCAGCTCGGGCACCTCGCCGGTGAGCTGGCTCTTGGGCGCGATGAGCTCCTCGGGCTCAAACTGGTGGCCCAGGTCGCACTCGTCGGCGTAGGCTTTCTCGGACTTGCAGCCCTGGATGGGGCAGCGGCCGATTACCTGACGGCCGTTGAGGAACGTGCCGGCCTTGGCATCGTAGAACTGCAGCGTGGAGCGCTTGGAGATGGTGCCCTGCTCGTGCAGGCGCTTGATAATCTCGGCGGTCACCTCGTTGTGAATCTGCGCAGCCGGCTCAAGGCCCGAGCCGCCGTAGATATCGCAGCTGATGTTGTAGTTGTTGAGGGTCGCTGCTTGGCGGGAGTGATTGGACTCGACGTACTCGTTAATGGACTTGTCGTAGCCCTCGTTCTCCTTGAGCTTGCGGTAGCTCTCCATGATGGGCGAGCCGTAGCAGTCGGTGCCCGAGGTGAAGATGACGTTCTCGCGGCCCAGACGGTCGCGCAGGAAGCGGGCGAAGAAGTCGGCCGGGACAAAGACGCCGCCGACGTGGCCAAAGTGAAGGCCCTTGTTGCCGTAGGGCTCGCCGGCGGTAACGATGGCGCGGCGAGGCCAGCTGGGACGGTCGTTCATGGAGTATTTGGATGCCATGGGACTCCTTCGCATATGGTGAGAGCGCAGCCGGGCGTGGGGCTCGGCTGCGCGGTGGTCAATTCGTGCATATCGTTCGACATTATCGCACATGCGGACGGGTACGTGGCAGGGGCGCTATCCTAAGATGCTATGAATGAGATTTCCAACATACATGCGTTTGAAGACGAGGATTTTCTGCACGCCTGCTTTGTGTGGGGGATGGCCGTGCTCGGCGCATTTGCTGTGTGCTTGGTGCCGGTGTTTATGCTGATGGGCGGGCCTGCGGACTTGGATGCGGCTGACGCGGGCGGCTGGACCACGGTCTTGGGCTGGATAGTCGGCTTAGCTGCGGTTTCGGCGGCGTCATTTGCCGTGCACGAGCTGGTGCACGGTGTGTTTTTTAAGCTGCTGGCGCCTGCGGGCGCGCAGGTGACCTTTGGGGCGAATCGCGAGACGGCGATGATCTATGCCTGCGCCGAGGGCGTGGTGTATTCGCGCCGGCGGTACGTGGCAGTTTGCCTGGCGCCGACGGTTGTTGTGACGACAGCGTTTGCCCTGGGGTTTGCGTTCTCGGGCTATCCGCTGCTGTGCTACCTGGCGGCCGGCTTGCATTTGTCGGGCTGTGTGGGCGACTGGTACTACGTGCGAACCATTCTGCGCGATCGCCGCATTGTTGCCTGCGAGGACACGTCCTTTGGCGTGCGCTTTTTCGCAAAGTAGTCTTTTTGGAATGATTTTTCTGGGACGGGGATTAAAAAATCATTGCGGGAGAGGAGATGTTGATGAAGCCGTTGTTGTTGCACGCTTGCTGCGCACCGTGCTCGCTTGAGCCGGTCCGCCTGCTGCGCGAGGAGGGGTTTGAGCCCACAATCTGCTGGACCAACCCCAATATTCAGCCGCACGATGAATGGCAGCGTCGCCTGGACGAGCTGCGCCGGTGGTGTGCCGAAGGCGGCATCGAGCTCGTCGAGGCGGGGGAGGACCGGGAGCGCTGGGAGGCCGGCGTGGCCCCGCTGGGCGCCGATCGAGCCCGTCGCTGTCGCGCATGCTATGCCCTGCGTCTGGCCGAGGCGTGCCGTGTGGCCCAGGAGCGCGGGTTTGAGTTTGTGGGCACGACGCTCGCCGTCTCGCCGTACCAGTTGTTCGAAACCTGCAATGATGTGTTGGAGCGTCTGGCTGCTGCCCGCGGTCTCACTCCGGTGATTCGCGATTTTCGCCCGTATTATCCCGAGGCTACGCGCCGTTCGCGCGAGCTGGGCATGTATCGGCAGAACTACTGCGGCTGCCGATTCTCGGCCGTCGAGGCGGCCATGGACCGCGCCCGCATCCGCGACGAGCGCAAAGCCGCCAAAAAGTAGTTCATTTGGGCTGGGGCTTTGAGCTGTCTGTGCGGTACGGTCGTTTTTGGGAAAGTCGATTTAATTAAGCGTGTGATCGTGGCTCGCTTGATACCAAACGACGACTCCTATGATTCTAATCCTCCGTTTGTTAAACATCAGATCCGGACTTGCTGTTGCATATGAATGGGACGACAGCACAATCATGTCGTTTCCTTCTGCAAATCGCCTAATTACCGGTGTTTTACCGTCTGCGAGCGCCAATACAGCACAACCGTTCCAAGGCTTTGCGGTGGTATCGACAAGTAGTAAGCTGCCGGGAGGGTAAATGCGGGACATTTCGTCACCTTTGATTTTAACAAAAACGCTATGTGGGTGACGCTTGGCTACGTCTACAGGCGCGCAAGCATTTTGTTGGCTGTGCGTGATGCGGCGCTTTTGCGATTCGATATCGATGACGGGAAATGCGCCCTCCATTTCGTGGATAGCAGGGTCTTCGTCGGTGACGATTCTTTTATTTGCGAGCTTTACGGCCAAACCGTTTTCCTCGCCAACAAGTTCATCGCGGGTGCAACTGAAGAGCGCTTGTAACTTTTCAATATGGCGCTCACGGGGGGCATACCGACTTTTTTCCCAACGACAAACGGTCTCTTTAGATACCCCCAACATCTCTGCAAGTTGCGCCTGACCAAGATGCTCCATGGTGCGGAGTTTACGAATATTTGCCCCGAAGCCCATGGCTATAGATCCTCTCGCCACAGAGGGAGGCATAGACAGTTTGTGCCACCATAGCCTTTGGTGAGCTCGTCAATGGATAACGGGAATAATTCCATTCCTGCTTTCTCAAGCGCTTCGTTGGTCCAAACGTTTTCTTCATATACGCATAGTTTTCCTGGCGAGAGCGCAAGGATAGACGTTGCGTTGTTCCGGCGCTCTCTTTCGTAGGCGGTTTGATTCCCGCCTCCGCAGTCAATTACTTTTATTGGTTCGCAACAGGCTGCAGAGAGTATTTCCGGAATCGTGCGATCGATAGGAGTGATCGTAAGGCCCGTTCCGGATCGTTTTAGTTGAATGCTGTATGCATCAACGGCATTGCATATCTCACGATCGATGAGGAACGCGTCGTGATCAATTCTACTTATGAACGTATCGAGGTGGATACGCAGCCCGTCAGAGGGGACTCGAATCGCAATTAGCTCGGTGGTCTGGAATTTATTTGAGGTCAGGAGCTCTTTGGCAAGTGACTCGACGGCGGCGGGTTCAGTTCGGTCAGAGATTCCAACTAATATTGTCTTAGCACTGATAACAAGAATGTCTCCGCCTTCGATATGGTAACTACTCCTGTTCAAATCACATACTGGGATTTCTCCCATGATCTTGTGGTGGGTGAATATCTGCCGGTATAAGGCGACCTCACGATCACGCTCAGGCCAATACATATGATTTAGGATGATGCCGTCTCCGACTACCACAGCAGGATCACGAGTGAAAAAAAGCGTGTTGAGGGGATTGACCAAGAGCGAGGCGGGGTCAAATTGCTCGTGCACGAGCGCACGTAGTGTTTCCGACTGGTTTGAACATAGCTCAGTGTCTCCAAAGCGAATGCCGTTAAGTACTATATTCACCAATTCCTGGGTGTTCTTAGCGTTCTCAAACAGCTGGGTTATTGTCTCGAGGAACTCTCTGCCTGTTGCCCCACTGCAACGGAGGTAGTCATCAATAAAATATTTAAGTGATTGGGGCTCAGTTTCAAGTGAGTCTTCGAGAAGGTCCCTAATTTCAATGGTTTCTACGCCATGCTTCTCAAGCAATTGAACCATGGAATCGTGCTCATATATTGCTTTGTCGAGGTCAAAACGACCGCTCCATTTTCGCAGGGAGAAAACTTGGCTGAAGTCGGCATCAGGGTAGTTTTGTGTTTCAGCTCCTGGTCGATGGACAAGTACGGCTTTTAAATGACCGATTTCATTTGTTATGTGTACGCCTTGCATGTCTGTCTCCTGTCCTGCTGGTTTTTATATAAGGCTAAGGCAGGTTCCTTGTTGTGTTGCGGAAAAGTTAAAAGACGTATGTAATTGATAAATAACATCAATTTTAAATATCAGATTGATTAATAACGTCACTTTAGCTGCCGTTCATAGGTGAAAAGCGACACGATGGCGATGGTTGGCCGACCACCGCTGAGCAACCTCATACATTTATGGTGCCAGCTGGATAGATGGGAAAAGGAATGAAGGAGGAGATATGGCAGCGGAAAGTTCGAAAGGCATCAAGCAGTTCAAGGTCCCGCACGTATATGCGATCATCTTTGCACTTATGGTCATCTTCGCTGTTCTCACGTGGATTGTTCCCTCTGGGTCCTATCAGCGTCAGGAGGTGAACGGTCGTGAAGTCACTGTCGCAGGTACGTATGAGCAGAGTGAAAAGACATATATTGACGAGGAAACCGGGGATGAAGTAGATCTCAGACAAGGCGTCTTCGATGTTCTTCAGGCTCCAACGCGCGGTATACAAGAGGCAATTGAGGTCGTTGCATTCATCTTGATTGTGGGCGGTTCGTTTCAGGTTATTACTAAAACGGGCGCTATCACGAGCGGAATGGGTCGTGTCGTTCGCCGCTTTAAGAACAAAGACATTCTAATTATTCCTATTGCGATGGTTCTCTTTGCATTGGGCGGAACGAGCTTTGGCATGGCGGAAGAAACTCTCCCGTTCTTTGCGATCTTCATGCCAATTATGATGGCTATGGGCTTCGACTCGATGACGGCGTTCATGGTCGTGTTCGTTGGAGCGCGCACGGGTTACATCGCCTCAACGATTAATCCGTTTAATGTTCTCATTGCGCAAGGTATTCTTGGTATTCAGGGCAACCCCCAGCTGTGGCTGCGTATGATTGCCTTGGTTGTTTTGACCGCTGTTGCAATTACTTGGGTTGTCCTCTATGCACGAAGGGTAAAGAAGAACCCTGAGTCATCGATCACATTTGAGGATGATATCGCCAAGAAAGTCGAGTTCGCTGCCGATGAATCTGCCCTTGATGCGGAATTTACGGGTCGTCAAAAAGGCGTGCTTGCGGTATTTATCGCTGGAATGTGCCTTATCATCTGGGGACTTGTGACCCAGGGCTGGTATATGAACGAGATTTCTGCGGTCTTTTTGGCCATGGGCCTGTTGGCTGGTGTTATTGCGGGCTTTAGTCAGGACGTCATCGCTCAGGAATTTGTTGCGGGTATCGCTGACTTTGCTTTCTCGGCAATTGTCGTTGGACTTGCGCGTGGCATCCTTGTCATTGCCTCTGACGGCATGATCATTGATACCATCCTCAATGCGCTCGCTACTGGTCTGGGCGGCATCCCGGCGGTTCTCTTTACTACGCTTCTTTATGCGGTTGAGAACCTCCTGGCGATTCTGGTTCCCAGCTCATCTGGCCTTGCAGCACTGACCGCTCCCATTTTTGGACCTTTGACCGAACTCATGGGCCTTAATCCCGAGGCTGCCGTGTGGGCTCTCTCCATGGGTAGCGCGACGATGTCTTTGATCTGTCCTACTAGCGCCATTCTTGTAGCGGGTTTGGGCGTGTGTAAGATCGAGCTTGGCCAGTGGTGGAAGACCGTTTGGAAATTCTTCTTGGTCGTGTCGCTCATCAATATCGTATTCGTAGCAATCTCGGGACTTATTGCCCTGTAGGTTTCATGGCTGAAATGGAGTAACAGGAATGTCTAAAGGACTGAATGTACACAGCGAGATTGGTAAGCTCAAGAAAGTTGTGCTTCACCGCCCCGGTCGTGACCTTGTGAACGTAAAGGCGGAAGAGTTCGAGGATGTCTGGATTCACGACTGTTTCTATCTTGATGTGGCTCAAAAGGAGCATGATGCCTTTGCGGATCTTCTGAGGAGCGAAGGTGTTGAGGTTCTCTATATGGAGAAACTCGTTGCTGAGGCGCTGGATGCATGCCCCTCGGCTCGCGCTGAGTTTACCGATACATTTATGGCTGAGAGCGGGATTGTCAATCCTTTGCTTGAGCAGGCTGTTCGTGAAAAGCTCGACGCTATTTCAGATTCGTATCAGTTTGTACTTGAGGCTATGGGGGGGTATCGTTATCGTGACCTTGAGCTGCCTCGCGTCTCGACTACGCTTAGTATGATGGATAATGAGGATGCGAAGCCCGATGATTTGGTGTTGAAGCCTCTTCCGAGCTCATATTTCTCTCGCGATCCTCTTGCTTCTGTGGGCAAAGGCGTTCTGCTTCACCATATGTATTGGAAACAGCGAGATCGTGAAGTGCCCTTCTATGAAGCGATTTTCAAATACCATCCCGATTATGTAGGGACTCCGATTTGGTACGACCATAAGAATCCCTGGCATATCGAGGGCGGTGATGTGCTTAACATTAACGCTCATACCTTGGCTATTGGAATTAGCCAGCGAACTGAGGCGGCTGCGATTGAGGAGCTTGCAAAGAATTTGTTCTGGGGATCTGGGAATTCTGAGATCGATACCGTTTACGCTATTAAAATCCCCAACGGCTATGCTTACATGCATCTTGACACCGTTTGCACCATGGTGGATTTCGATAAGTTCACAGTTTATCCCGGTATTTTTGAGACCCTTCGTGTTTATCGTCTGACTCGTGGTGACTCTGAGGGAATGGTCGCTGTTCAAGAGATTGATGACACGCTTGAACATATTCTTGAAATGGCTACTGGCGTGGAGAAGGTGCAGCTTATTGAGTGCGGTGCCGGCGATATGGTTGAGGCATCTCGCGAGCAGTGGAACGACGGGTCGAACACTCTTGCCGTTGCTCCTGGTAAAGTCTGTGTTTACGAGCGCAATGTTGTCACAAATGATGAGCTCTACAAGAACGGTTTGGAACTTTTGGTCGTTCCCTCCGAGGAGCTGTCCCGCGGTCGTGGCGGCCCGCGCTGCATGAGCATGCCCTTCTGGCGCGAAGATATTTAGTTGCAAATCCACTGTGATAGGAGATGGCGAATATGGGTGTTAACATCGCTGGGCGCAGTTTTCTGAAGCTGCTTGATTACACGACGGAAGAGATCGAGTATCTGCTTGAGCTTTCTGCTAACTTCAAAAGCATGAAGCGTGCCGGTGTTCCGCATAAATACCTTGAAGGTAAGAATATTGTTTTGCTATTTGAGAAGACTTCCACGCGTACTCGTTGCGCCTTCGAAGTTGGTGCACTTGACCTTGGCATGGGTGTAACTTATTTGGATCCGGGCTCGTCCCAGATGGGCAAAAAGGAGTCGATTGAGGACACGGCTCGCGTCCTTGGCCGTATGTATGACGGAATTGAATACCGCGGCTTTGAGCAGACGAAGGTTGAGGAGCTTGCTGCAAAAGCTGGGGTTCCCGTTTGGAATGGGCTGACTACTGAATTTCACCCGACTCAAGTGCTTGCCGATATTCTGACCATGCGTGAAGAGTTTGGAGAGATTAAGGGCAGGAAACTTACATTTTTTGGTAAGGCGGCCGGAAACGTCGCCGATTCGCTCATGGTCATTTGCGCTAAGCTCGGCATTAACTACTGTTCTTGCGGCCCAATCGGGGGAAATTCGGAGGGGGCTACATCCTATGACCCTGAACTCCTTGCAGAATGTAGTCGTATTGCGGCCGAGCATGGATCGACGATCACCATTACAGAGGATATTGAGGAAGGCGCTCGTGATGCCGATGTAATTTACACGGATGTTTGGGTTGGCATGGGTCAGCCCGCAGAGCTGTGGGAAAGCCGCATTAAGCTCATGTCGCCGTATCGTGTGACCGCTGAGGTGATGTCTATGGCAAAGCCCGAGGCGATTTTCCTCCACTGCCTTCCGAGCTTCCACGATACTAATACTACCGTTGGTGCCGAAATTGCTGAGAAGTTTGGAGTCACCGAAATGGAAGTCACGGACGAGGTTTTTGAGTCCGATAAATCTCGTGTTTTCCTAGAAGCGGAGAATCGCATGCATACGATTAAGGCGGTGATGTACGCAACGCTTAAGTAGCGGGGCGTTGAGAAAACAGTCGCAAATCTGCTTGCCATACTATATTTCTCTTAACAAGCTGATAGGATACAGGGGAGAATGATGTGCGCGTCAGTCGATTTTTTCGACTGACGCGCTTTGTGAAAGAGGCAAAGATGCGTACCGATGATTTTGACTACAACCTTCCTGAGGAACTGATTGCCCAGGCGCCTGCCGAGCCGCGCGACTCCTGCCGCCTGCTAGTGGTTGATCGCAAAGGCTCCCAGACAGGAACGCCGCTGGAGCATGGCGGCACCGTCGAGCACCGCATCTTCCGCGACATCATCGACTATATCGAGCCGGGCGACGTGCTCGTCATCAACAAGACGCGCGTGATGCCGGCCCGCCTGATCGGTCGCAAGGCCGGCTCGGGCGGCGTGGTCGAGACGCTGCTGCTCAAGCGCCGCGAGGATGTGGATCCGCTGGGCCATGTCTGGGAGTGCCTGGTCAAGCCGGGTAAGCGCCTGAAGCCCGGTGCTCAGATTGAGTATCGTGCGGGCGGCGCCCATGCGCCCGAGGGCGCGCCCGTGGTGCTGACGGCCGAGGTCGTCGACTTTGTTACCGATAGCCGCGGTGGCCGTCTGGTGCGCTTTGAGCCGGCCGGTTGCAATGTCGCCGGCGACCCGCGCACGCTCGACGAGGCCATCCACGCTGCCGGCCACGTGCCGCTGCCGCCCTACATTACCGATTACGAGGGCGATCCCGAGAAGTACCAGACCGTCTACGCCATGAAGGAGGAGCACTCGGCTGCCGCTCCTACGGCGGGTCTGCACTTCACGCCCGAGCTCATGGCCGCTATCGAGGCCAAGGGTGCGAAGTTTGCCGCCGTCGAGCTCGAGGTGGGTATCGATACTTTCCGTCTGGTGGAGGAGGACGACCCCACGCAGCACGTGATGCACACCGAGCGCTACCACGTGTCGCAGGAGGTGGTCGATGCCGTGCATAAGGCGAAGGCCGAGGGCCATCGTGTGATCGCCGTCGGCACTACCGCAGTGCGCTCGCTCGAGAGCGCGTTTGACGCGGACGCGCCGGTGTCCGATCCGGCTGTGACGGCGCGCTATTTTGAGGGCCGCGAGGACGGGGCCGACACGCTCGGCCGCGGTGACATCGTGGTGCGCGAGAATGCGACGACGCAGCTCTACCTCATGCCCGGCTCGACCTATCACGTGGTCGATGCGCTGATCACGAACTTCCACGTGCCGCGCTCCACACTCATGATGCTCGTGAGCGCGCTTGCCACCCGCGACCAGATCATGGATGCCTACGCCGCTGCCATCGAAGAGCGTTACCGCTTCTTCAGCTTTGGTGACGCCATGCTCATTCAGTAGGTTACGGCGTTTTACAAACGCCGTAACCGGTCGACGCTGCGCACCCGGCATTTGGCCAATCTGCCGTTCAACTTCAAGGGCGCGACCAGAAGGTCAGCGCCCTTTCATTTCACGTCACCTTGCTCGCGTGTACGGGTTTTCGCTCATATGACCCAATCCGCTGTCAAGAGCCACAATGGCCCCGCCGACCGCTTGCAATCGGTCGGCGGGGCCTGCCGTTGAACCCGTCCCGGTCCGCCCCCGGCATGTCGTCGACGCCTTCGGCTCAGTCTCATATCCGCGGATACCGTTCTGTCGGCCCGCACTCCATTCCTTCGGCGGGGTTCCCCAAGTCTGTCGAGGCGCATGCGGAGGGCTCCGCGCGCACAGCGAAATAGGGGGTATCCCCGAAGGCCGCCCGGCTCGCCGGGACGGGGGCTATGTCTATTCCGCGCCCTCCCGGCACATCATGCCGAGGGCCCAAAGCCACCTCACGAGCTCGGCCGCGGTGGCCGCGTTGGCCTTCGCCGCGGGCATGCCGCGGGCGAGCATCTCCTCGCGCCGCCGCAGGAGCCGCTCGGACCCCTTCCTCCCGTGCATCCTTATCTCGAGGGGCACGCCCGTGTCCCTTGGCATGAGCTTCGGCTGGTGCCGTGCCGCGGCGTAGCACCATGAACCCTCAACGGCCAGCTTCCTCACGAGCGCGTTGCCCGCACCGCTGATGCCTCCGAGCCGCACGGAGTCGCCACTCGACCTCTGACTCGGCGCGAGGCCGAAATAGGCCGTGACCTGCCTTCCGGAACGGAATCTCGTGAAGTCGCCGACCTCGGCCGAGAAGGCTGCGGCCAGCGCGAAGGCGCAGCCCTTGATCGACTGGAGGGCGGCCACCTCCGCGGCGATCGGGCTGGCATCCACGGCGGCCCTGTACTCGGAGAGCAGGTCCGCCCGGGCCTCCGCCGCGGCCTCGACCTCGTTCCTCAGGGCGGCGAGCGTCCGAACCCCGCCATCGTCCTCCGGCCTGACCTTGTCGAGCCACCTCAGGAAGTCGTAGGTCCAGTACTTCCTCGGGTTGCCGGCGGGCGTGGTGCCGCCGTAGGCGTAGCCACGGCGGGCCAGGAACGCCAGGAGCCGCTGCTTCGCCGCCGCGAGCCTCGCGGTCGCCCCGTCGTAGGCGCCGGCGAGGTCCCTGATGCCTTCGACCTCGGGGGAGGGGACCCATATGGGGGAGATGTCGTGGGCGAGTATCGCCTTGGCCATCCTGGCGGCGTCGTTCCTGTCGTTCTTGGAGGCCGAGTCGGCGGCCGACCTGGGGATCTTCGAGACCGCGGCGACGACGCACTCGACGCCGAGCCCGGCGAGCTCCCTTTGCGGGGCGAAGCCGAGGTAGCCGCTCTCGTAGGCCGCGAGCGACGGCCCGGGGAACCCATCCATCCACCCGGCGATCTCGCCCCAGGGGTTGCCGGGGAACCTCCTCGTCACGGCCTCGCCGGTGTCCGCGTCGAGGGCGCAGACGGTGGTCGACCTCAGGTGGACGTCCATCCCGAACGCGGTAGAATACTTTGGCATGGGAGCCTCCCAACCTCGTTGCGGCGCGGCTGCGCCTATGGCACTTCAACATCATTGTCGCAGCCCCGACCCGCGGTCACGAGCGGGGGCTCCTATCTTTTTAGTGCCCTCGGATTGGGTCATAGTGTCTGTCGGTGCCATAACATCGGCGTTGCCTTGGCCGTCAATAGTCATTGGGGACGTTCTTTATCTGCCGGCACTTGGGGACAGTCCCTAAGTGCCGGCAGATTGGGACGCTCCTTTGCAAGATGGCGCTGAAAACTGTTTCCGACGACTAGTCGTTTAAGAACGTCCCCCAATGACTATGACCTCTTTGCACCAGTTTCTGTCGAGTCGGTGCGGTTTGCTGGTTGCTCGTATAATGGTCTGCGTATGAACCGCAACCAAGGAGTTCCAGTTTATGGACCAGAGCCTCTTTAAATTCGACCTGATCGCCGAGGACCCGACCACGCACGCGCGCGCCGGCGTGCTGCACACCCCGCACGGCGACATCGAGACGCCGATCTTTATGCCCGTGGGCACCAAGGCAAACGTCAAAGGCATCCCCACCGAGACCGTCAAGCAGCTCGGCGCCCAGATTGTGCTTGCCAATACCTATCACCTGTCCATGCGCCCTGGCGAGGACACCATCGCCGAGCTGGGCGGTCTGCATAAGTTTATGAACTGGCACGGCCCCATCCTCACCGACTCGGGCGGTTTCCAGGTCTTCAGCCACAACGACGCCGTCAAGCTCACCGACGAGGGCGTGCGCTTTATCGTCAACGATTACGACGGCCGCCACGTGTTCTGGACGCCCGAGGACAACATGGAAATCGCCATGAAGCTCGGTTCCGACATCTGCATGCAGCTCGACCAGTGCCCCGGCTATCCTGCCACGCGCGCCTACGTCGAGCGCGCGGTGGAGCTGTCGAGCATGTGGGCCGAGCGCTGCTACAAGGCTCACACCCGCGATGACCAGGCGCTCTTTGGCATCGTCCAGGGTGGCATGCATCTGGACCTGCGCCTGCGCTCGCTGCGCCATCTCGAGGAGTGCGGTGACTTCCCCGGTTACGGCATCGGCGGCTACTCGGTGGGCGAGGACCACGAGACCATGTTCGAGACGCTGGCGCCGCTTGTGAGCGAGTACATGCCCAAGCACAAGCCGCGCTACCTGATGGGCGTCGGTAACCCGACGACGCTCGTGCGCGGCGTGGGCGTGGGCATCGATATGTTCGACTGCGTGCTGCCGACGCGCACCGGCCGCATGGGCACGGCGTTTTCAAGCGAGGGTCGCCTCAACTTCCGCAACGCGCGCTTTGCGCACGACGACGGCCCCATCGATCCCACCTGCACCTGCCCGGTGTGCACGGGCGGTTACAGCCGTGCGCTCATCCGTCACATGGTCACGCAGAAGGAGATGCTCGGCGGCATTCTGCTGTCGATGCACAACATCTACTACCTGCTCAACCTTATGCAGCGTGCTCGCCAGGCCATTATCGAGGGCCGTTACGGTGCGTTCGTGAGCGACTGGATGAACAGCCCTGCGGCGGTGGATTACTAAGGACGGCGTGGACGCTTGCGGGGCGTGAGCAACGGCAAAGGCTGAGCGGTAGCCGCTCGTCACATTCGCTGACGCCGGCTGCGCGACCGCTGACCGATGCCTTGCAAGCGCATAATGCATCGTGGGTACCATACCGAATGGTTGATGTTCGGGCGGGTGTTTGGCGCATGGCGTCGACCCCGCCCGTTTCTATTTTCGATAGGAGTACCCATGATTAAGAATGAGAACGTCGAGGGCGAGCCCACCTACGACGAGACGTACCGCCGCGGCCCCGTGGTCATGCGCGGCCCCATGATTCCTAAGGACAACACCTACGCCAACCTACTGGCGCCCGAGGAGTCGACCGACTGGCTGCACGCCGATCCGTGGCGCGTACTGCGCATTCAGGCCGAGTTTGTCGACGGCTTTGGCGCGCTTGCCGAGCTCGGACCTGCGGTGACCATCTTCGGTAGCGCCCGCACGCCCAAGACTGATCCGCTCTACAAAGCAGCGCGTACCGTCGGGCGCAAGATCGCGCAACGTGGCGTGGCGGTCATCACCGGTGGCGGCCCCGGCATCATGGAGGCGGCCAACAGGGGAGCGGCGAGCGCCAACGGCAAGTCGGTCGGCCTGGGTATCGAGCTTCCGCACGAGCAGGGGCTCAATAAATACGTGAACCTCGGCATGGACTTCCGTTACTTCTTTGTGCGCAAGACCATGTTCGTCAAATACAGCTCGGGCGCCATCGTGTTTCCCGGAGGTTTTGGTACGCTCGACGAGATGTTCGAGGTACTCACGCTGGTGCAGACGCACAAGGTCAAGCGCATGCCGCTCGTGCTGGTGGGCAGCGAGTACTGGCAGGGCCTGTTCGACTGGCTCAACGGCCCGGTGATGAGCGCCGGTATGATCAGCCCGCTCGATCCGGATCTGGTACACATTACCGACGACCTCAACGAGTCCGTCGACATTGCGCTCAGCGGGTTGATGTAGAGCAATCGTGCCCACCGCGACATGAATATGTATGGCAATCTGATGCTATCTAACGTCAGTTTGCCGTTTATATTGGGTATACTGATGCAAAAGACGAGAGCGAGGAGGTCGCAAATGTCTACAGCAACAGTTAAGCCTACGACGGTTCGCATCGAAGAGGGGCTCAAGGAGCAGGCGACTGAGTTCTTGGATTCGGTCGGCCTCAGCCTCAATTCCTATCTCAATCTTGCCGTTCGGCAGCTGGTAAATCAGCGAAAGATTCCTTTTGAGATTGTAGGAAGGGCGGAGGTGCCCAACGAGGCGACGAGGCGTGCCATGGTGATCGCCGAGGCTCATGAGTTGGGGGTTTTGCCGGACGATAGCCCGTCATTCAACAACGCTGATGAGCTTATATCATTCCTCGATGAGGACTAGCGATGTTTGAGATTAAAGTCGAGGCTCAGTTTAAGGCGGATTATAAACGGACGATGCGCATCCATCCGCAGCTAAAAACCGAGTTTAAGGCGGCGGTCGCAGAGCTTGCAGCTCACGGCTCGCTTCCCGCGGAATATGGCGCCCATGAGCTTTCAAACCCGGGCGGAAACTACAACGGCCACATCGATTTCCATCTATCCGATGGCTTGGTCGATGTGGTCGTTCTTTATCTTCCCCATAAGACTAACCCAGTGATTAGGCTGGTAAGAATGGGCGCTCATCAGGAGTTGTTTCAGGGTCCGCTGGGCTGATCGCTGATTTCTAAGTTGCGGTGGAATGGGGATTGATTGGCGGCTAATAAGCCAAAAACAGTCTCCATTTCACCATAACTGATGTGGGCGTCCCTAGCGAGTTGGCTGGTAGCGGGGGCAGTAGCTGATGGCGATGGCGTCGACGCCTACATGGGTGGCGATGGTGCAGCCGATGGGGCCGGTGCCGGCGTCTACGTAGTCCTGGCCTGCGAGTGCCTCGTCGACAAGCTCCTGCTCCTCGGCGGCACCGGTCGTGAGCACGCGCACGCTGGAGCCCGGATGCTCGGCCAAAAACGCGAGGCAGTCTGCCATGGTGTTGGCGACGATGCGCTTGGCGCCGCGGCCCTTCTTGATGGCCTTGATCTCGCCCGACTGCCACTCCGGCGAAACGGCCAGGCGAATATTGAGCATCTGCGTGAGCTGGCCGGCGAGCTTGGGCGCGCGGCCGTTCTTAACGAGGTTCTCGAGCGTGCGGGGAATCAGCAGCAGGTGCGCGTCGGGCAGGGTCGCGCGGATCTGTGCCTCGGTCTCGTCCAGGCTGCGGCCGTCCTCGCGCATAGCGAGCGCGTACTCCACCAGCAGGCCCTCGGCACCCGAGCCGGTGCGCGAATCGATGCAGCGCACGTCGAGCTCGTGGGTCTCGGCGACCAGGCATGCGTTGGAATAGCAGGCGGACCATTCGCTGCACAGCGAGATAAAGATCGCGCTGTCGTGGCCGTCAGCACGCACGCGGTCAAAGAGTGCCTTGAACTCGCCGGCACTCGGCTGCGAGGTGTGCGGCAGCTGCTCGGAGCCGGCCATGCGGGCGACGTACTCCTCGGCGGTGATCTGTACCTGGTCGAGCAGGTCCTCGCCCTCGATAATCACATGCAGTGGAATGACGTAAATGCCAAGCTCTTGAGCACAGGCGGGGGAGATGTCCGACGTGGAGTCGGTTATGATGGCAAAAGACATAATTGCACCTTTCGTTGGGGCGCTTTCGCGCCGCCTTCTGAGAGCAAAGTGCGACAAGTATAGTGGAGTTGCTCTACATTGCTAGGTTCAATTGTTGAATAGTCAACAGTTTGAAGTGTCGGTGTGGAAATCATCAACTGGGGAAGAGGAGTGCCGATGGCGGCATTACAGCTATGCGAGCGGCCGGTTGTGCTGTTCGATTTTGACGGCACGGTGGCCGATACGGGCCGGGCGGTGATGACCTCGACGCGCAAGACGTTGGCCGCGCGCGGGTTTTCGGAGGCGCAGATGGGTGACCTGCGCCGCATGATCGGGCCGCCCCTGTGGAAGAGCTTTCACGACTTTTATGGCTTTTCCCGCGAGGAGTCGCTTGTGGTGGCCGACGAGTACCGTGCCTTTTTTGATGAACTTGGACCGGAGGAGTATCCCGTGTTTGACGGGATCCCCGAGCTGCTGGATGGGTTGGTCGCCCAAGGCAAGCGTATGGCCGTGGCGACGTCACGCATGGAGGCAAAGTGTATCGACATGGTGGGAGAGCTGGGACTTTCTCAGTTTGAGGCGGTGGTTGGCATGAATCCGCCGCAGGGGCGCGAGACCAAGGCCGATTCGGTCCGCGATGCCCTGGCAGAGCTCGGTGCGACGGCGGGCGATGCCGTGATGATCGGCGATCGCTTTAACGACGTCGAGGGCGCGCACGCGATGAGCGTGCCGTGCATTGGTATCTATTCGGGCGCGGCGGCGCCGGGCGAGCACGAGGCGGCGGGTGCCGATGCAGTGGTGCACTCGGTGGCCGAGCTTGCTAAACTTTTCGCTATCTAATAGACGTAATGTGAGGGGCGGGCGTACCCGTCACTCATTGGTGAGGAGGTCGTCCATGAATCAGGTGGAGCAGAGCGTTATCGAGTATGTCGACGAGGTCTGGGAAGATGTCGTCGCCGATATCGAACAACTGGTGAGCTATCCGTCCGTGGCCGTTGCTGCCAATGCAGAGCCCGGTGCGCCGTTTGGCCGACCGGTCCGTGATGCGCTCGATTGCGCGCTCGGCATTGCGCAAAAGCTCGGCTACCAGACGGGCGACGACGAGGGCTATGTGGGCATTGCCGATATCCCGGGTCGCGGCGACAAGCAGCTCGCGACCATCTGCCACGTGGACGTGGTGCCCGCCGGCCCCGGCTGGAACACCGATCCGTTCGCGATGGAGCGTCGCGAGGGCTGGCTGCTCGGCCGTGGCGTGATTGATGACAAGGGTCCGGCGGTGCTGTCGCTCTACGCCGGTGCCTACCTGCTCAAGCACGGCATTGTGCCGCGCTATACCTTCCGCGCGCTGCTGGGCTGCGATGAGGAAGTGGGCATGTCCGACGTTCACCATTATCTGGAGAACCACGCAGACCCCGACTTTTTGTTTACGCCCGATGCCGAGTTCCCGGTCTGCAATGCCGAGAAGGGCCAGTTTGGGGCGACGTTTGTGAGCCCCAAGATCGACGGCGGGCGCATTGTGTCCTGGAGCGGTGCCGAGGCGAGCAACGCCATTCCGTCGCAGTCCATCTGCGAGCTCGCGATTGCCGCTGATGAGCTGCCGGCGCCGGTCGAGAACGCCGACCGCTTGGAGATTACGGCGCTCGATAACGGGCACGCGCAGATTTTTGCCCATGGCATTGGCGGTCATGCCTCGATGCCCGAGGGAACGATTAACGCCGTCGGCCTGATCGTGGCGTATCTGCGCGAGGCCGAGGACGCGTTTGGTGCACGCGACGAACGCCTGCTGACGCCTGCCGAGCACGAGTTCGTCAAGTTCCTGGCCTTTGTGCATGCGGATGCCTATGGCCGCGGCCTGGGTATCGATGCGACGAGTCCGGCGTTTGGCCCGCTTACCTGCAACGCTGGCGTCATCCGCGTGGCGGATGGCCATATTGAGCAGGTCATCGACGTGCGCTTCCCCGACAGCACGAGTGCCGATACTATCCGCGAGCAGCTCGACCCGCTCGTGGGCCGTTTTGGCGTGACGTGCCAGCTGGGTCGCGCGAAGGTGCCGTTCTCGGTGTCTGCCGACGATCCGGCCGTGAAGGCGCTTATTGATACCTATAACGAGTTTACGGGCAAGCATGCTGAGCCCTTTGCCATGGGCGGCGGTACGTACGCGCGCAACTTTGCCCGCGCCGTGTCGTTTGGCCCCGAGGAGACCGGTCTGGAGCTGCCCACATGGGGCGGCCAGATGCACGGCCCCAACGAGTGCGCCAACGAGGAACAGCTCAAACAAGCGCTCAAGATCTATATTGTTGCGATCCTCCGTTTGAATGAATTGGAGCTTTAAGGTCTCGCGGTTTCCCAATCTAAGTTGCGGTGGAATAGTTCCTAGAATGGGCCATTTGATGGCCAAGCAGGAACTATTTCACCGCAACTTTGTTTTTATTGGTGTAAAAGGCGGGTCATGCTTGGTGGCGGGTTTGTTATCCGTTTGTAAAGGCTGGGCCGGGCTTGCGGTAAGGGTCTATCAAATGCCCGTAAGAAACCGCAGATAACGCGGTTGTCGCCTGATCGGGGTCGTATCTTTCCAAACAGCAAAGCGGGCAGGGTGCCCGCGAGTCGCATGTACGAAAGGAAGATCATGCTCGATCAGGCTTATTCTCGTCGTCAGTTCCTCGGCCTCGCTGGTGGTCTTGCCGGCATCGTCGGTCTCGGTCTCGTTGGTTGCGGCGGCTCCGGCGCATCCGACGCCGCCGACAAGGGTAGCGCTGCTGCCGAGTCCGTCTCCGGCGAGGTGACCTACGACGGTGCCTCCTCGTTCCAGGCTCTCGTCGAGGCTGCTGCCGAGAAGTTCATGGATGCCAACCCGGACGTCTCCGTTTCCGGCTCGGGTAACGGTTCGGGCAAGGGCCTGACCGCTGTCGCCGCCGGCACCGTCACCATCGGCAACTCCGACGTCTTCGCCGAGACCAAGCTTGAGGCCGATCAAGTCAAGAACCTCGTCGACCACGAGGTCGCCGTCGTGGGCATGGGCCCCGTCGTCTCCAAGAACGTCAAGGTCGACGACCTGTCCCTCGAGCAGCTCAAGGGTATCTTCTCCGGTCAGATTACCAACTGGAAGGAGGTCGGCGGCGACGACGCCAAGATCGTCGTTCTCAACCGCAAGGCTGGCTCCGGCACCCGTGCCACCTTCGAGGCCGCCGTTTTTGGCGACGAGGCCGTCGACTTTAAGGGCGACGCCGAGCTCGACAAGTCCGGCGATGTCCAGACTCAGATGGGCAGTACCGACAACGCCATCTCCTACCTCGACTTCTCGCACTTCGATGACTCCAAGTTCAACGCCATCAAGGTCGAGGGCGTCGAGCCCAAGAGCAAGAACGTCACCGACGACTCCTTCAAGATCTGGGCGACCGAGCACATGTACTGCTCCAAGGACGCCGACGAGGCCACCAAGGCCTTCCTGGAGTTTATGCTCTCCGACGACGTCCAGGGCAAGCTCGTCGAGGAGCAGGGCTTCATCCCCGTCTCTGCCATGAAGGTCGTCAAGGACGCCAGCGGCAAGGTCTCTGCTAAATAAGTAATCGCCCCCGGAAAGGTTTGCAATGGCAAAACAGCTGCCAAAGCGCGACCTTGAGAACGTGGGCCTGGGCGTCACGGGCGCGTGCGTAGCGCTCGTGACGCTTGTCGTTGCCGCGCTCATCTTTATGGTCGCCCAAAAGGGCCTCTCGGCTTTTGTCAAAGACGGCGTCTCGGTCGTCGAGTTTTTCACCGGCACCAAGTGGGACCTGGCCAACACGGCCAAAAACGGCCTGCCCTACACCGGCGCCCTGCCCCTGATCGTCACCTCGTTTGCGGTCATGGCGCTCTCCACGCTTATCGCGCTGCCCATCGCTATCGGCTCTGCCATCTTTGCGGTTGAGATCCAGCCTAAGTTTGGTTCCAAGGTCTTTCAGCCGCTTATTGAGCTTTTGACTGGTATTCCTTCGGTCGTCTTTGGTCTGATCGGTTTTCACGTGGTCGTCGGCCTTATGAAGAGCGTTTTCCACGTAAGCACGGGCTTGGGCATCTTGCCCGGCGCCATCGTGCTGGCCGTCATGATCCTGCCGACGATGACCACGCTTTCGGTCGATGGCCTGCGCGCCGTGCCCGACAGCTACCGCCAGGGCTCGCTCGCGCTGGGCTACACCCGCTGGCAGACCATCTGGCACGTGGTGCTCAAGTCCGCCATGCCGTCGCTCATGACTGCGGTCATCCTGGGTATGACCCGCGCCTTTGGCGAGACGCTCGCCGTGCGCATGGTTATCGGCGGTATCGAGGCCATGCCGACGTCGCTGCTGTCGCCGGCGTCCACCATCACCACCACGCTCACCACGTCCATGGCGGTCTACGCCGAGGGCTCGGCCCAGGACGACGTCCTGTGGGCACTCGGTCTGCTGCTGATGGGCATGAGCCTCATCTTCATCCTGATCATCCATCTCATTGGCCGCAAGGGGGCGAAGGCTCGTGGCTAGCACGCGCATCCACATCGACGAGGCGAGGCTCGGGCGCGTCCAAAAACAGGATCGCATCGCCACGGGCGTGCTGACGGCGATCGTCGCCATCGTCATGCTCATCGTCATCTCCATGGTGGCCTATATCCTGTTCGAGGGCATCTCGACGCTGTTCCAGCCGGGCTTTCTCACAGAGCCGTCGCGCGCCAACGGAACGCAGGGCGGCGTGCTCTACCAGCTGTTCGACTCGTTCTACCTGCTGCTGATCACTCTGATCATCTCGGTGCCCATCAGCCTAGGCGGAGCGGTCTTCCTGGTTGAGTACGCGCCGAACGGCCCTATCCGCGACATCGCCTCCACCGCCATCGAGACGCTGTCCTCGCTGCCTTCCATCGTCGTCGGCATGTTCGGCTTTCTGGTGTTCTCGGTGCAGCTGGGCTGGAAGTACTCCATTATCTCCGGCGCCGTCGCGCTCACCATGTTCAACATCCCCATCCTGGTGCGCGTGATTCAGCAGGCACTCGAGGACGTGCCGCAGGCCCAGCGCGATGCGTGTCTGGCCATGGGCCTTACCCGCTGGGAGGCCACGCTGCACATCCTGATCCCCGAGGCCATGCCCGCCATCGTGACCGGCATCGTGCTTTCGGCCGGCCGCGTGTTTGGCGAGGCCGCGGCGCTGCTCTTTACCTCGGGCATGAGCTCGCCGATGCGTCTGAACTTCTTGAGCTTTAACCTGTCGAGCCCCACTTGCGCCTGGAATGTGTTCCGTCCCGGCGAGTCGCTCGCCGTGCATATCTACAAGATCTATGGCGAGGGCAGCCCCGAGGCTCAGCAGATCGTCTGGGGCACCGCGGCACTGCTGATGATTTGCGTGCTGCTGTTTAACGTAATCGCCCGCATTGTGGGCAAGCAGCTGGCAAGGAAGATGACGGCCGAATGAGCGAGATGAATGTAACGCCTGCAACCGAAGCGGCATCGTCCGACACCCAGGACTTCCTGTCGAGCGTGGGGGAGAGCGAGAAGCGCGTGCGCGTGAGCGGCAAGGCCGTGAGCGACGAGGTCGTGCTCTCCACCAAGGACGTCAACGTGTACTATGGCGACCACCATGCACTGCACAATACGTCGCTCGACTTCCACAAGGGCGAGATCACGGCGCTCATCGGGCCTTCGGGCTGCGGTAAGTCGACCTTCTTGCGTAGCCTCAACCTCATGAATCGCGAGATTCGCGGCTGCCGCGTGGAGGGCGAGATCAACTATCGCGGGCGCAACGTGAACACCAAGACCGAAAACACCTACGAGCTGCGCCGTTCCATTGGCATGGTGTTCCAGCAGCCCAACCCGTTCCGCAAGTCCATTCGCGACAACATCACGTTTGCGCCCAAGCGCCACGGCATCACCGACCGCGACGAACTCGACCGCATGGTCGAGGAAAGCCTGCGCGGCGCGGCGCTTTGGGACGAGGTCAAGGACAAGCTCGACAAGAGCGCCTACGCGCTTTCGGGCGGCCAGCAGCAGCGTCTGTGCATTGCGCGCACACTGGCGCTCAACCCCGACGTGATTTTGTTCGACGAGCCCTGCTCGGCGCTCGACCCCATCTCGACGCTGGCGATCGAGGACCTCATGTCGTCGATCGTTGCCGACCGCGCCATCGTCATCGTGACGCACAACATGGAGCAGGCGTCGCGCGTGTCCAATCGCACGGCGTTCTTCTACATGGGCGATATGGTCGAGTACGACGAGACCGACGAGATTTTCCAACGGCCCAAGGATCAGCGGCTGAACGATTACCTCACCGGCATGTTCTCCTAGTCCGGGACATGCTTGAGGCCCGCGGTGGCCACGGTCGCCACGGGACTGATTGGAGAGGCGGGTCATCTCTTGCGGGAGATGGACCGCCTTTTGCTCTGCGACCGAAACGACCACCACAAAGGGGACAGGCGCCTTCGTGGTGGTTTGGGGTGGGGCTCGCTGCTATCATGGACAACGTTGAATTTCTACGAAGGAGCAGGGCATATGGCGATTCTTTTGGGATGCGATTCCGTCAGCCTAGAGTTTCCCACCAAGCATATTTTCGATAGCGTGACGCTCGGCGTGGGCGAGGGCGACCGCATTGGTATTGTCGGTAAAAACGGCGACGGCAAGTCGACGCTGCTGAGCGTGCTCGCTGGCACGCTGGAGCCCGACGACGGACGCGTGACGCACCGCCGCGGCACGACGATCGGTCTGCTCGGCCAAAAGGACAACCTGGTCGATACTGATACCGTGCATCATGCCGTTGTGGGCGACGCCCCCGAGTACGAGTGGGCGTCGAGCCCCCGCACGCGCCAGATCCTCGCCGGTCTCATCAGCGATGTGCCCTGGGAGGGCACGGTGGGCGAGCTTTCGGGCGGTCAGCGCCGTCGCGTGGACCTCGCGCGCTTGCTGATCGGCGATTACGACGTGCTCATGCTCGACGAGCCCACCAACCACCTGGATATGCGCACCATCAACTGGCTCGCGCGTCACTTAAAGGCCCGCTGGCAGCGCGGCCAGGGTGCCATGCTCGTGGTCACGCACGACCGCTGGTTCTTGGACGAGGTCTGCACCAGCATGTGGGAGGTTCACGACGGCCAAGTCGATCCCTTCGAGGGCGGCTATTCGGCATACATCCTGCAGCGCGTGGAGCGCGACCGCATGGCCGCCGTTACCGAGGAGCGCCGTCGCAACATGGCGCGCAAGGAGCTCGCGTGGCTGAGCCGCGGTGCCCAGGCTCGTTCCACCAAGCCCAAGTTTCGCGTGGATGCCGCTCGTGAGCTGATCGCCGACGTGCCGCCCGTGCGTGACGAGCTGGAGCTCAAGCGCTTGGCCGTGAGCCGCTTGGGCAAGCAGGTTATCGATGTGGTCGACGTGGATGCCGGCTATGCCGATACCGACGGCGCGCCCAAGCAGGTGCTCACCGATGTGACCTGGCTCATTGGTGCGGGCGACCGCTATGGCCTTTTGGGCGAGAACGGCGCCGGTAAGTCGACGCTGCTCGACGTGATCCAGGGCAAGATTGAACCCACGCGCGGCCGCGTGAAGATTGGCCAGACAGTGCGCTTTGGCGTGCTGTCGCAGCAGCTCGAGGAGCTCAAGCCCTACATGGGCGACACGATCCGCGAGGTGCTCGGCAACTATAAGAAGTACTACGTCATCGACGGCAAGGAGACTTCGCCCGAGAAGCTCTGCGAGCGTCTGGGCTTTACGACGCAGCAGCTCTGGAGCCGCATCGGCGATCTTTCGGGCGGCCAGCGCCGTCGCCTGTCGCTGTTGCTGACGATTCTGGACGAGCCCAACGTGCTCATCCTGGACGAGCCGGGCAACGACCTGGATACCGACATGCTCGCGATTGTCGAGGACCTGCTGGACGGCTGGCCCGGCACGCTGATCCTGGTGACGCACGACCGCTTTTTGATGGAGCGCGTGACCGACCAGCAGTGGGCGCTGCTCGACGGCCACCTGACGCATATGCCCGGTGGCGTGGACCAGTATCTGCGCCTGTGCAACGCTACCGCCGAGGGCGAGCCCGTGGGCGCGCCGAGCGCCAAGACCGGCACGTTCGACACCGGTGCCGCGGCAGCTGCGGCCGAAAAGCCCAAGTCGAGCGGTCAGCCCAACGGCCTGTCCAACGCCGAGCGCCAGAAGCTCCGCCACGAGGTGAGTTCGCTCGAGCGCAAGATGGAGACGCAGCGCGCCCGCGTTGAGGAGGCCGAGGCAGCAATGGCCCAGGTCGACCCCACCAACTACACGGCGCTGGGCGAGCAGCAGACAAAGATCGACGAGGCTCACGCCGCCATGGACGAGTTGGAGATGGCGTGGCTCGAGGCGAGCGAAAAGCTCGAGGGCGAGGAGTAGGCGAGGATGATCAAAGCCGCGTTTTTCGATATCGACGGCACGCTACTGAGCTTTAAGACCCACCGGATTCCGGCGTCGGCGCAGCAGGTGCTCGACAGCTTTCACGAGCAGGGGATCGCGTGCGTGATCGCCACGGGCCGTCCGACCTACCAGATGCCCGATTGGCTGTTCGACCTGGGCTGGGATGCGTACATTACGCTCTCGGGCCAGCACTGCTTTGATGCCGAGGGAGCTTACCGCAGCTGTCCGATTGATCCGGACGACGTTGCGGTGATCGTGGACCAGGTGGCGCAGGGGTGCTATGACTCGCTGTGCATGCAGAGCGAGAACTCGTTTGTGAACCGCCTGTCCGAGCGCGTGGTGACGGCTGGCAGCAACGCGGGAATCGTCTACCACGAGGAGCCGTTTGAGCACGCCTTTGACGCACCGGTCTACCAGTTTTGCGCCTTTGTGGACCCGGCCGACGAGCATATCGTGACCGACGCCGTGTCGCATTCGCTCACCACGCGCTGGTGCGACCTGTTCTGCGACATTATTCCCGCTAACGGCGGCAAGGACCTGGGCGTGGCGGCGACGCTCGAGCGGCTTGGTATCGACGCGAGCGAGGCGATTGCCTTTGGCGACGGCGAGAACGACCTGTCGATGTTCTCGGCCGTGGGCACAAGTGTGGCCATGGGCAACGCGCAGGACACGGTGAAAGCTGCAGCGACCTATGTGACGACCGCCGTGGACGACGACGGAATTTACAACGCCGCCAAGCACTTTGGCCTCGTGTAGCTACGACCCGGCACTTGGGGACGTTCCTTTTCTGCCGGCACCTGGGGACACTCCTTGCGGGGCGCCCCCATTTTGTTTTCATCCCGCACGTTTTGTGAAACACGGCTAACTTTTAGGCAAAGTAGTAAGACATGGGCAACTTTTGCAGTAAAGTAAGCGGTGGAAAGTATCCAAAGGCTAACTAGCAATCATCGCGAAAGGCGGCCCATGGCCCTACGTGAATCCGGAGAAGACTATCTCGAATCGATCTACGTTCTGTCGGAACGCCAGGGCATCGTGCGCTCGATCGACGTTGCAGAGTACCTTGGCGTAACTAAGGCAAGCGTTTCCAAAGCTATGGCGACGTTGGAGAACAACGGCTACGTCGAAATGGGCAAACGCGATGTGCATCTGACAGAGCGCGGGCTAGAGGTCGCCCGTCAAATGTGGGAGCGCCACTGCTTTTTCGTGGGCCTGCTGGAGGATGCGGGTGTTTCGGCTGAGGTCGCGTCGCAAGAGGGCTGCCACATGGAGCACTGCCTGAGCGAGGAAAGCTTTGAGAAGCTACGGGCGATGTTGGGCCGGGAAGATGTAGCGGGTCCAACAACAGAAGCCTAACTGTCCCACAGTAGCGCGGAGTTCACGCAAAGCGCGAACCAGCGACTGGGACCAGCGGCCCTTTCGGCCAAGTCCATTTCAGCAAAGGAACCCTGCCAGCAAGCGATGCCCAAGAACCGCCTGCGATGTTACCGCAGGCCGGGACCGGGCTTGGTTTTGAAAACATTCCGCAGCGCGAGGCCCGCCTTTCCGTTGCTCCGCAGGAGCAGGAAAGACGGGCCTCATGCGCGAGGACGTTTTCAAAACCAAGCCCGTTCCCGGCCGGACAGCCCACGAACGCTACAGGTTCTTGACACCCATCGCGCGCATGGCGTTCAGGATGGCGATGATCGCCACGCCTACGTCGCCGAACACGGCAAGCCACATGTTGGCGATGCCCAGTGCCGCAAGCACCAGAATCAGCAACTTAATGCCCAGCGCAAAGATGATGTTCTGCCAAACAATCGACATGGTCTTGCGCGCCACGCGGATCGCGCGGGAGATGTTGGACGGCTTGTCATCCATGAGCACGACGTCCGCCGCCTCAATTGCGGCGTCCGAGCCCATAGCGCCCATGGCGATGCCCACATCGGCGCGCGTGAGCACGGGTGCGTCGTTGATACCGTCGCCGACAAAGGCGAGCTTGCCCTTGCCGCTTTCGGCTGCGAGCAACGCCTCAACACGCTCGACCTTATCGCCCGGCAGCAGCTGCGCGTGGAACTCGTCGAGACTGAGTTGCTTGGCCACAGACGCCGCAACCTCCTCGCGGTCGCCCGTGAGCATGACGGTGCGCTTGACGCCGGCGGCGTGCAGGTCGCGAATCGTTTGCTCGGCATCGGCCTTGACGGTGTCTGCAATCACGATGTGGCCGGCGTACACGCCGTCAACGAGCACATGCAGAATCGTTCCGACGACCTCGCAATCGGGCGCTTCGACTCCGGCCGCGGCGAGCATCTTTGCGTTGCCAACGACGACGTGCTTGCCGTCGATGGTTGCCGTCACGCCATGGCCCGCGTCGTTGGTGGAGTCGCTTACGCGCTTGGGGTCGACCTCGCCCTGGTAGGCGACACGTACGGACTGCGCGATGGGGTGATCGGAGAACGACTCAGCAAGGGCTGCGACTTCGAGCAACGACTGCTCGGTATAGCCGGCCTCGGGGTGTACCGCGACCACCGAGAACGTGCCGTTGGTGAGGGTGCCCGTCTTGTCAAAGACGACGGTGTCCACGTCGGCGAGCGTCTCGAGGTAGTTAGAACCCTTGATGAGAACGCCCAGCTTGGACGCGCCGCCGATGCCGCCAAAGAAGCTGAGCGGGACGCTGATCACCAACGCGCACGGGCAGCTGACGACCAGGAAAGTCAGGCCGCGCAGGATCCAGTCGGACCAGGCGCCGGTGATTAGGCCGCCGCCGAGCGCGAGCACCACGGCCGCGCCGGTGACGGCGGGCGTGTAGACGCGGGCAAAGCGCGTGATGAAGTTCTCGGTACGCGCCTTCTTTTCGCTGGCGTTTTCTACGAGCTCCAGGACGCGCGCGACAGTGGACTCGCCAAATGGCTTGGTGGTGCGCACGTGGATGAGCCCCGTCATGTTGATGCAGCCGCTGATGATATCGTCGCCGGACTTGGCGGGGCGGGGGACTGACTCGCCCGTGAGCGCGGCGGTGTCGAGTTGCGTCTCGCCCTCGACGATGACGCCGTCGATGGGCACGCGCTCACCGGGCTTGACCACGATCACGGTGCCGACGGCGATGTCATCGGGGAAGACCTGCTCGAGTGTGCCGTCGGGCTGCTCGACGTTAGCGTAGTCGGGCACGATGTCCATCATGGCACTGATCGACTTGCGGCTCTTGCCCACGGCGTACGCCTGGAACAGCTCGCCGACCTGGTAGAACAGCATGACGGCGGCGCCTTCGGCCATGTGCGGGTCGGTATCGGGGAAGAGCACCATGGCAAACGCGCCGATGGTCGCGACTGCCATAAGGAAACTCTCGTCGAAGGCCTTGCCGCGGCGGATGTTATTGAATGCCTTTTGCAGTACGTCGTAGCCGGCAATCAAAAACGGTATGAGGAACAGCATAAAGCTGGCGTAGATGTCGCCCGGGGTACCGAATGCGGCGGTGAGGGTGCCGAACTCATCGAGGGCGTACACCACGGCAAAAATGCCCAGCGCTACCAGGATGCGGTTGCGCTTATGCTCGAGTGACTCTTTCTTCTTGCGCTTCTTCTTTTTCTTCTTGGGGTCGGCGGTGGCCATGACTCGTATCCTCCCATTTGAATGTATGAACACTCGCTCATATAATTTTGCGAGCAAAGGCCGCGGCAATCGCGGCCTTGCAGGTTGGCGTAAACCTGGGCTAGAGAATGATCTCGCAGTCCGGCTCGGCGTCGGCCGTAAACTCTACAACGCGGTTGAGCACCTCGTCGAACTCAGCATCATCAGCCTCAAGCGTCAGCTTCTGGGTCATAAAGTTGACGGACACGGATTTGACGCCCTCGAGCTTGGCCAGCTCGTCCTGAAGCTCACGCGCGCAGTTGGCGCAGTCGATCTCGTCGAGTTTAAACTGCTTTTTCATGGTGGGTTCCTTTCTCTGTATTTGCGGCTTGGGTTCAGGCCGCGCTGGTACCGTGGTTGGTCGCTATTCGCAGATATGGCTCATGCCCTGGTTGAGCATGGTGTAGACGTGGTCGTCGGCGAGCGAGTAGAGGATATTGCGCCCGTCGCGCCGGAATTTGACCAGGTGCGACTGCTTAAGGGTGCGCAGCTGGTGCGATACTGCCGACTGCGAGGTTGCGGTCGCCTCGGCGATGTCGGCCACGCAGAGCTCGCGGCCCATGAGGGCATAGAGAATCTTGATGCGCGTGGTGTCGCTGAAGACCTTGAACAGGTCGGCCAAGTCGTACAGCAACTCCTCGTCGGGAAGGTCCTCGGGCGAGCAGGTGGTGGGGATCACGGGTTCGGTGGCCTCGATGTCAGTCTTTGTTTCATCAGCGTGGTCGCTCATTGCAACATCCTTTCATATGAACATGCGCTCATATAACTTACTTCCGATTATATGAGCGCATGTTCATATGTCAATACAATTTGCGATAATTTCGATGACTGTTTGCCGCCTCTGCGATTTTCTGTGGGTTGGGATGCATCGACGCAATGCTCGCCAACATATTTCGAGATGTTCGGCCAGCATGCTAAGAAAGCCGTCTCGAGAAGCATTAGAGCTGTTCATATTTGTACTTTATCTTGTTAAATACCGTGAGAATTAGTTCTTTCTCTACGGGAGTTCCTGCAGAATCAGTTTTATCTAAAGTTATATTGAGCATTGCTGCGGCCAATCAGGCACATCGGTGGCCGAATAAGTCGAAAAATGTAGGTGGACATCCGCGGAGACCGCATTTAAAAGAGCGAATTCTCAATTAGATCAATAATCGTGTCGTCTTCCGTGCGGTTTTCATCGATTTTTGCGGACATGTCGCATTCCCAAGGCCCATTGATTTCCTCAGCAAGGGCCCCGACGTGTTGCATGTCGTCGGGTTCGGGCACATCGTTGATGCTCGGGTCATCAGTTTGCGGATATTGACTTGCAATTTCGCGCTTGGTGGCCTCTTCTTCTTTGAGTGCCTCCAGGACGCGGCGACCGTATTCGAAGTAGCGCCGCAAGACAAATTGACGAAGAGTTTCTTGCAGGATGGCGAAGTTATCCGGGAGTCGACCGGGCCAGATCTTCTCGCGAATGCGAATCGCTTCCATGACCCGTCTAAAAGCGGACTGCTTGAAAAACGAATGACGACTAACTGTGATAACGGCATATCCCATGTTTCGCAGCGTGTTTCGGCGTTCCTCGTCAATTGATTGCTGCTCGGGCTCGTCGTGGTAGAAGCCGTTATATTCGATATCGGTCATCGAGTTTTCGAGCAGCGCGTCGAGGTAGAAAACCGTGCGTCGCGTTAGGGCGGCGTATCTTTTGGGGACTGGGATCGGATAATCCGTTTTGATGGCACGTATGGCTAAGCCGCCCATTGACTTGGGCATTGTCAGCATCATGACAAAAGCCGTTTCGAGTGGAGAGCGACAGCCTCCGCGTACATAAGAAAGTGCCTTAAGGGCTTTATTGGACCCACGATACCCTGATGCCTCTGAAAAGAAGGCTCTGAGCTCTTCAACGCTGGTTAGGGCTGGGCGTTCGCGATATTGAGTTTCGTCGGACGTTTCCAGCGCGTAGGACCCGCAGATTTCAAAGTAATACTCAACGAGCTCCCAAAGGTTGAGGTCGGCTGTTGCTTCTAACGCGCACAGCTTGATATCGATGATGTAGACGTTCGGCTCGAGTTCTAGGTAGCTTTCTGCATCAAACGTATAGCGCGTGTAGTGGCAGATGCAGCCCTTGCGGTGCCTATTTGCATTATTGGAAAACGTCAGCACATGGATGCTTTTAGAATCGACATTCTTTCTGTTGAGCCATGCTCGTGCCGCTTCCAGGTCGGACGCGGTCGGCGCAGACACCCTGATCTTTTCCATAGGTATGGGATCGATCGCGTAGCTTGCGAGCGAGTTGGCTGTTTGGTATACAGCGCGTGCCGTGGTATGTGATAGAACGATTCCCATACGCGCATGATGGCATAGCGGACGCCACATTCGCCCGAAACTTCGGGTAACGGTATTGGGGCGCGGCTTATCTTCTGCGAACGGTGGGGGGCTTTTGAGCTGTCGTATCGAGGGAGCAGCTTCAGCTCGGGAGGTTTCTGCCAGCTGCGCCTTTTTTGGTGAACTTTAGTTGCGAATTCGTAGCTTCTAAGCGATTTTGCCGATCGCCAAGACGCCTCACCAACATAATTTGAGTTATTCGGCCTTATCCTATACGAATGGTGCGATCGCAACGTCCTATTCGAATTGATTCAGGTAGATTTATGGGGCTTGGTTGCGAAATTAAGGCGATTTTAGCTTCGATTGCGGTTCAAGGGGCCTTGACTAGTGGTTCAGCTGGCCGAACAACTCGAAAAATGTAGGTGGGCCAACCTGCCGACTATGTGAAGCACGCGTATTTGCTCGTTTTGATGAAAACTAGGGTGCAGCCATAAGGCTGCGCCCTAGTTTACTGCGTGTCGGTGTGCCCAGACGGATTGCGCTGTGCCTGGCAGGCGCTCCCGCAGATGGATCGGTTATTTCGCGAATAGGTTCTTGAGGTTGAACTCGGCCTGAACCGTGCGGAGCATGAGGTCGGTGTCGTCGAGGCCCAGGTGCTGCTCGTTGGCGTCGGCGGCGAGGGTTCCACGGCGGCGCGCCCAGTTTTCGAGCGCGGCGGGGGCGGACTCGCGGGGGAGCGAGCGGACGTCGGCATCCAGACTGCGGCAGATCTGGCGTGAATCGATGACGATGATCTTACCGGCGCGGCGTGCCTCGGCGTAGCCGTCCAGGTGGATCTTGAACCAGCTGTCCTCAAACGCGGCGTTGTGTGCCATGTACGGGTACTTCTTCATGAGCTTGAGCAGCTGCTTCTGCAGCTCCTTGTTCTCGCGGAACGGCTTCTTGCCGTCGATGTCGTCCCAGGTGATGTGGTGGATATTCGACAGCGGTACATCCTCGCCGCGATAGATGTCGGGCAGGCCGCAGTAGTGTGCTTCGGCGTCATGCGGCACGGCGTCGCTGGTGAGCTCCATGATTTCCCAGCCCACGTTGATGATGTAGCCGCGCTCGGGCGCGCGACCGGTGGTTTCGATGTCGATGCCCAGCACCGTGCCTTGGATGGGCTTGCGAGCGTAGGCGACGCCGAGCGCGTCGCGGTCGCCGCGGATCTCGCGCATGACGGACGCGGCAGTGCGCTTTTGCATCTTGCCGATGGCGGCGCAGGTGTCGGCATCGGACAGGCCGCGCGAAAGCGTCGCGGGCGTCACGTTGCGCAGGCGTGCCTCGCCAATCTGGTCGCACAGGTCGCGGTTGCGGTCGGCCAGGTCGCGCACGGTGGCAAAGTCGAAGCCGGGGTCGCCCTCGGCGGTAAAGTACTCGGTCTCGAGCACCTTGAGGGCCTCTTCGCCCTTCTGGCGCTCGGACTCCATGGCGCCGTGATCGCCATAGATAAACATGGGGATAAACGGCTGACGCTCGTATTCGAGTGCTTGTGAAACGTTCATAGACTGCTCCTTGGACGGGCCGCGTCGCGCGGCTCGGTGGCATTGAGTTATGGCGAGATGATAGTTTACCATGGGCAACTATTGGCATCGCGCCTAGGACAACTACAATACCCTAGTTGACCGCTAGGACTTTTACAATGCTGCCGAAAGACACGAAAGGTTCCATCCGTCATGGATTTGCTGATTGATATTCTGCTCGACGCCGGCAAGGACACGCTCTCGCTGGTGCCGTTTTTGTTGGTGACGTATCTGGCCCTCGAGACCTTGGAGCACGTCGCGGGCGACCGCGTTAACGGGGCCATCAAGCGCGCCGGCGCCGCGGGTCCCGTGGTTGGCTCGTTGCTGGGCATGGTGCCGCAGTGCGGCTTTTCGGCAATGGCGGCCACACTGTACGCCGGTCGCGTCGTGACGCTGGGCACCTTGGTGGCGGTGTTTCTCTCGACCTCCGACGAGATGCTGCCGCTGTTGCTCGCCGAGCAGGTACCCGTGCAGACCATGGCGATGTTGCTCGCCTCGAAGGCGCTGATCGCGCTGGTCACGGGCTTTATCGTGGATGCGGCTATCCGCGGCCTTCGTCGTAATGCCCGCGCGCATGCGGCGATTCGCCGTACCGTGCTGGGGACCGCTGCCAATCCGGCTCATGTGAACTGCGCGCACGACGACCATACCGGGGGCGACATCATTGATGAAGTGGCCGAGGCGGGAGTAAGTGCTGATCACATCCACGAGCTGTGCGAACGCGATCATTGCGGCTGTGACGAGGATGAGGACGAGCACGGGCACGACCACAGCCACGATCATGGTCACGCGGACGAGCACGAGCGCCACCACGACCACAGCCACTCTCACGAGGGCGCGCCCCTCCTGTCGATTATCCGCAGCGCGATCTCGCACACCGTGCAGGTCTCGGTATTCATTTTTCTGGTGACGCTGGTCCTGGTCGCCGTGCTCGAGACCTTCGGCGAGTCCGCGATCGAGCAGTTCCTGCGCGGCAACGAGACGCTTGCGGTCCTGGGCTCGGCACTCGTCGGCCTGATTCCCAACTGCTCGGCCAGCGTCGTCATCACGCAACTGTACCTGGAAGGCGCGCTGCAGCTGGCCCCGATGCTCGCCGGCACGCTCATCTCTGCCGGTGTGGGCTACCTGGTGCTGTTCCGCACCAACCGTAGTGCCCGCGAAAACGTCCTGTTCCTGATCATGATGTACGTCATCGGTGCCGGCTGGGGCCTCATCCTCTCCGCCTTCGGCCTCTAAGTGGGCCTAACAAAACGGGCTTCAAAATAGCCATGCTCGGCGCCTGCACAATGCGGCGACGCATGGCATTTTGAAGCCCTTTTTTTGTTGAGCCATGGATTTTGAGCGCTCATACCGCCCAAAGCAAAAAAGCAGATTTCCGGGCATGTCCCAAAAATCTACCTTGGTTAGCGCAGCAGCTCGGTGAGTTTGCGCTTAAAGCGAGCCCGGTCTTCGCTGGTAAATGCCGCCGGTCCGCGAGTGCGTCCCCCGGCGCGGCGTACCTTCTTTTCCTCGTGGCGAATAAACAGCTGCATGTCGATAGTCGCCTTGTCGTACACGCGCCCGCGCACGCCGATGGCGGCGGCATCGCGCCCGAGCACCATGCTCGCCAAGCCAATGTCCTGCGTCACGACCACGTCGCCCGCCTGCAGGCGTTCGACAATGGCAAAGTCGGCGCTGTCGGCGCCCACGCTCACATCGAGCGTCGTGACCCAAAATCCGCGTCGCGCGTGCTCAGCATCGCGCGGGTCGTCGCGGCGAATGTGCCGTTCTAGGTTTTGCGTGCTGTTGCCGGCGATAACAACGGCGACGCCCGCCCGCTGCGCGCAGTCAATCGACTCGCGCGTGACCGGGCAGGCGTCTGCATCAATAAAGAGCGTTCGTGGCATCTAGTGCACCAGTTTGCCAAATTGAATAGCACGAACAATCAGCGTTACGCCAAACACCAGCAGTGCGGCGCCGCTAAAGATGACGAGCATCTTGGCCGACCACAGCGGATAGATAAACACGAACATGCCGGCGATGATGGAGAGTGCGCCGCTCAGGATGGCGAGGGCGCGGTTGGACGAAAGCTCGGACTCCAGAATGGACATGACACCTTCGACAATCCAGCCAAAGCCGGCCACGATAACCACCATCGTGGTGAGCGTCGCGGTCGAGAAGGCCTGGTTGCGCAGGATTATGGCGCCGCCCAAGATAATGAGTAGGTTGGAGATGATGCTCGTCACGCGCCAGCCGGTGGGCAGCAGCGGCTCAAAAATGGCAGTGAACAGCCTGATGGCAGCAGTGATTACAAAGTAAAAACCCAGGACAGTCGTCAAAAAGACGAGGGACTTGGCGGGTGCAAAAAGCAGCGCGATACCAGCAATGAGCGCTAAGACGCCCGTGATGGCGTAAATCCAGCGCACGGCCTTGACGGCTTTGCCCGCCATGCTTTTCTCGTCAAATCCAAACTGGCTCGATTTTTGGTCATCGTTCTTAAAGATGCCCATAATGTCTCCTTTCCGTGCGGCGTAAGCCTTGATCGTTACAACCAGTATCGCCTAAAGGCGCTGGCGTATGGGTCGGAGAGGGCGAAACGTAACCCAAAGGCCCCGAATTGTTTCCGTTGTTCCCCACGTTGCGATTTTCTATTCAACAGGTGTAGAACATTGCAGCCCTGTTCGTTATTGCCTACGTTTTAGGTTAGATTTTCCTAAGGACAATTGGCTTGTATTGGGGGTCCCTATGAACGAAGCAGTTCCCGAGGCGCCGTCGAGTGTCGAATCGATGGCAGAGCAGGGTTGCGAAAAGCTCGGCTTGGAAGCGTTTGATGCGCTGGTCCGTCGTGCCCGTACGTGCCGCCGTTTTGACGAGTCCATGCGCGTGCCGCGTGAGTTTTTGCTCGAGCTGGCAGAGCTGGCTCACCTGACTCCCTGCGGCGCCAATGCTCAGCGTCTGCGTTTTCATGTGGTGAGCGGTGCCGTGGATTGCGCGCGTGTATTTGATGAGCTTGCATGGGCCGGTGCGCTTAAGGATTGGCCGGGTCCTGCCGAGGGTGAGCGCCCGACCGGCTACATCGCGATTTTGGCTGAGCGCGCCGTTCCGGGCAAGCCAGCCGCTCCCATTACCGAGGTCGACACGGGCATTGCCGCGCAGACGATGATGCTCGCCGCCCGCAGCGCCACGCCCGAGGTGGCAGCCTGTATGTTCAAGGCCTTTACGCCCCGCGCGATCGATGCCATGGGGCTCGATAACGACAAATATGAGCTCAAGCTGATCATGGCGTTTGGCGTTCCGGCCGAGACTCAAGTTATCGATGCGATCGATTCCAACCCCGACGGCTCTATTAATTACTGGCGTGACGAGGCGCAGGTGCACCACGTACCTAAGCGTTCGCTCGCTGACGTGCTGGTGTAGCTGAGCGTCATCGCGGCGTGATCAGACGGTAAACCACCACAAAGGTGCCTGTCCCCTTTGTGGTGGTACGAGGGGAGGGCATGTGGCCGATCTATATTTGGTGCGTCATGGGCAGACTGAGCTCAATGTGCTGAACATTTTGCAGGGCTGGCACGATTCGCCGCTTACGGCGCGCGGGCGCGAGCAGGCGCTGACGGCGCGTACGGCGTTTGCGGCGCGCGGCGTGGCCTTTGATCATGTGTATTCCTCGCCGTTGGGCCGGGCGCGGCATACGGCCGAGCTTATCGTTGACGAGGGCCGTTCCATTGAGCTGGTCGATGACCTGCGTGAGTGGCATTTTGGCTCGCTGGAGGGCACATCAAATCGCGAGATGCCGCCGCAGCCCTGGGGCGATTATCCGGTGGCCTTTGGCGGCGAGTCGGAAGTGCAGCTTCAGTCGCGCATGGTCGCGGCGCTGTCCCTCATCATGGCCAGGCCGCAACACGACTGCGTGCTGGCGGTTTCCCACGGCTCAGCCTGCCAGGAGTTTCTTGAGTATGTGACTGGCGAGGGAGAGCTACCCGACAACGGTGCCGTGCTCCATTTTGGCTATTGCGACGGGGCGTTTTCGCTCTTGGGTTGGTAACGAACGAAAGGACTCCTATGAATAAAGACCTGTATCTGGTTCGTCATGGGCAGACAATATTCAACCTTAAGCGCATCATTCAGGGTTGGAGTGACTCGCCGCTCACGCAGCTGGGCTGCGATCAGGCGGCGCGCGCCGGTATGTTTTTGCGCGCACGCGGCATTGAGCCCGATCATGCTTACACCTCCACACTTCATCGCACCGAGCAGACTATCGCCAACTTGTGGCTGGGCTTGGCGTACGAGCGCCTGGACGGCCTGCGCGAGTGGTTCTTTGGCGACTTTGAGGCCGAGCGCGTGATGCTTATGCCCGAGCGCCCGTGGCGCGATTTCTATCGTCAGTTTGGCGGCGAGGGCCAGATGCAGGTGCGCGACCGCATGGTGACGACGCTGACCGAGCTTATGCAGCGTCCGGACCATACGTGCGTGCTTGCGGTAAGCCACGGATCGGCCATCAAGGAGTTCATGGATCACGTGAAGGGCGCGGCGGCAGACGAGCGCGACCGTGTGCCGGGCAACTGCTCGGTGCTGCACTTTGCGTTTGACGACGAATCCGACACGTTTGAGCTGATTGAGATTTTTACGCAGGAGGATTACGCACGCGAGCTGGGCCTTGAACCGCTTGTGGCTACTGCAGGTCCGCAGCGCGGATAACGCGAGCGTGGCGGCTCGGGTCGCCGGCATAACTTCTCGACGCAAAAGGGGCGGAGATGCATGTACCTGCTGCATCTCCGCCCCCTGTTTGTTGAGCTGCCGATTTTTGTGCTGCGCGGTCTGGTCTTGCTAGAACCGCGCGACTTGGTGCGTGAGCAGACCCGTCGGAACCTGCGGTGCGCCGCCGCTGACCTGCGCAGCGGGGAAGAGCACGGCAACGGTAAAGTTGAACGGCTCCTTGCCGGTGTATGTTCCGGCGGAACGGGCCTCATCGGCCAGGAGCTGTGATGCCCCGACTAGTGCGCCAGCGTAGGCAGGGTCGTCGGCCAGTACCGGCTCCGGCGCCTGGTCGAGCATGGCACGGATGGCGCCGACGGCGTCCTCGCGCTTGACCTCCCACACGCGGTGTGTAATGCCCGCAGGATCGGTGACGGCGTAGAGCGAGGCGCCCTCTTTGGCGGCGCCCAGGATGATATCCATGACGGGCGAGGCCTCGTAGACGAGCGACACGGGACGAGGCTGAACTTTGAGTTCAGCGATCGCGTGCGCAGCGGCGAGTGCGTCGACGCTCTCGGCAGCAGCCTCGTCGCTGCCCGTCAGCACGTTAACCGGGCAAATCGCCACGACACCCGTCACGCGTCCCGGCTCGTCCGAGCATTCGTACACGTAATACGCCGCACCTGGGTCCTTAAGCATCAGGCCATCGGCAATGGCTCCGCGCAGAGCATCGTTGCCGCTCAGGATGCTGCCCATTGCGGGTAGCGCCTCGAGCACGTGGTCCTGAGACGGGCGGATGCAGGGAAACGGGAGTGCTTTCATGGGCGGTCCTAACGCGCGAGTCGGTTTGTTCGCGGCTTATTATGCCCCAACTTGGCCATCCGCGCCCCAGAGCGTGTTGTCGGCGAGCGCGATGAGCACGCTCTGGCAGCGAACGATGTCGGCGTGGGGCACATATTCGTTGGGCTTGTGGGCGAGTGCGAGCGAGCCTGGGCCATAGCTCATGCAGCTACGGTTACCCGTCTTGCCGGCAATGACGGCAGTGTCGGTGTAGCCGGTAAAGAAGCCGACGGTCGTGTCCGTGCCCGTTACATCGTCTGCTGCGCACTTGAGTGCAGCTAGAAGGGGAGAGACCGGATCGCGCTCGATAGCGGGGCGGTCGCCCGTCACGGCGTAGCTGCCGTGGCAACCGGGAACCGCGGCCTCGGCGGCGGCAATAGCATGCTCGACCATATTGATTGCGGCGGCTGTATCGGTCGGCGGGGTCAAGCGCATGTCGACCCAGACCTTGGCGTGGTCGGGCACGACATAGGGGCGATAGCCGCCCTCGATTTGGCCAAACGTGATGGTCGATGGTCCCAGCTCATCATGTACGGGCAGAGCCGCGAACGCATGGCGCAGTGCACAGACGGCCTCGGCCATGGCGGCGACGGCGTCGGCGCCCTTCCAGGGCTGGCTCGCATGCGCTGTCACGCCAGCCATTTCAATCTCGAACCACGTACGCCCCTTGTGCGCCACCTGAATCTGTCCGTCGGTGGGCTCGGTATCCAGCACCCATTCGCGCGAGCCGACCCAGCCAGCATCGATCGCGGCCTCTGAGCCACGCATAAAATCTTCCTCGTCGACCGAGCAGATGAGCGAAAAGCCGCGGCGGGGCAGCGCGCCATCCGCCACCACGCGCTCTAGCGTATGGACCAGTGCGGCAATGGCGCAAGCCAGTCCGCCCTTCATGTCGCAGGCGCCGCGGCCATAGAGTTTGTTGTTGCGCACAACCGCCCCGAGCGGCGGAATGTCCGCGTCCCAGCCATCGCCCAAGGTTACGGTATCCATATGGCAGATATAGACGAGTCGCGGCTCGTCGCTTTGGCCCGGCACGGTGACCATAAGGTTGCGGCGCCCGGGGAGTACTTCGAGCTCTGCAATCTGCACGGCATCGAGTACCGGATGGCTCAACCGCCCCAGTTGAGCCTCAGCCAACGCTTTGATATAGCGTTCAATCTCGCCCTCATACGCACCTGGGTCGGAACTGTCGATCCGCACGAGCCCTTGCGTAAGCCGCCAAGCAAAATCTGTATCAACCATAGGCACCTCACAAATAGTTAGGCCAACATACAGATTGTATGCCAAGAAGCGGCTCGGTGCATTTAATGGAGTGCTCATAAAAACGGGGGGCCTCTCGTGCGAAAGGCGCCCCCGCGGGCATTCAATGTCAGTGACGGGCAGGCCACATGGGGAACTGCCCGTCAGATCAGCCGGCGCTATTTGATTACGCGCACGCGATACATCGACGGAATCTGCTTGAGCGCCTCGATGGTGCTGCTGTCCAGGTGCTCGTCGGTGTCGAACATGGTGTAGGCGTTCTCGCCAGCGGACTCGTTGGTCATACGCTGCACGTTGGCGTTGTCCTTGGCGAGAATGGCCGTGATCTGGCCGATCATGTTGGGCACGTTGGCGTGCAGGCAGGCGATGCGGCTTGCGGCGCGCGCCTTGCCCATGCTGCAGGCGGGGTAGTTGACGCTGTGCGCGATGTTGCCGTTCTCCAGGTAATCCTTGAGCTCGCTGATGGCCATGTCGGCGCAGTTGGCCTCGGCCTCGCCGGTGCCGGCGCCCGAGTGCGTGGTGATAAACGTATTGGGCATCTTGACCGTCTTGGGCGTGGCGAAGTCGCAGCTAAACCAGCTGAGCTTGCCCTCGCGCAGGGCAGCGTCGACGGCGTCCTCGTCAATGATGGTTTCGCGCGCGTAGTTGATGAGCACGGCGTCCGGTGCCAGCAGGTTAATCTGCTCGGTGCTGATCATGCCGATGGTGTCGGCCTTGCTGGGCACGTGCACCGTGAGGTAATCACAGCCGCGGCAGAGATCTTCGAGCGTGCCCACGCGCTGCACCTCGCGGCTCAGCACCCACGCGTGCTCGACGGAAATGAACGGGTCGTAGCCGTAAACGTCCATGCCCAGGTCGACGCAGGCGTTGGCGACCTTGGAGCCCACGTTGCCCAGGCCGATGACGCCGATGCGCTTGCCCTTGAGCTCGCGGCCCACAAAGGCCTTCTTGGCCTTCTCGGCATCGACCTGAATCTCGGGATCGTCGGCGTTGTCGCGCACCCAGTTCATCGACTGCACCACGCCGCGGCTCGAGAGCACCAGCATGCCCAGGACGAGCTCCTTGACGGCGTTGCTGTTGGCGCCGGGGGAGTTAAAGACGACGACGCCCTTCTTGGCGTACTCCTCGACGGGGATGTTGTTGACGCCCGCGCCGCAGCGGGCGATGGCGCGGATGCCCTCGGGCAGCTCGTAGCCGTGCAGGTCAGTCGAGCGCATCAGGATGGCGTCGGCCTCCTCGGCGGTGCTCACAAACTCGTAGCCTTTGCCAAACTCGACTTTGCCATCCTTGGTAATGTCGTCGATGGTCTTAATCTTGCGCATGAAAAACTCCTTAGCGGGTTTGTTTAAAACAAGTGGTTTGAAGTGGCTGGTCGGCCCGCGTGCTGCGGGCTAGTTAGATCGCGGGCTCAAACTATGCTGCGCTTCGAAGTCCTTCATGTACGAGGCCAGTGCCTGCACGTCTTCCATGGTTACGGCGTTGTAGACGCTGGCGCGCATACCGCCCACCAGGCGATGGCCCTTGACGTTTTGAATCTGGTGCCCGGCCGCGCCTGCGACAAAGGCCGCGTCGAGTTCGGCGTCGCCGGTGCGGAAGGTGACGTTGGCGATGGAGCGGCTGTCGGCCTGCGTAGTGCTATGGAACAGCTCGCTGTGCTCGAGCAGGTCATAGAGCAGATTGGCCTTGGCCCAGTTGCGCTCGGCCATGGCGGCAAGTCCGCCGGTTTTCTCAACCCAACGGAACACCTTGCCGCATACGTAGATACCAAAGGTGTTGGGCGTGTTGAGCATGGAGCCCTTGGCGGCCTGGGCCTTGAGGTCCATGTACTGCGGCGTTTGCGCAAAGGCGGAGCCATCTGCGATGAGGTCGTCGCGCACGATGACCACGGTCACGCCCGCGGCGCCGGCGTTTTTCTGCGCGCCGGCGTAAATGAGCCCGTAGCGCTCAACGTCGAGCGGCTGCGACAGAAAGCAGCTCGAGACATCGGCGACCAGCGGTACGTCGCCGCAGTTGGGCAGCTCGTGGCACATGGTGCCAAAGATGGTGTTGTTCTGGCAGATGTAGACGTAGTCGAGCCCGTTGCTTGCGGCCTCGGCGGCAATGCGCGCGTTGACGTCGGCCATGGTGGGTATGCGGTCGAAATTGGTGTCCTTGGAGCTCGCGAGCAGCACGGCCTCGCCGTACTTGGCGGCTTCTTTGTATGCCTTGTTGGCAAAGTTGCCGGTCACGATGTAGCCGGCGCGCCCGCGGCGCATGAGGTTCATGGGGATGCCCGCAAACTGCAGCGTGGCGCCGCCCTGCAAAAACAGGACACGGTAGTTGTCGGGGATGCTCAGCAGACGACGCAGGGTTGCCTCGGCGTCGTCGATAATCTGCTGGTACATGCTAGATCGATGGCTCATCTCGAGCACGGACATGCCACAACCGCGGTAGTCCATCATCTCGTCGGCGATCTCGGCGAGCACGCTGGTAGGCAGCGCGGCCGGGCCAGCTGAGAAGTTGTGCACACGTGCCATCTTCTAGTTCCCCCTCGTAGTCGTTTGAACGTTCGGGATACTTTAGCACAGTGGAGCGCCAGGCGCGACCGCATCACGGTAAAACTCGACTGCGCCGCTATGATTTGCAGGATGGTTACATGGGGGAGGGGTGCTTTACTCCTCAGGCAAATCCAAATCTGCGAGCGAAGGCATGAGGCTTTCTAGGCGCTTGATCTCTTCGTCGCAAATTAGCTACCTCCTGCCCGCTACGACGCGAGCGTGGCGATGACGGCTTCGTCGCCGGCGTATATTAGGGTGTTGCCGTCGGGGATGATCGTTTGGCCTTCGCGCTTGAGCATCACCACAATAAACGGATGCTTGCCTTGCGGCACATCGCGCAGGCGCTGGCCGGCCAGGTGACCGTGGGGCGTCACGGTGACCTCGCGCAGCGTAACCTCGGCACGCTCTTCAAACGTCGGGGCAGCCATCACCAATAGGTCGCCTTCCTCAATTACGGTATCGCCGTTGGGCAACACCGGGTGCGCACCGTCGCGCAGTACCAGGACCACCAGCATGTCCGTTGCGCTGCCAATGTCGGCGAGCGAGCGTCCGGCAAACGGATGTCCAGCGCCTACTTTGAGCTTGACGAACGACATGCCGTCTTCGTCGCGGTAGTCGTTAAAGGTGCGACGCACGTCGCCGGTCGCATCGATCATATCGAGCTTCTTCGCCACCGCCGGCAGCAGCGAGCCCTGCACCACAATGCTCGACACGGCAATCGCAAACACCAGGTCAAATAGGTCGTGTCCGCCGGGAACGCCGGCCACTACGGCAAAGAGACTAAAGACGACCGAAGCCGCTCCGCGTAGGCCCGCCCAGCTTACGAGCGCGACCTGGCGGGGATTCGTCTTAAAGGGCGCTAGGAGCACGCCGACGGCGATGGGGCGGCTCACGAAGAGCATGAACGCCATGAGTGCCAGGCCCGGCAGCAGCATCTGCGGCAGGCGTGCGGGCGTTACGAGCAGGCCGAGCAAGAAGAAGATCGTCATCTCGGCCATCTCGGTGAGGGTGTCAAAGAAGTGCGCCATCTCGACTTTGCCGGTGATGTCGCTGGCGCCCAGCACAATGCCGGCCAGGTATACAGCCAAAAAGCCGTTGCCGCCCAGGTAGCTCGGCAGCGCGTAGGCGACGATGGCCACGGCGAACAAATAGATGGTCTGCGCGCCCTCGGCCGTTGCGTGCGCGCGTTCAATCAGGCGGCCCGCCGCCCAGCCGATGGCGAGGCCCAGGCCCACGCCCAGGATAATCTGCTTGGCCAGCAGCACGGGGATGTTAATGTCGCCGCCGGCCGCGAGTGTGGCGAGCACGGCGGTGAGCATGTAGGCGACGGGATCGTTGGAGCCCGATTCGACCTCGAGCAGCGAGTCGGTGCCGCCCCTCAGCGACAGACTGTGCTCGCGCAGAACACTAAAGACGCTGGCCGCGTCGGTGGATGCCACGACCGAGCCCAGCAGCAGGCCGCCGATCCAGTCGAAGCCCAGCACAAAGTGGGCGAACACGCCGGTGATGCCTGCGGTGATGACGACGCCGAGCGTGCTCAGCAGCACCGCCGGCGCAGCGACGGGCTTGGCGCGGTCGATATTGGTGTTAAAGCCGCCGTAGAACATGATGAACAGCAGCGCCGTGCTGCAGACGGTTTCGGTGAGTGCGTAGTCGCTAAAGTCGATGTGCGCCGGGCCGTTGACGCCCAACAGCATGCCGAGCGCGATAAAGATGAGCAGGGTGGGGAAGGGGAGCTTTTTGCCGACGGGTTTGATGGTCAGGCACAAAATGATGACGAGGCCGATAAAAAGAAGGATCTGGTTCATGGATAGTGTCCGCTCCTGGGTGGTTGGCGTGGCACGGTCAGTTGTCTGTGGTTATTTGTACCCAAAGATGGTGGGTTTATGGGGTTGGATTGCGGGCGTGCGCGATATCGTCATAGACGGCTGCCGTCTTTGCCTCTGCTCGGAAACCCTTTCCAGCTTTATTGCAACGGAGTACAATGGGTAACGTTTAAGTTCAACTTGAAGTTTTAGTTGCGGCACCGGGCTTCGGCCGCAATGCAAGGAGAGGCGTACCATGGCGATCTATGTGACATCTGATGCTCACGGGCACGTGCGTGCGCTTGACGAGGCCCTGTCTAAGATCTCGTTGACGTCCGACGACACGCTGTACGTGCTGGGCGACATGATCGATCGCGGGCCCGATCCGGTCGGCGTTATTAAGCTCGTGCGCTCGCTGCCCAACGCCCACGTGCTCAAGGGTAATCACGAGCAGATCATGCTCGATGCCATCATTGGTCAGGATCCGCTCGATGCCGAGACCTGGGATATCAACGGTGGCTGGACGACGCGCGAGCAGCTCAACGACATGGAATTTGAGGCATACGAGGAGCTCGTGCGATGGATGGCCGCGCTGCCGCTCTACGCGGTGGTCGAGACCGAGGAGCGCCCGTATCTGCTGGTACATGCTGGAATCGAGATGAAGGCGGCGCGCGCGTTTTTGCTTGAGCATGGCGTCGATTGTGCCGATGGCGTTGGAGCGGTGGGTGCCGATCGCGAGCTGCTGCAGCAGATGCTCGCGGTACAGTCGTCCGATGACCTGCTGTGGATTCGTCACGGCTATTGGGATGTGCCGACCGGGCTGCTTTCTACCGAGGGTAAGGGCCCGGTCGTTGTGAGCGGTCACACGCCAACGGTGTCGCTCGGGCGTTATTGCGAGGTCGGTGGTCTTGCGGGGCTCGATGAGGAGTCGGGCCGCGGGCAGATCGTGCGCCTGGGCGGCGAGGATGCCGCCGGTGTGCCCGATCGCATCGACATCGACTGCGCTGCCGCCACCGGCTCCGAGTTCGGTCGCGTGGGCATCCTGCGCCTGGACGACGGGGCGGAGTTCTACGCGAACATCAACCCGGGCGAATAACCTTGTTCCGCCGATCTACCGTAGCTAATTTGGGACGGGGCTTTTTTGACTACTTTCGGAGAGTAGCGCCTTCTTGCTCGGTAAGCGCTAGAAATGAGGAGCGTCTGCGTCCTCGACGGCGCGAAAATGCTCGAAAAACCGTCGCAGCGGAGTCAAACGACGTCGCGGCGGTTCTTTTTTGGCTGCCCGCTGGCTAAGTGAGTAGACTTTTTTGGAAATGCCGAGCACCCAACATATTTGCCTCAATAAAACCGCAGGTCACAGACTTGTGCTCTGTTGGTGTGGTCGGGGATTCGGTAAAAGTCTACTCACTTAGTTTTGCGTGATGAATATTGTCCGCAACGAGACCCCAGACGGGGTGATTCCATCGCAAATTCCGGTGACCGGGCAGCTAATTAGGCGCCGTATGGGTTGCGGTCGCGTTCGATGCGTTGGCGGATGTGGGCGTACTCGATAATCAGTAGCACCAGGAGTAGGGCCATGATGGCTAGGTAGCTCACCACAGCGCCCATCAGACCCAGCAGCTTAATCAGGATCACCGGCAGCACCACGCTTACGGCGAAGCAAATCAGGTAGATCTTGGTGACGTCGCCGGCATGGCGCAGCACCGTTATGATGGCGTAGATAAAGTCGATGGCCGCGGTGACGCCGCCGGCGACGACCATCAGCAGCGCCAGCGTACGGTAGCGCTCAAAGCTGAGGCCGTACATAAAGCTCATGAGGGGAATACCGGGACCTGCCATAAATGCGGCGCACACGCCGGTGATGACCACGATCAGCGCCATAACGGCAACAATAATCAGGTCAAAGCGACGACGCTTGCGAGGATTAGCCCAAATGCTCGACAAGCGCAGGAGCTGCGGTTTATAGATAAATCCAATGCTCAGCAAAATAGCCTGCGCCGGAAAGAACAGGGCATTAAAGTACAGCTGATATTTGTATGCCAGCGTGCCTTCCATCACAAACTTGGGCATGCTCTCGATAAGGTTGAACAGGAATAGCGCGCCAAAGAGTGGGGCGCACTGGACAAACAGGTGGCCGACCTCGCGCAGGCTTACGCGGCGCGATTTTTCGGTCTCGAGCAGGGCGAGCGGCGCGGTGACCAGCACGAGCGAGGCGATCGCGGCGATGCCCATGGCCATGGCCGCGATGGGCATGCTACGCGTGAAGAACAGCGCCACGCTGAAGACCGCGATGACGCCGACGGAGCGTAGCGTTTGACTCATTCCAGCCAAGTAGAGCTTGTCGGCCTGCTGCAGGCGGCCTTCGTACACGTCGGCGACGCCGTCGATGACCTTATACAGGTAGACGCCCAGGCCGATCGTCGCCATCTGCGCGTCATAGCCGCGGGCGCTGCTATACATGAGGCCGCAGCCTAGGGCGAGCGCTCCGCAGATCCAACGATTGAGCTGGTAGGAGGCGAAGGACGTCTTTTCGTCGATGTCCGAGACCTGGAAATTGCGCACGCCGTAGTTGCACGCGATCATGATGAGCGTGCCGGTGACAAAGGCGATGGAGAACTTGCCGGCTTCTTCGGCGCCCACGAGCTGCGTAGACACGATGGTGAGCAACGGAAACGCCAGACCCCACACGGCGGTGCCGAGGGTGTTCCAAAGATAGTCGCGGCTGGTGGCGTGCTCTTCGTATTCAGCCTCTTGCGTGGAGAACCCGCCGCCGTAGACGGCGCCGAGCAGACGGTTCCACCAAGCGTTGACCATGCGGCGGACGGGGCCGGGCTCCCGATCGCGTTCGCGCCGGCGACGTGTGGCTTGGCTGCTATCGGGCCCGCCGGCGTTGCGCTGACTCAGCTCCTGGATGCGTGCGAGCTCTTCGGCCGTGTGGGAAGCAGGGAAGAGGCCGTTCTCGATGCGGCCGCCCTGGGCCTTCGCGGCGCCGTCTTTCGATGCAGCGGGGTTGGAGATGCCGTTGCGGCGGGCGATGGCGCGGCGAATGCTATCGAGGGGCGTGATGCTCAAAGCGGGGTCCTTTCTATTGCTGCGCTCTAGTATAGACACCGCGGTGTTCGCTCGTGTTTTTGAACAGGTTGTTCGATAATTTCGGCGGCGCCATTCGGTAGTCGGCACTTGGGGACGTTCCTTATGTGCCGGCACTTTGGGAACGTCCCTAAGTGCCGGCATCCGAGGACACTCCTTGAATGTTGCCTGTTCAAGAGTGTCCCCAACGACTAGTCGTTTAAGAACGTCCCCAATGACTGGGCCGCTTGCCTGCGATTTTTGACCGTTGGGCGGGCTTGCCGCCCTTGCCGCAAAAACGTTTTTGCATATCGGGTACAACGGGCTTTACGTGAGTAAAGTGCGCGCCGCGTCTACGTGTCGCGTTTTTAAAGGAGGCCCCATGCCTGGTGTTACCCCTGCAGAAGTTTTGTCCAACTTTGGTATTACGCTGGTCGAAGATCCCGCCGAGAATCAGCCCCGCCTGCTGGTCGATCTACCCGCCGCGGAGCTCGTCGAGCATGCCATCCGCTGCAACGAAGGCCGCATGGCATCCAACGGCGCGCTGGTGATCGAGACGGGGGAGCGTACCGGACGTTCGCCCAACGACCGCTTTATCGTTGACACCCCCGATGTCCACGACAAGATTGCCTGGGGCGCCGTCAACCGCCCGCTGTCCGTCGAAAGCTACGAGGTCATCAAAGCCGGCATCGTCGACTATCTCAACGAGCGCGATGTGTTCGTCACCCGCGGCATGGCCGGCGCCGACCGCAACCATACGCGCCGCCTGCTCGTCGCCTGCGAGCGTGCCAGCCAGGCGCTCTTCATTAAGCAGATGCTCGCCCGCCCGCTCGCCCGCGAAATCGCGCGCACCGGCGAGCCGGACTTCTGCGTGCTCGCCGCGCCGGGCTACCAATGCGACCCTGCCATCAAGGGCCTCAACTCCAGCGCCGCCGTGGTCATCAACTTCCAGGAGCGCGTGATTTTGGTCGCGGGTACCGGCTACTCCGGCGAGATCAAAAAGTCCATCTTCAGCGTTATGAATTACCTGCTGCCCGTCGAGGATGACGTGCTGCCCATGCACTGCTCGGCCAGCATGGATCCCGTCACGCACGAGACTGCCGTGTTCTTTGGCCTGTCCGGCACGGGCAAGACCACGCTTTCTGCCAACCCCACGCGCCTGCTGATCGGCGACGACGAGCACGGCTGGTCCGACATGGGTATCTTCAACATTGAGGGTGGCTGCTACGCAAAATGCGAGGGCCTGGACGCCTTCCACGAGCCCGAGATCTTCAACGCCGTCCGTTTTGGCGCCATTTGCGAAAACGTGGTGCTCGACGAGAACCGCAAGCCCAACTATGACGACATCTCGATCACGCACAACACGCGCGTGGCCTATCCCGTGGAGCACATTCCTAACGCGTGGACTAAGGGCATGGGCACCACTCCGAGTGTCGTGCTGTTCCTGACTTGCGACGCTTTTGGCGTGCTGCCGCCCATCTCACGCCTGACGGCCGATGCCGCCATGTACCACTTTGTGACGGGCTTTACGGCTAAGATTCCCGGCACCGAGGTCGGCGTCACCGAGCCCACGCCCACGTTCTCTTCGCTGTTCGGCGAGCCGTTTATGCCGCTCGACCCCATGGTTTACGCCAAGATGCTTGGCGAGCGCATTGCCGACGGCCGCACGCGCGTGTACCTGGTCAACACCGGCTGGATTGGCGGCGGCTACGGCGTGGGCCATCGCATCGAGCTGGCCTACACGCGCTCGCTGGTCGCGCGCGCCCTCGACGGCACCATCGAGGACAGCGAGTTCGTGCACGACGACATCTTTAACGTCGACATTCCCACGACGTGCCACGGCGTGCCCGATGGCATCCTAGTGCCGCGCCAATACTGGCAGAGCACCGCGCGCTATGACGAGGCCGCGCACAACCTGGCGGTGATGTTCGAGGAGAACTTCGAGAAGAAGTACTCGCACCTGCCCGAGTCCGTCAAAGCCGCCGGTCCGCACGCTCAAGTACACGCCGACGCCCGTCATCGCGGCCGCGGCCTGCTGGGACTCCGCCACTAGCGTCGCCTCAGACTCAAAACCACCATAAAGGGGGCACCTTTATGGTGGTTTTGCTCGCGTGGATGACTCGGGTTACAATACGCCTGACATATCGTCCCCTTCTCCGGATGGGGACAGCGCAAGCGTTCTTGTGACGGCACCGTAGGACTTTGAAGGTGGCCGTCGTGAGGGCGCTTTTTGTTTAGGCGCCCTCACTCGGGCGCGCACAATGAAGGGAGAGCGTATGAAGAGCTTTATTGCCGAGGATTCATTCTGGGAGCTGTTTCCGCAGGCAGCGGTCGGTGTTGTGGTCGTGGAGGGCATGAAGCCCACGGCTCAGATTCCTCAAGAGGACGTGGATGCGATTGCGGCGTTGCTCGACCGCGCCAATATCGATGCGGAGCGTCATCTGACCAGCGACACTATCAGCGAGAACGCACCGGTCAAGGCATGGCGCGAGGCCTATCGTCTGTTCAAGACCAAGAAAGGCGCGCGCTGCTCGATCGAGAACTTGCTCAAACGCGTGCTCAAAGGCAAGCCGGTGGGCCACATTACGCCCGCGGTGGATATTTACAATACGGTGTCGCTGACCTACGCGCTGCCCGTGGGAGGCGAGGATCTGCATGCGATCGAGGGAGACCTTCGCTTGAAGGTGACCGACGGTGGCGATGCGTTCTTGCCGCTTGGCGAGGAGGCGGACGATCCGACGCTGCCCGGCGAGCTCGCCTACATCGATGATGCGGGCGCCGTGTGCCGTTGCTGGAACTGGCGCGATGGCGTTCGCACGGCGCTGTCCGACGATTCGGCCGACGCGTTCCTGGCGATTGAGTGTGTAGAGCCCGAGCGCATGGGGGACTGCCAGGCCGCGATCGATCGCTTAGCCGAGCTGCTCGAGCGCTATCTGGGAGCGACGGTTGTCGTTAAGACGCTTGTGACCCGCGATAACCCGCGCGTGGAACTGTAGCTCGGCCCAAACCACCACAAAGGTGCCTGTCCCCTTTGTGGTGGTTTTTATGTTGATGGGTCAACAAATAGGGAGTGCAGGAGTGGCGGTCGTTAAGTACGGTTAAGATGTTTACCCGTAAGCATTATGCAAGCGAAAGGCGGTCGTCTCCCATGCAGCAGAACGACGAGACACGTTTTGAGGACTTTGTCGGACTGATCAGCGGCCTCTACAAGGAGATTCAGCGCATCAAGACGTCCGAAGGTGCAAGGCTGGGCCTCAAGGGCTCCGACGTCATGTGCCTGTACTATCTTGAGCGCAGCAAGGACGGCCTGACTGGCGCCGACCTCGCCCGCATGGCCGGCGTTACCCGAGCCGCCGTTTCGCGCACACTGGCACATCTGGAGGAGGGCGGCTACGTCGAGGTCGATGACTCGGGTGATGCGGCCGTCAAGTACCGTGCCCCGGTGCGCCTGACTGCCCTAGGCGGCGAGAGCATGAGCGAGGCCGATCGCATCATTCGCGAAGTGCTCGACACCACCGGTAAGGCCATGGGCGTGGAGCAGCGCGAGCAGATGTACGCGTCGCTGCGCACGATTCTCAATACCTTGCGCGAGATCTAAGGCCGCCAAGGTATTTGCTTCCCATTAACAACTGCATAGTCCCGTTTGAGCGCGTATACCGTGCCGGGGCCTTGCTGTCAAAATTCCCTGCGCGGGACCTGCGCAAGAAAGGATTCGCTATGTCCGTCCGCATTATTACCGATTCCGCAAGCGATATGTCGCCGGCCGAGCACCCAGCACTTGCCGTTTTGCCGCTGTCCGTCACCTTTGGCACCGATGTGTACATGGATGGCATCGACATCGATCACCAGCGCTTTTACGAGATGCTCGTGGAGCGCGATGAGCTGCCCAAGACCGGCCAGGTCAACCCGTACGCGTTTTCGCAGGCCATCGCCGAGGCGCGTGAGGCCGGCGACGAGGCCGTGATTATTACCGTGGGCGCTAAGCTTTCGGGTACAAATCAGAGTGCCCGTACCGCACTTGCCGAGGCGCCGGGCGGCGACGTGTACGTGGTGGATAGCAATAACGTCACTCTGGGCGAGCGTGTCCTGGTCGAGTATGCCCTGCGCCTGGTGAACGAGGGCCGTAGTGCGGCCCAGATCGCGGCGGCCGTCGAGGCCGTCCGTGACCGCGTGGTCGTCATCGGCCTGCTCGAGACGCTGGAGTACCTGGTGCGCGGCGGTCGTCTGTCTGCTGCGGCCGGCGCCGTGGGCACGCTGCTCAACGTAAAGCCCGTGGTGGCTGTCGAGGACGGTCTGATCGTGCAGCTGGGCAAGGCGCGCGGTTCCAAGAACGGCCGCAACCTGCTGAACCAAAAGGTCGAAAAGGCGGGCGGCATCGACTTTTCCATGCCGCTGGCGCTCGGCTATACGGGCCTTTCGGATGCGGTGCTCAAGAAGTATATCGAGGACAGCGCGGCACTTTGGGCTGGCCATACCGAGGGCGAGTTGCCCGTTCACACCATCGGCGCCACCATCGGTACCCACGTAGGCCCTGGCGCCGTAGCCGTAGCCTTCTTCCAGCCCGCCAACTAACTGACCTGCCATAAACCACCACAAAGGTGCCTGTCCCCTTTGCGGTGGTTTATGCTTTTCCGGGTGGAAGGGAGCGAGCAATGGCGTCTGAGGGCTTTTTTGAACGGGTGTACGAGGTGGTCGAGCAGATCCCCGAGGGGATGGTCGCCACGTATGGTCAGGTGGCGCTGCTTGCCGGTCGACCACGAAGTGCGCGGTATGTGGGGTATGCCCTGCATAGCAATCCGCGCCCCGGCGAGATTCCCTGTCACCGCGTGGTGTTTGCCGACGGGCGCATATGCGAGGGTTTTGCTTTTGGCGGTCCCGATGCTCAACGTGAGCTTTTGCTAGGGGAGGGTGTGGCGTTTAAGGACGACATGCACGTCGACCTGGCCGTCTGTCGTTGGCCTGCCGGACTCTAACAGCTCTGCCATGGCCAGAACCACCACAAAGGTGCCTGTCCCCTTTGTGGTGGTTTTCTGTTGCAGGTTTACCGGGGCTAACTTATGGAGAAGCTATGGCGGCGAATATTGATGCTGCAAAGTAAACCACGGTGAACTATATTGTATTCAGCAACGGAGCAGGCAATAGGCGATGAAAAAGCCTGCCCTGCTGAGTTTGATTCGCATTCCTCCCCTCTGTGCGATTCAACGGTGTACTTCGGGAACAGGCCCGCTGGCAACTAACTGCCGGCGGGCCTGTTCCTGTTTGTCGGGGGAGTGCGATGGGCGGAGCCGAACAGGTCGGGCACCAAAAAAGGCGGACGCCGTAGCGCCCGCCCTATAGCAATCGAAAGCTCAAACCAGCAGATCGGTCTAGTATACCATGCCCATGGCGTCCTGAACCTCGGCCAGGGTCTGCTCGGCGATCTCGTTGGCGCGACGGTTGCCCTCGTGCAGCACGTCCTTCACATAGTCCAGATCGTTCTCGTAGCGCTGGCGACGCTCGCGGATCGGCGCGAAGTACTCGTTGACGGCTTCGGTCACGTACTTCTTGAGCTGGCCGGAGCCGCCCATGCCGATCTCCTCGGCAATTTCGACCTCGGAGCGACCGGTGCAGATGGCAGCCGTCGAAAGCAGGCCGGACACGCCGGGGCGGTTCTCGGGATCGAACGTGATCATGCGCTCGGAGTCGGTTTGGCTCTTCTTGATACGTTTGGCCGTCTCCTCGGCGGTCATCGAAATATTGATGGCGTTGCCGTAGCTCTTGCTCATCTTGCGACCGTCAAGGCCGGGCAGCAGCGGGGTCTCGGACAGCAGCGCGTCGACCTCGGGAAATACCTTGCCGTAGCGGTTGTTGAAGCGGCGTGCGATGGTGCGGGTGAGCTCGATGTGCGGCAGCTGGTCGCGACCGACGGGCACGACGTTGCCCTTGCAGAACAGGATGTCGCAGGCCTGGTGCACCGGGTAGGTGAGCAGAAGGCCGGTGAGCTCGTGGCCCGAGGCCTCCATTTCGGCCTTGACCGTGGGGTTGCGCGCCAGCTCGGCCTCGGACACCAGCGACAGGAACGGCAGCATGAGCTGGTTGGCTGCGGGCACGGCGGAGTGCGCGTAGATCATGGTCTTGTCGGGGTCGATACCGCAGGCAAGGTAGTCCATGACCATGTTGTACACGTTGTCCTGGATATGCTCGGTGGTGTCGCGGTCGGTGATGACCTGGTAGTCGGCGATGAGCACGTTGGTCTTGGCGCCCATGTTCTGCAGTTCAACACGGCCCTTGAGGGTGCCAAAGTAGTGGCCCAGGTGCAGGCGGCCGGTGGGGCGATCACCGGTGAGCATGGTGAACTTCTCGGGCGTATTGGCCAGGCCCTCGCGAATGGCGTTGCTCTTTTGCAGCGCGACTTCGTAGCTGTTCTCGTTTGGCATGATTGCTCCTAACGTTCGTTCGCAGGTTTTGATGATAGCGTGTTTATTGAGAGGGGTGGGCGTGAGTGGGTGAGGGACTGCCAGGGGCCGGCTTTCAAGTCCGCCGCGGCGTTCGCGCGAACGGCTGCCAACGCCTTGGCACATCCCCGGCAGCTTGCCCTAGAGCTTGTGGTGGCGCTCTTCTTTGCGCTCCTCGGCTGCCTGCTCCTCCTGCTTAAAAGCGGGGTCGTCGGGGGTGACGAGCTCGTCCTCGTGCGTTCGCTTGTTGTAATGGTGGCGCAGCACGGGCTCAAACAGATGCAGATGCTTGGCAAAGGCCGCCGAGCCAATGGCGAGCACGGTAAAGATGAGCACACGCATGGGCACCTCGACCTGGTTAATCGCGGCGGCGCCGGCCGAAAGCATGATGCACCAGGCATAGATGAGCAGCACGGCCTGTTTTTGGTTGTAGCCTTCTTGGATCAGGCGGTGGTGGATGTGGCCCTTGTCGGCCTGCCCGATGCTAATGTGGGCGCGCTTGCGGCGCACAATGGCGCTAAACGTGTCGATGATGGGCACGCCGGCAACGATGAGCGGGATGATAAGCGAGGTGAGTGCGGCGGTGCGGCTCACGTTGAGCAGCGAGATGGAGCCCAGCGCAAAGCCCAGAAGCAGCGACCCCGAGTCGCCCAAGAAGATGCTTGCGGGGTTGAAGTTGTAGCGCAAAAAGGCCAGACAGGCGCCAAAGAGCGCAATGGAGAGCGCGGCGGCGTCGATGCGGCCCGAGAGAACGGCCATCGAAAACATGGTGAACGACGCGATGCCGCAGATGCCCGTGGCCAAGCCGTCGAGGCCGTCGATGAGGTTAATGATGTTGGTGAATGCCACCAGATAGATTACGGTGATGGGGTAGGCGAGCCATCCGAGCATGATCTCGCCGGGGGCAAACGGGTTGACGATGACGCCGATTTTTAGGCCGCCGATACAGGCGATAAGCGCGGCGAGGACTTGTCCGGCCAGCTTTTGCTTGGGCGTGAGCTGGAAGACGTCGTCGATAGCGCCGGTCGCAAAGATGACGGTAAAGGAGAGCGCCAGCATGGGGTAGCTGATGTGCAGACGGGGGTGGGGCACCAAAACGGGCGGCCAACCCAGGTACCAGGTGCCTAGGATTTGCACAGTGCAGGCGACGACCAGGCCCAAAAACACCGCCGTTCCGCCCAAACGCGGGATGGGCTTGGTGTTGATGCGGCGCTTAGAAGGATAGTCGACGGCATCGAGCTTAATTGCCAAGCGCTTGACCAGGGGCACCGCGAGGAAGGTCGTGATAAAGGCCGCCGCTGCCACGCATAGGTACGGTATGTAGCTCGGGGATGAAGCCATGAATCTAAAAACCGCCAAGCGTCGAAGGAAAAGGTCAGAAGAACGCCATGCGCAAAGGGCATAGCCGAACCATAATACTCGACCAAGGGGGGTACATGGAATTGCACGCAGCGATAATCACGCGCTTACCAGATATTGGGATGTTGTCGATGGCTTGTCGGGATGCCGGCGGGGATCCATATGGACTGTAATGGTGATTTTCGGCAAAAGAAAACCACCCCCCACGTTACGAAAATGAACCCACCTAAAACAGGTGGGTGCCCTCATCGACTGTTCCAGCGTCCTTAACAACGAAGGATACCTGTACTAGGTACGACTGTGTGGGCTCCCTAAATAAACGCGACGGTTCACCCAGTTGCTCCGCGGGGGGCGGAATACCTACATCATAAAGCGGCACTTTATCGATTCCAGTCTTGACATTACAAAAATCGTGTCGGACGATTACGGCGCCTTGGGCTCGAGCCGTCTGTGGGGTTGATCCCTTTACGTTTGAGCTGCTGAATCGTTGTTTTGGAGCATGGTTTTATGCCGACGTCGTTGACCGAACTTTTTTCGCCCGCCTGCCATTTGTGTCCGCGCCGTTGCGGTGCGGCGCGCGATGAGGGCGCGCACGGCGTCTGCGGTGCTAACGACACGCTCAAGGTGGCCCGCGCCGCGCTTCATATGTGGGAGGAGCCGCCTATCTCGGGCGAGGCCGGTTCGGGCACGATCTTCTTTAGCGGCTGCTCGCTCAAATGTATCTACTGCCAGAACCACGAGATCTCGACCGGCAATTTTGGCCTTGAGATTTCGCCTGAGCGCCTGGTCGAGATTATGCTGGAACTGCAGGACCAGGGTGCCAACAACATCAATTTGGTGACGGCGACGCACTATGCGCACCTGTTGCCTGCCGCGATTGCCGCGGCACGGGCGCGCGGACTGGTTATCCCAATCGTCTACAACACGAGTGGTTACGAGCGCGCGAGTGCCGTGGCGGCGCTGGGCGACCTGGTCGATGTGTGGCTCACCGACTTTAAATATGCCGATGCGGCGCTTGCGCAGTCGCTCTCCCATATAAAGGATTACCCGCGTGTGGCCGTGTCGGGTCTGGCCCAGATGGCGCGCGAGATCGATCGCCGCGGGGGAGAGCTGGTGGATGACGACGGGCTCATGAAGCGCGGCATCATCGTACGCCACCTGGTGCTGCCGGGGCATGCGGATGACTCGTGCCGCGTGTTAGACCTGGTGTGGCAGACGGTGGGCGACGTGCCGATCTCGGTCATGAACCAGTACACGCCCAATGCGCTCATGCGCGAGCAGGGCGGCGAGTTGGCGCGCGCCGTGACGCGCGAGGAGTACGAGCAGGTGCTCGACCATGCCGACGACCTGGGCTTTACGACAATGTTCTGGCAAGAGGGCGGCGCGGTAGACGAGAGCTTCACCCCCGCCTTCGACACCACCGGCGTCCTCACCAGCGCAAAGTAGAGCGCACGCTGATGATTTTTCTGGGACGGGGATTAAAAAATCATCGAGAGGATCGCCTGTTCGAAAAGTTGTCAAAATAGCCGCGTCCCAAAAAGACTGGTTATTGGGCGTTGACAGTTGGCGAGCCGTAGGTAAAATATCGACTTGTCCTGGGGACGTAGCTCAGTTGGGAGAGCGCTGCCGTCGCATGGCAGAGGCCGAGGGTTCGACTCCCTTCGTCTCCACCCTTGGATTTGATAAGCCGCTGACATTGTGTCGGCGGCTTTTTTTAAAAGAAAGGGCTATACCATGGCCGAGCTTGAGTCCCAACCATTGTCCGACGAGGAGCGCGCTGAGTTGGAAGAGCTCCGCGCCGAGAAGGCCCGCCGCGAGGCTCGGGAAGAGGCCCGTCGCGAGCGTGAGGAGCTGGCTGCCCTGCGCGCCGAGCGTGCGAAGGCCGAGGAGGTCGCCTCGAACGCCGCATCCGAGCGCAAGCCCGCGCCCGCACCCAAGCCCGCTGCTGCGAAGCCTGCACCTGCCGCGCCCAAGCCTCAGCCTAAAAAGGTGGCTCATCCCAAGTCCGTCGAGCCCAAGCCGAGCCGTGACGAGATGACCTTTGCCCAGCGCATGGTTACCTCCAAGGAACCTACGGGCGAGAACGAGATCCCTGGCATGGCGCCGGCTCAAAAAATCATCATTGTCCTTGCCCTCATCGCGTTTGTCATCTTTATGGGCTACACGATCCTGACCAGCATGGGCCTGCTCTAACCGATTTGCATCGGGCGTCATGTCCGCATGCTCTGCTCTCGTCCAACCCTCAAATTCTGCACCACACATCCGAAAGGTCGCCCCATGGCTTTGACCGATATCTCTCATCCCACCGACATCGCAATGCTCACCGATCTGTACGAACTCACTATGGCCCAGGGCCTGTGGGAGAGCGGCAAGGCCAATGAGCAGGGTTGTTTTACCGCGTTTTACCGCGACCATCCCTTTGGCAGCGCCTATGCCGTCATGTGCGGCACCGCCGAGCTGCCCGAGCTAGTCGAGAATCTGCGCTTTACGCCCGAGGATATCGACTACCTCGCATCGCTTGAGGCCCCTGCCGGCGGCGCGATGTTCAAGTCCGCATTCCTCGACTACCTGCGCGATTTTCGTGCGCATGTAAATATCGACGCCGTCCCCGAGGGCGAGCTCGTCTTTCCACGCGAGCCCATGGTGCGCGTCACCGGTCCTGCGCTCGAGTGCCAGCTGCTTGAGACGGCGCTGCTCAATATCGTCGGGTTCCAGACACTTGTCGCCACCAAGACGGCGCGAGTGGTGCTGGCGGCGGACGGCCGTCCCGTGGCCGAGTTTGGCCTGCGCCGAGCCCAGGGTCCCGATGGCGGCCTGGCCGTTGCGCGCGCGAGCTACGTCGCCGGCTGCTCCTCTACGTCCAATGTGCTCGCCGGCCGCCGCTACGGTATTCCCGTCTTTGGCACGCATGCGCACAGCTGGGTGATGAGCTTCGATTCCGAGCTCGAGGCCTTCCGCGCCTTTGCCAAGTCGAGCCCCAAGAACTGCACGCTGCTCATCGACACCTACGATGTGCGCGAGGGCTGCGAGCATGCCATTACGGTTGCCAAGGAGATGGAGGCGGCGGGCGAGCGCCTGTCGGCTATTCGCATTGACTCGGGCGACCTCGCCAAGCTCTCCAAGTATGTCCGCGGTCGTTTCGATGCCGAGGGCCTGCCCTATGTGGGGATCTCGGTTTCTAACGATCTGGATGAGTACACGATTCAGTCGCTGCTCGACCAGGGCGCGCCCATCGATAGCTTTGGCGTGGGCACCAAGCTCGCGACCTGCTACGACCAGCCGGCGCTGGGCGGCGTGTACAAGCTTTCCGCCCGCCGTGCGAGGGAGGCCGACCCGTGGACGCCGGTGGTCAAGCTCTCCGAGCAGCCCTACAAGCGCACGATCCCGGGCGTGCAGCGCGTGCGCCGTTATTACGACGGCTTTGGCGGCCCGGTCTGCGACATGATCTACGACGAGGACCATCTGGTGGGGGAGGGCGCCGCGCGCGGCAATACCCTCGTGGCCGTGAATGATGCCGCCCTGGTGACCGACGTGTCCGAACTTGAGTATCGCGAGCTGCTGGTGCCGATCGTGCGCGACGGCAGCGCGGTGGCTCCGCGTGAGAGCATCCAGGACGCGCGCGAGCGCTGTGTTTGGGCGCTCGATCATCTGGACGCAGCTTTCAAGCGCTTCCTGTACCCGCAGACCTATGTGGTGGGCATGGAGCAGGGCCTGGCTCAGGTGCGCGACGAGCTCGTGCGCAAGAATATGGCCGCGGCTTCTGCTTTTCCCTGGGCTCACTAATTCTTTGGGCGGTAGGGGCGAGTCACGCTCCCTTGGCCGCCGCTCGGCCGTTCGCTGAACAGTTGATTGGTTTGACGTATGACGACTTCTTATAAAACGATGGTGGTAAAGATCGGTTCGTCCACGGTGGTGGGCGCCGATGGCAAGGTCAACCGCGCCTTTATCGGCGGACTTGCCGATCAAGCCGCAGCGCTGCGCAAGCTCGGCTGGCGTCTGGTCGTGGTGAGCTCGGGCGCTATTGCCTGTGGCTATCCCGTGCTGGGCTTCGACCGCAAGCCGGTCGGTGACCTGCCGAGCTTACAGGCTTGCGCCTCGGCCGGTCAGTGCATCATCTCGTCGGCCTACGACGAGGAGTTCCATGCGCGCGACCTGCTCACCTCGCTCGTGCTGCTCACGCGCCACGACACGGCCCGTCGCACGTCCTACCTGCATGCGCGCGACGCCCTGCTGCGCCTCGTGGAGCTTGGCGTGGTGCCGATCGTCAACGAGAACGATACCGTTACCGTCGATGAGATCAAGTTTGGTGACAACGACACACTGGCGGCGCTTGTGAGCTGCCTGGTTTCTGCCGATCTGTGCGTGACGCTCTCGGACATCGATGGTCTCTATACTGCCAATCCGCACGAGGACCCGACGGCCGAGTTTGTTCCTGTCGTGCATAAGATCGATGCCAAGATTATTGCCTCGGCGGGCGATTCTTCCACATCGGTGGGCACGGGCGGCATGATTACCAAGATTCGCGCGAGCCGTATCCTGATGACGGCGGGCATTCAGAGCGTGATTTGCTCGGGCGAGGAACCCGATGCGCTCGTGCGCCTCGCCCGCGGCGAGAGCGTGGGCACGCTGTTCGATCCGCCGGCGGAGCGTCTGGACATCGCACCCCGCAAGCTGTGGATCGCACTGGGCGACAAGGCGCACGGCTCGGTGACGGTCGATGATGGTGCCGCGAAGGCGCTGGTTAGCCGTGGCTCTTCCTTGCTTGCGGTGGGTATTCGCGAGGTCGATGGCCAGTTTGCCGAGGGCGATGTGCTCGATGTGTGCGATCCGAGCGGTATGGTCGTCGCTCGCGGTATCGCTGAGGCCGATTCGGACGTGCTGGAGCTTGCTGCCGGTCGCCGCCAGGACCAGATCGCCAGCAACCGCCTGCTGGCAGACCTGGCCGAGAAGCCGGCGATACACAGGGATAACCTAATCGTCTTCGCCTAACCAATTGACGCTGCAAACGCCCCTAAGCGGCAATCTGACGTTCAATCGTCGGGTATGACCAAAAGGTCAATGCCCTCCTCTTTCACGTCACCTTGCTCGCTTAGGGGCGTTTTCGCTTTCCGTCCTCTACCTGCGGCATTGTCGTTGCCGGCACTTGGGGACGTTCCTTTTGTGCCGGCAGGTGGGGACACTCCTTTGCTAGAAGATCCGGCGCAGGTCTCCGCGGTTGAGGGCTTCGTCGAAGAGGTGCTTGAACACCACGCTGCCGTGCAGACCGTCGTGCTCGAACTCGTTGGTCACCCAGGCATGCGAGTTGCCCACGCGGCTGAGCGTATCGAGCTGCAAGCCCGAATCGACGTACATGTCGTCGAAATACACCGCGGCCTGGAGCGGCACCTCGTTGCACGCCAGTCGCTGCGGGTCGTAGATCTTGTCCCAGCTGGTGTCTTCCATCAGCAGGTCCATGGCGGGTTTGAAGGGCTTGAGCTCGGGCATCTGCTCGAACATCCACGGGAACATGGCCTCGCCGGTAAACATGAGCGGGCGCGCGAGCGCGTCGAACTCGGCGCGGTGTGCCTTCTCTTCAGCCGCGGCCCAGCCAATGGGCATAGTGTCGCCGTCGGCGTAGATGAACTCCTGCAGTGTCCAGTACAGCGGGTTTGTACGCGTGTTGGTGCGCTCGAAGGCGCGCATCAAAAAGCTGTCAGATACCGAGGCGCCGCAGGCCAGCGTGCCGTCGCCGTCGGCAAAAGCGTGATCGACAATCCAATGCATGCGCTCAAAGCTCGGCTTCATACCAAAGTCGCTGCCCATGAGCTGTAGGCGCTCGACCGTCATCGGTGAGCCGTCGGGCAGCACGGGCTTCTGGGCCTCGAGCGCATCGGCCAGTGCCGCCACGCGCTCGACGTCGGCGGGGTAGCGGTCGTAATACTGCTGAGTCTTGGCCGCCATGCGCGGGAAGGTGTGCGCGTAGACCTCGCTTGCGCTCGCTGGCACGTGTGGAATGCCGCCGCAGGTAAAGCTCGCCGCCACGCCTTCGGTGAAGAGCGACAGATAGCTCAACGTCAAAAAACCGCCGTAGCTTTGGCCGAGCGTGACCCACGGCTTGCCGCCAAAGCCCACTAGGCGCAGGTACTCAAAATCGCGCACGATGGAGCTGGCGAGGTGGCGCTTGAGGAAGTCCGCCTGCGAGCGTGCTGTATCGGCGCCGGCGGCCGTTGCGCGATCACCCAGTGCCTTGATCGTGCGTCCGTCCACGCAGCTACTTCGTCCGGTGCCGCGCTGGTCGGGAAGGACCACGCGGAAGTGCTTGACGGCCTCCTCGATCCAGCCGTCGCTTGTGGGCGACAGCGGACGTGGGCTTTCGCCGCCGGGGCCGCCCTGCAAAAACAGGAGCAGCGGCAGATCGTCGTTGATGCGGTCGGGCGCGCAAACCACGCGGTAGAAGAGCTTGATGCTCTCGGGCGCGCCAGCGATGGGTGCCGGCATAGCGCCGCGGCGCATGGTACTGCCGACGGCCAGGAGCATCGGCTCCAGGCCGCGCCAGTCAAGGGGGACGTCGATGCTGTGGTCCTCGACGTAAAGGCCGGGGACGTGGTACGAAGTGATGAGGGCCATGTGAGTCTTCCGTTCGTTGCGGTGTTTCGGGTTGACCAATTCTACCGCCGCGGGCGAGGCCATGCGCAAATCGGCTACCATGGTTGCAAACTTCTAGGAGAAAGGGCCGCCCATGTCGGTCGATATAGCCACGTATGTCCACGATCTTGCCGTTGCCGCCAAGGCAGCGTCGGCCTCGCTTGCCACGGCGAGCGATGAGCAGCGCCAGGAGGCCGTGCGCGCCATGGCCGCAGCACTGCGCAACGGTGTCGACTCCATCGTCGCCGCCAACGAGCTCGATATGTCCGCCGCGCGCGATGCGGGCACCTCGGCCGGACTGCTCGATCGCCTGCTGCTGACGCCCGAGCGCGTCGAGGGCATGGCCGCCGGCCTGGAAAAGCTCGCCGAGCTGCCCGATCCCGTGGGCCGCGTGCTCGACCACCGCGTGCTTGCAAGTGGCGTGGACCTGACCCGTGTGAGTGTGCCGCTGGGCCTGGTCGCTATGGTCTACGAGGCGCGCCCCAACGTGACGGCCGACGCCGCAGGCATCTGCATCCGTACCGGCAACGCCTGCATTCTGCGCGGCGGCTCGCTGGCCTATCACTCGTGTGCCATGATTTCTGAGCTGCTGGCCGATGCGCTCGAGGCCAAGGGCTTCCCGCGCGAGGCCGTGTCGATGATCGAGCCCACCGACCGCGAGGCCACCGGCGAGCTCATGAAGCTCCGCGGTATTGTCGACGTACTCATTCCGCGCGGCGGTGCAGGCCTGATCCAGCGCTGCGTGCGCGAGTCGCTTGTGCCGGTGATCGAGACGGGCACGGGCAACTGCCACATCTACGTGCATGAATCCGCCGACTTTGATAAGGCGCTCAACATTATCGTTAATGCCAAGACCCAGCGCGTAGGCGTGTGCAATGCTGCCGAGTCGCTGCTGGTCGACCATGCTGTGGTCAATGCGTTTTTGCCTGCGGTCGTTGCCGTGCTGCACGACCACGGCGTGCTCATTCACGGCGACGAGGCCACGTGCGCCGCGTGCGCCGACGCCGGCTTTGTGGAGGGCGATGACTACGTCGCCGCGACTGAGGAGGACTGGGGTCGCGAGTACCTGGCGCTCGAGATGAGCGTGAAGGTCGTGGCAAACGAGGACGAGGCCATCGCACACATCAACCGCTACGGCACGATGCACTCCGAGGCCATCGTTGCCGAGGACACGGATGCTTGCGAGCGCTTCCTGGATGCGGTCGATGCCTCGGCCGTGTATGCCAACGCCAGCACGCGCTTCACCGACGGCGGCGAGTTTGGCCTGGGCGCCGAGATCGGCATCTCGACCCAAAAGCTCCACGCCCGTGGCCCCTTTGCCGCCGAGGCCCTCACCACCTACAAATACAAGCTCCGCGGCACCGGCCAGGTCCGTCCCTAACGCCCGCGCAAACAAAAACCACCACAAAGGTGCCTGTCCCCTTTGTGGTGGTTTTAGGTGGCGTGGGCGATTAAGCCTGGAAGGTATCTCGGTCGGGGGCGAAGGACTGCATGGCCGCGATGGTGCGGTCAAAGAGCTCGGGGAGCTCCCAGCCCAGCATCTCGGCGCCCTGCGTAATCACGTCGCGCGAGCAGCCGGCGGCAAAGCGCTTGTCCTTGAACTTCTTCTTGAGCGACTTGGTCGTAAAGTCCATGACGCTTTTGCTCGGACGCATGATAACGGCGGCCCCGATCAGGCCGGTAAGTTCGTCGCACGCAAATAGGATCTTCTCCATCTGCGACTCGGGCTTGGGCAGCGAGGCGTTGAAATCGGACGTGTGCGTCTGGATGGCGCGGATGAGCTCGGGCGATGCGCCCACGCCCTCCAGAATCTTGGCAGCATAGATGGTGTGGTTCACGGGGTCGTCCTCATGCTCCTCCCAATCCAAGTCGTGCAGCAGGCCGACGATACCCCAAAACTCCTCGTTCTCGGGGTCGAACTCGCGCGCAAAGTAGCGCATGGTGCCTTCGACCGTCTCGCCGTGGGTGATGTGGAACGGATCTTTGTTGTGCTCGTTGAGCAGTTCGAACGCACGGTCACGGGTGATTCCGGCGGTAAGCGGCTCTGCCATAAGAGACTCCTTGTGCTCGTGGGTATCGATAAGAATGAATACTACTAGAACAAGAAAACCACCACAAAGGTGCCTGTCCCCTTTGTGGTGGTTTTTGGCGCGGTTGGGTTAGTTGAGGGCGGCTTGGGCTAGGCGGGCTTCGGCGTCCTCCTCGGTGACGCCCAAGGCCACTGCGAACTCCTCGATGGAGCGGCGCTTGGCTTCCTTGAGTACGCGCATGTAGTAGGAGCTGGGCTTTTTATCGGCTTCCTCGGCCTGGCGAATGCGGTGCATCATGGTCTTTGCCACGCGGACCGTCTCGGGCGCACCCAGCTTGAGCTGCTGCTTAAAGTGCGTCTCCTCAAGTGAGCTGTTGCGCTCGGTGAAGGTGTCACACTCCAGTTCGTCATAGTGGCTCAGCAGGTGCTCGGCATCTTGCTGAGAGATGGCGGCGTGCAAACGATCGGCCTGCGCCACGGGGTACATGAGGATCGTCTGCGCATGTCCCTGCTTGGTCTCGAGCAGCAGCATGGGCTGCGGCGTGTCGTCCCTAAAACCGACGACGGTGCAGACTCCCTGACCCGGATGAATGACGTGTTGACCGATTGAGAACATGCTACCTCCAACTTATACGAATTTAGATATGTCTAGAATAACACGCTGACGTGCGCAAATTCTCACTTTATGCAGGAAAAGCACACAACTCCGATAGGTAAGAGTATTCGATAACAGACGCAGCTCATTCACACCTTTATGCATTTTCAACGTCTGCATAATCTGCAGGCAGACTGGCATCTTTGAGTGACTCCATACAAGCTGTAGTCATTTTTGTGCATATGCAATATCTATTAGCTTTACCCTGCGACAGTGCCCGTCGCTTGTGATAGAGTGCTACAAACTCTGGCTTTTGCCCTACGAGTGACCAAGAGCTCGGGGGCTTTAACACAAGGAGGATCTATGCCCGAGAAGATTGAAGAGCTGGTACGCGCTGCGCTTGCTGCGGCCCAGGAGGCCGGCGACCTTTCCGCATTTGAACTTGACGATTGCGCTATCGAGCGACCGGCTGACACTTCTCATGGCGAGTGGACCTCTACCATGGCCCTGAAGTCCGCCAAGCTGGCCCACTGCGCCCCGCGCAAGATCGCCGAGGCCATCGTTGCCCATATGCCCGAGGATCCCGCGATCGAGAAGGTCGAGATCGCAGGCCCCGGCTTCATCAACTTCTACCTCTCCGTCGCCGTCAAGAACGCCATCTTTGGCGAGGCTCGCGAGAAGGGCATGGACTTCGCTAAGTCCAACGTCGGTGGTGGCCTGAAGACCCAGGTTGAGTTCGTTTCCGCCAACCCCGTCGGCCCCATGCACATCGGCCACGGCCGCTGGGCCGCGCTGGGCGACTCGCTCTGCCGCGTTATGGACCACGCCGGTTACGACATCCAGCGTGAGTTCTACATCAACGACCACGGCTCTCAGATGAACACCTTCGGCAACTCCATCAGCACGCGCTATATGCAGCTTGCCGACATCATCGCCAAGCAGGGTGTGGATATCGACGAGGCTCACAAGCTGCTGATCGCAGACCGCGACGCCTTTGTTGCCGACGAGAACGACGAGCACCCCGAGACCCATCCGTACCAGGACAACTTTGCCGAGACTCTGGGCAAGGACTCCTACGGCGGCGACTACATCATCGACGAGGCCGCCGAGTTCTGGCGCACCGACGGCGATAAGTGGGTCAACGCCGATCCGCAGAAGCGCATGGAGAGCTTCCGCGAGCGCGGCTATGTAAAGATGGTCGACAACATGCGCGACCTCTGCCACGCCGTCAATTGCGACTTCGATCGTTGGTTCTCCGAGCGCTCGCTGTATGTGAAGGACACCGAGGGCGAGACCGCTGGCACCTCCGCCGTCGACCGCGCTTTTGAGAAGCTCGACAAGATGGGCTATCTCTACACCAAGGACGGTGCCCTGTGGTTCCGCTCCACCGACTTGGGCGACGACAAGGACCGCGTCCTGATCAAGTCCGACGGCGAGTACACCTACTTCGCCTCCGACGTTGCCTATCACTGGGATAAGTTCCAGCGCGTCGACCACGTCATCGACATCTGGGGTGCCGACCACCACGGCTACATCGAGCGCGTCCGCTGCGTCTGCGACGCTCTTGGCTATCCCGGCAAGTTTGAGGTTCTGCTGGGCCAGCTCGTCAACCTGCTGCGCAACGGCAAGCCCGTCCGTATGTCCAAGCGCAAGGGCACCATGGTGACCCTGCAGGAGCTCGTCGACGAGGTCGGCTCCGATGCCGCTCGCTACACGCTCATCTCCAAGAGCTCCAACCAGATGGTCGACTTCGATATCGAGGCCGTCAAGAAGCGCGACAACTCCAACCCGGTCTATTACGTGCAGTATGCTCACGCCCGCGTGTGCTCCATCCTGCGCCGTGCCGCCGACGTTACGCCCGAGCAGGCTGACGAGATGGGCATGAAGGCCGTCGCCGCCAAGGCCATCGGTGAGAACGTCGATTACTCGCTGCTGACCGACCCGACCGAGCTCGCCCTTTCGCGTAAGCTCAACGAGCTCACCGACCTCATCGCCAGCTGCGCTCGCGACCGCGCCCCGTTCCGTCTGACGCACTTTGCTGAGGAACTCGCCGGCGACTTCCACAGCTTCTACGCTGCCTGCCAGGTTCTGCCGAGCGAGGGCCGTCCCGTCGACCCCGAGCTTTCGCGTGCCCGTCTGGCCGCTTGCGACGCCGTCCGCGTGACGCTCGCTCTGGTGCTCACCCTTGTTGGCGTTTCCGCGCCCGAGCAGATGTAATCTGCGAGTCATTTGACCGTGTAGGTTCGGCTTTGCTGAGCCCTATAAGCCCGATCTCCATGCTGAACTGCCTCCCATTTCTTGGACATGAGAAATGGGAGGCTTTCTTTATGCGCGT
>UQLJ01000002.1:0-117056 GCA_900541825.1 uncultured Collinsella sp.
CTACACTCGACTAGTCGTCGGCAGCGCCAGATGTGTATAAGAGACAGGTGTTGAAAAATGGGGCGGTTCCCCATATTATTGATGACGTCGACAGGCGGGGTGGTTCCCCGCGTACGTGCCATCTGAGTAACCGAGGGGAGGGCGCACATGGGAATGACGGGTGCATACGAGCGCAATCTCGATGCAAAAGGTCGTCTATCCCTGCCTGCACCCCTTCGTGAGGAGCTTGGAGAGCACGTTCGCGTGTTCAAAGCCCTGGATGTCGATGCTCTGTACGTGTTCTCTGCCGAGGCCTTCGATAAGTGGGTCGAAGGACTCTTCGCGGGTCGTGAGGGCCACGAGGGTTTTAACCCGCGTGACATCAACGACCAGAAGCTCATGAGGGCGATCAACAAGCGCACCACGTCGATGGATGTGGACAGCGCGGGTCGTATCGGTCTTTCCGAGTCTCTCCGCAAGCAGGCGAACCTCGATCGCGAGGTCACGGTTGTGGGCAACTACGACCACCTTGAGGTTTGGGACCGCGCTACGGCCGATGAGGACGATGACGACGAGGCCCTGCTGGACCTCTTCTTCTCGTAAGGGCAAGGCACGAGTAACGGATGGAGCGTGGGATCTTGACACAAGAATATCGGCATGAACCTGTCATGCTCGGCGAAGTGCTTGAGTCGCTGCAGCTAAAGAGCGGCTCCGTCGTCTGCGACTGCACCCTTGGCGGTGCCGGCCATTCGGTAAAGATGGCCGCGCAGGTGGGGGAGACCGGCCTTTTGCTCGGCGTCGATCAGGACGACATGGCCCTCGAGGCCGCTGGCGCCCGTCTGGACCGCGAGGTTCCCGGCGTACCGCACCAGCTGCTGAAGGGCAACTTCGGCGACTTGGACGAGCTGCTTTGCTCGGCCGAGATGCCCGGGGTCGATGGCTTCCTGTTCGACTTGGGCGTTTCGTCGCCGCAACTCGATATCCCTGGCAGGGGCTTTTCGTACAACGAGGACGCCCCATTGGACATGCGGATGGATCCGGGTAACAACACCTTAAACGCAGCTGAGGTCATCAACACCTATAACGAACACGACCTCGCCCGGATTCTACGCGTCTACGGCGAAGAGAAGTTCGCCTCGCAGATCGCGCGCGAGATCGTGCGCCGCCGCGAGCATGAGCCGATCGAAACCACAGGCCAGTTTGTCGAGATCATCAAGGCTGGTATCCCCGCTGCCGCTCGTCGGCATGGCGGACACCCAGCCAAGAAAAGTTTCCAGGCCATTCGCATCGAGGTCAATCACGAACTCGATGTGCTCGAGCGAGGGCTTGACGCCGCCACAAGGTGGCTCAACCCGGGCGGACGCATCTGCGTCATCTCGTATCACTCGCTCGAGGACCGTATCGTAAAGAACCACTTTAAGGAGATGAGCCAGGGGTGCACGTGTCCGCCGGAGATTCCGGTGTGCGTGTGCGGCAACGTGCCGATACTCAAGGTCATCACCCGCAAACCCCTGGTTGCCCAACCCGATGAGGTTGCGCGCAACCCTCGGGCGAGATCAGCCAAGATCCGCGTGGCGCAGCGTCTGTAGACGCGACTGCGCGATATTGGACCTCCCGCTCGTACCACAAACGAAGCTTAAACACACTACCAACGTACTCGGGATGGGAGGCGGCATATCATGGGCTACAACACTTCAAACGCAGCACTCGCCTATGATATGAACGCCATGCCCGCCTATCGTGAGGCACCGCAGGCCCCCGTTGCTCCCCGCGAGCAGCGCACACCGCGCTTTGATGTCTACACAGGCGCGGGCCGTCAGGCAAACCAGGCGGTAAGCCCGGTTTTCATGAGCGTTCTTAAAACGTTTTGCATCATTGCGGCCATCTTCATGACGATCGGTGTCGCCCGTGTGGCGCTCGCCGGCATTACGGCCCAGGTGCTCAACAGCAACGCCGCGCTTACCAACACGCTCGAGAAGGCGACCGACGAGAGCTCCGACCTGGAGGTCATGCATTCGGTCTATGGTGCCGACACACGCATTCGCGACCTTGCGGGCGCTTATGGCATGGTGGAGCCCAGCGAGAGCGTTACACTTGATTTTTCGCAGGATGCAGCCGCGGGCGCTAGCTCGACCGCGACCGCTCAGTAACAAGACGGTAGCTGAGTATGACAAATGACTATCGCCGCGGCTCCGACGGGGGTCGCGGTTCTGGACGTCCCTCATCGCGGGGACGTTCTGGTTATCAAGGAACGGGTCGGCCATCTTACAACGCGAGGCCGTCCTATGGCAACGACCCCGCGTCGCGTCTCCGTGGCTCGAGTGGTCCTCAGATGCATAACACCAGACCGCGCAAGAGCTCGTCGACCGAATGGCTCACGGGTACGCCGCTGCCCCGCCGCAAAGCCGTCATGGGCTTTATCGGGTTTGGCTTGGGTTTGGGCGTCCTTCGCCTTGCCGACTATCAAATCGTGGAAGCCGATAAGCTACGCGACCGTGCCGATGCACGTCGCTTGCTTGCACAGACGCTGTATGCCAAGCGCGGTACCATCTACGACCGTAACGGCAACGTGCTGACGTCGTCGGTCGAATGCCGCAACATCGCCGTGAATCCTCAGCTTATCGAGGACGTTGACAAGACGGTATCGGCGCTGGTCAAAGCTACGGGAATCGATAAAAAGACCTGTCGCGAGCTCGTTGAGTCGGATGGCACCTGGGTGTATATCAAACGCCAGGTGGACGAGGACGATGCTGCGGCGCTGGAGAAGAAGAACCTGCCAGGCGTGCTCTTTGAGCAGGCCATGAAGCGCGTGTACCCCTACGGCAACCTGGCATCGCAGGTGCTTGGCGTGGTAAACGTGGACAACGACGGTCTGACGGGCCTCGAAAAACAGTACAACAAGCTTTTGACCGGAACCAACGGTTCGCTGGTGCGTGAGCGGGCGAGGGACGGTAGCTATATCGCGGGCGGCGCCTATAAAAAGGTTGCCGCGGTGGACGGCGTGGACATCGTGACGACGCTCGATGTCAATATCCAGCGCGCCGCCGAGGACGCCCTGGCCGAGGCGGTCGAAAAGACCAAGGCCAAGAACGGCTCGGCCCTGGTCACCGATCCCACGACGGGCGAGATTCTGGCGGCATGCTCGTATCCGACATATGACCAGACCGATCTGGAAAACGCCAAGACCGAGGACATGAACTTGCGCCTGGTTACCGATGCCTACGAGCCCGGCTCGGTCTTTAAGACGCTCGTGGCCGGTGCCGGCTTCGACTTGGGTGCCGTGCGTTCGAGCACGTCGTTTGAGGTGCCGGCGAGCATTAAGGTTGGCGACGACACCGTTACCGACGCCGATAAGCGCGACTACACCATGACCATGGACGTGCGCGAGATGATGCGCCGTTCGTCCAATGTGGGCTTTGTCCTGGTGGGACGCAAGATCGGTGCCGATGATTTTGCCACCTATGTGGACAAGTGGGGTATCGGCCATAGCTCCGGTGTCGATTTTCCGGGTGAGAGTCTGGGTATCGTCAAGGAGCGCGACCAGTACGACGGCGCCACGCTGGGCTCGATGAGCTTTGGCCAGGCGCTGTCCGTCTCGCCGATTGAGGTCGCACGTGCCGTGGGCGGCATAGCGAACGGCGGCGTGATGATGACGCCGCACTTCTATAAGTCCAGCAAGGGCGATGAGAAGGACTGGGGCGAAGGCGAGCGTGCGATTTCGGAGGACGCTGCCGCCCAGGTGACATCGTGCATGCAGACGGTCGTGTCCGAAGGCACGGGCGTTGGCGGTGCGGTTGATGGCTATGACGTAGCGGGCAAGACCGGTACGGCCGAGCGCGCTGACGAGAACGGCGGTTACCTCAAGGAGAACTACATGTCGTCCTTTATGGGCTTTGCGCCGGCACAATCGCCCAAGGTGCTGTGCTATATCACACTCGATGGAACGCCGAGCGGCTCGGATGCCGCCGCGGTGCCATTCCAGTCCATTATGGCCAACGCGCTCGACGTGCTGGGTATCCCGCGCACGAAGTAGGGGGTTACAATCTTGAGCGTGGTCTGCCGTTTGATCTGAAGGGTGTTCACATGCCCTGCACCACGCGCGCATGGCACTGGGATACAATACGCCGATAGCAATATTAGGTTTACAGGGGAGCTGCAATGATAGAGATCGCCGTCAACAACCTCGCGGCCTCAACGGGGGCCCGAACCGTGACGGAAGAAGTCGATCGGGTATGCCGCGGGTGCGTTATCGACTCGCGTCAGGTCGAGGAGGGGACGATCTTTGTCGCCTTCCCCGGCGAAAAGGTCGACGGCAACGATTTTGCCTCCCGTGCCATCGAGTCGGGTGCCGGTGCCGTCGTGATGACGCGCGAGCCCGATGCCGAGCTGGTTTCGCTGGCGCAGGACAAAGGATGCGCCATCTTGCTGACCGATGATCCCGAGGAGTTTCTGCTGCGTTTGGCGCACACGTATCGCCTGGAGCTTGGCTGCCTGGTCGTTGGCATTACCGGTTCCATCGGCAAGACGACGACCAAGGACGTGCTCGCCGCCGTGCTCGCCAAGCGCTATCGTGTCTGGGCCACCAAGGGCAATTTCAATAACCTGATCGGCATGCCGCTCACGGTGCTTTCCGCTCCGGCCGATACCGAGGTCCTGGTGCTCGAGATGGGCATGAACCATTTCCACGAGATTGAGCGCCTGTCCCAGTCCGCCAATCCCAACCTTGCCATCGTAAGCAAGATTGGTACCTCTCACATCGGCATTTTGGGCAGCCGCGAGAACATCGCCCGCGCTAAGGCCGAGATTGTCCAGGGTATGTGCGCCGCCGGCGACTTCTTGCCGCTGCTGGTTTTGGGCGGTGAGGACGACTTTACGCCGTTCATTCGCGATACGTTCGCCCAGCCTGCTGGTATCGATGTGATGCTGGCCGGCGTCTCGGACGATGATGAGGTCCGTGCCCGCGACATTCGTGTTGATGACGAGGGACGTCCGGTCTTTACGCTCGATTTTGGCCAGGGTGAGACGATCGATACCATGCTTGCCATCCCCGGCGTGCAGTCCGTTCCTAATGCCGTTAAGGCCGCCGCGGTTTCCTATCGCCTGGGCGTGACGCCCGAGCAGATCGATGCTGCCTTTAGGGGCCTCACGATCACCGGTCACCGCCAGGAGATCAAGCGCGCCAAGAGCGGTGCCCGCGTCATCGACGATTCCTATAACGCCAGTGCCGAATCCATGGCTGCTGGCCTCGATCTACTGTGCTCGCTTTCGTGCACGGGGTCTCGCATGGCGATCCTGGGCGAGATGGGCGAGATGGGCGATGAGGCTCCTCGCATGCATGAGCTCGTGGGCGCCTACGCGGCCGCCAAGAAGCTCGACATGCTGGCGTGCGTGGGTGGTGAGCTGGCCCAGCTTATGGCCGATGCCGCGCGCATGATGGGCATGGACGAGGACCGCATCCAGGTGTTCTCCGATTATCAGCAGGTGCTCGACCGCATGGGCGGCGCGCTTGAAAAACATGATGTTGTACTGGTCAAGGGTTCCCGCTTTGTTGAGCTCGACCGCTTTGTGGAAGGTGTGTGCTAGCCCATGTTCGGCAATCCCTCGTATCCAACGTATCAGGCTTTTTTGGGGCTTGGCATCGCCGCTGCCATTGCGCTGCTGCTCATGCCGTGGTGGATCAAGCTGCTGAAGGTCGAGGGTATCGGCCAACAAGTCCGAGCCGACGGCCCCAAGCGTCATTTGATTAAACAGGGTACGCCGACCATGGGCGGCGTCATCATCCTTGTTGCGATTTCGCTGACCTGCCTGCTGATGGGCAAGCTCACCACCGAGCTCGTGCTCGTGCTGCTCGCCACGCTGGCGACCGGCGTGCTGGGCCTGATCGACGACCTGACCTCCGTTACGCATGGGCGCTCGCTCGGTCTGACGCCTCATGCCAAGATGATCGGCCTAACCATTATCTGTGTCACCTTTACGGTACTTGCCGTTAACTGGTGCGGCGTCGCCCCCGAGATTCGTTTTCCCGGCGGCCTGACGATTGACCTTGGCGTACTTTCGACCACCATCTGCGGCCTTTCGTTCCCGTGGCTCTACATTGTCTTTTGCTGGCTGATGATCGCCGGTCTTTCTAATGCCGTGAACCTGACCGATGGCCTTGACGGTCTTGCTGGCGGCACCTCCATGATTGCCATGCTCGCCATGGCTGCCATGGCGTTTTTGCACGGAGACGTGAACCTGTCCATCTTCTGCACCGCGTGTGCCGGTGCCTGCTTGGGCTTTCTGTGGTTCAACTGCTATCCGGCGAGCATCTTTATGGGCGATACCGGCTCGCTTGCCCTGGGCGCCGCGTTTGCCTGCACGTCCATCATGACCAACACCGAGGTCGTCTCCCTTATCATCGGCGGCCTGTTTATCGTTGAGACCCTGTCGGTCATGATTCAGGTTGTCTACTTCCACTTTACGCACAAGCGCGTCTTCCTTATGGCGCCCATCCATCATCATTTCGAAAAGAAGGGCTGGGCCGAGACCAAGGTCGTCATCCGTTTTTGGATTATCGCTGCGGCCTTTGGTGCCGTTGGCCTTGCTCTGTTCTTCCAGTTGGGATAGTGGTCTTTCATGTCTCTTGCTGATGTCTTTAGCCTGCTCGTTTTGGGTCAGGGCAAATCCGGTCTCGATGTCGCCCGCTGGGCGCTGGCACATCCCGAGCGCGTAAGTGCCGTTACCGTGTATGGCGGTGGCACCTCTGAGCCCAATGACGCCACGCGTGCGCTCGAGGCTGCTGGTGCGTCGTTTGTCTATGGGACCGAACAGGTCGAGGGCGCCTATGACGTATGCGTGACGTGCCCGGGCATCTCGGAGTTCTCGGGCTTCTTTAAGGCTGGGCGCGAGCATGCCGCCCAGATTATGGGTGAGCCCGAGTTTGCCTATCGCCTGTCGCCCGATAACTGGATTGCCATCACGGGCACCAACGGCAAGACGACCACCACGTCGCTGACTGATTATCTGCTCAAGGCTGCCGGCGAGGCCAGCGTTGCTGTCGGCAACATCGGCGAGCCGCCGGTCAACGAGATTGACGGCCGAGCCCACAACGAGTGGTTTGTGGCTGAGCTCTCGAGCTATCAGATTGCTACGACAACCGAGCTCCACCCCCGCGTGGCGGTGCTGCTCAACATCACTCCCGACCACTTGGGCTGGCATAAGAGTCATAAGAACTATGCGCTTGCCAAGATCAAACTGTTTGACAATATGGTCGATGACGATCTGGTGGTTGTCGACGTCGAAGACGCCGGCATTCACGAGTTCGATGAGTACATCTACACGCCGGGTCGTCGCATCTGCAAGGTTGCCTTTGACGAGCCTGAGGGCGAGGATGCCGCCTTTGTGCGCGATGGCAAGATGATCGTGCGTCTGAAGGGTGTCGAGACCCCGCTCATCGCTACATCCGAGCTCAAGATCTCGGGCCATCACAATGTTATCAATGCCCTGTGCGCTGCCACGGCTGCCTTGGCAGTCGGTGCCGATGTCGACGGTGTCTGCCGCGGTCTGGCCTCGTTCCAGCCGCTCGAGCACCGCGTGGAGCCGTGTGGCGAGATTGACGGCGTGCGCTACGTCAACGATTCCAAGGCGACTAACACCGATGCGGTCGAGAAGGCGCTGACGGCATTTCCCGATGACGACGTGATCTTGCTGCTCGGCGGCCACGATAAGGGCACTCCGCTCACGGACTTCGCGCGCGTCGTTATGGACAACGTGCGCTCGGTCGTCTGCTTTGGCGATGCGCGCGAGCGCTTCACCGCCGCTATGGACGAGGCTGATGTCGATGGCGATGTGGATATCGCCCAGGCGGATGACCTGCGCGACGCCGTGGACGTTGCCCGTTCGCTTTCGAGCCGTGGTGACGTGATCTTACTTTCTCCTGCCTGCTCTTCGTTCGATGAGTTCTCGGGCTATGAGGAGCGCGGCCGCGTGTTTAAGGACTACGTGGCTCAGCTTGCCGCTACAGCGAAATCACAAATGGAATAGGGGTTGCGGTGAGAGAGGAGAGCCCCCGACAAGGTATGAGGAGGCCCGACTCGGACCGTGCTTCCTCACGTCGCACCACACCGCGTTCCAGCCGCGGCGGGCAGTCGTTTAGCGAACGCTATATTGCCGGCGTTCCCGCCCGTATCATGCGCCCCCGTTTGATATTCATGGCCTGCTTGTTTACCTTGGTATGCTTTGGCCTGCTGATGGTGTACTCGGCGTCTTCGGTCGAGGCGCTGCACGAGAATGGCTCGGCGACGTTTTTTCTGGGTCGACAGGCCGCGTTTGCCGTGGTCGGTGTTCTGGCGCTGATTGCCATCGTGCGCGTTTTGCCGGACAGCTGGTTTGGGGAGGATGTGCTCAGGATCTTCCTTATCGGCATGATAGGGCTACTGCTTCTGGTGTTCTTGGTGGGCAGCGGCAGCCGCGGCGCCACGCGCTGGCTCAACATCGCCGGTATTCAGTTCCAGCCTTCCGAGTTTTTAAAGCCATTTGCCATTGCGTATTCGGCCATCATGCTTGATCGCTTCTTTTCGCCCGGTGGCAACATCAACGAATTCCTTCGCAAGATGGGCATCTACCTGGGCATTTCGCTCTTTCTGATCTTTATCCAGCCCGATTTCGGTACTGTCCTGATCATCCTGTTGACCCTCATGTGCATGGCGTTGTTTGCGGGTCTCGACCCCAGATTTATCATCGGCGTGCTAATCTTCGGCATTCTCGTGATCGTGATTGCGCTTGTCGCAGAGCCATACCGTATGGTGCGTATTCAGGTTGCCTTGAACCCTTGGGCCGACGAGTATGGTGACGGCTATCAGGCCACGCTTGCCATCATGGCCTTTGCCTCGGGCGGTCTGTTCGGCCGTGGCATCGGCAACTCAACCATGAAGTACTCGTATCTGCCCGAGGCACACAACGACTACATCTTGGCCATCATTGGCGAGGAAGTCGGTTTTGTCGGAACCGTGCTGTTCTTCTTGGTGTTTGCGATGCTGATCTACTCGGCGTTTCGCATTGCCGAGCAGGCGACCGATCGTCGGGGCGCGCTCATGGCGTCTGGCTCCGCGGTCATTCTCGCAGTGCAGTTTTTGATTAACGCGCTGGGCATCCTCAACGTGTTTCCCATGACGGGCAAACCGTTGCCGTTTATTAGCTACGGCGGTTCGTCGATTATTGTGTCGCTCATGCTTGCCGGGTTGATCCTGCGCGTTTCGTACGAGAGCGCCCGCCGCGATGAGTATGACCGCCGCCGTGAGAGCTTTGCCGTTATGGATGAGAGTACCGCCGGCGTGCCCCACGTGCGCGGCGAGCGATCTTCGCGTAACGGTTTTACCGTCCTGGATGGCTCTGCGACCGACCCCGCAGCCCGCCCGCGTCAGCGAACGGCGCCGCAAGGTCGTCCTCAGCGCCCCACTCCTCGCAATGCGGGCGGCGGATATAATCGAATCGATTTGAACTCAGACCCGTCGGCGCGTCTGCGTACCGATGGCCAGGGACCGCGTGTACGAAGGGACTACCATGACCGATAAAATGACCGTTGCTATTGCAGCCGGCGGCACGGCAGGGCACATCAACCCCGCGCTCGCCTTGGCCGAAGAGCTGCGTGACCGTGGCCACCACGTTGTGTTCGTGGGCCAGTCGCGCAAGCTCGAGGGTCGTCTGGTCCCCGAGGCTGGGTTTGATTTTGTGCCCATTACGGTCACGGGCTTCGACCGCTCCCGTCCTTGGACGGCGCTGACCTCGCTGTGGCGTGTCAACAAAGCCAAGCGTGCGCTCGCCAGTCATTTTTCAAAGGTCGGCAAGCCCGATGCCGCCATTGGTTTTGGTGCCTATGTCGAGGTTCCGCTGCTGGGGTGGTGCAAGGGCGCGGGCGTTCCGTATCTGCTGCATGAGCAGAACTCTGTTCCGGGCCTGGCCAACAAGATGATGAACTCCCACGCCGCCCGCGTGTGCATCTCGGTGCCGGCAGCGCGTTCGGTCTTTGAGCGCGAAGGTGACCCTGACCACGTGCTCATGACCGGCAACCCCGTACGTCGCTCGGTGATCGAGGGCGATCGCGCTCGCGGCCGCAAGGCACTTGGCGTTCCCGAGGACGCTACGCTGCTGCTCGTCTTTGGCGGTTCACTTGGCGCCCAGCACCTCAACGAGCGCGTGGTTTCGCTCAAAAACGAGCTGCTTTCGCGCAAGAACCTCTATGTGTTGCATTCGACGGGTGCCGACGGCTTTGAGGAGACCGAGCGCGCTTTGGCGCTGACGCCCGAGGAGGCGAAGCGTTACCGCGTCCAGTCTTACATCGACAACATGGGCGACATGCTGGCTGCTGCCGATTTGGTGCTCTCGCGTTCGGGCGCATCGAGCGTGGCCGAGATCGCTGCGCTCGCCGTACCTTCGGTGCTCGTGCCGTATCCGCATGCGACGGCCGACCACCAAACCACCAATGCCCGTTATCTGGTCGACGCCGGGGCCGGCGTGCTCTGCGCCGATGCCGATATCGACGGTTTTGCCTTTGCCGATGAACTGCTGCACCTGGTCGATGACGCGGCGGCGCGCGACGCCATGCGTCAGGCGGCGCGTGGTCTGGCTCAGGATAGGGCCGCCGCTCTTCTGGCGGATGCGGTAGAGGGTTTGCGTTAGTTAGACGGGATATCGTCGGTCGCCCTCGCGCTGATGCGGTAGGTGCGGTACAGTTAACGGGTTACAGGCAGTGTTTACGCAAGGAGTACACGAGCACATGGCTGATTCCCAGACTGCAACCTCCGCGCCCGAGTTTAAGAGCGCCCACTTTATCGGTATCGGCGGCGCCGGCATGAGCGGCATCGCCCTCGTTCTGCACGAGCGCGGTTATGCCGTTACCGGCTCCGACCTTAAGACGTCACGTTATATCCGCCAGCTTACCCGCGCTGGTGTGAAGGTGCATGTGGGCCATGAGGCCGCCACGATCGACGAGGTCAAGCCCGACGTGGTTGTTGTCTCCACCGCTATTCCGGAGTCCAACCCTGAACTCGTGCGCGCTCGCGAGCTTGGTATTCCCGTGTGGCCCCGTGCCAAGATGCTCTCTGCTTTGGGCCACGGCTACACCACCGTCGCTGTTGCCGGCACGCATGGCAAGACCACCACGTCTTCGATGTGCGCCACCATGCTCGACCGCATGGGTCTGGATCCGAGCTTCCTGATCGGTGGCATCGTCGAGGGCTATGACACGAACGGCAAGAACGGCTCGGGCGACTACTTTGTCGCCGAGGCCGACGAGTCCGACAGCTCCTTCCTGTTCCTGAACCCCAACGTGGTCATTGTGACCAACGTCGAGGCCGACCACCTCGATCACTACTCGGGTATCGAGGAGATCGAGGCAACTTTCGCCAAATTCATGAGCCTGGTGGGCGAGGACGGCACCGTCATCGTCTGCGGTGAGGACCCGCATCTGGTCGAGCTCGCCAAGTCGACGGGCCGTCACGTGCTTTCCTACGGCTTTGCCGAGAGCAACGACATCGTCTACATGCACCCGGATGTCAAGGGCATCCAGAGTGACTTTATCGTTCGCTTTGAGGATGGCACTGAGCATGCCGTGGAGATCAAGAGCAATCCCGGTCGCCACAACATGCTCAACGCCACGGCGGTGCTCACCGTCGCCCATGTCCTGGGCCTTGACATCGACGCCGCCGCCAAGGCGCTCTCGAGCTTTGAGGGCGTCCGCCGTCGCTTTACCCACGTGGGCGATATCGATGGCATCACCGTGGTCGATGATTACGGCCATCACCCCACCGAGATCAAGGCGACGCTTGCTGCCGCTTCGTCGCTGGGCTACAAGCATGTCGACGTCGTGTTCCAGCCGCACCGTTATTCGCGTCTGCAGGCCCTGTGCGACGACTTTGCCGATGCATTTGCCAATGCCGATAAACTGCTGCTGATTGATGTGTTCTCGGCTGGCGAGATGCCCATTCCGGGTGTTACCTCTAAGATGCTCGCCGATACCGTGCGCGCCAAGCATCCTGGCAAGGAGGTCGTGTACTGCTCCAGCCGTCTTGAGCTCAATCAGGAGCTCGAGCAGATGGTGGGCGAGGGCGACTTGCTGCTCACTATGGGTGCCGGTGACGTTACGACCGTCGGCCCCGAGTTTATCGAGTATTTGACTGCCAAGAAAGACGCTTAAGTCTAATGGGTCTGTTTAACGCCGTCATGGCGCTCTCGGGCATGATCGACACGGATGTGATCGAGGACGAGCGCCTTGCGCGTCATACGAGCTATCGTATCGGCGGCAAGGCTGACCTCTTTGTGACGTGCCATAGCTATCATGCCCTCCGCCGCGCCGTGGCGGTGCTCGATCGCGAGCAGGTGCCGTGGGTCATCATCGGCAAGGGCTCCAATCTGCTGGTTGCCGATGGCGGTTATCGCGGTGCCGTCATTTCGCTCGGACGTGAGTTTCAGCGCACGGTTGTTGCCGATGACGGTTGTACGCTGACGGTCGGTGCGGGCGTGATGTTTGCGCGCCTGGTCAACGATGCCCTGTCGCGTAGCCTCTCGGGCCTTGAGTTTGCCGTTGGCATCCCTGGGTCGGTCGGCGGTGCGATATCTATGAATGCCGGCGCACGGACCGAGTGGATTGGCTCGCTGGTTGAGGATGTCGTAACGTTTGACCCGGCATCCGGTATCAAGCATTATGCGGGGTCCGAGATCACTTGGGGCTACCGCGAATGTAGCCTTCCCCGCAATGAGATCATCCTCGAGTGCGTGCTCAAGCTTAAACCGGCGCCCAAGGCCGACATTCGCGAGCGCATGGAACGGTACCTGACGAGGCGCAAGCGTACGCAGCCCATGGGTCGCGCATCCTGCGGGTCGGTCTTTCGCAACCCGCCCGATGCGAGTGTGGGCAAGCTTATCGAGGATTGTGGATTAAAGGGTTTTTCGATTGGCGGCGCGGAAGTTTCGCCCGTTCACGCTAATTTTATCGTTAATAACGGAACTGCCTCGGCCGATGACGTTGCCGCGGTTATCAGACATGTGCACGGAAAGGTGAGGGAGGCGTATGGCATCGAGCTCAGACCGGAAGTTAAATTCCTCGGCTTCTAGAGCATCGAAACCCACCTTCCGCCGCGCCGGAGGGCGTTCCGGCGCGCCTGCCAAACCTCAACGCAATACCGTCGCGCACTCTAAGTCTGTCGGGCATGCTCGACAGACCAGTCGTCCGGTTGTCGGCTCGCAGCTCGGCAATCGTCCGGCCGCAAAAAAGTCCTCGCGTCCCTCGGTGACGTCAAAGCCTGTTATGGGCGCCAAGCCTGCCCGTCCTATGGCAACTCCTAAGCCTTCGACAGGAACTAAAGCGGCGCGTCCGGGTCGCACGCTGGGCGCATCGAAACCGCGCTCGCTGACATCGGTGCCGGCTACCGCGAAGAAGCCTTCGAGTAAAAAAGGCGTCAACCCGTTGTCTTCACTTGGGGCGATGGCAAATAAAACATCAGACGCCGCTTCTGTCGTTACAGGCAAAGGCAAAATCGTGGGCGGCGTTTTGGCCGTCTTGGCCGTGCTCGTCGTCGTTGCCATCGTGGTGATTAACTCTGGATTGTTTACCGCCACTGATATTCAGATTCAAGGCAGCGAGCACGTGACGAAGCACGATGCTATCCAGCTGATCAATTTGCCCGAGGGAACGTCGCTTTTTAACGTCGATCCCGACCAGATTACCGAGGACCTCAAGCAGAATCCGTGGGTCTCGGGCGTGGATGTCCAGCGTCAGTTCCCGCATACGCTCATCATTACGCCGATGGAGCGCAAGGTCATCGCAATTGCCTATATCAGCTCCGATGACCTTGCCTGGGCCATCGGGGATGATGACACCTGGATCGCCCCGCTGTCGACGTCGGTCGAAGTGGATGACCAGGGCAACGTCATCACGACGGGGCAGGGCTCAAATACCCTGACCGGCATTGATGCCGCGCTGGCGCTCGCTAAGCACTATGGCGCGGTGTTGTTGACTGATGTCTCGGCGGATGTCGCTCCGGTTTCCGGCCAGGCGGTGAGCTCCAAGGCCGTTAAGGCTGGCTTGGATTATGTGCGTGGTTTTTCGAGCGAGTTCTTGGGACAAGTCAAGGATATTTCCGCGCCTTCGGTCGAAGCCATCTCGGCAAACCTCAATAACGGCATTGAGGTGTCGCTGGGCGATTCGAACGATATCGTCAAGAAGGAGCGCGTAGTCACCAAGCTGCTTTCGCAGGTAGAGGGCGTAACGTATATCAATGTGCGCTCTCCGGGCAACTACACATTTAGGAACGCTCCGACCTCGTAGCGCTGGTTGATGCTTTGTTGAGGGGCCATACCACGCCGTTTATCTGGTTTGTTTGGTTTTCACGGTCAATTATTTGACTGATACGTTCATAATGTGCAAACATAATACGGTTTACCTTTGCATTTACTTTCAACCTGAAGGTTAATGTGCGCAGGGGTCGACCCATGCTATGGCTATAACCTTTGTTCGGAGGACCGACATGCACGAGACAGAGATCAACAACTACCTTGCCGTCATTAAGGTGGTCGGCGTCGGCGGCGGCGGTACCAACGCGGTCAATCGAATGATCGAAGAGGGCATCCGCGGCGTCGAGTTTGTTGCCATCAACACCGATGCTCAGGCACTCGCGATCTCTGATGCCGATATCAAGGTGCACATCGGCACCGATCTTACCCGCGGCCTGGGCGCCGGCGCCAACCCCGAGGTTGGCCGCAAGGCTGCCGATGAGTCCCGCGACGACATTGCCGAGGCGCTCGCTGGCGCCGACATGGTGTTCATCACCTGCGGCGAGGGCGGTGGCACCGGTACCGGCGCTGCTCCCATCGTTGCCGATATCGCGATGAACGAGGTCGGTGCGCTGACCGTCGCCGTCGTGACCAAGCCCTTCACCTTCGAGGGCCGCAAGCGCAAGAAGAGCGCCGAGGAGGGCATTAAGACTCTCTCCGATTGCGTCGACACCATGATCGTCATCCCTAACGATAAGCTGCTCGACATCGCCGAGAAGAAGACCACCATGCTCGAGGCCTTCGCGATTGCCGATGGCGTCCTTTCCCAGGGCACCCAGGGTATCACCGACCTCATCACCGTCCCCGGTATCATCAACCTGGACTTCGCCGATGTTAAGACCATCATGAAGCAGGCCGGTACCGCCATGATGGGTATCGGTACCTCTTCTGGGGACACCCGTGCCGTCGACGCTGCCCAGCAGGCCATCTCCAGCCCGCTGCTCGAGAGCTCCATCGATGGTGCCACGCGCGTGCTGCTCTCCATCGCCGGTTCCAAGGACCTGGGCATCCAGGAGATCAGCGACGCCGCCGACGTTGTCGCCAACGCCGTCGACCCCGAGGCCAACATCATCTTCGGTACCGTTGTCGACGAGTCCCTGGGCGATCAGGTGCGTATCACCGTCATCGCTACGGGCTTCTCCGACTCCAACGTCAACCGTCAGGACGAGCTCTTTGCTGCTCAGCAGTCTCAGAGCAAGGCCGCTGCCTCCGCTGAGCCGCAGCGCACCGCTCCTGCCACGAGCCCGGCTCAGGCCGCTCCGACCCGCAACGTCGGTGGCACCGAGCTTCCTAACTTCGGCAACGATCAGTTCGAGCTTCCCGACTTCCTGAAGCGCGGTAGCTTCTAAGTCGTTCTTTGCATTGTTGTGCACAGGGGCGTGTCCGTATGGACGCGCCCTTTTTATTTCGACTTTGTAAACTAGAACCTCCAATCTCTTTACGTTCCCTTTACGATTGCCTCCAGCGCAGCAGGTATCCTTTTAGAGAAGTATGACAGCCGTATAAACGCGGGCTGTAGCGGCGATGCCGCGGTACTTGTGTTATTAGGAGGCTTTAGTATGGCAGCACGTGCGGACAAAGTTTCGCGTGTCGACCATGATGGAGTTACGTTGGTGGAGGGCGCGACATCCGATGTTCGCTTTGCCTTCACCGAGCGCGCCGGTGGCGTTTCCGAAGATGCGTACTCCTCACTCAACTTGGGCTCGCATGTTGGCGATGACCCCTTTGCTGTTCAAGAAAATCGTCGTCGCGCGCTCGAGGCTATGGGTGCCGCCGAGTGCGAGCACAACCTGCTCGTTCCCAATCAGGTCCATGGTGATCATATCGTTGCGGTGACCTCGAACGGCGCCGATGACCTTGAGGACGTTCGCGAGCAGATTGCCGAGGGCTGTGATGCCATCGTCTGCACGGCGCATAACGTGCCCGTGCTGCTCTGCTTTGCCGACTGCGTTCCCGTGGTGCTGGTGGCCCCCGGCGGATTTGCCGTGGTGCACTCCGGTTGGAAGGGCACGATTGCACGTATTTCCGCCAAGGCGTGCCAGGCGCTTTGCGATGCTGCCGGTTGCGATGCGAGCGACGTTTCCGCCTATATCGGCCCCCATATCTTGGGTGACGAATATGAGGTATCCCAGGAACTCATGGATCGCTTTGCCGCCGAGTTCTCTTGCATCGATGCGAATACCTCTCGCATGCTTGATCTTTCCGCTGCCATTCGCGAGGCGCTGGTAGATGTCGGTGTCGACGCGGATAATATCGTGGATACCCAGCTTTCGACCGTGCGTCAGAACGACCGCTTTTATTCCTACCGTAACGAGGACGGCACCTGTGGGCGCCATGCTGCGATCGGCGTGATGCTATGAGAAAGATCGTATCGGTCCTGAGCGCCGCTGTGCTTACGCTTACGCTGTGCGCCTGTTCTTCGGGATCTTCTACCTCTTCCATTACCGTGGCCGGCTCCACGACCTGCCTTCCTATCGCCGAGATTGCGGCCGAGGGCTTTAAGGAGGAGACCGGCATCGACGTGCTCGTTTCCGGTTTGGGTTCTTCCGCTGGCATCGAGGCCGTCAGCGCCGGAACGGCCGATATCGCCAGCTCCTCCCGTGGGCTCAATGCCGACGAACAGGATCTGGGCCTGACCCCCATCGTAATTGCCCACGACGGTATCGCGGTCATCGTGAACGACGATAACCCGGTCGATAACCTCTCGACCGAGCAGCTCCGCGATATCTACGCCGGCAAGATTACCAATTGGAAAGAGGTCGGTGGCGAGGACCTGAGGATTCAGGTCATCAACCGAGACGAGGCGTCCGGTACGCGCGAGGCCTTCCGTACCATCGTGATGGATGGCACGCCGTTCGATCGCCGCTCGGCTGTTCTTTCGGGTACGGGCCAGGTGCGCGACGTGGTATCTCGTTCGCGTGGGGCCATCGGCTACATTTCGCTGGGCTTCGTCGATAGCCTCAACGCCAAGACCTCGGTCAAGGCCGTCTCGGTCAATCATGTTGAGGCGTCCGAGAAGACGGTCGCGAGTGGCGGCTATCCCATCTCGCGCGACCTTTACTTCTTTGTGAAGGGTGCGCCTTCGCAGCAGGCGCAGGATTACATCGACTATGTGACGTCCGAAAAGATGGACAAGCAGATTCGCGAGGCGGGCTTTATTCCCGTCACCAACGACGAGAAGGGGAGTGAGTAGCATGGAAGCACAGGAAAACTCCCAGACTGAGCAGAATGTTCAGACGCCCAAGAAGCGCGAGCTGGCGCTCGTATCGCGCAGTACCTATATCAAGGAGAAGGCGCTGCAGTGGATCTTCTTTGCCTGCGCGTTCTTGGCGGTCGTTACTGTCATCCTGATTTTTGTCTTTACCACGTACTCGGCGCTGCCCGTCTTTACTGACATCGGTCTGGCGGACTTCTTTAGCTTTACGTGGGCGCCTTCCGAGGGCCACTACGGCATCTTGTCGCTGCTTGCCGGCTCGGGTCTGGTGACCGTCGGTGCGCTCGCCATGGGCGTGCCGCTGGGCGTGGGTACGGCCGTTTACCTGGTCGAGATTGCCAGCAAGCGCGTGCGCAAGCTCATCAGCCCCGCCGTTGACCTGCTGGCGGGCATACCCTCCATCATCTACGGCTTCTTTGGCATGATCATCATCCGCCCGTTTATCGCACAACTGACCGGTGGTCTTGGTTTTGGTGCGCTGACAGCGTGGTTCGTGCTCGCCATCATGATCGTCCCTACCATCACGACGCTTACCATCGATGCCCTCAATTCCATTCCCATGGGCATTCGCGAGGCATCGTATGCCATGGGTGCTACTAAGTGGCAGACCATCTATAAGGTCGTGCTACCTGCCGCCAAACTGGGTATCGTTGATGCCATCGTGCTGGGTATGGGCCGTGCCATCGGTGAGACCATGGCCGTGCTCATGGTCGTGGGTAACGCTCCGGTTATTCCCGACAGCATTGCGAGCCCCATCTCGACGCTCACGAGCCAGATCGCGCTCGACATGAGCTATTCCTCGGGCCTGCACCGCTCGGCTCTGTTCGGCATGGGCGTGGTCCTGTTTATCATCTCCGCCATGCTGGTGGGCATCGTCCGTCTGATTTCCAAGAAGAAGAGGGGGTAGGCTATGTCCGATTCCGTTGACACGACGGTCGATACGACCTCGTCGCGCGAGCGCATCAAGCGTGCCCTTTCCCACGGTAAGAAGGGCCGTATCAACAAGGACCTGTCAAACAAGATCATGCTCGGCGTGTTCCGCGCCGCGGCCTACATCACCACGCTTGTGCTGGTCGCTATCATCGCCTACGTGGTTGTTAATGGCTTACCGCATATTTCGCTCGACTTTATCTTCGGTTGGCCCCAAGGCGTCAACGCCGAGGGCGGAATTTGGCCCACGATCGTCTCGACCGTCTACGTGACGGCGCTCGCCATGCTTATCTGCACGCCGATCGCTGTGCTGGCAGCCGTCTATCTGGCCGAGTACGCCAAGCAGGGCAAGGTCGTCGAGCTCATTCGCTACGCTGCTGACGCTTTGGCCTCGGTGCCCTCCATCGTTATGGGCCTGTTTGGCTACGCCTTGTTTGTCGAGGCTATGGGCCTGGGCCTTTCGATGGTCTCTGCCGCTCTGGCACTCGCGCTCTTGATGCTCCCCATCGTCATGCGCACCACCGAAGAGGCCATTCGCGCCGTTCCGCGCTATATCCGTTGGGGCGCGTACGGCCTGGGCGCCACCAAGTGGCAGGTTGTCTCCAAGATCGTGCTTCCTTCTGCCTTTGGCCGTATTGCCACGGGCATCGTCCTCGCCATCGGCCGTGCCATTGGCGAGACCGCGGTGGTGCTCTACACCATGGGCCAGGCCATCAACCTGCCTATTTCGCCGCTCGATTCCGGCCGCCCCATGACGGTTCACCTGTACCTGCTTGCCAACGACGGCATCAACATGAACGCAGCCTACGGCACCGCGCTCTTGCTGATGGTGATCATTTTGGCCTTCAACCTGTTTGCGCGCTTCCTGTCGCGCAAGCGTCGCTAGTTAAGGAGTCCCATGTCCGTTTATCAGTCCGCTCCCACGTTGGAGCAAGCGGCCATTACGGCCAAGGATTTCAACTTTTGGTACGGTGACTTTCATGCGCTGACGGGGCTTGACCTCAACATCGCCAAAAACGCCATCACCTCCTTCATTGGCCCTTCGGGCTGCGGCAAGTCGACGTTTTTGCGCTGCATCAACCGCATGAATGACCTGATCGAGGGTACGCGCGTCGAGGGCACGATGACGCTCGACGGCAACGATATCTATGCCGAGGGTGTCGACCCGGTCGACCTCCGTCGCCGCGTGGGCATGATCTTTCAGCAGCCCAATCCGTTTCCCAAATCCATCTACGAGAATGTCGCTTTTGGCCCTCGTCTGCAGGGCGTGACTAGCAAAAGTGACCTCGATGACATCGTGGAAGAATCGCTCAAGCGCGCCAACCTCTGGAAAGAGGTATCCAATCAGCTCAACAAGGATGGTTTGGCGCTCTCGGGCGGTCAGCAGCAGCGTCTGTGCATCGCGCGCGTGCTTGCGGTGCAACCCGATGTCCTTCTGATGGACGAGCCCTGCTCCGCCATCGACCCCACGTCCGTCTCTAAGGTCGAGGATCTGATGGCCGAGCTGGCGCCCGAGATGACGATCATCATCGTCACGCATTCAATGCAGCAGGCAGCTCGCATTAGCGACTACACCGCATTCTTCTTGCAGGAAGTTGCCGGCGAGCCCGCCACGCTCATCGAGTATGGTCAAACCGACGCGATCTTCACCAGCCCGGTGGACTCGCGGACGGAAGACTATATCACCGGCCGCTTTGGCTGATCGGTGCGACTAGTCCCAAGCCGATCGGATCTGGTCCGGTGCGTATTCACTGTGCGGGCGGCATGACCGCACCCAACTGATTGGAGTGAACCATGCGCAAACTGTTTTCCCGTCAGCTCATCGAGGCCCGTCACGAGATGCTGAGCATCTACGAGGCCGTCGATCTGGCCCTCCACGATGCCGTGAAGGCCTATGTGACCGACGACCGCAAGCTCGCCACCAAGACCAAGAAGCGCACGCTTTCGGTTGACGCACGCTGCGCCAACCTGGAGGCCGTCTGCTACAACCTGATTGCCACGCAGTCACCGGTCGCCTCCGACTTCCGCTTGCTGCAGACGATCATCTACGTCGACTTTAACCTGCAGCGCATGACCGATAAGGTTCGCCAGATTTGCCGCGCCACGCGTCATATGATCAAGGCCGACATCTCGCTGCCCAAGGAGCTTGTCGGCACGGTCGAGGCCGAGGCTGAGGCCGTCTACCAGGTGCTGGGCTCTTCGCTTTCCGCGCTCGTCACCAACGACATGTCCATCATCTGCAACTTGGCCGTCGAGGACGAGCCAGTGCATGCCGCCTACGAGAAGTTCTTCCGCACCTTTAACCGTATGGATACGGGCGACTTTATGGACGACGACAGCAACTATGACGATCTGCGCCGCGCCATCATGGTTTCGCGCTACCTCGATCGCATCGCTTCGATTTCCATCGATGCCGCCTGCCGTCTGACCTTCCTGTTGACTGGTCAGCGCATGAATGCCGGCGATATCGCCCGCACTGATGAGGATGAGCTCGAGAGCATGCGCGTGCCTTCGGGCGAGGGTGTTATCATGAGGCCCGCCGTCGACGCTCGCTACGTTGCCAAGGTGCCCACTAACGAGGTCAGCGAGGGTCTTCGCTACCTGCTCGATCATCTTGAGGACGAGGACGATGGCGAGGACGACGAGGAGTAAGTAATTCCGTTCGTCGAAAGATTGTAAATACCTAAGTGAGCGCGGCCTTGCACATGCGGGGCCGCGCTCTTGCGATAGCATGGGACTACTTGTTTGGCTGTCAGCGGAGGCGATTGGCAATGGATAACTATTTGGACTTGATGCGCGCTCGCCGCGAGCAGATTCTGGAACGTTTTTATGCGGCGCTCGATCGCGCAGGCCGTCCCCACGACGCCGCGCGCCTCATTGCCGTGTCCAAGACCGTTGGTGTCGATGAGACCGTTGCCGCCATCCAGGCGGGGTATCGCCATTTTGCCGAGAATCGCCCGCAGGAGCTGGTTCGCAAGCTCACGGGTCTGGCGGAGCATCCGGAGCTGCCCGAGGTGCGCTTCGATATGATCGGCAACCTGCAGACCAATAAGATCAATGCGGTGCTGGGCTCAGCCGAGCTGATTCACTCGGTGGGTTCGCTGCATCTGGCGCAGGCGATCTCGAGCCGTGCTGTCCGCAAGATTGAGGCGGGCGAGCTCGCTGGCCCCCAGCGTGTGCTCATTGAGGTCAATGTGAGTGGTGAGGAGTCGAAGGGAGGCTTTTCGCCCGATGAGATTCGCGCCGCCGCGGGTGAGCTTGCGGAACTTGAGGGAATTTGCGTGCAGGGGCTTATGACTATGGCGCCCCGGGGGAATAAGGATGTGGCACGCCGCACCTTTGCGGGGCTTCGTGAGCTGAGGGATGAGCTGGAGGCGGCGCATCCCGATTTGAACCTGCCTGAGCTTTCCTGCGGCATGAGCGAGGACTTTGAGCCTGCCCTTGAGGAGGGCTCTACGCTCGTTCGCCTGGGCAGGGTAGTATTTAGCCCGGAGTTTGCAGTAAAATAAGGCTCTGAAGTGCGCACTGATTATCGGGGCGCCTGCACTAAACCGCGAGAGGACACAACCATGGGCTTCCTTGACGAGATTAAAAATAAGATGCACCTGGGCGGCCAGCAGGGTTACGACCAGGGTTATGGCCAGGACGACGACTACGGCTACGATGACGGCTATGACGATAGTTATCAGGGCAACGGCTACAGCGGTGCTTCGGGCGAGGGCTTCTACACCCAAGACGAGCCGAGCAACGGCCTGCTTGGTCAGACGCGCCGCGGTGAAGCTGAGTCGGTTGCCGTGTATACGCGCTCCGGTCAGCTGGTCGGCGATGACTCCCGCCATGCCACGACGTATAATCCGCCTTCGCGCTCGCAGGACAGTGTTGCGAGCGGTTATCGTCCTGGTGCCTATGACACGCCGTCGAGCTACGCCGAGAACACCCGCGCCCGTGCCGCCGCTGCGCCCGCGCCTGCACCGAGCGATGCCTCGGCCTATGCGAGCAATATCATCAACGCCACACCGCAGCTGCCGGCCTATGTCCTGCGCCCCGAGAGCTATGACGACGTGGAGACCGTGGTGCGCCGCGTTCGCACCAAGCAGCCTGTCGCACTGATTTTTGTGGGCGTACGCACCGAAGTTGCCAAGCGCGTCTTGGACTTCTCTTACGGCTTTGCCTGCGGTCTGGGTGCCACGGTCAAGGAGGTGGGCGACCGCGTGTTCATGGTGCTGCCCGCCGGTTGCGAGGTCAAAGATTCCGATCTCAAGAAGCTTCGTGCCGACGGCTACCTTAAGTAAAGACAAGACGAGGAGATTCCCATCAACATCTACACTGTCGTCCAGCTGGTCAACACGCTGTTCAACTTCTATTCCACGCTCATTGTCGTCTACTGCTTTATGACGTGGATTCCCATGAAGCAGGGTGGTTTGCTTCAGGATATTGCCGCGGTGCTTGATAGCGTGTGCGGTCCGTGGCTCAACCTGTTCCGTCGTTTCATCCCGCCGATGGGCGGTATCGATTTTTCGCCGGTCGTTGCGATTATTGCGTTGCAGTTGGTGCAGAGGCTGGTTCTGCAGCTTCTTATAGGTATACTCGTGTAGAACTGACTTAGTAACTTACGTCGGGCGTGTAGCGCCGAGGCGATGAAAAAGGAGACTTGTTATGGCTATTACCCCTGCAGACATCCAGGCTCAGACTTTCTCTGAGGCCAAGCGTGGCTACGATCCTGCTGAGGTCGACGTCTTCTTGGAGACGCTGTCCTCCGAGGTCGACGCTATGCTCGCTAAGATCGTCGACCTTAAGGGTCGTCTGACTGCTACCGAGCAGCAGCTTGCCGATGCGCAGGCTCAGCTTGCCCAGGCTCAGGATGCCACCGCCCAGGCCGTTCCTGCCGCCCCCGTGGCTGCTCCCGCCCCTGACTTCTCCGCTCAGGAGCGCCAGATTTCCGCTGCCCTGATCGCTGCCCAGCAGACCGCTGAGACCATCGTTAACGATGCCAACGAGAACGCTGAGCGTATCCGCAACGAGGCTGACGCCAAGGCTCGCGAGGTTATCCGCCAGGCTCTGACTGAGAAGCAGGCCGAGCTCGAGGAGATCGATCGTCTCAAGGCTTCCCGTGAGGAGTTCAAGGCCGAGTATCTTAAGCTCATCCAGCACTTCATGGACGATGCCCAGAACTCCTTCCCGGCCGACCTCATGGCCTCCACGCCGGTCGGTTCTGCCGCTTCTCCTGCAGTGACTGTTCCCGCCGAGCCGCTGCCCGTCGCTGACCCGGTTGTCCCCGTGGCCGATCCCTTTGCCCCGATCGACAACTTTGCTGCCGACGACCTGGACTAACATTCGGCCTACAATTTAGTGCCTAGAAAGGACCCGCAGCTTGCGGGTCCTTTTTTATGACTGTGCCGGGGTGCGTAACATAAAAACCAAGCCCTGCACATAGTGGCGCAGAACTCGGCGAACGGATGAACGGTCAAGGGTAGGCTTTAAGGCATGTCCCAAAAATCTACTTGAGGAGGAAGTCGGGGAGGGGAATGGTGCGGGCCTCGCGATGCTCGGGATCGGCGATGTGGTCGGCAGGATAGCCACAGACGAGCATGTGATAGGGATAGACGCCCTTGGACAGATTGAACTGTTCTTGTGCCACCTCAGGCTTAAAATGGCATACCCAGCACGTTCCCAGGCCCTGCTCGGTGGCCTCCATCATCATCTGATCACACACGATGGACGTATCGATTTCGCTGGAATTCATCTGATCATACGGGCGCACCCAAGCGTCATCGGTAACGCTGCAAATAAGGAAGACAAGCGGAGCCCCAAAGATAGACCCATCACGAGCAAACCGAGGCTGACAAGCAGCAGCCTTCTCCAGAAGCTCAGGCGTATCCAACACCATCACACGGGTTGGATGATTATTACAAGCAGAAGGAGCAACACGCCCAGCCTCAACAATGGCATCCACCACAGCCTGCTCAACAGAACGATCCTCAAACTCACGACAAGAATACCGAGACCGAGCCAGATCCAAATACCCCATAACCAAACCCTCCAAAGTCAGCAAATCAATCCAAGGTAAACCAAAGGGTACCCAAACCCCCATCCACCCAAACGCCCACCGAATACCAAAGTGTTCAATTGAGTATTAAAGGCCCCCTCGGCCAACCCCCCATTGCGCTCTAACTATCAGCCAAAGTTCCAATGGTGGTACGTAAGGCGAAGGGCCGGCCACGGTTTACTTTCGAACGACTCTGCTACGCAGCCGGAGTGAGAAAGCAAACCGTGGCCGGCCCTTCGCCGCCGGGACACGTACCCCCAATTAACTGTTCTTCATGACAATCGAATCCACGACATCGGCCACATTCTCACAGCAGTCAGCGCAGTACTCCAGGAAGGCGTATACGTCACGCCAGGCGATGACCTCGAGCGGGTCCTTGCCGTTAACGTGCAGGTTGCGCATGGCGTTGATATAGAGCTCGTCGGCTTCGGACTCGATGGTGTTGATCTGGATGACGAGTTCGCGCAGGGTCTTGGACTTGCGGTAGTTGGGCAGCTCGACCATCAGGTCTTTCATGGCGCGGCAGGCGTCAGTCACCTTGTGGGCGATGACGATGGCGTCGGGATGGATGCTCTGGATGTTGGTGAAGTAGACGCGCTGCACGACGCCCTCGATGCGGTCGAGCACGGTGTCGAGTGAGCAGCTCATCAGATCCAGATCCTCGCGCTCGAGCGGGGTGATAAAGGCGGTGAGCAAGGCGTCCTCAAGCTCATGGTGCTTCTTGTCGGCCGCATGCTCGATCGCGTGCATCTTGTTGAGCATATCGTGAATCTTTGCGGGATCGAAGTTCTCGAAAATCTTGGTGAGCAGCTCGGCGGCCTGGACGGCAAGGTCGGCGCAGGCGACGTAGTTGTCGAAGTAGAACGAATCGGGTTTCTTTGCCATGGGTGGGTCCTTTCGAGGCGAAGACGGGTGGGCGAGGTAATGCAGTCCGGATGGACGTTCGGTTTGACTAGAGGAACATCATGAACAGCTTGGCCATGACAAAGCTGATGAGTCCGCAGGCGGGGAAGGTGAAGAACCAGGTGAACATCATGTCTTTGACGACGCCGAAGTTGATGGCCGAAAGGCGCTTGACGGCACCGACGCCCATGATGGCGCAGGTCTTGATGTGTGTGGAGGACACGGGGATGCCGGTAAGGGTGGCAAGCAGCAGGTTTGCGGCGCCTGCGAGGTCGGCGGAGAAGCCCTGATACTTTTCGAGCTTGACCATGCTCTGGCCGACGGACTTGATGATGCGCTCGCCGCCCACGCTGGTGCCGATACCCATAGTGGCCGAGCACAGCAGCATAATCCAGATGGGGATGCCTGCATCGCCGACGCTCGTCTGGCCGCTGGCAAAGGCCACGCCTAAAAAGAGCACGCCGATGAACTTCTGTCCATCCTGCGCGCCGTGCATAAAGCTCATGGCCGCAGCGCTCGCGATCTGAGCGTATTTAAAGAAGACATTGGCACGTCGCCTGTTGGCGGCGGCGAAAAGAATCGAGACGAGCTTGCACAGGACCCAGCCCATGACAAAGCCCAGGCCGATGGAGAGCGCCAGACCGTAGATGACCTTCATCCACTCGTGGACGTTGACGCTGCTCGCACCGCCGAGGGCGATGGCGGCACCGGTCAGGCCGGCGATAAGGCTGTGGCTTTGCGAGGTGGGGATGCCAAAACGCGACGCTGTGGCGCCGTAGACGACGATGGAGAACAGCGCCGCGCATAGGCAGGCGAGCGCCATGGTGCTGTTTCCGCCAAAGTCGACGATATGTGAGATGGTGTTGGCGACGCTCGCGTTAAAGTGCGTCATGATGAGCACGCCGAGGAAGTTGAATGCGGCGCTCATGAGAATGGCGGCGCGGGCGGGCATGCAACGCGTAGTGACGCAGGTCGCGATGGCGTTGGGCGCGTCGGTCCATCCATTGACGAAGATGGCGCCCAACGCGAGGATCACGGTGACGGCAAGGACTGGGTTCGACACAATTTGGCCGAGGAAGGTTGAGAACGTTACGTCCATATATGGGCTTTCTCGAAGTTTGCAGACACGTTACAAAAACATGATAAATCGTATCACCTCCTGCGGGTCTCTTTACCGAGTTCTGATGGGAGAAGTGAACTTTTTGGCACTAAAATTGAATATTAGCCCTGTTGACCGCGGGTGTTCTTTTTGCTAACACGCCATGCGGACACGTGCGATTACTACGACACTCCAAAACCACAGTCTGTTCGCTTTACAACATGCAAACATGCGTTCGATAATAGGAGGCATGGAATATCGACAGACAGATGGCAAAACTCGGCGCGTGCACAAGCAGTATGTGGACGTCGTGGCTCGCATCCTCGCGGGCGGACAGGTCGTGCCGGTCACCGTCTGCTGGGTCGACGGTCGTTGCTTTACGATTGACGAGATTGTCTCGACCACTGGGTTTGGCCTGACGGTTCACGGCATCCGTACGGCAACCTATAAGGTGCGTTTTGGCGGGCACGCGACCGAGTTGTATCTGGAGGACCAGACGCGCGAACGACCAGATGGTTCGCAGGCCCATCTGATGCGTTGGTGGGTGTGGGCATTCGACCGTACGCTCGAGGGCGAGCGCCGTGGGTAAGGACGTACGGCATTCGGGTACAATGACAGGAATCTTGTCACCTGCTGCGCCGTCTTTCACGGCACTTTTTGAAAGGACGAACCTATGAACGATATCCAGGGCTATCAGAACGGCCCCGTCGAGAGCGGCGCAAGCCGCGCCAAGGAGATGTCGCCGCGCGCGTACAACCTTGTCATGTCTGCCCTGATTTTTTTGGGCTTTTGCGCCATGGGCGTCGGTGCTTACTTTACGAGCACCATGTCGTTTGCGCGCATGATGATGAGCGGCGCCGCTTTGCCGCTGGTCTTTGGCTCATTTATTTTGACCATCGTCGGCATGGTCATGATGTCGGCCGCCGCCAGCAAGCAGTCCGTGGGCCTGTCCCTTGTGGGCTACGTAATCTTTGCGAGCACCTTTGGCCTGACCGCGTCGTTTGGCCTTGCCAACTACGACCTGCCCACCATCAACACTGCCTTTATCGCCACGGCCGCCATCACCTTTGTCTTTGGCGCCTTGGGCGTGACGTTCCCCAAGTTTTTCCAGCGCGTATATGGCATCGGTTTTGGCATTCTGCTCGCTACTATTCTGGTTGAGATCGTGCTGATGTTCATGGGCGTCTCACAGACCATCACCGACCTGATCGTGATCGTGGTGTTCGCCGGCTTTATTGGCTACGACACCTATGTTGCCACGACGGTGCCGCCTACGCTGCCCAACGCCGTGCTTATGGCCTCTAACCTGTTCGTGGATATTATCAACGTGTTCCTGCGCATTCTGAACATCCTCGGCCGTCGCGACTAGTGGCGAATTGCGGCGGTGCTTGCCGTGCGGACAAATCGATGCGAAAGGCGGTCCTTCGGGGCCGTCTTTTTTGTACGCGGCGGGGTATCATGGATGGGAAAAGCCGATAGCGGCAGAGACCGAGAAAGGTGACCACGTATGGCAGACGTCGACAACAGGAACCGTAACCGCAGGTCCAACCGAGCGGGTCAGCCCAATCCCAAGCGCGAGGCCCGTGCCAAGGCCGCCGAGCGTCACGTGGCAACTGTGTCCGAAGCGTGCGCCAAGGATATCGAGCGTTCGCTTGCCGGTGTTCGCGAGTTTGACGGTATGCCTGCCGGCTTTGTCTCGGCGATGAAGGCCAAGGTTCAGAGTGCTGTGGCCACCGAAGAACAGGTTGCCGAGGACGTCGAGGGCGCGGAGGCTGCCGAGGTCGAGGCAGCGCTCGAGCCCGTCGAGGAGCCTGCCGAGGAAATCGCCGAAGCTGAGTCCGCGCCTGCTGAGGAGCCCGCTCCGGTTCTGCCCGAGGTCACCGTGCTCGATGCCTCCACCACGCAGGCCATCTTGGACAACGGTCGTGGCTATGCGCAGTTCTGCGACATGGCCGTGCTCGCCTTTGCCTCGTTCACCAATCCGGGCGGTGGCTATATTCAGGGTTATCTGAGCCAGGAGGCCACGCTGTGCGCCGATTCGTATCTGTACAACGTTCTCGATAAGCAGCGCAAATGGTACGGCGAGAACCGTCGCCGCAACATCAACTGCGAGCTTTACCGAAACCGTGCGCTGGTGGTGCCTGCGGTGCGCTTCGACCGCAACCACGTGCATGCATACGCCGACGTGATCGTGGCCGCCGCGCCCAACGTTAAGCGCGCCCGCCAGGAGTATCGCGTGAGCGACGATGCTCTGCTGGATGCCCTGCGCGACCGCATTCGCTTTGTGCTTGCCATCTGCGACGAGCTAGGTCGCGAGAAGCTCGTGCTGGGCGCTTGGGGCTGCGACAACAACGGCTTTGACGCAGAGGCCGTGGCCGAGCTCTTCCGCAAGGAGCTCGCGTCGGGCGACTTTAAGGTCAAGCAAGTCTTCTTTGCCGTGCCTTCTACGCGCTGGGATGAGGATTTTGCCAAGTTCGAGCACGTGCTGGCAAACTTCCCCGAGCGCAACGAGGAGTCCTATGCCCAGGTTGCCGCTCGCGCTGCGGCAGCTCGCGCCGCCGAGCAGATCCAAGCTGCTACCGAGGATGATGAGGACGAGGACGACTGGCGCAAGTACCTGTAATCGGTACGTGCTGACAGATGGGTCGAGCCGGCGGGAGAGGCTGCTTCCGTCGGTTTTTTACTGAGCGAGGGGCTTACGATGAAAAACGTTCTATGCTTTGGCGACAGCAACACCTATGGTTACGATCCGGCGGGCATGCGCGACGGCACCGCGGTGCGCTATGCGCAGGATGTGCGCTGGTGCGGCGTGGCCCAACGTGACTTAGGCGAGGGCTGGCATGTAATTGAAGAAGGCCTCAACGGCCGCACGACGGTACGCGACGACATGTGCCATCTGAACACCAATCTTAACGGCATCCGCGCACTGCCGATGCTGCTCGAGGCCCATAAGCCGCTGGATGCGATCGTTATTATGCTGGGAACCAACGATTGCAAGACGGTCTTTGGTGTGACGGCCTCCGATATTGCCCGTGGCACCATGGCGCTGATTCGCGCGGTGCGTGCATTTCCCTGGACCAATGCTGCACCCTGCCCGCGTATTCTGCTGATGGCACCTATCAAGATCAAGCCGCAAATCGCCGATGTATATATGACCGATTTTGACGAGCGTTCCGTCGAGGCCTCGGAGCATTTTGCTGAATACTATGCGCACGTAGCCGAGCAGTTTGGCTGCGACTTTTTGAATGCAGCGGAGTTTGCCGAGCCGGGCGATATCGACTATCTGCATATGATGCCCGAAAGCCATGAGAGCCTGGGTCACGCCGTGGCGGCCAAGCTCCAAGAGATGCTCGGAGAGTAGCGCGACCCCAAGCCACCGCAAAGGGGACGGGCGCCTTTGCGGTGGCTTTGGACTGCGAATCTTAATACTGCCACATGTGGTTGACGGGGCCGTAGCCTTTGCCCATGTCAAAGCCGGCGGCCAGAGCGCCGGTTAGGTAGGCCTTGCCGGCGTTGACGGCGTCGGCAAGATCCATGCCCTGAGCCAGCGCGCAGGCGATGGCGGACGAGAGCGTGCATCCGGTGCCGTGCGTGTTGTCGGTCTCGATGCGCTTGTGGCGGAACCACGTGGTGAGTGGATCTCCCAGATGGTTGCCCTCGTCATCGAGTGGCGCGGGTTCGGCCAGTACATCGTTGGCCTCGTTGACAAGATGCCCACCCTTAACGAGGGATGCGCAGCCAAAGCGGCGGGTGAGGAGCATGGCAGCATTTTGCTGCGTGCGCTCGGAGTCGACCTCATAGTCGAGCAGTGCCATGGCCTCGGGAATATTGGGCGTGATAACCGTCGCTAGCGGGAACAGGCGGCGGGTGAGCGCCTCGGCGGCATCTTCGGCAATCAGCCGCGCGCCCGAGGTGGCGACCATGACGGGGTCGACGACCACGTTCGTTGCGTTCCGGGCGCTCAAGCGGTCGGCGATGACTTCGATAATCTCGACAGAAGAAACCATGCCGATCTTGACGGCGCTGGGGCGGATATCGTCAAAAACGGCGTCAATTTGCGCGGCTACGATATCTGGCGAGATATCCTGCACGGCGGTAACGCCCAGGGTGTTTTGCGCTGTGATGGCGGTGATGGCCGTCTCGGCATACAGGCGGTGCGCCGTGATGGTCTTGATGTCGGCCTGAATGCCGGCGCCACCGCTGGAATCGGATCCCGCGATGGACAGGACGGCAGGTACCTTACTACGATCCATGTTCGCTCCCTTGTTCGGTCGGAATCAAATGGGTCTTTAAGCCAGCATTATAAAGATGCCCGGGCCGACTCTATGCCGAACCCGGGCGGGCGATGCAATCTCTACGCAAGTGTAAGTAAATGTTCACAAGTCAACAATTGACAGGCACCAGCTCGCCGCCAGAAGCGGCCGCGGCGACAGGGTTAGTCCTCCATGCCGAGGTCGATCGTGGTACCCTCGAAGATCTTGTTGACGGTGCGGACGGCGCACATCTTGCCACACATGGTGCAAGTGCCCTCGGTGGCGGCGGGGGACTCCTCGTAGCGCTTCTTGCCCGTAACCGGGTCGAGCGCGCACTTCCACATGGCGTCCCAGTCGAGCTTGCGGCGTGCCTGGCCCATCTTGTCGTCCATGTCGCGGGCGTGGGGCACCTTTTTGGCGATGTCGGCGGCGTGTGCGGCAATCTTGGTGGCCATGAGGCCGTCGAGCACGTCCTGGGCGTTGGGCAGGCACAAGTGCTCGGCCGGCGTCACGTAGCACAGGAAGTCGGCGCCGGAGCTGGCGGAGATAGCGCCGCCGATGGCAGCGGTGATGTGGTCGTAGCCCACGCCGATATCGGTCACCAGCGGCCCGAGCACATAGAACGGGGCGTTGTGGCACAGGCGCTTCTGCAGTTTCATGTTGGCGGCGATCTCGTCGAGCGCCATGTGGCCCGGACCCTCGATCATAACCTGGACGCCGGCGGCCCATGCGCGCTTGCACAGCTTGCCCAGCTCGATCATCTCGGCGGTCTCGGTGGCGTCGTTGGAGTCGTAGAGGCAGCCCGGGCGACAGGAGTCGCCGAGCGAAATCGTCACGTCGTACTCGTGGCAGATTTCGAGCAGCTCGTCGTAGAACTCATAGAACGGGTTCTCGTTACCGGTGACCTCCATCCAGCCAAACAGCAGCGAGCCGCCGCGGCTCACGATGTTCATGAGGCGGCCGGTCTCCTTAAAGGTCTTTGTGACCGACTTGTTGATGCCGCAGTGGATGGTCATAAAGTCCACGCCGTCCTCGGCGTGCGCGCGCACGACCTCGAACAGGTCGTCCTTGGTAAGCTTGACCAGCGGCTTTTCCATGTAGCCGATGGCGTCGTACATGGGGACGGTACCTACCATGAGCGGCGTCTCGTCGATGAGCTGCTGGCGGAACTGGCGCGTCTTGCCCGAGTTGGAGAGGTCCATGATGGCGTCGGCGCCAAAGTCCTCGGCGATCTTGACCTTCTTCCATTCCTCGGCGGCATCGGCCTTGTCGCCCGAGATGCCCAAGTTCACGTTGACCTTGGTGGACAGGCCCTCACCGACGCCAAAGGCGCGCATGCCTTTTTTGATGTGCACGATGTTGGCGGGAATGGCGATGCGGCCGTCGGCCACGCGCTCGCGGATGTACTCGGGGTCGCGATGCTCGCGCTCGGCGACCTCCTTCATCTGCGGTGTGATCTGCCCGGCGCGGGCGAAGTCGATTTGCGTGACGAGCTTGGGCTCGGTCTGTGTGCTCATTGGCACGGCTCCCTTCGTTGGCATTACCCATATCAGGTTTGCGGGTCAGGGCGGGCGCGCCCAATCTCAGCCTGCCGTCTTGTCCTGCAAGCCCCCCGTTTATGTAATGGGCTCAAGTATAGCTCGAATGGGTACGATTGGCCTAACGAGCGTGCCTGTGAGGAGGCGAACATGGAAGACAAGCATCTATATCGAGAGACGCAATGGGATGTATCGGCCGAGGAAAGCCGTGCGCACCATGGCCTTGTCGCGATCGGTTTTGCGGTGCTTGCCGTGCTGGTGATTGCCTTTTGTATCTGGACGTTTGGTGGTCGCGGCGGCGCTGCATGGGAGTTCGAGGCTGATGATAGCCTACCGATTATGACGGTGAGGAGTACTGGCGGTAATGCCAATACGCTCGCCGTTCCGGGCGATTATTGGTACCCGTGCGATGAGTTTGTGCAGTTGCAGCTGAGTGGTGGGTCTATTCCTGGTGAGGAAATCGAACGCGTGACGTATGATGCGACGTTCAAAACGTTGACGGTGAAGCTCAAAGATCAAGGGGATGTGCCCACGACGATGGATATCGCGCTGACGGAATGGCGCCTGGAGCCCCCGTCGGGTGTTGCGGTGTCCGAGGTCGAGCACGTCAAGATTGTCTATCAGGACGGTTCGACAAACGGGATTGCAAAGGCCGACGGTCTAGCAGAATAGGTGTCGAGCCTAGCAGCCAATTCATAAAAGTTGCGGTGGAATAGTTCCTGATTGTGCGAAAAAGGCTCAAATAGGAATTATTCCACCGCAAGTTATATAGAGAAGGCTGAGCGGGTCAGTGTTGGGTGCCGGCTCTAGAGCATCTGTTCGTTGATGAACATGAGGGTGCCTAGGTATGAGAGCTCGGGGACGTGGCGATAGCCGATGTTGAATGCGGTAAGTTCGCTTGCATCCTCGAGCTTGTTTTCTGCCATCCACCGCACCATGGAGCCGCGCGCCTTTTTGCTGGCGGTCGACCGTTGGATGGGCTTCCCGTTGCGGATACCCTCGCCAAAGAGGCACGTGACGGCTGTGGCGTCGCCCGCGAGGTGGGGCAGAACGGCTTTGGCATACTCTACGCTGGCGAGGTTGACGATCGTGGTGTTTGAACCTGCCGGGGCGATAGCCCGCGCGAGCTTATCGCTCCAAAATGCGTAGAGGTCTCGGGCACCGTCGACGACAAGCTTCGCGCCCATCTCCAGCCGATACGGTTCGACGGCATGAAAGGGACGAACGCACCCGTAGAGGCCGGAGAGGATCCACAGATGGTCTTGCAGCCATGCGAGCTGCGCGGAATCCATCACCTCGGGTGCCATGCTCTGGTATTGAATGCCGTGATAGGACATGGCGGCAGGGGAGAGGTGACGGGCGAGTGCGGGATTGTCGAGATCGCCGCTTTTCAGGATGGGCCCGAACTCATGCAGGGTGTTGAGGCAAGGTCCCAGCAGTTTGTCACTCACGTTCCACAGCGCCTGCAGGCCGCCGCTGCCTTCATTCCGCTCGATATCTAGCAGTGCGCGGTGGAGGCGAGCCGTCTCGCGCACAAAGGGTGGGATGCCCAGGACTTCAAAAGCATCTTGGGCCGCGCGCATCTGCTTGGCGGGCGAAATGATGACCTGCAGCATGGGCTCTCCTCTGCCAAAAAAGTTGCGGTGGAATACGGTCTGTTTTGGCTGTTTATGGGCCAGTTTAGTCCGTATTTCACCGCAACTGATGAAGGGTTGGTTAGGCTCGCTCGATGAAGGCCTTGTAACCGCGATATGCCTCGTAGATGTCGGCCTTGTTGGCGACCTCCCACAGGGCGTGCATGGACAGGACGGCAACGCCGGAGTCGATGACGTTCATGCCGTACTTGGCCATGATGTAGGCGATGGTGCCGCCGCCACCAGCGTTGACGCGGCCGAGCTCGCAGGTCTGGAAGTCCACGCCGGCTTCGTCCATGATGTCGCGGACGAGGGCTACGTACTCGGCATCGGCGTCGTTGGAGCCACCCTTGCCGCGGCTGCCCGTGTACTTGTTGAAGCACAGGCCGCGACCCATAAAGGCGGCGTTCTTGGTCTCGAACTTGCCGGCATAGCCCGGGTCAAAGCCGGCGGACACGTCAGAGGAGAGCATGCGGCTGTGGGCGAGCGCGCGGCGCAGGGCCAGCGGGCTGTCTTCGCCGGCGAGCGTCATGATCTCGGCGACGGTGTTCTCGAAGAAGCGGCTCGTCATACCGGTGGCACCCACGGAGCCGATCTCCTCCTTGTCGACGATGAGCGTGATGCTCGTGCGCTCAACGTTGGCGACGTCGATCTGGGCAAGCATGGAGGGGTAAGCGCAGACGCGGTCATCGTGGCCATAGCCCAAAATCATGGAGCGGTCGAGGCCCATGTCGCGGGCGGGACCGGCGGGCACGACTTCGATCTCGGCGGAGAGGAAGTCCTCCTCCTCGACGTCGTACTGCTCCTTGAGGATGTCCAGGAACATCTGCTTGACGGGCTCCTTGGGAGCGTCCTTGTCGTCCTCATCGAACTTGACAGGGCGGCCGCCCACGATCACGTCGAGGATCTCGGCGTCGACGGCGTCCTTGGCGGGCTTGGCCATCTGCTCGCTCGAGAGGTGGATCAGCAGGTCGGAGATGGTAAAGACCGGGTCGTCGGCCTTGTCACCGATGTTGATGTCGACGGTGGTGCCGTCCTTTTTGCAGATGACGCCTACGAGTGCGAGCGGGGAAGCGACCCAGTGGTAGCTCTTGACGCCGCCATAGTAGTGCGTGTCGAGGTAGGCCATGTCGCCAGCCTCAAAGGCGGGATTCTGCTTGAGGTCCAGGCGCGGCGAGTCCACGTGGGCGCCCAGGATGTTAAAGCCCTGCTCGAGCGGGGCGGTGCCCAGGTTGACGAGCATGAGGTCCTTGCCGTGATTGGCGGCGTACACCTTGTCGCCGGCCTTGAGCGCGCGGCCCTCGGCGATCACGGTCTCCAGATTGACGTAGCCCGCCTCCTCGGCCATCTTGATACCGGTCTTGACGCACAGGCGCTCGGTCTTGTTCTCGCTCAAAAACTGCTTATAGCCGCGGCAAAGCTCCTCGAGCTCCTCGACTTGCTGTGGCGTGTACTTTTTCCATGCGCAGGGACGCTCCATGACGCAGGCTCCTTTCGGATCGATCGTGCTGGTTGATGTACCGTGAGCCATCGTATCACGCGCGGGCCCGCGGCGGCAGGGAAGCCTGATGTGTGGTGGCCGCAGGGCGGGGAGCGTGTAAACTGGTGTGAGCAAACCGTGCCCAGCCCAAAGCGAGGTATTCAATATGTCTGACAAGCGCCGCACCTTTGCCGTCATCGACGGCAACTCGCTCATGCACCGTGCCTTCCACGCCGTGCCGCCGACCATGAACGCGCCGGACGGTCGCCCCACCAACGCGATCTTTGGCTTTCTGAACATGTTTCTCAAGATGATCGATGCCTTTAATCCCGACGGTGTGGTCGTGGCGTTTGACAAGGGCAAGCCGCGCGTGCGCATGGAGATGCTGCCGCAGTATAAGGCGCAGCGCCCGCCCATGGACCCCGATCTGCACGCGCAGTTTCCGATGATCAAGGAGCTGCTCACGGCGCTCAACGTGCCGATTCTGCAGTCCGAGGGCTGGGAAGGCGACGATATCCTGGGTACTCTGGCTCGCCTGGGCGAGCAGGCCGGCTGCGACATGCTGCTGGTGACCGGCGACCGCGACATGTATCAGCTCGTGACTGAGCACGTCAACGTGGTCTCGACTCGCAAGGGCCTGTCTGACGTGGCGATCATGACGCCCGAGAGCGTGGATGACCTGTATCACGGCATTACGCCGGCGCTCGTGCCCGATTTTTACGGCCTGAAGGGCGATACGTCGGACAACATTCCCGGCGTACCGGGCATCGGCCCCAAAAAGGCGAGTGCGCTCATTGCGAAGTACGGTAGCCTGGACGAAGTCATCGCGCATGCCGATGAGGTCAAGGGCAAGATGGGCGAGAACCTGCGTGCACACATCGATGACGCACTACTGAGCCGCAAGGTTGCGACAATTCGCACCGATGCGCCCGTCGAGCTCGACTTTGAGGCGACGTCCTTCCCGGCGTTTTCTGCCGATGAGGTTTCCGCGGCGCTGGGTACGCTTGGTATCACCGCCATGCAGAACCGTTTCTTGGCGCTGATCGGCGGCGAGGGCGGGGCTGCTGCCTCCAGTGTGTTTGAGATACCTGCTATGGTTCGCGCAGCCGCCGGCGATGCCGACGCGCTTGGTGCCGTTGCGGCTGAGGTCTCCCGCGCGATTGATGCCGGCGAGTGGGTCGCCGCCGTGGTGGACGACGACAAGGAAGAGGGCGCGCTCTTTGGGCTGACGCGCACGCTGTGGTTGGCGACGTCCAAGGGCCTGTTCGCGCTCGAGGAGGGCGACAGCTGTGCGGCGGCTGAGGTTGAGGGCTTCAACTTCGCTCACGGTGTGATCGCCGGCGTGCTTGCGAGCCTGTTTATGGAGGGCCGCGTGGCGAGCCCGGATACGAAAGCGCTGCTGCACGAGCTTTCGCCCATCGATTCTTCTGAGCCCGAGCTCATGGATCCGCTCGCTGCCGATTCCACGCGCATCTTCGATACCGTGGTCGCTGCCTATCTGCTGGATTCCGATCGCTCCGAGTTCGATGAGGCATATCTGGCCGATACCTATCTGCAGATGGCGTTGCCTGCGGCGCGCGGTGCAGAGGGTTCTGGTGAGGACGCTCCGGCGCCTGCCGCCCGTACTGCGGCTCTGACGCTGGCGCTCGTGGCGCCGTTGCGCGAGTGCATGGCCCGTGAGAACGCCGCCAACGTGTTCGATGGCATCGAGATGCCGCTCGTTCCGGTACTTGCCAAGATGGAGCGCGCGGGCATGCTCGTGGACCCCGACCGCCTGCACAGTCTGTCCGAGGGTCTGGCGACCCAGATCACCGAGGTCGAACGAAGCATTCGCGACCTTGCCGGTGACGAGACCTTTAACATCGGCAGCCCCATGCAACTTTCGCATGTGCTCTTTGATGTGATGGGCCTTCCGACCAAGGGTCTCAAAAAGACCAAGCGCGGTTACTATTCGACCAATGCCAAGGTACTGAGTGATCTTGCCCGTGACCACGAGATTGTTCGTTTGATCTTAGACTGGCGCGAGAAGTCCAAGATCAAGTCAACCTATCTGGACACGTTGGGCCCGCTGCGCCGCGGTGACGGTCGTGTGCACACCACGTACAACCAGACCATCACCGCGACGGGGCGTCTGTCTTCGAGCGACCCTAATCTGCAAAACATTCCGACGCGCTCGGAGCTGGGGCGTACCGTCAAGACGGCGTTTTCGGCAGGCGAGGGAAGCGTCTTTTTGGCGGTGGACTACTCGCAGATCGAGCTGCGTCTGCTGGCACATCTCTCGGGTGACGAGCACTTGGTGCGCGCCTTTAACGAGGGCGAGGACTTCCATGCCGAGACGGCGGCGCGCGTGTTTGGTGTGCCGGTGTCCGAGGTGACGCCCGACCTGCGCAGTCGCGCCAAGGCCGTGAACTTTGGCATCGTGTATGGCCAGCAGGCCTACGGCCTGTCGCAGTCGCTGCATATCTCGATGGCCGAGGCGCGCGACATGATCGACCGCTACTACGAGGCCTACCCGGGCGTGCGTACGTTCCTCGACAACGTGGTGGCACGCGCCAAGCAGACGGGCTACGCCGAGACCATGTACGGCCGCCGTCGTCATATTCCGGAGCTCAAGGCCAAAAACCCGCAACTCCGCGGCTTTGGCGAGCGCACGGCCATGAACCATCCCATGCAGGGCACCGCAGCAGACATCATCAAGATCGCCATGGTCCGCGTAAGTCGTCGCCTGGAAGAAGAAGGCTTTGCCGCCCACATGATCTTGCAGGTACACGACGAACTGGACTTTGAGTGCCCCGTCGACGAAGTCGAGCGCCTAACCACCATGGTCCGCGACGTCATGGAACACGTAGTAGACCTCCGCGTCCCCCTAATCGCCGAAGCCAGCACCGGCATAACCTGGGCCGACGCCAAATAGGGAAGTGCCCACAACCCCAAAGTAACCAAAACAGAGGGGAGCCCCTTCCAAAAAGGGGCTCACCTCTGTTCAAATAAATTCAGCCAAGTATCTAGACACTCAAGAGGCCATCTTGGCGGCAAGCAAAGTCAACATGGCCATGCCCGGGGCCGACCGCTTGATTTTTGTAGATTCCGCACGAGCCGAAGAGCACTAAATGTGCTCTTCGTGCGAGCCCAGGACTTGACCGAGCAAAAATCAAGCGGTCGGCCCCGGGCATGGCGACGGGATAGATTAACGAGCCGCCAAGATGGCGTCGATGAGCGTCAGTACGCCCCCGTCGTTGTTGCTCGGAATGCGCCACTTGGCGTGCGCGTTCATGTGCTCCTCGGCATTGTCCACGATAAAGCTGTGACCGACGCGCTCCAGCATGGGGATGTCGTTGTAGGTGTCGCCCACGGCGGCAGCATCGGCAATATCGATGCCCAGGTGCTCGCACAGGTGAGCGACGCCGGCGCCCTTGTCGACGCCCAGGTTCATAAAGTCGATCCACTCGCGCCCAGCGTTGGTGACGTAGAGTTTGTCCGAGAACTCGGGGCTATAGGTCTCGCGGAAAGCGGGCTCGGCGTCGTAGCCGGGGAAGAAGACCGAAATCTTGTTGGACTCGAAATCAATGCCCTCAAAGCTGTCTATGTAGTTGATTGTGTTGTAGTAGACGCTGATCTCGTCGTGGTATTGATGGTCGCGGGCAAGCACGTAGAACTCGTCGAAGCAGCACAGGACGGGGACAGCGCGAGGATCCTCCGAGGCACGGTTCAAGACCTGCTGATACAGCTCCACGTCAATATTGCTTTTATAGATATAGCTGCCGCGATAGATCACGCAAGCTCCGTTGTCGGGACAAAAGGCGAGGCGGTTCTTGATGCCCTCGAACATCTCCTCGAGCTTGGGGGCGGGACGTCCGCTGGCGGGGCAGAATACGATGCCGGCGTCGGCGAGCTTGTCCAGGCGCTCATCAAGACCCTGGGGCAGCACACGCTCGTCGGTCAGCAGCGTCTTGTCCATATCGACGGCGAGAATCTTAATGTTGCCGATGTTGGCGTCCGATTCGTAAGTTTGCATAAAAGCGAGCCTTTCGTTTCGAGATTGTTTCAGACGTTATAACCATCAACTCGTAGTCGAGCGTATTTTCGCAGGAACGGAGCGTGTTTGCACCACGCTTCACAAAGTAATGAAAAAACTTTTCAGAAATTTGAATTTGTCGCTTGTGCTGCGGGCACTTTAGCGTAATATAGCGACCATCGAAAACGGAGACGGAAAAACAACCGCTTACCGAGTAAAAGGTACCGTTTACGATATTTGAATTGCGCCCGGCGATACGTGAAAGGAGAGGCAGATGCAGTTCGTAAAGATCATCACCACTGCAGACAATGCCATCCGACGCCAGCGCGCAATTTCCCGACGACGATAACAATCGTCTCTGTCCGCATGGGGCGAATTGCCTCAACAGAGTCATTTTGAGGTCGTTGGGTTTTAGCACGACATTGCTGCATGTTTCTAGGGCATGTATGTGCTGATTTTTGCTATTTAACCTGATATTGCACGGTATATGACCTTGAAATGACTTGCAACTGACCGATGTTCTAACTAGCTACCAAGGGCGAAAGGAAACAGCCATGAGCAAGGAAAAAGTCGTTCTCGCATATTCCGGTGGTCTTGATACATCCGTATGTGTCAAATGGCTCCAGGACGAGAAGAATCTCGATGTCGTTTGCGTCTGCGGCAACGTGGGCCAGGAAGAGACCGGACTGGATGCCAAGAAGCAGAAGGCGCTCGACCTGGGCGTTCTCGATTGCCAGGTGCTCGACCTGCGCGACGAGTTCTCCGATGAGTTCCTGACCAAAGCCATCGCAGCAAACTCCATGTACGAGAACAAGTATCCGCTGCTCTCCGCCCTGTCTCGCCCGCTGCTTGCCAAGAAGCTTGTTGAGGTCGCCCACGAGTTTGGCGCGACCTACGTCGCCCACGGCTGCACCGGCAAGGGTAACGACCAGGTTCGTTTTGAGGCTGCCGTCAAGGCCCTCGACCCTGAGCTCAAGGTTATCGCCCCGGTGCGCGAGTGGGATCTGAAGTGCCGTCCCGACGAGGTCGCCTATGCCCACGCCCACAACGTGCCGGTTCCCGAGGGTGCCAACGATAACCCCTACTCCATCGACGACAACCTGTGGGGTCGCGCCATCGAGTGCGGTCACCTGGAGGACCCTTGGAATGAGCCGCTCGATGACGCTTGGGTTATGACCAAGAACCCCGAGGACACGCCTGACACCCCGACCTATACCGAGATCGAGTTTGAGGCCGGCAAGCCTGTCGCCGTCGACGGCAAGAAGATGAAGCTCTCCGAGATCGTCATCGCCCTCAACAAGATTTCGGGCGACAACGGCTTTGGCCGTCTTGACCTGGTCGAGGATCGTCTGGTGGGCCTCAAGAGCCGCGAGTGCTATGAGGTTCCCGGCGCCCTGACGCTCATCACCGCCCACAAGGCGCTCGAGGACATCTGCGTCGAGGGCGACCTGCTCAAGACCAAGATCAAGCTCGAGCAGGATTGGGCCACCGCCGTGTACAACGGCCAGTGGTACAGCCCGCTCAAGAACGCGCTCGACGCCTTTATGGCCGATACCCAGAAGTTCGTGACCGGCACTGTCCGTCTGAAGTTCTTTAAGGGCAACTGCCATGTCGTCGGCCGCAAGAGTCCCTTCAGCCTCTACGACTACGGCCTGGCTACCTACGACCGCGACACCACGTTTGACGAGAAGGCCAGCGCCGGCTTTATCGAGATCGATACGCTGTCGCTCAAGACGTGGGCAAAGGTCCAGGGCCCCAGCTCTGCTGCCGCCCAGGCCTAGCGCCTCCTTCCCTTGGTATCCGCGCGGCCCATCCGCGTGATACATAACGGGCGCACGGGGTCCCTACCTTTCGTTATGCTTGCTGACACTTCTTAACATCGGTGGCCCCTACGTTCCGCCCGCATATATGATGCCGCGACTGTGGCTGAGTCCGAGCCCCGCCGGGGTTGTCCGGCGGGGCTCCTTCTATCAATTTGGCGGCTCTGCGCCTATATATGAGGAGTATCCATTATGTTCAATGCTATCGCGCATGCTTTACTTGCCCTCGCGCCCGAGTTCGATGCTGCAAGGGTCGAGGACGTCCCTATGAGCCTGAAGGCCTGGATCGATGGTTCGCAGGGCAACATCCGGAGGGAGACGTTGGGCGCCAAGTGCATGGCGCGTCACTTCTTTGCAAATTAGCTACATGGCTCCGCACACGGTGGGGAATGTGTAAAACTAGCGGTTGAAAAATCGCTTTAGCGATATGGCGCATTGCTTTGGGCGCTTGTTTTGGTATTTGGAGAAAGGGGACGGTTCCATGGCTCTTTGGGGCGGTCGTTTTGAGGCAGGCGTGGCCGAGGTCACGCAGGAGTTTGGCGCGTCGCTGCCGGTCGACAAACATCTCTATAAGCAGGATATCGCCGGCTCTAAGGCGCATGCCAAAATGCTGGCGGCCCAGGGCATCATCAGTGCCGAGGACGAGCAGGCGATTGCCAAGGGCCTGACCGGAATCGAACAGGATATCGATGCCGGCAACTTCACCTTCGACATCAACGACGAAGACATTCATATGTCCATCGAGAGCGAGCTGACGCGTCGCATCGGCGAGGCCGGTAAGCGCTTGCATACCGGACGTTCGCGCAACGACCAGGTGGCGACCGACACGCGCCTGGGCGTCAAGGCGCTGGCCAAGGAGCTCATGGAGGCCAATCTTGAGCTGCGCCATGTGCTGGTGGATGCGGCTAAGAAGTACGACAAGGTGATTCTGCCGGGTTACACGCATATGCAGCACGCTCAGCCCGTGCTGCTCTCGCATCATCTGCTGGCGTATTCCTGGATGTTCGCGCGCGACTTTACACGCTTGAAGGCCGCCTTTGATGCCGCCGACAACTGCCCGCTGGGTGCTGCCGCGCTTGCCGGTACGAGCTATCCGCTCGATCGCCAGATGACGGCTGCCGAACTTGGCTTTGCGGGCGTGATTCCTAACTCACTCGATGCTGTTTCCGACCGTGATTTCCTGCTCGATCTGCATTACGCTGGCTCCGTCATGGCCATGCACCTGTCGCGTCTTTCCGAGGAGATCGTGCTGTGGTCGAGCTCCGAATTTGGCTTTATCACGCTTTCAGACTCCTACTCAACCGGCTCGTCCATCATGCCGCAGAAGAAGAATCCCGACTTTGCCGAGCTTATTCGCGGCAAGAGCGGCCGTGTCTATGGCAACCTGGTGCAGCTGCTCGTGACCATGAAGGGCCTGCCGCTTGCTTATAACAAGGACTTGCAGGAGGACAAGGAGGGCGCGCTCGATACCGCCCATACGCTCATGCAGTGCCTGTCGGTTATGGCCGGAATGATTTCGACTTGGACCGTCAACGAGGATGCCATGGCGCGCGAGTGCGGCGTGGGGCACCTTGCCGCTACCGATGTTGCCGATTACCTGGCCAAGCGTGGCCTGCCGTTCCGCGAGGCACATGCCGTGGTGGGGCATCTGGTTCTGATGTGTGAGAAGCGCGGCTGCAATCTTGAGGACCTGCCGTTTGAGGTGTTCCAGGAGGCAAGCCCGCTCTTTGAGCACGACATTACCGAGGCGCTCGACATCCCGTCGATTGTCGCCGCGCGCACGACCGAGGGCGGCACCGCCCCTGCCGCCGTTGCCGTGCAGCTGCAGCGCGCCGAGGCGCAGCTCGTGGTCGACGAAGGTGTGTTTGGATCGCTAACCAAGGTCGTCGAGATGGGTCACGGGGCAAAGTAGAGGTTTGGCTGAAGACGTATTGTCCATTTATTGATAAATCGTTTTGCTTTTACGGGCGCCTGCTGATGTGGGAGCCCGTATTTTGTTGCTATGGGGGAGGGGCTTGTCGAGAACTTCTGTAGGACCTTTGGGCAGGTTGTGAAGGGGATACGTTCGCGGGCGGCAACCGACCGCCTGCTCTGTTCGGCGCGGTTGATGGGCGGTCGGATGGTACTCTAATCGGGCTTCGAAACAGAAGTGACACATATGGAGCGCTTTAATAAATTGCAACGTTTCAATAAACAGCTTTTTGTTTAACTGCAGCTAAAACTCTGTTACGATGCAGTCCAGGCGGGTGCCGGAATGGGACTTGGGCACGCGCGAACCTACTTGAAAGGCTACTTTTATGGCTATCGAGAAGACCTTCATCATGATTAAGCCCGACGCCGTGCGCGACCGCAAGATCGGCGAGATCGTTGCTCGCATTGAGCGCAGCGGCCTTGTCATCGAGCGCATGGAGATGACCACGCTCGAGCGCGCTACCGTCGAGGAGCACTACGCCCATCTGGCCGACAAGCCCTTCTTTGGCGGTCTCTGCGACTTTATGACGAGCGGTCCGGTCGTCAAGATGGTCGTTTCCGGTCTCTCCGCTGTTGCTAAGATGCGCACCCTCATGGGCGCTACTAATCCGCTTGACGCTGCTCCTGGTACCATCCGCGGCGACTTTGCCGTCGATGTCAACGCCAACGTGATCCACGGCTCCGACTGCCTGGAGAACGCCGAGATTGAGATCAAGCGCTTCTTTGGCTAAACCAGCTTTGACTCCTTAAAGCTGTTAGCGTGTGGCTTGGGCGCCGCGGAACTCCATCCGCGGCGCCCTTTTATTCCAAAATCTATGAAGGGGCCCGCTCGGTCATGAGTTCCGAGCGGGCCCCTGCTGTTAGCTTGTGGCACTGAGTGGTTTAGGCCTCGTCGACGACCTTGAGGCCGCGCGTGTGATCGATCTCGTTGAGGAGGTTAACGCGACGCTCGTGACGGCCGCCCTCAAACTCGGCGTCGAGCCACTCGTCGACGATCATCTTAGCGAGCTCGGAGCCCACGACACGGGCACCAAAGGCGAGCACGTTGGTGTTGTTGTGCATGCGGGAGAGCTTGGCGCTGAAGGGCTCGGAGCACACGACGGCGCGTACGCCCTCGACCTTGTTGGCAGCCAGGCTAATCCCGACACCGGTGCCACAGATGAGGATGCCCAGGTCGACGTCGCCGTTGGCAACGGCCTTACCCACCTTGTAGCCGGCGATGGGGTAGTCAAAGCTCTCGGAGGTGTCGGTGCCAAAGTTCACGACCTCGCAGCCGCGCTCCTTCAGGTGCTCGGAGATGATGTTCTTGAGCTCGACGGCGGCGTGGTCGTTGCCGATACCAATCTTCATGAGTGGTTCCTCTCTGGTCTGTGCGGCGCAAATGCTAAAGGTTTTACCGCGTTCGACTGCATGATAGCGCGACTTTTGCGTAAACGCTCGGGCGTTTTTTGGTCAAACGCTTTAGCATGCAACAAGACCGGCTTCTCATGAATGAATGCTGTCAGTTTGTGCTTGAGCGCCGTCCGCCGGAACCATGGTTGCAGTTTTTGATGCATTGTTATCAAATAAAGGAGCTAACTATTTTTGAGAGCCAAGCCCGTTATGCAAGCAGGAGATACCTATGCCTACCGATTCCCTTCGTGATGCCGCGTTTTGCGATGTTTTGAACCGCGAGCTTGTCTGTGCACTCGGCTGCACCGAGCCCATTGCCGTTGCCTATGCAGCAGCGCTGGCGAGCCAGACGCTCGGTTGCGAGCCCGATCATATGGATGTTGCCTGCTCGGGCAACATCATCAAGAACGTCAAGAGCGTGACCGTGCCCAACTCGGGCGGAATGCATGGTATTGAAGCCGCGGCCGTGCTGGGTGCCGTGGGCGGCGACGCCAAGAGCGCGCTCGAGGTGCTCGAGAGCGTCGATGACGCGGACCGCGCCCGCGTGGCCGAGCTGCTTGCCGATGCGGACTACTGCGATGTGTCGCTTGTCGAGGGTGTGTCCAACCTCTACATCAAGGTGACTGCGACGGCCGGGGGCCATACCGCGGTCGTCGAGATTACCGATCACCACACCAATGTCACGTGCCATACGCTCGACGGTATTCCGGTGTGCGGCAAGTCGGCGGGGGAGTGTGCCGCCTGCGCCGAGCGCGTCGTGGCCGAGCGGGCGGCAGATAACGCCGACACGCCCATGTCGATCGAGACCATCATCGACTTTATCGAGGACGGTGACATTGAGGACGCCCGTGCTGCCGTTGAGCGTCAGATTGAGCTGAATGGCGCAATCAGTGCCGAGGGCCTTGCGCACGCTTGGGGCGCCGAGGTGGGTCGTACGCTGCTGGGTGCTCGTGCCGATGACGTCGCCTGCCGTGCCCGTGCCCGTGCGGCCGCCGGGTCCGACGCCCGCATGAACGGCTGCGCGCTGCCGGTCGCCATTGTGTGCGGCTCGGGCAATCAGGGCATTACCTGCGCATTGCCCGTCATGGAGTATGCCGAGTACCTGCGTTGCGACCACGAGCGCCTGGTGCGCGCCGTGATGCTGTCCGATCTTATCGCTGTACATATCAAGAGCTATATTGGTGCGCTCTCGGCGTTTTGCGGTGCTATTTGCGCCGCGTGCGGCGCCGGCGCCGCGATTACCTGGCTGTGTGGCGGCACGCGCGAGCAGATCGGCGCGACAGTCTCGAACACGCTCGGCAACGTTGGCGGCATCGTGTGCGATGGCGCCAAGGCGAGTTGCGCGGCTAAGATTTCCGCTGCCGTTGATGCTGCGATTCTGGGCCACGATATGGCCATGCAGGGCCGCGGCTTCCGCGCCGGCGAGGGCCTGATCCAGGATACCGTTGAGCAGACAATCGCCAGCATGGGCTACGTGGGCCGTGTGGGTATGAAAGATACCGACGTCGAGATCCTCAACATCATGATCGGCAAAACCCAGGTCTGCTAGATATTAAGTTGCGGTGAGATAGTTCCTAAAATTACCCGGGTGAGGGGCAAACAGGAACTATCTCACCGCAACTGCGCTAGATGTTCTGGCGCCTACGATAGTTCGTCGGCTATTTGGTGCTCGTAGAAGGCCTCGATTACGGCGTTAAAGTCGCGGGCGAAGTCTTCCATGGTTCCGCGCCAGGTGGCTCGGCTGGGCTTGCCTTGGCCCACAAAGGCGGTTTGGATGCCGCAATCGGGGGACGGGAAGTCGCGTTTGGGATTGTTGCCCACCATAAGGACCTCGTGTGGCTCGAGTCCCATCACCTGAAGCTGCTCTAGATAGTAGGTGGCATCGGGCTTGCAGCGGGTGGTGTTTCCCATGTGCGTGACGAGCTCAAAGGGAGCGTCGGCCAGGTCGCCCCAACCCATGCGGCACTCGATGGCGCCCTGGGGAAAGCTGGGGTTGGTAAAGAGCGCGCAGCGCAGCCCTGCGTCCTGTACGGCCTGGAGCGCGGCGTGTGCGCCCGGCATGGCGTGGGCGTTAATGACATCGTCGTTCTTGTACGGAAGAACTTCGCGGTCATAGTAGGTAAACGCCTCGTAGATGAGGGGATCGGAGAGGCAGATCCCGCATCGGCGCTCGACCTCTTCTTGGTAAAACTCAAGATTGGTGCGGTTGTCCGTGCCGCTGCGGCGATTGGCGTTGAGGTCGACCAAGATGGTGCCGAGGCGCGCCATCGTGCCACCGCGGCTGCGGTGCCCGATATCCGCGAGCATCGATGAGACATCCTTAAAATAGCGAAGGATGAACGCGTTGAGGTTGATGCTAAGAAGCGTCTCGTCCATATCGAAAACGACTGCTTTGAGCACGCGGGCACCTTTCTCGTAAATTTGATCTAGAGTCGTTGGCTCCGGATACTTTACCCCAAAGCCGAATGCCTGGCTGGTTATCGTCAAGTTGCGGAGACGTGTGTTCATAAGATTACGAAAAAGTCTCCACACGAGTAAAAAATCGCAGTTCACGCTTGAAATCGAACTCATTTCCCCGTAACCTATACGAACGTGATTGCATAAGCGTCACATTAGTATCTGTCGGCTCCCGAGTGTTCCTAAACGTTGTGTGCTTGTCGCACCCTTCTGTAGGTCCTAGCAATCGGGGCCCCGTAGTTCGAAAGGGGTCCACCTTTGAGTGAGATTCAGAACTCGTCCATTTTCTCTCTTGACGATGTCAATGAGGAGGAGATGAACAACCTCATCGACGGTACGATTACCGACTTTGATGAGGGCGATCTCGTTAACGGCACTGTCGTTAAGATCGAGCATGACGAGGTGCTCGTTGACATCGGATTCAAGTCCGAGGGCGTTATCCCGGTCCGCGAGCTGTCCATCCGCAAGGACGCTAACCCTGCAGACATCGTTGCACTCGGTGATCCCATCGAGGCTCTGGTACTCCAGAAGGAGGACAAGGACGGTCGTCTGGTCCTGTCCAAGAAGCGTGCCGAGTACGAGCGTGCTTGGAACCGCATCGAGGAGAAGTTCAACTCCGGCGAGAACGTCGAGGGCGAGGTTATCGAGGTTGTCAAGGGCGGCCTGATCCTCGACATCGGCCTGCGTGGCTTCCTGCCCGCTTCCCTCGTCGACCTCCGTCGTGTCAAGGACCTCACCTCCTACATGGGCACTCGCATCGAGGCCCGCGTCATCGAGATGGACCGCAACCGCAACAACGTTGTCCTCTCCCGTCGCGTCGTGCTCGAGGAGTCCCGTAAGGCCGAGCGCTCCGAGATCCTGTCCAAGCTCAAGTCTGGCATGCGTCTCCAGGGCACCGTTTCCTCCATCGTCGACTTCGGCGCCTTCGTCGACCTCGGCGGTATCGACGGCCTCATCCACATCTCCGAGCTCTCCTGGAACCACGTCAACCATCCTTCCGAGGTTGTCAAGGTCGGCCAGGAGGTCGAGGTCGAGGTTCTCGACGTCGATCTCAACCGCGAGCGCATCTCCCTGGGTCTCAAGCAGACCACCGAGGATCCGTGGCGCGCACTGGTCAAGAAGTACCCCGTCGGCGCTATCGTCGAGGGCACTGTGACCAAGCTTGTCCCGTTCGGCGCTTTCGTCGACCTGGGCGAGGGCATCGAGGGCCTGGTGCACATCTCCGAGATGGCCAACAAGCACGTCGATCAGCCTTCTCAGGTCACCCACGTGGGCGACAAGGTTCAGGTCAAGGTCATGGAGATCGACCTCGACCGTCGTCGTATCTCCCTGTCCATGAAGTCCGCTGCTGAGACTCTGGGTGTCGAGATCGAGGTTACCCCGCTGCCTTCCGAGAAGAAGGACGAGGAGACCGACGCCGAGTAAATCGGTTTGACGATCACTTGTTTTAAGGGATCCGTCCGTAATGGACGGGTCCCTTTTTGCATTTGGTGCCGAGATACGCGATGCTGCCCATGCTGTACACAGGCTATTTGGTTGTCGGTGCATGAAAAAATGCCGACATCCCGCCTCGGGGAGGAGGCGGGAACGCACCGAGTAGACGGAGGGGTGCGGAGCGCGGTCGCGTCTCGACTGACGACATTGCCCATCGACAACCCTATTGTACTGCATGGCGTGGTTCTTGGTTTATCGTGTCGAACGCTTGTGTTGTGCCATTGCCTGCGGCAACGGTGTGCTACACTCTTGCACTGCTGAGTGGGCCAGACGGTCGCGCGATGTGCTGCTTGCAGCACGCGTGAGGAAAGTCCGGGCTCCAGAGGGCGGGATGCCGGCTAACGGCCGGGCGGAGTGATCCGACGGAAAGCGCCGCAGAAAAGAAGACTCCCACCTGCGCCGCAAGGCGTAAAGGGAAAAGCTGAAACGGTGGTGTAAGAGACCACCAGCGTCGTGGCAACACGGCGGCTTGGCAAGCCCCATCCGGAGCAAGCGCGAATAGGAACGCTATGGGCCGGCCCGGTCCGCGTTCGGGTAGCGTGCGTGGAGCTGCACGGTAACGTGCAGACAAGATAAATGACCGTTCACGACAGAACCCGGCTTATAGGCCCACTTGGCAACTATGTTGACGCTGCGAACCCGTCAGCGCGGCAATCTGCCTTTCAAGCCTTCGGGCATGACCATAAGATCAATGCCCTCGTCTTTCAAGGCACCTTGCTCGCGCTGACGGGTTCTCGCCTTCGACGGCGTCAGCTGGCCGATTTGGCGCTCATTCGTCGGTCGCCGCCATAAGGCGTGCTCCCTCCTCTTTCGGGCCAAATCGACTCAGCTGACGCCGTCTCGCTGTCTTTGGCTGGTCATTGGCGTTGCCGTTCTATTTATCGGGGTTAACGGTACGGGCTTTGCCGTATTATTGAGGCTGTTTGTTGCTTTGCTTGTAGTTGAGGGGCTTTGTTGGACAGCTATTTTACTCTGCAATCGAATATTGAGGCTTCGGGCGAGTTTGTGGACCGCAAGAGCCGGTTTATTGCCCAGCTGGTCCATATTGAGTCCGAGGATGAGGCGAATGCCTTTATCGAGATGGTTCGCAAGCGTCATTACGACGCTCGACACAATGTTCCCGCGTGGATTTTAGTCGATGGACGCGAGCGCCAGAGCGATGATGGTGAGCCGAGCCGCACGAGCGGTATGCCGACGCTCGAGGTGTTGCGCGGCGCAGAGCTCAAAAATGTTTGCTGCGTGGTGACGCGCTATTTTGGTGGCACGCTGTTGGGACCTGGTGGCTTGGTGCGCGCCTATACTGCGGCGACGCAGGCGGCGGTGGCAGCTGCTCGGGAGGCCGGGCAGATTGTCGAGATGACGAGTGTCGTGCCTGTTGACGTGCATGTGGCCTATCCGCAGTATGAGCAGGTGCTTCGTTTGGCGCAGGATTCGGGTGCCAAGGTTTCGGATACCGATTACGCGGATGCCGTGACACTTCACCTGGTATTCAAAGCGGGGGAGCAGGAGCAATTTTGCGCCAAGATGCGCGAGCTTATGGCGGGGCGCGAGGAGATCGAGGTCGGCGCTCCCAAATTTGCCGAGTTCTAACGGCGACGGCCGGCGTTCTTTTGGATGGATCCCAAACGCGCCGGCCGTCGTTTTATGTTGCTGCCGTTTACTCGGCGAGCTGCTTTAGCACATCGCAGGCGATCTCGACGGCATCGTCGATGCAGCCGGGGCAGCTGCGGAGCGGACCTTTATCCGATCCGATGCCCTTGAGCGTGCCGCAGACGGTCGTCGTGTTCTTCTCGCCAAATCGCTTGGCAATCTCGCGCGACAGCTTGTAGGTCTGGCCTTTGGTCTTGGGGTTCTCCATGCCGTCGCTCATTACAAAGCCCATGATGGCAACAGCGCCCGAGATGGCGCCGCAGGTCTCGGTCATGCCACCCATGCCGGCGCCAAAGCCCTCGGTGAGGGTAAAGGCGGTCTGGGGGTCGAGCCCGACGGCAGGTGCGAACGTGCAGGCAACGGCCTGGGCGCAGTTAAAGCCACGGGCGTGGTATTCGGCAGCTTGAGCCTGGCAGGCGGCGGTGTCGAGCTGGGTGGTATCGATCTGCTTCATCGTTGTCTCCTTGGTCACGGTGTACCCGCCTATGGTACCCGTGACGGGGCATGTAATCATCGAGAGCTTCATGTATGCCTCATTTTTATCTATCGAGCAAATGCCCAAGGCTTGAGATAAATACCCCTAATCAATTTGTCCCATAACCTACCTAGGGATGGGTTGAAAGGGGTGCAGGGTAGCGGTATCGTGAACCGAATAAAACGTAACCCAGGCAAGGGAGCTAGATATGAGCGAGCAGACTATCGGTACTACATGTGTTCAGGGCGGCTATCACCCGGGAGATGCGGAGCCGCGCCAGGTGCCCATCTACCAGTCCACCACGTGGAAGTACGACACGTCCGAGCACATGGGCAAGCTGTTTGACCTAGAGGAGTCGGGCTACTTCTACAGCCGTCTGCAGAACCCCACGTGCGATCTGGTTGCCGCCAAGATCTGCGAGATGGAGGGCGGCACCGCTGCGATGCTTACGAGCTCGGGCATGGCTGCGAACTTCCTCGCAATCTTTAACGTGGCCGGTGCCGGCGATCATGTGGTCGCGAGCTCTGCCATTTACGGCGGTACGTATAACCTGCTCGCCCACACCATGGGCCGCATGGGCGTGACCTGCACGTTCGTCGCCCCCGACTGCACCGATGAGGAGCTCGAGGCAGCCTTTGAGCCCAATACCAAGCTCGTCTTTGGCGAGACGATCGCAAACCCCGCCCTTGCCGTGCTCGATATTGAGCGCTTTGCCAAGGCTGCACATGACCACGGCGTGCCGCTGATGGTCGACAACACCTTCCCGACGCCCGTGATGTGCCGTCCCTTTGAGTGGGGCGCCGACATCGTTACGCACTCCACCACCAAGTACATGGATGGACATGCTGCCTACCTGGGCGGCGTGATCGTCGACCACGGCCAGTTTGACTGGATGGCCCATGCGGACAAGTTCCCGGGTCTCACCACGCCTGACGAGAGCTATCACGGCGTGACCTATGCCGAGAAGTTCGGTCGCGAGGGCGCCTTCATTACCAAGGCCACCGCGCAGCTCATGCGCGACCTTGGTCCCATGCAGAACCCGCAAGCGGCGTTCTTCCTGAATAGCTCGCTCGAGAGCCTGCATGTGCGCATGCCGCGTCATTGCGAGAACGGCCTGGCCGTTGCCAAGTTCCTGCAGAGCCATCCCAAGGTACGCTTCGTGAGCTATCCGGGCCTGGAGGGCGACAAGTACTATGACCTGGCTCAGAAGTACATGCCCAACGGCACCTGCGGCGTTGTGAGCTTTGGCTTTAACGGTGGTCGCGCGGTGGCCGAGACCTTTATGAAGAGCCTCAAGCTCGCCCAGATCGCCACGCACGTGGCCGACGCCCGCACTTGTTGCCTGCATCCTGCTAACGCTACGCATCGCCAGATGAACGATGAAGAGCTCATCGCCTGTGGCATTTCCGCCGACATGGTACGCCTGTCGTGCGGCCTCGAGGACACGGCCGATCTGATTGCCGACCTTGAGCAGGCGCTCGAGCAGTGCTAGGCTAGCGTTCGCACAAGGCGCCGATGCTGGCAGAAAGCTTCGGCGACCTTTCGTTCCGATTCCGTAGGCGGGACCCCAATCGCGGCTGTTCGCAGGCGATTGGGGCCCCGTTTTTGCGTTGTGCCACTCGAAAGGATGGATATGGAGAAAACCGCTGAGCAGCTGCGCCGCGAACACATTGCCCTAGAGGGCGACACTCATGGCAAGAACAAATGGGCGATTCTGTTTACCGTGCTTATCATGACGTTTATGGTGTGTCTGGATTCGACCGTCGTGACCGTGGCGCTGCCCGTGATGCAAAAGGAGCTGGGCGTGGGCCTCGATCGCATTCAGCTGGTAAGCTCGGTGTATCTGCTTGCGACTTGCGTGGCTATGTTGCCGTTTGGCCGTCTGGGCGACGTGCGCGGCAAGGTGAATGTGTTCCAGCTGGGCGTCATCGTCTTTTCGGTCGGTTCGCTGCTGTGCGGCCTTTCGGCCTCGCTCGAGGTTCTTATCCTGGCACGTATTGTTCAGGGCGTCGGTTGCGCGGCGGCCATGGCTAACAACATGGGCATCATCACCGAGTCGTTTCCGGCGCGCGAACGAGGTCGTGCCATGGGTATTCTTGCGACCTTCGTGGCCCTCGGCATGATGTGTGGCCCCGTCCTCGGTGGCATGCTGGTGGCAAGCTTTCCTTGGGAGAGTATCTTCCTCATCAACCTGCCCATTGGCGTCATCTCGTTTACCGTGGGGCTCTACACGCTGCCGCATGTTAAGCCGGAGGCCGGCGAGCGCCCCATGTCCTTGATCGAGGCCGCTCGTCGCTGCTTTGCAAATTCGGCCTTCACCATCAACCTTGCCTGCATGCTCATCGTGTTCGTTGGTATCGGCGCATCCGAGTTTATTCTGCCGTTCTATTTTCAGGACGCCCACGGCTTTGGTTCTGACATTTCCGGACTGCTCTTTTTGGCGTTGCCGATGGTGAATGCCTTTATCGGTCCGCTTTCGGGTACGGTTTCGGACCGTGTTGGCTGTGAGGGTCCCACGGCGGTCGGCCTGGGCGTGTACGTGTGCGGCCTCTTTGCGGTAAGAACGCTCGACGAGCACTCTTCTATCCCTGTAATCGTGTGTTGCGTCGCGTTTATGTCGTGCGGCACGTCGATTTTCCAGAGCCCCAATAACTCGCTGTATATGGGCTCGGCTCCGCGCGAAGCGCTCGGTTTTGCGGGCAGCTTGGGCAGTTTGGCGCGCTACGCCGGCATGGCACTCGGCATTACGGTGGCGTCGAATATCCTGTATGGACAGATGAGCGTGGCGATGGGCGAGGCCGTGACCAGTTTTGTTGCGGGCCGTCCGGATGTGTTTTTGTTTGGTTTCCGTTCGGTGTTCTATGTGTTGATGGCTGTGGCCGCTGTGGGCTTTGCGCTCGCCATGGTGCGTTTGGTGAGGGTGCGCGCCCGCCATTAGCTTGTGGAGGCAGGCTTGCCACGAATCGGGCCTATCTACTTGTCTTGCGGCTTTATGGTGCGATGCGGCTTGTGGGACGGGCGGGGGTCGGTCCGTGGTAGACTATCGAACAACGTTTATTAATCGCGCGGTATCGTTGCCGCGAGAAGGGGTTGCGCCATGCAGGAGCTTGAGGATCGTATTCGCCATGACGGCATCGTAAAGGCCGGTAACGTCCTTAAGGTTGATGCCTTCCTCAACCACCAGTGCGACGTTGAACTGTTCGACCACATGGGCGCCGAGTGGGCCCGTCTGTTCGAGGGTGTCGAGATCAACAAGATCCTGACGATCGAGGCTTCGGGCATTGGCATGGCTTGCATCGCGGCCCAGCATTTTGGCGGCGTGCCGGTTGTCTTTGCCAAGAAGGCGCAGTCCATCAACCTCGACGGCGAGCAGTATGCCACGACCATCTACTCCTTTACCAAGCAGAAGGAGTACCCGGTCATCGTTGGCAAGCGCTTCCTGTCCGAGGGCGACAAGGTCCTGATTATCGACGACTTCCTGGCCAACGGCTGCGCGCTCGAGGGTCTTATCAAGATCTGCGAGGCTGCGGGTGCCGAGGTATCCGGTATTGGCATTGCGGTGGAGAAGGGCTTCCAGGGCGGTGGCGATAAGCTCCGCGAGCGCGGCTTCCGCGTCGAGAGTCTGGCCCGTATCGCCGATATGGACTGCGAGACCGGCGAGATCACCTTCGCCTAAGTGCGCAACACAAGCGATTGGTATGCGATGTGACAAAGGGACTGTCCCTTTGTCACATTTTTTGTATGAGGGGAGGTGTTGATATGGATGAGAACAAGATGGGATGGCGTGAGTATGCGCACTATGCCGAGATGTCGGTCGAGGAGTTGGCACGCGATTGCGAGGTTCAGGTGTTTCGCGCGACGGGTCCGGGCGGACAGGGCGTGAACACGACAGACTCTGCTGTGCGCATGAAGCATGGGCCCACGGGGATTACCGTGACGGCGCGCGAGAGCCGCAGTCAGTTCCAAAACCGTAGCAGCTGCCTGCGTAAGCTGCGCGCTGAGCTTGAGCGTAGCGGGCGTCCACCGCGCCGACGCGTAAAGACCAAGGTGCCTCAGCGCTCTCGCCAGCGCAGGCTCAATGACAAGCACTTCAACGCCATTAAAAAGGCCAACCGTCGCAAGCCGGGCAGCGACGAATAGCTTCCTCATAAGTTGCGGTGAAATAGGGACTGTTTTGCGGCTTTAACTGCATAAACAGTCCCTATTTCACCGCAACTTATGGGGGGGGTTAGCGGGTTGGGTGCCAGACTTCGAGAGCGGCGGGAAGGACGTCGACCTCGATGCGCGAGGCGACAACGGGCTCGCCGTCGGCTTGGATGGGGTAGTCGGGCTCCTCAAAAGTAAGCTCGGCATGGCGGCAGCGGCGCATGCGAACCGGTGGCAATTTGGTATGGTGGCCGTCCTTGGCCGAAAGAAACATAGGCAGGGCAACCGCGCGAGGGACGGGGCCGCAGGCGTAGCAGACGTCGAGCATGTCGTCGCAGGGGTCGGCATCGGGGCAGATGCGATAGCCCGAGCCATACGTGGGGCCCAGCTGAATCGCCATGATGATCGCCCTCACGCGCTCGGCGGGCGCGCCGTCAAAGCTGACTGTCATGGGGTAGTTGCGATAGCGCAGGCCAAACTGCTCAAGTCCCGAGAGGGTGTAGAGCGGAGCGCCCGTCAGGCCAGTCTTTTTGCGCAGTTCGGTGGTGCCAAGGCCGATGGCGGCATCGATGCCGACCGAAAGCGTCTGGTCGTAGTACTCAACGGTAGCCTCGCCGCTGCCGCATGCGGGGTTCCATGAGCGAATCCGCCCGATGTCCTGACGCTGCAGCTCACAGGTGAGCAGCGCGCCAAAATTCTTGCCGGAGAAATCTTCGATGCCGAGCGTCTGGGCAAAATCGTTGCCGGAGCCCACGGGCAGGACGGCAAGAGCGGGGCGGGCGTCCTCCTTTTGCGTCATAAGCCCGTTGACGACCTCGTGGATCACGCCGTCGCCGCCGAGTGCGATAACGGTGCGATAGCCCTGAGCCTGTGCGGCAAGCTCCTTGGCGTGTCCCATGTGCTCGGTTAGCACCAAGTCAAACTGGGATGCGCGCGCGGTCATATCCAAAAAGCGTTGCAGGCGCTCGGCAACTTCGCGTGCCGCACCCGACTGGGCGGCTGGGTTGGCGATGATGAGCGTGCGACCAAAATCAGTTCCGTGCATGGGGTGACTCCCGGCGTATGACGTGACGGTGCGGTCTCGCTCGGGTCGAATTGCTCCCGATTGTGGCTGCACGGCGAATACTAACGTCTACTCTATCAGGTCGTTGTGGCGCTCGATAGCCTCTGCCACCGTGCCGCCCTCGTCCACAATAAGCGAGCGGCGCTTGGGTGAGATGATGCGCTGGGCGGGGTACACGCCGCGGTGGCCGCCGGCGAGATAGCTGATAAACGCCACGATCACGAAGAAGCCGGCGGCCGTGCCGTGGAACAGGTCGATGGCCATCATACAGGTGGTGATGGGCACGTTGAGGCCGGCGCAGAAGACGCCGAGCATGCCGAGAGCCGCCAGAAAACTGGGGTCGAGACCGGTGAGGCAGCCGATCCAGCCACCGAGTGCCGCACCGATGCCAAACAGGGGCGTGACCTCGCCGCCTTGGAAGCCCGCGCCCAGGGTAAGCGCTGTGACGACCAACTTGATGGCTGCGTCCGCCAGGGTGGTGTTGCCTGCAAATCCGGCGCCGGAAAGCCACGTGGAAAGGCCGGCGTAGTCCCAGGCGTCGAGGAGGGCATAGGCGGCCAAAACCACGAGTGCGCCGATGAGTGCGCGAACAAGGTAATTGGTGATAAAGCGACCGTACAGGCTCTTGACGGTTCGAACCGACCAGGCAAAGAGACGTGCCGTCAGACCGAAGATGATGGCGCTGATAACAACGATGACGACCGTTTTGGGCGACATGTTGGGAACGCTGGCGATGGCATTCGCTTCGTACTCGGTACCCAGGGCGAGTGATGTAAAGTAGCCGGTAAACGAGGCGACCAGGCAGTAGATGCCCGCGGTGTAGTCGATCTTGCCGATAAAGCACATCTCCATGCCAAAGAAAGCTCCGGCAAGGGGCGAGCCGAATACGGCGCCAAAGGCCGACGAGATGCCGGCGAGCATGAGGTCGTGGTGGTCATGCTTTTTGAGGTGGGCGAGGCTCGAGATGTTGCTGGCGATGGTGCCGCCAATCTGCACCGCAGCTCCCTCGCGACCGGCCGATCCACCCGTTAGGTGCGTGAGCGTGGAGCAGACGAAGGTGAGGACGGCCATGCGCATATGGATGAGGCGGGTGCCCAGAGCGGAGTCGATGACCAGGTTGTTACCGCGTTTGGCGGCAAGACCGTGGTTTTTGTACACCCATGCGGTGGCAACGCCCACAACGGGAAGCAGTGCGTAAATCCACGCATGGTGCTCGCGATAGTCGGTCGCGATATTCAGCGAGGCCAAAAACGCCCAAGCGGCAACGCCCATGGCGAGCGAGACGATGACGACGAGTGCGAGCAACTTGGCGCTCGCGAGTAGGTTGCGGGCGTTGCGGCGCGTGTCGGCAGCCAAGAGATGCTCGGAGCGGGTAAGTTGATGCCTGCCTGCCGTGATGACGTCGTTCAGGGAGAAAAAGCCGCCGTCGTCGAGCGACTGGGGATGGTCTTGCGCCTCGTTTGCGCTTTCGGGTTTGTCGTTATGAGTCATACGTTCCTCTTTTAGGTTGCAACGCAAGCATTATAAAACGCGGTAAACGCGACGAGCCGGTGGGTTGGTTTCCATTCTGTTTCGCGGCCTGCAACCGACAGGTGTATTCGCGGGTGCAGGCCGAGTCGCGGTCGTGCGTCGGGGGATTATACTGAGACAAGCATAAAGAATCGGCGCCCCTGTTGTGCGCCGTGGCATTAAGAGGTGCATATGGCAGAGAAACTCATTCCGCTGGAGGACGCGCAGTCGATTGTTCTGTCGCACGTTGCTCCGACCGATCTCGTCGAGATTCCCGTGTGGCAGGCCGCCGGTCTTCCCTTGGCCGAGGACGCGGTGGCCGATATCGACATCTCGCCGTTTGCCAACAGCGCCATGGACGGGTATGCCGTGCGCGCAGCCGATCTTGCTGCGGCCGCCGGTGACACTCCGGTGACGCTCTTCGTCGTAGGACACGAGGCCGCGGGCCATGTGTTTGAGGGCGCTATCGGCGCGTGCGAGGCGGTCCGCATCATGACGGGCGCGCCGGTACCCGAAGGTGCCGATGCCGTGGTGAAGTACGAGATCGTTGATGTGCTCGACGGTGACGGCAACGAGGGCTCGCGTGTGAGGTTCTCGGCGCCGGCCAAGGTGGGGGAGAATGTTCGCTCTGCCGCCGAGGAGGCCCATGCCGGCGATGTTGTGATGCACGCCGGCGAGGTTGTGGCTCCGGCGGGCGCGGGTCTGCTGGCAAGCGCCGGATACGCGAGCGTGAAGGTGCACGCTGCCCCACGTGTGGGCATCATCTCGCTGGGCACGGAGCTGGTTGCGCCGGGTGAGCTGCCGACGCACGGGCAGATTCGCGATTCCAACTCGTCGGCGTTGATGGCCGAAGCACTCGATGCCGGCGCCGAGCCCGTGTTCTACGGCATTGCGCCCGATGATGAGCAAGCGATCGCCGAGCTCGTGCATCGTGCCGTGCAGGAGTGCGACTTTGTCATTACGAGCGGTGGCGCCTCGGCGGGCGATTACGATTTCGTGACGGCGCTCGTCCGGCGCGAGGGCGAGGTACTGTTCGATCGCATCTCGATGCGTCCGGGTAAGGCCATCACGTTTGGCTTGCTCGGGGGTAAGCCCTACCTGGGGCTTTCGGGCAATCCGGCCGCGGCGTATGTGGGCTTTGAGATGCTTGCCCGTCCGGCGATTCGCAAGATGCGCGGTTTTGCCGAGGTTGCGCGTCCCGTGCAGCAGGCGACGCTCACACACGGCGTGAAAAAGCGACAGCATCGCCGCTTCTTCGATCGCGCCACGGTTTTGCGCGACTCCGAGACCGGTGAGCTGTTGGTGACCGAGGCTAAGACACAGAATTCGGCGCTGCTCGGCACGATGCAGCGGTCCAACTGCCTGCTGCGTATTGACGAAGGACCGTGCGAGCTCAAGGCGGGCGACGTCGTGGATGTCGTGCGTGTCGACCTGCCCGAGGGCACGGTGTTGTAGGAGGAAGACTATGGAGTTGAAGATTTCGATCGTGACGTGCTCGGATACGCGCGATCTTGCTCAGGACGAGGCTGGAGCCGCACTCGAGGAACTTATCGAGGCGCAGGGCTGGACGGTCGTCTCACATGTGGTCGTGCGCGACGACGCCAGCGAGATCGGTGATGCCATTGTGGAAGCTGCCGATGAGTGCCACGCCAATGTCGTGCTCACCTGTGGCGGCACGGGACTTTCGATGCGCGACGTGACGCCCGAGGCGACGCGTGCCGTCTGCGACCGCGATGTGCCGGGTATTGCAGAGGCAATCCGTGCGTACTCCATGACCAAGACGCGCCGCGCTATGCTCTCGCGCGCCGTGTGCATGCAGCGTGGGCATACGCTTGTCATCAACTTTCCGGGATCCACGAAAGCGGCCCGCGAAAGCTGGGAGGCCGTGAGCGATCAGCTGGAGCATGCGGCCCAAATGACGGCGGGCGGCGGACATACCAAATAAGCGGTTTACCTGCGGCGGGGCGACCTGAACGGCTGCTCCGCCTTTGTTTTCCGCCGAAGCGACGCCGAGGTGCACGGCAACTCGAAACTATATTCTCTGGAGAGAATAATTTCTCATAATCATTATTCGCGCAGAAGTATAATCTGATTGCAGATTAAAGCCCGCGGTGGGGTACCCGGGCACAAGATCCGAAAGGGTTGAATATGTTCGATTTGGTTTCTCGCCGCGGATTCGTCTCACTTTCTGCTGTCGCCGCTGCCGGCCTTGGTCTTGCCGGTTGCTCGGGCAGCAAGACGTCCGAGCCGGCCGGATCCGATGCCGGTTCTGCTAAGGCATCTTCCAAGAAAGCTGTCGAGCTGCAGGTCTTTGCCGCCAACTCGCTCGAGAAGGCCCTGCCCGAGGTTCAGGAGCTCTACACCGGGCAGACCGGCACCACCTTTGCCGACACGCAGTTTAAGGCCTCCGGCGACCTCGTTGAGCAGATGCGTGCCGGTGCCGCCGTCGACGTGCTCATCACGGCCTCCAAGGGCACCATGGACGACGCCGAAGCCGCCGAGCTCGTCGATGCCGACACGCGTGAGGACATGTTCGTCAACGACCTCGTGATCATTCGCGCCGAGGGCTCCGATACTAAGGTCGAGGCCATCGCCGACGTCGCGAATCTGGACGGTAAGATTGCCATTGGCGACGCCAAGACCGTCCCCGCCGGCAAGTACGCCAACCAGGCCCTGGCCTCCGTGGGCCTCTACACCGGTACCGAGGGCGACGACGGCGAGTATGCTCCCGAGATCGCCGACAAGGTGGCCCTGGCCGACAAGGTCGGCACTGCTGCGTCTTACGTCTCTACGGGCGACTGCGTGGCTGGTTTTGTCTACAGCTCCGACATCTTCCGCTACGACGGCATCGAGGAAGCCTTTGTGTGCCCCGAGGACTCGCACAAGCCCATCGTGTACCCGGGTGCCGTTGCCGAGAGCTCCGAGCACGCCGACAAGGCCAAGGCGTTCATCGACTTCTGCCTGACCAACAAGAAGGCCCAGAAGATTTGGGCCAAGTACGGCTTTGAGCTTTCCGCGTAGTGCGGCTTGGCGCGATAATTCCATCGTTTTGTTTTTCACTTCGTCCTTGTATTCGCTTGGAGCTTTTCGTGCTTAATAGATTCCGCATGCTTGTCGCCTGTGCTTTGACCTTCGCGCTTTGCTGGGTGCCGGGATTTGCGTTTGCCGGGGACGCTGAGCACGGGGCCCAGGTTGCTGCGACCGCTCATGGGCTTTCCTATGGGATCGAAGGTTTTGAGCGGTTGGCCAAGGGGACCGCTCGTGCCATGGAGGGCCAGCCTGAGGGCTACCGGTTTCCCGTTGACGAGGACGTGGACCTTGTAGTGGCGCCTGCCGCCGATCGCGTTGTGGTGTGGATATCGCCCAAGGCGGTCGAGAAGTATGGGTTGGATCCGCAGGACAACGAGTGCGTATCGGGTCTCAAGGCCCTCGTCTGTGAGCTCGACAGCGCAAACTGCATGGGAGGTGCGCAGCTGGGGGACGTGGATCTTCCTTGGTATGTCACGGCGGAAACAACGTTTGATGCCGGCGGGTATACCTATAGCTTTGACGAGCGCGGTGCGGATGGGGACCGCTATGTGGTGATTGCATCAGCCTCGGGTGATGCCAAGGGCGGCGCGCGTTGGCTTGATAGCGCTCAAATGGTAGAGGCATCGTCTGTCGTGTTGCGGGATGAGCAGGGCCCCTTGACCTCCTTGGCCTCCTTTTTGGGCGACATCGACTACCGTCCGTTTTGGGTGTCTATCAAAACGAGCGGCCTCGCCCTGCTGATCTCCTTTGCGCTGGGCCTGTTTGCCGCATGGAAGACCATGGGTACTACGAGCCGTATCAAGGGCCTGCTCGACTCGGTCTTTACCATCCCTATGGTGCTGCCGCCCACGGTCTGCGGCTTTCTGCTCCTCATGCTGTTTGGTCGATCGACCGGGGTCGGTCGGTGGCTTATCGCGCATGGCATCTCGATCGTCTTTACGTGGCCCGCGGCGGTGATATCCGCCGTGGTGGTGTCGTTTCCCCTGGTCTACCGCACGGCGCTCGGAGCCTTCGAGAGCCTCGACACGCAGATGCTCGACGCCGCGCGAACCTTGGGATGGACCGAACGTCGCATCTTTGCCAAGCTCATGATGCCGCTTGGCTGGCCCTCGATTGCCGCCGGCACGGTGCTCGCCTTCGCGCGTGCCATGGGCGAGTTTGGCTGCACCCTGTTCTTTGCGGGCAACTACGCCGGCATTACCCAGACCATCCCCATCGCCATCTACTTTGAGTGGATGGGCGGCAACACGTCGGTGGCGCTCTTTTGGGTCATCGTCGTAATCGTGTTCAGTTTCCTGGTCATCCTGTTCATCAATATGTACACCGCTCATTCGCAAAAGTATCGCGAGCGGGGCCTTTCCCGTGCGGAGCGCAAGCGGATCAAAGATCTTGCCGGACAGGGCGATTCGCTCGACCCGGCGGGCGGCGATGCCTTGCGTATCGATCGCGAGGCGCTGGCCGAGCTCATGCGCGATGATGCCGCTTTGCAGGGAGGTCGATAGGCCATGTCGCTCGTTCTGGATATCAAAAAGCGCTATCCCGGGTTTATGCTCGACATGCAGCTCGAGGCCGGCGAGGATCGTGTGGCGCTGCTCGGTGCCTCGGGTTGCGGCAAGAGCTGTACGCTGCGCTGCATCGCCGGCGTGGAGACGCCCGACGAGGGCAAGATCGTCGTCAACGGCGTGACCTTTTTTGACTCGGCGACGGGCATCAACCTGTCGCCCCAGGAGCGAAAATGCGCCCTGCTGTTCCAAAACTATCAGCTGTTTCCCAACATGACGGTGGCCGATAACGTATGCGCCGGTGTAAAGGATGCGGGCGACGCCGCCGCGCGCAAAAAGCTCGCCGAGCGCTATCTGGGCATTTTCGGTCTGTCCGATTTTGCCGACCGCTATCCCGCGCGACTCTCGGGCGGTCAGCAACAACGTGTGGCGCTTGCCCGCATGGTGGCGGCGCATCCGGGCATTTTTATGTTCGACGAGCCCATGAGCGCACTCGATTCCTATCTTAAGAGCGCCCTCGAACAGAACATGCTCGACCTGTTCGATGTATGCAACCGCACCGTGCTCTACGTGAGCCACGACATCGACGAAGCGTGCCGCCTGTGCGGGCGCATCTGCGTGATGCACGACGGGCATGTTGAGGAGATCGGCTCCGTCGAGGACGTGGTCCGCCGTCCGCAGACGCTGGCGGCACTGCGCCTGACGGGCTGCAAGAACACGAGCCGGGCGCGCAAGATCGGCGACGAAGAAGTTGAAGCCCTCGACTGGGGCATGACCTTTAACGTGGGTCGCGAGGTTCCCGATAATGTGGAGTACCTGGGCATTCGCGCAAGCTACTTCCATGTTGACAATCGCGCTGAGCGGGGTCGCAACAGCTACGACCTGCACGTGGCGCGCGTGAGCGACTCGCGTTTTGAGCGCCTGGTGCTGTTGGATGCGCCGCGGGCCGATGCGCCCACCCGTCTTCAGTGGAAGGTCAACAAGGTGAGCATGCCTGTCGACGAGCTGCCGCAAGCAGGCGAGACGCTGCGCATGCATTTTGATGCCAGCAGGATCCATTTGGTTTGTCGATAGCGCTGGGTAATGCCGTCGGGGTATAAGCCTCGGCGGTTTTGTTTGCCGTTCGCTGAATGAGAGATGACAAACTCTTATTAATCAAGATAATAATTTATTAAACGACGGCACACGATGCTGTCGTACGAATGTCAACGGTGTTCGCATGGTCGATGACCGTTGATATAGTTGACCTTAACTTGTAAGGGAGGGTGCGCACATGCCGCAGACGACATACATTTGCCGCGTTGCCGCGCGTGCCCTATATATCGCTCGGAGCCGCATATGAGCAGGTATGTTCACGGCTCCGGGAGAGACGACGCACAACTAAATAATCGACCGCAAAGCAGGTTCCCTAAAATTCCGGGTTTGAGCACGGTCGGGCAATCGCCGTCCGTCGTGCATCGATACCGTTGTTATCCGATTTTGGTTCGAGAGGGGAACCGTTATGGCTGAAGAATTTGATTTCCATCCGATGTGGGAGAGCCTCGGCATGAATCTTGCCGACCACGACATGCTGCTGGGCGCTGTGGGCCAGATGTACGGCGATATGTTCCTGACGCAGAACAATCGCCCCAAGTCCACGTCCTACCTGGACTTTGTCGCCACCAACATCCATAGCGGCCGTATTAAGGAGATGCTCGACAAGAAGGAGGCCGGCGAGGCCACCAAGATCGTCGGTTCGTTCTGCGTGTACGTGCCCGAGGAGATCGTGCTTGCCTGTGACGGCATTCCCGTTGGTCTGTGCTCGGGTGCCGACTGGGCGACGGACAAGGTCGAGGAGCACCTGCCGCGCAACACCTGTCCGCTCATCAAGAGCTTTGCCGGCTTTAAGCTGGGCGAGGTCTGCCCCTACATTGAGTCGAGTGACCTGGTGGTGGGCGAGAACACCTGCGATGGCAAGAAGAAGGCTTATGAGTTCTTTGCCACGCAAAAGAACATGTACGTCATGGATATTCCCAACGTGCACGACGAGTCGACGCTCGTGACCTGGAAGGCCGAGGTCAAGAAGCTCGCCGCCAAGATCGAGGAAGAGTGCGGCGTCACGATTACGCCTGAGCGTCTGAAGGCCGCCATCCACGCCGTCAATGAGAAGCGTCGCGCCCTGCAGCGCCTCGCTGCCACGCGCGCTGCAGACCCTGCGCCCATCAGCGGTCTCGACAGCCTGCTGACCGTTCAGGCCGCCTTTATGGACGACACGCCGCGTCTGACCGGAGCCATCAACGATATGGCGGCTGAGTGCGAGCGGCGTGTCGAGGCCGGCGAGGGCGTGGCGCCCAAGGGGACCAAGCGCATCCTGTACACCGGTACGCCCATGGCCGTGCCCAACTGGAAACTATTCAACCTCATCGAGAAGGCCGGCGGCGTTGTGGTAGGCGAGGAGTCCTGCACGGGCTCGCGCTACTACAAGGACCTGGTCGACGAGTCCGGCGAGACGGTCGACGAGATGCTCGATGCCATCGCCGAGCGCTACTTTAAGATCAACTGTGCCGTCTTTACGCCCAACGACCAGCGTATGAAGGATATTGTCCAGATGGCCAAGGACCTGCATGCCGACGGCATCGTCGACGTGGCCCTGCAGTTCTGCACGCTCTACGAGATGGAGTCGTTTGCCGTGGAGAAGGCTGCCGAGGAGGCCGGCATTCCGTTTATGCACATCACGACCGACTACGCCGGCGAGGATGCCGGTCAGCTCCAGACCCGCATCGAGGCCTTCCTCGAGACGATTTAGCCGCACCTGCGTCAAGCTGTGCCGACGGGTGTTCCTATCCACGCGATAGGGATTTCTCTGTTGCCATGCCGGCCGGTGTCCGGATGCACCGCAGGGCGCCGATCGGCTTCGCATGGCTGCCGGGGCGGGGATTTCTGCCGTCCCGGCAGATTCTGTCCGTTTGTTCAGACACGAAAGGAACTCAATGAACAACGACCTTTTCAAGGCGGGCGTTTCCCGTCGCGGATTTCTGACCGGCTCCGCCGCCCTGTGCGTCATGGCGGGCCTCGGCCTCACCGGCTGCGGCGGTTCGGGCGCCGAGAGCGGTAGCGCCGCTGCCTCCGGCCGGGATGTGGAGTATCGCGACGAGCTGCAGATCGCGTTGCCGGCGAGCCCGGACGGTCTCGATCCGCACACCACTTCGTCGCTTGTGACCATGGACATCATCCGCAACGTCGTCGAGCCGCTCTTTGGCCTCGATAGCGACTACGAGCCCCAGCCCGTGCTGGCCAAGGGCTATGAGGTCTCCGACGACGGCCTGACCTACACCATCAAGCTGCGCGAGGGCGTCACCTTCCACAACGGCAAGGAGTTTGGCTCCGAGGACGTCGTGGCCTCGATGAACCGCTGGCTCACCGTCAACGACCGCGCCGCGAGCCTGCTGCCCGGCGCCACCTTCGCCGCCTCGGGCGACCACGAGGTCACCTGCACGCTGGCCGAGCCCGCCGTCGACTTTCTGATCATCCTGGGCAACCACTCCCAGTATCCGGGCATCTTCCCCTCCGAGGTCATCGAGGCCGCGGGCGATACCGGCGTGACCGAGTACGTGGGTACCGGTGCCTACAAGTTGGTGGAGTGGAAGCAGGACCAGTACATCCATCTCACCCGCAACGAGGACTATGTCGCCGCCCACGGCAAGGCTTCGGGCTACACCGGCAAGGTCTCTGCACCCACCAAGGACATCTACTATCAGTTCGTGACCGAGGCCTCCACGCGCGTGAGCGGGTTTGAGACCGGCGAGTACGATATCGCTGGCGAGATCCCCACCGAGAACTACCACGACTTTGACGGCAACGACGACGTCAAGCTCTACACCCATAACGCCGGCGTTCTGACCGCCTTCCTCAACATGAACGAGGGCGTCTTCGCCGACGAGGAGATCCGCAAGTGCGCCCTCATGGCTATCGACTGCGAGGCGGCCGCTCTTGCCGCCTATGGCGAGAAGGAGCTCTTCAACATCGATCCCAACCTTGGCAACCCCGAGAACGCTCAGTGGGCGACCGACGCGGGCAAGAAGTACTTCAACCAGGCCGACGCCAAGGCCGCCAAGAAGGCTCTGGCCAAGACCTCCTATGCCGGTGAGACGGTCAAGCTGCTGACCACCCCCGACTACAAGGATATGTACAACGCCACCGTCGCGCTGCAGGAGCAGCTCGAGAAGGCCGGCTTCACCGCCGAGGTCGACAGCTACGAGTTCGCGACCTTCATGGACATCCGCTCCGGCAAGCCCGAGCAGTGGGACCTCTTTGTGGCCTCCACCAACTACAAGCCCATCCCGGCCCAGTCCCTCTCGGTCTCCAAGGCCTTCTATGGCCTGTCCGACGAGAAGGCGCTCAAGCTTGTGGCCGAGACCCGCACCGCCAAGGACACCGACGCCGCGGCCAAGAAGTGGGCCGAGGCTCAGGAGCGCCTCTATGAGATCGCCGTCATCGAGCCGCTTTGCCACTACGCTTCCATCACGGGCACCCAGGCAGACGTCGAGGACGTCGAGGTGCTCGACGGCGCCATCGTTTGGAATGCCAGTCGTCCGGAGTAATGCAATAGATGGCGTGGCGGCTGGAGGGGTCTGGTCCCCTGTGGCCGCCACGCCCTGTCCACGTTCAGAGGGGAAATAGACGCCTCGCATGTTGAAGTACACGCTCAAACGTATAGGCGCGATGGTTCCGGTGATGCTCATCATCTCGGTCGTCGTGTTTTTGATTATCTATCTCACACCGGGCGACCCGGCCTCTTCGATGCTCGGCATGGAGGCTACGGCCGACCAGATCGAGCGCGTCAACGATAGCCTGGGACTCAACGAGCCGCTGCCGCAGCGCTACGTTGAGTGGATGGGCGGCGTGCTTACCGGTGACCTGGGCGATTCGTATTTTATGCGCCAGCCCGTCACGCAGGCGATCGCCGAGCACTTTGGCCCCACGCTATCGCTCGCGCTTCTGGCGCAGCTCATCGCGCTGTTGATTGCGCTGCCCTGCGGCGTCGTCGCTGCCCTCAAACATGGGTCGCGCACTGACGCGGTCTTGCGAGTCGTTGCTCTTTTGGGCGTGGCGATACCCGGCTTTTTGATGGCGCTCATGCTTATGTGGCTGTTTGCCGTCACGTTGCGTGTGTTCCCGGTCGCCGGCTATGCGCCGCTATCGAAGGGCTGGTTCAGCCATTTACGCTATCTTGCATTGCCGGCCATATCGCTTGGATTCGTGCAGGCGGCCCTGCTCATGCGCATGACCCGTTCGAGCGTTATCGAGGCCATGCAGCTCGACTGCGTCAAGACGGCGCGTGCCAAGGGCGTCTCCGAGGTTCGCGTGGTGCTGGCCCATGCCCTGCGCAACGCGGCGCTGCCGATTCTCACCTCGGTCGGCTATTCTTTTGGCGCTCTGATTACGGGCGCCGTGGTGACTGAGGCCATTTTTAACATCCCCGGTTTGGGCCAGCTGGTCACGAGCTCTATCGAGCGTCGCGACTATCCGGTGATTCAGGGCGTGCTGCTGGTCATCGCCTTGTTGAATTCGGTGATCAATCTGGCCGTCGACCTTGCCTACGGCGCTTTTGACCCGCGCGCTCGCAAATGGGGCGATGCATGATGACAAACTTTAAGAAGGCTCTTGCCAACAAGGGGTTTGTGGTCGGCGGCTGCATTTTCCTGGCGATTGCGCTGATCGCGCTCGTCGGTCCGCTGGTGTGGACGGTTAATCCCAATGCGCAGGAGATGACGTTGCGACTTTCGGCACCTTCGCCCACGCATCCCTTTGGCTGCGATGACTTTGGCCGCGACCTGCTTGCCCGCGTCATCGCGGGCGCGCGCGTGTCGCTTGGCGTTGGCATTGCCGTCACGCTCGCGACGAGTGCGCTCGGCTTGGTGATCGGCGCCTATGCGTGCTACAACGAGAGGCTCGATCATATTCTCATGCGCATCTGCGACGGCCTTATGTCCATTCCGGGCGTGCTTTTGGCTATCGCACTCATGGCGATGATGGGGGCGAGCGTGTGGAACGTCATCATCGCGCTCTCCATCGTCTATACGCCCAGTATGGCGCGAATCGTGCGCTCGCGTGCGATGGTGGTCAAGGAGGAGCCCTTTGTGGAGGCCCTGCGCGTGCAGGGCGCCTCGACCGCGCGCATCGTGTGGCTGCATATCGTGCCCAACGTTATGGCACCCTTCCTGGTGCAGGCGACCTTTGTCTTTGCCGAGGCCGTGCTCTCGGAGGCCGCCCTCTCGTTTCTGGGCCTGGGTATCAAGGCACCCGACGCCAGCTGGGGAAACATTCTGCAGGCGGGCAAGAACGTTATGCGCAAAGCCTGGTGGATGATCTTCTTCCCGGCTATCGCCATCATCGCGAGCGTGCTTTCGCTGAACCTCGCCGGCGACGGCCTTCGCGACGCCCTCGACCCCAAGACCAAGGAGGACTAGCCCATGAGCGAACATCTTTTGGACGTGCGCGACCTGTGCATCTCGTTTGTGGGCCGCGATGGCAACGCGCTGGAAGCCGTCAACAAACTCAACCTACATATCGATACCGGCGAGATCGTTGGTGTTGTCGGCGAGTCCGGCTGCGGCAAGTCGGTGTTTGCCCAGAGTGTCATGCGCCTATTGGAGCATGAGCAGAGGATGGCCTATGAGGGTCAGATTCTCTTTGACGGGGAGGACCTGCTCGCGCGCCCGCTCAAGCGCATGCGCGAGGTGCGCGGCTGCGACATCGCCATGATCTTCCAGGACCCGTTGTCCTCGCTCAACCCCGTCATGACGGTGGGTGCGCAGGTTATCGAGGCTGTGCGGGCCCACCGTAAGGTGAGCCGACGCGAAGCCCGGAACGAGGCTCTATCGCTGTTGGAGCGTGTGGGTATTCGAGATGCCGCGGCTCGCTTCGACATGTATCCGGGCGATTTTAGCGGCGGTATGCGCCAGCGCGTGATGATCGCCATGGCGCTCGCCGGGCACCCGCGCCTGCTTATCGCCGACGAGCCCACCACGGCGCTCGACACGACGACTCAAAAACAGATTTTGGATCTCCTACGTGACCTCAACAGTTCCGAGGGCATGGCGGTGCTTTTTATCAGCCATGATTTGGGTGTCGTCACGAGCATCTGCTCGCGCGTGCACGTCATGTATCTGGGCCAAATCGTAGAAGAGATCGACGCCTGCGGCCTTATGGAGCGCCCGAGCCACCCATATGCCCAGGGGCTCATCGCGAGCATTCCGCCGCTCGAAGGCGAGCGAGTTGACACGCTGGCGGATATTCCGGGCACAGTGCCGCCGCTTACGGCAATACCCTGTGGATGTCGCTTTGCGCCTCGTTGCGCCCGGGCGGACGAGCGTTGCCGCGCGCAGGAGCCTCCGCTGTTTGCCGTGAATGCGTGCGACCGGTCTAAATGCTGGCTTGTCGAGAAAGGGGAGTGCCATGGCTGTTGATAGCGAAGCCCTGCTTAGGGTCTCACATCTGACTAAAACGTATCTCATGCCGGGCTCAGGTTTTAAGCGTCAGGTCTTTACCGCCGTGGACGATCTGTCGTTTGAGATCGCGCCGGGCGAGGTCTATGGCCTGGTTGGCGAATCCGGATCGGGCAAGTCGACGACTGGACGCCTGATCTGTGGTCTCGAGCGTGCGGATTCCGGCTCGATTGTCTATCGCGGGCACGACCTCGCCACGATGCCGGAGCGCGAACGCAAGCCGTTTCGCCGCGAGATCCAGCTGGTATTCCAGGATAGCTCTACGGCTTTTGACCCGCGCAACCGTGTCGGCCGCATTTTGGAGGAGCCGTTGATTATCGCCGGCGTGCGTGATGCGGATGAGCGCCATGGGCGCGCGCTCTCGGCCCTGGCCTCGGTCGGTCTTCAGGCAGAGCATTATGACCGCTATCCGCATGACCTTTCGGGTGGACAGCGTCAGCGACTCAATCTGGCACGGGCGCTTATTTGCGAGCCGCGCCTTGTGGTATGCGACGAGCCGGTCTCGGCGCTTGACGTGTCCGTTCAGGCCCAAGTACTCAACTTGCTTCGCGACCTGCAGCGCACGACGGGCGTGGCGCTGCTGTTTATCACGCATGATATGCGTGTGGTTCGGCATATGTCCGACCGGATTGGCGTGCTCTACCACGGTCGTCTTGTCGAGGAAGGCACGGCCGAGGACGTGATCGCTCACCCGAGCGATCCGTATACGCAGGAGCTTATCGACGCCATTCCCTAGAGGATGCTTCCTTTTGGGTATGGCGTGGATTCGTTGTTTAATTGTCGGTATATCGGTGCAAGAGAGGGGAACTACTATGGCCGATATCGAGGAACAGCCGCTGCCGCGCACGTTTGAGGAGTTCAACGAGCAACGCAAGGCCGCGTTTATTCGCGTTAAGGATTATAAGCAGGCGGGTAATCGCCTGGTCGGCTTTTTGTGCAGCTATACGCCGCTCGAGATTATCGATGCCGCGGGCGCCTCGAGCGTGGCCTTGTGCGGCACGTCCGACGAGGTGATTCCCGAGGCCGAGAAGGTGCTGCCGGCAAATCTGTGTCCGCTCATCAAGTCGACCTACGGTTTTGCCTATTCGCAAAAGTGCCCGTTTACGTACTTCAGCGACATGATCATCGGTGAGACTACCTGCGACGGCAAGAAGAAGATGTACGAGCTGCTCAACGAGCTCAAGCGCACGCACATTCTGCATCTTCCGCAGGGTCGCGATCGCGCCTACGAGCGTGAAGGCTGGTACGAGGAGTGCCGCCTGCTCAAGGAGGAGTTCGAGGGCTTCTACGGTATTACGATCACCGATGACGACCTGCGCGCTGCCGTCCGTCGTCGCAACCGCTTGCGTGCTGCCCAGCTCGAGATGTTTGCGCTGCAGGCCAACCAGCCGGCGGCCATGAGCGGCGTCGACCTGATGAGCACCATGTTTGCCGGTACGTTCAGCTTTGATATCGAGGCCTATACACAGCAGCTGGAGCAAAAGGTCGCCAAGCTGCGCGAGGCCTACGACGCGGGCGAGCGTCCGGTTGCGGCGGATGTCAAGCGCATTCTGATCACCGGCTGCCCGGTGGGCGGCGTGATCAACAAAATCGGCCGCACCATCGAGTCCAACGGCGGCGTGGTCGTGTGCATGGACGACTGCTCGGGCGAGCGCACGGCGGCCATGATGATCGACCCGGAGGCTCCTGACATCCTGCGTGCCATCGCCGACCGCTACCTGGATATCAACTGCTCGGTCATGACGCCCAACGACGGTCGTATGGAAAATACGCTGGCCATGTGCGAGAAGTATCACGTCGATGGCGTAGTGGAGAGCGTGCTCCAGGCGTGCCACACCTTTAACGTGGAGAGTACACGCATGCAGAAGGCTGTCGAGGGTGCGGGCATTCCGTATATGAAGATCGAGACCGATTACAGCAACGGCGACATGGGCCAGATCGAGACCCGCATCGCCGCCTTCATCGAAACCCTGTAGGACAAATGCGGCAAAGGGATAGCTGCTTTGCCGCATAGAAGGAGGATGTCGTGGTTGGCATTGGTATCGACATAGGCTCGACGGCCGCGAAGGCTGCAGTGGTGGAGACGGACGGCGCCATTGCGTGGACCTGCGTCATGCCGACGGGGTATTCGTCGGTCGATGCGGCCGAGCGCCTGCGTGGTGAGCTTGCCGCTGCCGGTTATGACGTGGCTGCCGACGACGTGCGCGTGATCGCGACCGGCTACGGTCGTGTCGCCGTGCCCTATGCACACAAGGTCGTGACCGAGATCACCTGCCACGGCACCGGTGCCGTGCGTCTGTTTGGTGACCATGGCACCGTGATCGACGTGGGCGGTCAGGACACCAAGGTCATCCAGCTTAGAGGCGGCCGCGTGGCCAAGTTTGCCATGAACGACAAGTGCGCTGCCGGCACGGGGCGCTTTTTGGAGATCATGGCCGACCGCCTGGGCATTTCCCAGCAGCAGATGGCCGACCTGGCGCGTTCCGGCGAGCCCACCAAGATCAGCAGCATGTGCACGGTGTTTGCCGAAAGCGAGGTTATCAGCCTGATCGGTCGCGGTGAGCCGCGCGAGAACATTGCGCGTGGCGTGATCGAGAGTGTCGTGTCGCGCGTGGCCACTATGGCCGGGCAGGCGGCGGGCGCCCCGTACTACTTGACCGGCGGTTTGTGTGAGAACACCTTCGTGGTGGAGCGGTTGGGCGAGTTGCTGGGGTCGCCGGTGACCACCTCGCCCCAGGCTCGCTTTGCCGGAGCGATCGGCGCGGCTGTCCGCGCCGCCGCCTTGGCCTAGGGGTGTACCGCGACATGCGCATCCTCAATATCTCGGCGCAAAAACCAGATAGCACCGGCAGCGGCACCTACCTTGCCGCGCTCGTGCGCGAGCAGATCGAGACGGGGCATCGCGCCGCCGTGCTTTGCGGCGCGGCACCGGGTGATACTCAAGGCGAGCTGGACCGGCGTGCTGCCGTGTTTGCCGTACCGTTCGAGTCGCCCGAGCTGCCGTTTCCCATCTGCGGTATGTCCGATGTCATGCCCTATCCCTCTACACGTTATCGTGACCTGACGCCTTCGATGCTCAAGGCATTTGAGCGGGCATTTGCTGCTGCAATCGATCGGGCGGTGGCTGAGTTTCAGCCCGATCTGGTGCTCTGCCATCACCTGTATCTGGTGACCGCATTGGCGCGCGAGTGCGTCCGGGGCGTGCCGGTTGTTGCCGTGTGCCATTCGACCGACCTGCGCCAGCTGCGTTCGCATGCGCTCGAGCGCGATCGCATCGTACGTGCGGTTCGTCGGCTCGATGCCGTCTTTGCGCTCCATGCTGAGCAGGCTGAGCAGATTGGCCTGGTGTGCGGCGTCGATACCGATCGCATCCACGTGATTGGGACGGGCTACGACCATCGCGTCTTCTGTCGCCACGCAAGCGTGGCGAGGCAGCCGGGATCGCTTGTGTACGTGGGCAAGATTTGCTTTAAAAAGGGCGTCGAGTCGCTGGTCCGAGCCGTGTCATTGCCGATTGACGATGACGTCCTCCCATCTGGCTTGGTACTTGTGGGCGGCCGCGGGGACGATGCCGAGTACGCGCGTATCGAGCGCTTGGCTGCGGCCTCGAATGTGCCGGTGGCGCTGGCGGGGCGCCTGGATAGCGATGGACTCGTGCGTGCCTACCGCAGTTCCGACGTCTTTGTGCTGCCTTCGTTTTACGAGGGTCTGCCGCTCGTGACGATCGAGGCTCTCGCGTGCGGCTGCAAAGTTGTGGCGACCGATTTGCCCGGCGTTCGTCCCTGGATGGAGGCGATGCTTCCCGGTGCTCCCGTGACGTGGGTGGCGTCGCCGCGTATGACGGATGTCGACACGCCCGTGGCGGCCGACCTTCCGTTGTTTGAGCGCGCACTGGCAGATGCTATCGCGCAGGCGCTTGCGGCGCCTCCTTCGACGTTCGAGCCGTCGACGGTCTCTTGGGAAGCGTGCCTGGGGCGTATACTTAAAGTCGTTGATTTGTTGGAAGGGGGTTCGTATGGCTAAGGACACCATGAGGCTCACATCCATGACGGCCGCGAGCGGTTGAGCCGCTAAGTTGGCTCCCGGAGCCCTCGCCCAGGTCCTGGGCGATTTACCCAATGTGCAAAACGACAACTTGCTCGTGGGGTTCGATACCTCCGACGATGCGAGCGTCTTTCGCGTTGGCGATAACTTGGGCCTCGTGCAGTCCATCGACTTCTTCCCGCCGATGGTCGACGACCCGTTTCTGTTTGGCCAGATCGCTGCGGCCAACTCGCTGTCGGATATCTACGCCATGGGCGGGCGGCCGAGCCATGCCATGAACCTGCTGTGCATTCCGAGCTGCCTGGGCGTCGAGGTTGCCGGCCAGATTCTGGCGGGCGGCGCCGACAAGTGCGTCGAGGCGGGTTGCTCCATCGCGGGCGGTCACACCATCAACGACGACGAGCCCAAGTACGGCCTGTCCGTGAGCGGTTTTGTGCCACTCGACCGCATGCTCGCCAACAGCGGCGCGCGCGTGGGCGATGCGTTACTGCTGACCAAGGCGATCGGCTCGGGCATCATCACCACGGCCATTAAGGGCGAGCTCATCGAGCAGGACGAGGCCGCAGCCGTATTTGACTCGATGCGCACCCTCAACGAGGCGCCGATTCGTCTGGCCGAGGGACTTGAGCTTCACGGCTGCACCGATGTCACGGGCTTTGGCCTGATCGGGCACGCGTGCGAGATGGCCGAGGGCTCGGGTGTGCAGATTGAGCTTACGTCGGGAGCGGTACCGCTCTTTGACCAGGTGCTCGACATGGCGCGTCTGGGCATTATCCCCGCCGGCGCCTACCGCAACCAGGACTTCTTTGGCCCGCGCGTGGCGGCCGACGATGACCTGGGGCCGGGCATGTTGGATGCGCTGTACGATCCGCAGACCTCGGGCGGTTTGCTCATCGCGGCGCCTGCTGCCGATGTGGATGGGCTTGCGCGTCGCCTGCATGCCGAGGGGCGCATCGCGGCCGTTGTCGGGCACGTGTGCGAGGTGGAGCCGGGCGGTCCTGCCGTCCGCGTTGTTCGCTAGCCCGCACGTTTATGTAACTGTTTGCCGTTCTCTAGAACGGCTCTTTCGAAAGGAATTTGCTATGTCTACCAAGATTGAAGTCAATGCCATGGGCGATGCCTGCCCGCTGCCCGTCGTCAAGACGCTTAAGGCGCTCAAACAGCTTGATGGCGAGGGTGCCGTGGTGACCGCGGTCGATAACGAGACCGCCGTCAAGAACATCTCCAAGATGGCGCAGGAGAAGGGCTGCACGGCCTCGGTCGAGAAGATCTCGGACGCCGAGTGGCACGTGACCGTGGCGACCTCTGGCGCCGTTGCCGTGGCCGATCCCGAGCAGGATGGCGCTGCCTTCTGTGATGCCAGCGCCGGCAAGGGCAAGCTCGTCATTTCCGTCTACACCGACTGCATGGGCCGCGGCGACGACGAGCTGGGCCACAAGCTCATGAAGGCGTTTATCTTTGCCGTGACGCAGCAGGAGGAGCTGCCCGCGACTATGCTGTTCTACAACGGCGGTGCCAAGCTCACCGTCGAGGGCTCGCCGGTGCTCGATGACCTGAAGGGCCTGGCGGAGCAGGGCGTCGAGATTCTCACCTGCGGCACCTGCCTCGACCACTATGGCATTAAAGACCAGCTCGCGGTGGGCGAGGTCACCAACATGTACGTGATCGTGGAGAAGATGGAGCAGGCCGTGCGCGTCGTGCGCCCGTAGCGTATTGGTTGGAGTTGCCATGAGGGAGAAGCGCCCGGCGCTTGTCATCACGTTTCCCACCGCGGCGGCCGCCATGGGTTGCGAGTCCCTGTGCATCGAGCGCGGCCTTCCCGGGCGAACGATTCCCGTGCCCGGGGAGGTCGCTGCCGGCTGCGGCTTGGCGTGGAAGGCACTGCCTTCGGATGAGGGCCTGCTGCGCGCCGAGCTTGCCGCGGCGGGCGTCCCCACCGAGGGCTTTACCGTGATCGATATGTGGGAGGTCGTGCGATGATCTACCTGGATAACGCGGCGACGACCATGCATAAGCCACAAACGGTCATCGATGCCGTGACGCAGGCGATGTGCTCGCTTGGCAATGCCGGGCGCGGCGCCACGTCGGGTGCGCTCGATGCGGCGCGTACCATCCACGGCTGTCGCGCCAAGCTTGCGCGCTTGCTGGGCTGCCCGCGTGCTGACCATGTTTGTTTTACGCCCAACTCCACCGCGGCGCTCAACACCGTCATCAATGGCGTGGTGCGCCCCGGCGACCGTGTGGTCACAACGGTGCTCGAGCACAATTCCGTGCTGCGTCCGCTCAACCGCCTGGCGGCAGAGCAGGGCGTGACCGTTGAGCATGCGGGCTGCGACGCGAACGGCGTGCTCGACTATGACGAGCTCGAGCGGTTGGTCGCGCCGGGCACGCGTGCCGTGGTGGTGACGCACGCCTCCAATGTGACCGGCAACGCGGTCGACATTGCGCGCGTGGCCGCCATAGCCCATGCGGCCGGCGCGCTTGTGATTGTCGATGCCTCGCAGTCTGCCGGCGCGGCGCATATCGATATACAGGCCATGGGGCTCGACGTGGTGTGCTTTACTGGCCATAAGGGGCTCATGGGTCCGCAGGGGACCGGCGGCCTGGCCGTGGCGGAGGGCATTGACGTGGCGCCGTGGGCCATGGGCGGCACGGGCGTGCACAGCTTCGATGCACTGCAGCCGCTTGAGTGGCCCACGCGCCTTGAGGCGGGCACGCTCAACGGTCACGGCATCGCGGGCCTTTCCGCCGGCCTCGACTTTATCGAGGCACAAGGCGGGGTCGAGGCGATTGCGGCGCGTGAGCGCGCGCTTGCCGATCGCTTCCTTGCCGGTGTGCGCAAGATTCCGGGGATTAAGCTCTACGGTGCGTTTGATCAGCCCATGCGCTCGGCGATCGTCTCGCTCAACGTGGGCGATATCGACTCTGCCGAGATCTCGGACGCGCTCATGCAAGGGTGGGGGATTGCGACGCGCCCCGGTGCCCATTGCGCCCCGCTCATGCATCGCGCGTTGGAGACCGAGCGCCAAGGTGTCGTTCGCTTCTCGTTTGGGTATTTCAACACGGACGAGGAAGTCGACACCGCGATTGGCGCTTTGCGCGATTTAGCCTGCTAAAGCTGCTAGACCGTTTATACTTGCGGGACGGGTCTTTTGCCCGTCCCGTTTTTGTTTCGACCCGAAAGGTGTGCCTATGGCCTCATCCGCCCCGCGCGGTCTGCGCTCCGACCATGTCGTTACCGTCGGCATTGCGCTGTTCTCGATGCTCTTTGGCGCCGGTAACCTCATCATTCCGCCGTTGCTGGCACTCCAGGCCGGTACAGCCACGCCGCTTGCCATGATCGGCTTTTTGATTGCCGCCATCGGCCTGCCCGTTATGGGCTTTATCGCTGTGGCGCTTGCCGGAACGGCGCGCGAGCTTGCCGGCCGCGTGCACCCCAAGTTCGGCGAATTCTTCGTTGCGGCGGTGTATCTGGCCATCGGTCCGTGCTTGGCCATTCCGCGTACGAGCTCCACGGCCTTCGAAATGTTGGTGCCGCTGCTGCCCGAGGGCATCTCGCTTGGCACGGCTCGCCTGGTGTTTGCCGTCGCCTTCTTCGTGGTCGCATTTGCACTTACGTTACGCCCCGGCGTCATCACACGCGTGCTCGGTCGCATTACGGGCCCCGCGCTCATCGCGCTCATCGTGCTCGTTGTCGGCGCCGCCGTGATATCGCCGCTGGGACCGGCTGCCGCGCCGCAGGCTCCCTACGATGCAGGAGCCGCCGTGCAGGGCTTTCTGACTGGCTATCAGACCATGGACCTGCTCGCGTCGCTCGCCTTCGGCATCATCATCGCCGAGACCATCCACGAGTTGGGTGTTACCGACGATAAGCGCGTGGCCTTCGAGATCTCACGCTCCGGTGTGATTGCCGGTGTGCTCATGGCCGTCATCTACTGCGGCTTGGCGCTTGCCGGTATGCAGCTCGGCACCGTGATGCCCGACGCTACCAACGGCGCCGCCATCCTCGCCCGTTCGGCCTCTATGCACTTTGGTCTTGCCGGCACGGTCGTGGTCTTTGCGATCTTTTTCCTCGCCTGCATGAACGTGTGCATCGGTCTTATTAGCTGCTGCTCGCGTTACTTCTGCGAGACGTATGTGGTCGAAGGGGGAGCGGAGGCCTCCGAGGAGGCCATGCGCCGTCCCTTCGCGATTCTCGCCTTTGTGTTCGCAGCGTTTTCGTGCGTACTCTCCAACGTGGGCCTCGACGTGATTCTTATGTTCTCAGTACCTATGCTCAACGCCTTGTATCCCGTTGCCATCGTGCTGGTGCTTATGGGCCTGGTGCACGGCTTTTGCGACGCGCATTCGCAGGTTTGGGTTTGGGTCGGCGGCGTGGTCGCGGTGCAGAGCGTGATCACCTCGGTCCGCGACGCGTTCTTTACTGGTGCGTGGCTGCCGTTCGATGCGTTGCCGCTGGCAGATATCGGTGCTGCGTGGGCACCGGTTGCTGTGGCGGCGTTTGTGATCGGTCTGGTTCATAGCCAGTTTGTCACACATTCGAGGAGCTAGGGTATCGTCGCTTGCACAGGCGGGAAGTCTCCCCTATAATTTCCTTCGCTTTGGGACACGCAAGGTTTATGCCTTAGCTGCTCAACACCTTCGGGACGTGGCGCAGTTTGGTAGCGCGCCTGCTTTGGGAGCAGGATGTCGCAGGTTCAAATCCTGTCGTCCCGACCATATCTTGCGGGCGTAGTTCAATGGTAGAACCCCAGCCTTCCAAGCTGATGACGCGGGTTCGATTCCCGTCGCCCGCTCCATAGGATAGTTTTAACGGCTTTGGCTCCATTTGGTGCCAGAGCCGTTTTCATAAGCGTGCCGGGCGACGGGAATCGAACCCGGCAGGGTGCGAAGCTGAGAAAATGCGTGAGCATTTTCCAGCGCAGTACGCAAGGGCCAATGGCCCGCAGCGAAACAAGGGTTTGCGAAGCAAACCCTTGGACTTCCCGTCGCCCGCTCCATAGGATAGATGAATGGCTCTGATTCCTTTTGGGACCAGAGCCATTTTCATATATATGCCGGGGACCCCGCATCCCCTCCTAAGTTGCGGTGAAATACGGGCTGTCGTTTGGCTTTTGCGAGCCCATTGAAGGCCGGGGTAGCTAATTTGGGACGGGGCTGTTTTGACTACTCTAGCGATAGGCTGGCAAATGTGGTCAAAAAAGCCCTGTCCCTAAATGACTGGTCCGGTGCTGAGCCACGAAAGCGGCCCATCTACTACGTTTGGCCCGCAGGGGTCGACCATAGCGGCATTTTCGGAAAATCAGCAAGCCGTCTACCAGCGGTTTTGATTTTTCGGATTTCGGTATGGTCGAGGGCAATCGGTTAAACGTAGTAGATAGGCCCGTTTCGTGGCGAACAGTAGGATTCGCGGTCTAAGGCTGCCGGTATCGGATGGCCTACCTGGAAGTTGTGGTGGAATAGCTCCTAAAATGCCCGTGGAAGCTTGAAAACAGTCCCTATTCCACCGCAACTTAGGGTGGGATGGGGCTAGTGGCGGGATTGGTGGCGGAGTTTGTCGATGGTGGAGTCGGTGCTGCGGTTGCGGGCTTCGGCTGCGGTTTGGCGCTTGTGGCGGTAATCGATCATGCCTTGGATGATGGGTTTGCCAAAGCTCACGACGTCGTCGTTATAGATGGCGGTACGGGCGGCAAGCAGACAGTCGGTAAAGTCCATATGGGTCTTGCCAAAGAGTTTGATGGCAAGGGCGACAACGGTGGGCTCGTCGACCATGACGTCATCGAGCAGCCTTCTCATGGCCGTAGCAATCTCTACGCGGGGAACCTTATAGACGTCGCGCAGCGTGACCGCGACGCGCGTGATGATTTCGGGGTAGACGCGAGCGGTGCGTGTGGCGATGACCTTGGCAGCGCGAGGTGACAGAACTTCGTCGTCGTCAAGCAGGTAGCGTAGGATGACGGTCTCGTCGATGATGGTGCTACTCATGGATATCTACTTCCTCGGGACCCAAAATCGAATCGTCGCTTTCCGTGGCAAGGTACTCAATCCAGGCGTTGCGCTCCTCGGCACGGCGATTGGGGTCACCATATGCTTTGAGCGATCCATAGGCGGCGGTGCCGTCCTTTGAGCGCACGGCGACCGGCTGAAAGGGGAGCTTGCGCATCAAAATGCTCTGCGCGACAAATAGGCGGACGGCCTCGGCAAGCGATGTTCCCATGGCGTCGTAGAGGCGCTCGGCATGCTGCTTGTCCTCTTCGCGAATGCGCACCTGCAGGATGGCTCGTTTTTGCGTCGATGACATCACTGCCCTCCCTTAGCTAACGTGCAATATAGTCGGTCAAATGCGGCATATGCCGACATCATAGAATCTTATAACCATTACTTTATTTTACTCAAGTAAATAACCATTAACACGAATACAAGCGTAGTACATCCAAAATGAGAGCGTGTAAAAATCTCAGAGGTGTACGCATGTAATACACTCACCTTTATAGCTTCTAGAGAATAATTCCAACCTGCCAAAACCCCTGCAATACACCCGTATTGCAGGGCCTATGCTCAAGTTTGCCACCTGCAACTGCGTATATTTAGCCTGTATATCGTTGGAGAAACTCTACCGAGTGCATGTTTCGCCGCATGCGCTCGATACGCCGATGCCGGACCACGGGCGGTCCGGGGCAACGTCGACAGGGTCTCTCCGGCAAGGGATTCAGGAGGGAGTGAACAACATGGGTAATAAGCGAGTCGTAGCCGATTCTTCGCGCTGCATTGGGTGTCAAACCTGCATGGCGGCGTGTATCGAGGCGCACGACATCCCCGGTAACATCGCCGCGCCGCGCCTGCGCGTGACGCGTACGTACGAGATCTCCGCACCGGTGGCTTGCCATCACTGCGAGGATGCCCCGTGCGCGAAGGCCTGTCCTACGGGCGCCTTGTTCTTTGATCCAAAGAACCATCGCATCGGCGTCAACGAGGACAACTGCATCGGCTGCAAGAGCTGCGTCATGGCATGCCCCTTTGGCGCCGTGAACGTGGCGACCACGCAGGTTCCGGTCTTGATGGGCGACGTTCGCGTGGGTTCGCAGACCAAGAGCTTCGTGCTCAAGTGCGACCTGTGCGTGGACCGTCCCGGCGGTCCGGCGTGTGCCGAGGCGTGCCCGACCAAGGGCCTCACCCTGGTAGACGAGGAACGTTTGGCAGAACTGACTGCCGAGCGTGCCCGCGCCACCATCGAAAACGAGGCGTAAGCGTTGGGGCGACAGGCCCAATGATTGTCAAATTAGTACCGAGTAATCGGTAGCAGAAAAAGGAAGGAGGGTGTCATGGAGAAGCATAAAGTGATCTGCCCGTACTGCGGCGCCGGTTGCCAGTTTAACCTCCTGGTCCAAAACGGCCAGGTCGTGGGTACCGAACCGCTCAACGGCATCACCAATCAGGGCGAGCTGTGCCTTAAGGGCATGAGCGGCTACGACTTCATCAACGACACCAAGATCTTGACTCCTCGCGTACTGCACCCGATGATCCGCCGCACCAAGGGCGCGGATCTTGAGCGCGTAAGCTGGGACGAGGCACTGGATTTCACCGCATCTAAGATGCAGGCCATAATTGACGAATATGGTCCTAACGCTGTCATGACCACCGGCTCTTCGCGAGGCGGCGGCAATGAGGCGAACTACGTCATGCAGAAGTTTACGCGTGCGTGCATCGGCACCCACAGCGTGGACAACTGCGCCCGTACTTGACACGGCCCTACTGTCCTCGGTCTGATGGACACGGTTGGTTCAGGTTGCATGTCATGCTCCATCCCCGGTATGGAGGATGCGGGCTGCATTTTCCTCTTCGGCTATAACCCTGCCGATTCGCACCCCATCGTCGCAAGGCGTATCGTGCGAGCCAAAGAAAAGGGTTGCAAGATCATCGTCGCCGACCCGCGCCATATCGAAACCGCGCGTATCGCCGATCTCTACCTTCCGATCAAGAACGGTTGCAATGTCGCGTTCCTCAACGCCTTTGCCAACTGCTTGGTCAACGATGGCCTCTACGACAAGGAATTCGTCGCCGAGCATACGAACGGCTTTGACGAGTGGTGGGAGACCATCAAGAACTACACTCCCGAATCCGTACAGGACATCACGGGTGTCGAGCCCGCGTTGATCCACCAAGCTGCCGAGATGTACGCCACGGCGAAGCCCTCTGCCATCATTGGCTGGGGCATGGGCGTATGCCAGCAGAAGCAGAACCTGAAGACGGTGCACACCATCGCCTCCATCGCCTGCGTTGCTGGCCAGATCGGCAAACCCAATTCCGGTCTCGCGCCCGTGCGTGGCCAGAATAACGTCCAGGGCTCCTGCGATATGGGCATGCTGCCCAACCTGTACCCTGGCTACCAGAAGGTCACCGACCCGGCAGTGCGCGCCAAGTTTGCCAAGGCTTGGGGCGTGCCCGAGGAAAAGCTCCCGCTCGAGGAGGGCTACAAGCTCACCGACCTGGGCCACCTGGTCGACGAGGGCAAGGTGCACTGCTTCTACAACTACGGCGAGGACCCGGTGCAGACCGAGCCCGATTCGGCCGGAATGCGCAAGACGCTCTCCGAACTGGATCTGTTCATTTGCCAGGACATCTTTATGACGCAGACGACCATCCTCGCCGACGTCATCCTGCCTGCCACCTCTTGGGGCGAGCACGAGGGTGTCTTTACCGCATCCGACCGTAGCTTCCAGCACTTTGACGCGGCCGTTCCGCCCAAGGGCGAGTGCCGTCACGACTGGGAGATCTTTGCGGACCTGTCCACGCGTATGGGCTACCCCATGCACTATGACAACACCGAGCAGATCTGGAACGAGTGCATTAGCCTGTGCCCCAACTTTGTGGGCGCGACCTACGAGAAGATGGCTCCCGAGGGCGGTTACGCCCAGTGGCCGGTCAAGAGCACCGATGTGAACGACCATGGTACGCCCGACATGTTCGCTGGTGGCAAGTTCACCACCAAGGACGGCCGCGCCAACCTGATGGCGCACGACTGGGAGGCGCCCTCCGAGCTTCCCGACGATGAGTACCCGCTCATCCTGTGCACCGTCCGCGAGGTCGGCCACTACAGCTGCCGCTCGATGACCGGCAACTGCAAGACGCTGGCACTGCTTGCCGACGAGCCCGGCTTTGTCCGCATGAATCCCGCGGACGCCCAGGCGCGCGGCATCAAGAATGGCGACATCGTCTCGATTCACAGCCGCCGCGGCCAGGTATACAGCCGTGCCGACGTGAGCGATCGTATCAACAAGGGCACGGTCTATATGACCTATCAGTGGTGGATCGGCAAGTGCAACGAGCTGACCATGCACAAGGTCGACCCGGTCTCGCATACGCCCGAGGACAAGTTCTCCGCCTGCCAGGTCGACGCCATTGCCGACCAGGTCTGGGCTGAGGGCGAGGTCGAGCGTCAGTACACCGAGCTCAAGCAGGCTCTGGTGGACGCCGCCGCTCCCCAGGACGTTGAGCCTGGCGCCGCCAAGTTCGACGACGAGACGCACGTGAATCAAATCGTGTAGTCCCGTTCTCGTTGGCTTTTTGGGCCGGGCGTCCCGTACGTTCGGGAGCCCGGCCCGTTATTTTGAAAGGAAGTGGGGATGAACCGCTTCATCGACATCAACCCGGAGAGGTGCATCGGCTGCGGAACATGCCAGTCCGCCTGTGCCGACGCCCACCGGATGCAGGGTCTTCAGGATACGCCGCGCCTGGCGCTCGTGAAGACCGGCGGTATTTCGGCCGCCCTTGCCTGCCACCATTGCGAGGGTGCTCCCTGCGCCGAGGTTTGCCCGGTGAATGCCATCGAGCACGATGGCGATCGCATCCACGTCAAGGAGCAGGAGTGCATCGGGTGCAGGCTGTGCGCCATCGCGTGCCCCTTCGGAGCCATCCATCCCGATGGCACGTCTATCGCCGGTGTCGCAGGCATGTGCGACCCGACGCCTTCGTATCCTAAGTCCCTGAGCAGCCTGCTTACGTGGGCTCCTGGCCAGTACACCTGCGCCGTCAAGTGCGACCTGTGTGCCTTCGATCCGGACGGCCCGCATTGTGTGGCGGCGTGCCCCACCAAGGCGCTGACCGTCATGGGCGGCGCGGCCGATCGCGAGCTCGACGAGGCCAAGCGCCTGCGCTCGATCGAAAACGGTCCAGTCGTCGACGTTACCGCTGTGGCCCAGGGCCTGTCCGAGAAAGCAGAAGGGAGCGTAAACAATGGATAGCATGACGCTGTTTATCGCATCGCTTGCCGTCTCGTGCATCGGTGCGCTCGCCTCGGTTCTGCTGATCAAGGCCGATAACGCCGCCAAGACCGCCGGCTGCCTGATCGGCGCCGTCGCGGCCGTGCTGTCGTTCATCGCGGGCCTCGAGGCCGTGCTTGGCGACGTTTCGTCCCTCAACACGGTCTTCTTTTTCCCGTTCGCCCGTCTCGAGCTCTTGCTCAACGGCCTTGCGGGCCTGATCGTGGTCCTCATCTCAATCCTCGCCTTTGCGGGCTTCATCTACGGTCTGTCCTACTTCGATGAGTACCCGGGCAAGGTCGGGCGCGCCGGTTTCTTCATGAACACCTTCGTCGCCTCGATGATGCTCGTCATCACCGCCGACAACGTGTTCTGGTTCCTGGTCGCCTTTGAGCTCATGTCCCTTACGAGCTACTTCCTTGTCGTTATCGAGGAGAACAAGAACTCCATTAGGGGCGGTTGGCTCTACTTCGTCATCGCGCACGTGGGCTTTGTCCTTATCATGGCGAGCTTCCTGCTCATGACCAACGGCGTGGGCGGTTCCTTCAGCTTCAGTGATTTCCGTACGCATGACTTTGGACCCGCCGTCTCCTCCGCGTGCTTCGTCCTCGCGTTCTTCGGATTCGGCGCAAAGGCCGGTATCATCCCGCTGCACTCCTGGCTGCCCCAGGCGCACCCCGAGGCGCCGTCCAACGTGTCCGCCCTCATGTCCGGCGGCATGATCAAGATCGGCATCCTGGGAATCCTCAAGGTCGGTCTCGACCTGCTCGCGGGTTCGGGCGTCCAGCTCTGGTGGGGCCTCATGGTCCTGGTCTTCGGATCCATCTCGTCGGTCCTGGGCGTCGTCTACGCCCTCCACGAGCACGACATTAAGCGCCTGCTGGCCTACCACTCCGTCGAGAACATCGGCATCATCTTGCTCGGTGTCGGCGCGTCCATGACGGCGCACGCCCTGGGCAACGACGTCATCGCGACGATCGCGCTCATGGCCGCCCTCTACCACACGCTCAACCACGCCATGTTCAAGGGCGAGCTGTTCCTCGGCGCGGGCTCCCTGCTCTATGCCACGGGTACGCGCAACATGGAGAAGATGGGCGGCCTGTTCCGCCGTATGCCGGTCACGGCCGTCTGCTTCCTCATCGGTGCCCTTGCCATCTCGGCTATCCCGCCGCTCAACGGCTTCGTTTCCGAGTGGTTCACCTACCAATCCCTGTTCAACATCTCGACGCTCTCCGACCCGGTCGTCATGGTGTTCGCCGTCGCCTCCGCGGCCGCCCTCGCCATCACCGGTGCCCTGGCCGTCACGTGCTTCGTGAAGGCCTACGGCGTCTCGTTCGCGAGCAGCCCTCGTTCCCAGGAGGCCGCGAACGCCAAGGAGTCCCCGGCTCCGATGTTGTTCTCGCAGATGCTCCTCGCGGCCATCTGCGTGGTGCTGGGAATCGGCTCTCCCGTCATCGCCCCGGTTCTGGGCGACGTCGCCCAGAGCGTGCTTGCCGGCTCTGCCATCACAGCCACCTCGGGCGTGTCTCTGGTGAACGAGATTTCCGGTGCCGCCACCTCCACCCCCGCGATCGCCATCGCGCTCGTGGTCCTCACCGGCCTCGCGTTCGTGTTGAGGTCCTGCCTCGGCACCAAGGCCCCCGCTAAGAAGACCGACCCTTGGGCGTGCGGCTACGAGCCCAACGAGCACATGCCCGTCGTCGCCACGAGCTTCGCGTCAGACGTAGAGCTCTTCATGGGCCCGCTCTACACCCTGCGCGAGGTATGCACCAAGATCTGCTGGTCCATCGCGCACGTGTTCCAGAAGCTCACCGGTGTCGCCCAGGGCGTTGAGCCCCTGCCCGACCGCTTCCTGGTCGATGCACCGAGCGAGGGTGCCGATAAGCTGGCCGGCCTCGCCTCCAAGATCGAGGGCGGCAACTACTCCGTATACATCTGCTACATCGTCGCGGCGCTCGTGGTCTTCCTCGTGCTCGCCGTGGTCATGGTCTAGAGAGGGGAGAGGATATTATGAACATCGTTCTTGCGATAGCGCAGGGCCTCGTGGTCATGCTGGTCGCGCCCTTCTTCTCCGGCCTCGCCCGTGTGATTCGCGCGAAGATGCACAATCGCCGCGGTCCGTCCATCCTTCAGGATTACCGGGACCTCGCGAAGCTCATGGCGCGTCCCGAGTCCGTGAGTTCCGACTCGAGCTTCGTGCTGCGCATCATGCCGCCGCTGTTCCTCGCGGTGTCGTTCATGCTCGCCATGGGCCTGCCCATGTTCACGCTCGAGAGCCCCATGCCCGTCTTTGGTGACGCCATCACCATCATGTACGCGCTCGCGCTGTCCCGCTTCTTCTTCGCGCTGTCCGGCGTGGATTCCTCCAACGCCTACGCGGGCTTCGGCGGTATCCGCGAGCTCCTCATGAGCGTGCTCATCGAGCCGTCCATGCTCATCGCGCTGTTTACCGTCGCCATCGTGTGCGGCTCCACGGACATTGCGACCATGGGTCAGCACATCGTTACGGGCAACGTCTCGAGCGTCGTCGCCGTCATCCTCGCCGGCGTCGCCTTCGCGGCCGCCTGCTATATGGAGCTCGGCAAGCTTCCGTTCGATCAGGCCGAAGCCGAGCAGGAGCTCCAGGAGGGCCCGCTCGCCGAGCTCTCCGGCCCGTCCCTGGCCATGATGAAGCTCGCCATGGGCATGAAGCAGGTCGTGGTCGTCGCTTGGTTCACCTCCATCTTCATCCCCTGGGGAGAGCCCGCGACCATCGGCGTCACCGCTCTCGTGGGCGCCGTCGTCTTCCTTGTCAAGTGCCTGGTCGATTTCGTTGTCTGCGGCGTGCTCGAGAACTCCGTTTCCCGTTCGCGCTTCAAGGTGCTCGGTAACCAGACCTGGGCCGTCGTCGGCATCGCGGTCCTCGCGTTCGTCTTCGTCGTCGTAGGCGTGTAGGGAGAAGGGAGAAACTATGTCAATCGAATCGAGCTTGTCCCTCTTTGCCATGGTGGCGATCGCCGTCCCCATGCTGGGCTCCCTGCTCATCGTCATGCTGCCGCGTCCCTACGCTAAATGGATCTGCGCCTTTGCCGGCGGCATCGCCACGGTCGCTTCCGTTGGCTTGGCCGCGACGTTTGCCGGAAACGGCATGAACGCGGTCGATGTAACCTGGGCGAGTATGGGCCAGACCTTGGTCATGGGCTTCATATTCGACCGGATGAGCACGCTGCTCGCACCCGCATTCGTCGCTATCGGCCTGCTCGTCGTCATCTATTCGTTCCCGTACATGAGCGATAAGAACAAGGAGCATCCCGACGCGCCCCGTCGCCGCTTCTACGTGTACTTCTCCACGTTCATCGGCGCCATGGCCGGTCTCGCCTACAGCTCCACCATCGTCGGCCAGCTCGTTTTCTTCGAGATCACCGGCGTGTGCTCCTGGGGCCTCATCAGCTACTACATGACGCCCACGGCCAAGAAGGCCGGTATGAAGGCGCTCATCATCACCCATATCGGCGCTCTGGGACTCTACATCGGCGCGGCCTTCCTGTTCGCCGGAACCGGCACGTTCGCGCTGAGCGCGATCTCCCAGCTCGATTCCGGTATGAAGACCGTCGTGCTGCTGCTCATCCTGTTCGCCGCTTGGGCCAAGTCCGCCCAGTTCCCGCTCTACATGTGGCTGCCCTCCGCAATGGAGGCCCCCACGCCCGTTTCCGCCTACCTCCATGGCGCGTCCATGGTGAAGGTCGGCGTGTGCGTGTTCGCCCGCGCTCTTGCGAGTGCCGGCGATATCCCCGAGATCGTCGGTTGGGTCGCCATCATCGACGCCGTCGTGACCATGCTCTTCGGCTTCCTCATGTACCTGCCCCAGAAGGATATGAAGCGCCTGCTCGCCTTCTCGACGATCGCGCAGCTCGCCTACGTGTTCTTCGGCCTGGGCCTCTCCGTGTTCGGAAGCCAGATGGCGTTCAACGGCGCCGTCGAGCACGTCTTCAACCACGCGTTCACCAAGACCCTGTTCTTCCTCATCGCCGGCTCCCTCAGCTTCACGCTGGGAACCCGTATGTTGCCCAAGATCCAGGGCCTCATGAAGAAGTACCCGGTCACGGGCGTGGGCTTCGCGGTCGCCGCGACCGCTATCGCCGGCGTGCCCCCCATGAGCACGTTCTTCTCCAAGTTCCAGATTATTTCCGGTGGCTTCGCGGTTGGTGCTTCCATCACGGTCATCTTCGTCCTCGTGTGCGTCATGGTCGTCGAGACCGTCGCCACCTTCGCATGGTTCCTGCGTTGGATGGGTAAGGTCCTGCCCGGTGAGCCGAGCGAGACCGTGGCCGCCGGCCAGCCCCTTCCGCGCGCCATGGCGTTCGTGTTCGTCGTCCTCATGATCATGGTCGTCGTCGCCGGTCCTCTGTCCTCTAGTTGGATGGGTTAGGAGGTAGGACATGGGTTATTCGTTAGTCAATATCCTGGGCGGTCTTCTGATCGTGACCTCCACCATGGTGGTCGTCTCGAAGACCATCCCGTCCGCCATTAAGTGGTACGCGATCCAGTCGGTTGTCCTGGTGGGCGTGCTGCTCACCCTGGGCCTCACCACCGGTGCCACCGAGCTTCTCATGTGGGCCGCGTCGGCCTTCGTCACCAAGGTGATCCTCGTTCCGTTCATTCTCAACCGTGCCTACAAAAAGATGGGTTCGCCTGCCGATAGCACGCTGACCTCCTCCATCAAGCCGGCCTGGACCATCATCCTCACCGGTCTGGAGGTGGCCATCTGCTTCGCGGTGGTCACGCGCCTGAGCCTGCCCACCGCTGAGGTGGCTACTCCGGCCCTCGCCATCAGCTTCGCGCACTTCTTCGTCGGCCTCACGTGCATCATCTCCCAGCGCAACATCCTCAAGCAAATCTTCGGGTACTGCCTTATGGAGAACGGTAGCCACGTGACGCTCGCCCTGCTCGCGCCCACGGCCCCCGAGATCATCGAGATCGGCATCGCCACCGACGCCATTTTCGCCGTCATCATCATGTCCGCCGTCGTCGTGAGGATCTGGAACGACACCAAGTCGCTCGACTCCCACGACCTGACCGAATTGAAGGGGTAGGCCATGGATGTTTCAATGCTGACGGTCGCCCTGCTCGCTTGTCCCCTCGTGTTCTCCCTGATTATGGCTGCGCTCCCCAAGACGACGTCCTACAGCGTCTTTGCGGGGCTCAACACCATCTCCGTCGCGGCGACCCTCGTCCTTTCGGTCGTCACCGCGGGAACCATGCTCTCGAGCGGGCAGAATATCGACGCTTTGGGCCTGTGGCTCCATCTCGATTCGCTCTCGTCGATCTTCGTCCTTCTGGTAGGCATCATCGGGTTCATCACCGGCGTGTACTCCATCTCCTATATCAAGATCGATATCGAGGAGAAGACCATGCCGGCCGAGCGCACCAAGCAGTACTACGCGCTGTTTAGCCTGTTCGTTTTCACGATGCTGCTCGCCTGCCTGTCCAACAACATCATCCTCACCTGGGCGGCGGTCGAGGCCACCACGTTGTCGACCGTGTTCCTCGTGGGCATCTACAAGAACAAGCAGGCGCTCGAGGCGTCTTGGAAGTACGCGATGGTCTGCACCGCCGGCGTGGCCTTCGGCCTGTTCGGCACGCTGCTCATCTACGCGAACGCCGCCGATATCATGCCCAACGCGCATGAGGCAGCCTTCCTCACCTCCATCATGCCCTACGCCGACCAGTTCGACCCGATGCTCGTGCGCCTCGCGTTCGCGTTCATCGTCATCGGCTTCGGCACCAAGGCGGGCCTGTTTCCCATGCACACTTGGATGCCCGACGCGCACTCCCAGGCTCCGAGCCCGGTCTCCGCGCTGCTCTCGGGCGTGCTGCTCAAGTGCGCCATGCTGGTGATCATCCGCTTCTACTCCCTGTCCATCATCACGGTGGGCGACACCTATCCGCGTACGCTCCTGCTCATCCTGGGCACGCTGTCCATCCTGGTGGCCGCCCTGTGCATCTTTAAGCAGGACGATATCAAGCGCCGCTTCGCGTACTCCTCCGTCGACAACGTCGGCGTGGTCGCGCTGTGCCTGGGTATCGGTGGTCCGCTCGGTATCGCCGCCTGCCTGCTGCACTGCATCTTCCACGGTTTCACGAAGGCGCTCGCCTTCTGCATGGCCGGTAACATCCAGCACATCTACCACACCCGCGACCTGAACAAGATCAAGGGCGTCGTCGAGATCGCTCCCGTCACGGCAGCGCTCACCATCATCGCCCTGCTCGCGCTCGCCGCCTTCCCGCCGTTCGCCCTGTTCATCTCCGAGTTCCTCACCTTCGTGGCCGGCGTCCAGTCCGGTCCCATCTGGGTGGTCGTGCTCGTGGCCATTGGCCTCACCGGCGTGTACTTTGCCCTTACCGGCATCGCGCTCAAGTCCATCTTCGGCAAGGCGCCCGAGGGCATGAAGCGCCACGAGGTGCCCGCCCTCATGATCATCCCCGAGATCGCCCTCGCGATCGTGGTCATGTGGTTCGGTATCGCCACCCCGGTCGCCATCACGAGCGGCGTCGAGGATGCAACGTCCGTCGTTTTGAACCAGAGCGTCGAAGAGCTCCACGAGGCTCCTCTCTACCGCATGGTGTTCAGTTCCCAGACCAAGACAAGCGAGGTGAATTAGCACCATGGCAGAACCTGAAAAGAAGGACTACGCTCGTCGTTGCGAAAGCCACGTCGAGGCCCTGCGCGCCGCAGTGCCGGGCGCTATCGAGAAGGTTGAGTGGCAGTGCGAGGACCAGCTGACGATCACCGTCAAGCTGGACCGTCTGCCCGAGGCCGTCCACTACCTGTACTACGAGCGCTACGGCTGGATTCCCGTGATTGTCGGCAACGACGAGCGCAGTCTGTGCGGCCGTTACGCCGTGTACTACGTCATCTCCATGGAGGGGGAGGACCCCGGCTGGGTTACCGTGCGTGCCGAGGTCGACCCCGCCAAGATGACGTTCCCGTCCGTGACGCCGTTCGTCCCCGCCTGCGTGTGGGGCGAGCGCGAGCTGCGCGATATGTTCGGCCTGATTCCCGAGGGTCTGCCCGACCGCCGTCGCCTGGTGCTTCCCGACGATTGGCCCAGCGGGCTGTACCCATTGCGCAAGGATTCGATGGATTACCGTTTCCGCCCCGCCCCCGCGAGCGACATGGAAAACTACGAATTCTTGGCCGACACCAAGGGCAAGGAGACCACGCTCGTCCCCATGGGACCGTTGCACATCACCTCCGACGAGCCCGGCCACTTCCGCCTGTTCGTTGAGGGCGAGACGATCGTCGATGCCGACTACCGTCTGTTCTACGTGCACCGCGGCATGGAGAAGGTCGCCGAGACGCGCCTGAACTATGACGCCGTGACGTTCCTCGCCGACCGCATCTGCGGCATCTGCGGCTGCGCCCACTCGGTGGCCTATGCCGAGGCCGTCGAGCGCGCCCAGGGCATTCATGTCCCGCCGCGCGCCCAGTACATCCGCGCCATCATGCTCGAGGTCGAGCGTCTGCACTCACACCTGCTCAATATTGGCCTCGCATCGCACTACACCGGCTTCGACTCCGGCTTCCAGCAGTTCTTCCGCGTCCGCGAGAAGTCCATGGACCTGGCCGAGAAGCTCTCCGGTCACCGCAAGACCTACGGTCTCAACGTGATCGGCGGCGTGCGTCGCGACATTTTGGCCGAGCAGAAGCTCTCCACGCTCACGACCATCCACCAGCTGCGCTCCGAGGTTCAGGAGCTCGTCGACGTCTTGCTCTCCACGCCCAACTTTATTGAGCGTACGAGTGGCATCGGCATCTTGGACCGCAAGATCGCACGCGACTTCTCGCCGGTCGGCCCGCTCATGCGTGGCTCGGGCTATGCCCGCGACGTGCGCTTCGACCATCCCTTCGACGGCTACGCCGATCCGGACGTTCAAAAGATGCACGCCGCCACGGCTGACACCTGCGATGCCTTCGGCCGTACCGCCGTTCGCATCCAGGAGGTCTACGATTCGATCGATATGATCGAGACCATGCTCGAGAACTGCCCGTCGGGCCCCATCCTCACCACGGATTGGGAGTACACCCCGCACAAGTACGCCATCGGTGCCACCGAGGCGCCGCGCGGCGAGGACGTGCACTGGGCCATGCTCGGCAATAACCAGAAGTGCTACCGCTGGCGCGCCAAGGCCGCCACGTACAGTAACTGGCCGGTCCTGCGCTACATGTTCCGCGGCAACACCGTGGGCGATGCGGCGCTGATCGTTGGCTCGCTCGACCCGTGCTATTCCTGCACCGACCGCGTGACGGTGACCGATGTCGCCGCCAAGCGCGACCACGTGCTCGACAAGGAGCAGTTCGAGAACGTCTGGCGCGACAAGTCGCCGCTCGCGGGCGAGGGCACCATGGCCGCTCCGCTCGATGAGGAGGCGCTCTAATATGCTGAAGCTTTGGAAGGTTAACGCCAAGGCCGGCGACGCGACGGTCAAGTACCCGTTTGCGCCGTTCCCCACCAACAAGGACATGCGCGGCAAGCCCGAGCACAATGCCGAGCTCTGCATCGCCTGCGGTGCCTGCGGCGTGGCGTGCCCGGCCGATGCCATTCGCATGGACGCCGACCTTGCGGCCGATACCATTACCTGGTCAATCGACTACGGCCGCTGCATCTTTTGCGGCCGCTGCGAGGAAGCCTGCCCCATGGAGGCCATCAAGCTCACCGAGGAGTTTGAGCTGGCCGTCATGAGCAAGGACGACCTCACCAGCAAGAGCGTCTATGCGCTCGAGCACTGCTCGCGTTGCGGCAAGCCGTTTGCCCCGCACAAGGAGATCGACTATGCCAAGCGCCTGCTGCAAAAGGCCGGCGGCATGGAGGCCGAGCAGGCCGCCCGCACCGTCGGTATGTGCCAGGAGTGCAAGCGCGAGCTCGACGCCCTGCGCGCCGCATCGGCCGTAAAGACCGGCAACGCACACGGCATGGCTGCCAACGAGACGCTTGCGTCCGGCGAGCCCCAGGGCCCCGGCATGGAGTATCTGGGCGGCCACGGCGTGAACCCGGAGTATATCGACCGCGAGCTTAACCCCGATGCGCCCGAGATTCCCGCCGGTCCGGCGCCGGTCGAGGGCATCATCATGGATTTTGAAACGAAGGAGGAGTAACCATGGCCGAACCCACGCTTTTGCCCGAGCGGCTCCAGTACCGCCCGACCAAGATCGACCTCGACGAGAGCATCGAGAAGGCCAAGGCGACCCTTCTTAAGAAGATCAAGCGCTCGGTGTATGTCTACCGCGTTGACTGCGGCGGCTGCAACGGCTGCGAGATCGAGATCTTCGGTTCCATCACGCCCGTCTTCGACGTCGAGCGCTTTGGCATCAAGGTCGTGCCCTCGCCTCGTCATGCCGACGTGCTGTTGTACACCGGCGCCGTGACGCGTGCCATGCGCATGCCGGCCCTGCGCGCCTTTGAGGCCGCACCCGATCCCAAGATCGTGGTGTCCTATGGCGCGTGCGGCTGCACCGGTGGCATCTTCTACGACAACTACTGCGTCTGGGGCGGCACGGACAAGATTCTGCCGGTCGATGTCTACATCCCCGGCTGCCCGCCCAGCCCCGCGCAGACCATCTACGGCTTTGCCATGGCGCTCGGTCTGCTGGACCAAAAGCTCCATGCCGAGACCACGGTGGAGGCCGCCGGCGAGCAGGCCGATATCCTGCACCCCGGCGTGCCGTACAAGCTGCGTGTGGCTATCGAGCGTGAGGCTCGCGCCATGAGCGGCTACCGCTACGGCCGTGACCTGGCCAACGAGTTTATGGATACGCTCGAGGGCGCGCCCAAGGGCGATATCCGCGGCGCCATGGCGCTGCTCATCGATAAGCAGGACGATCCGCGCCGCGTCGAGGTTTACTCGGCGCTGCAGGATCTGGTGCTGGCCGGAGGTCGCTAGATGGAGCTCACGGACCGCTCTGGTTACTTTGCGGGTCCCGGCATGCTCGGCGGCTCTTTTGGCGATGCCTCGCGCGCAAGCGACGAGGCCGCCGAGGGCGTCGCCGACCCCTGCCTGGGCCATACGCCCGACCAGGTGGTCTTCTATGAGCTCACGCGTAAGTTTGTGGAGACCGAGGAAGACGTTCCCCAGGAGGCCTGCGACGTGCTGTACTACACGCTCGCCGTGGGCCACCACACCGGCGTGCTCGACTGCTTTGAGCCGCGCCTGTCGGTGCCGGTGAACGTGTTCTATTCGCTCGTCGACGCGCTGCCGGAGGGGGAGGCCAAGACCAAGTTCGAGGCCATCCGCTCCTTTGGTGAGTGCCAACTCGACAAGGCGGCGGTGCCGTCGCTGCTCGAGGCCTGCGACACGCTGCTCGACGAGCGCGGTTTTCGCGGGTCGGCCAAGGCCGGCATCTCGGTGTTCGACGACGACTTTGGCCTGCATGCCCAGCAGGTCGCGTTCTTAATGAAGTTTCGCGATCTGGTTGAGCGCGTGCGCGATGTGTCGGGCGTGTACCTGACGGGAAGGTTGCAGTAATGGGTCGCGTTGTGGATGGCCGCGTGAACGGCGCCCCGTTTGCGGGTATCGTGCTCACGGCGGGGAGCGTGCTGCGTGCCGACGATGCCGCCGGCCCCGTGCTCTCCAAAAAGATGGAGGACGCGCCCATCGCCGGTTGGTACACCATCGACGGAGGCCAAACGCCCGAGGATGACATCATCGAGGTCAAGCGCGAGCGTCCGCCGCGTTTGGTATTGGTCGATGCCGCAGACATGGCGCTGCCCGTCGGCGCCATCCGCTTGCTCGACAAGCGCGATGTGGCCCGCAAGTCGATGTTCACCACGCATTCGCTCCCTTTGTCGATTCTGATCGAAGAGATTGAGCAATCGTGCGAAGATATCGTCTTCTTAGGGATTCAGCCGGGCGATACGGAGTTCTATAACCCCATGTCCCCGGAGGTCTTTGAGGCCGTCGACGCCGTGTACGACGCCGTGGCCGCCAACGACTTTTCCCACTTTGTCCGCTTGGGGCAAGAGCAATAGGAGCGCTTGTCCCTGCTGATTAGGAAAGAAGTGATTGACATGGCAGATTCCAAGGTGGAGTACCCCGCTCCCGATTGCCTGGCGCCCGCCGCGATCGAGGCCAAGACCGAGGCCGCCGGCGTGACCAAGGCTAACCTGCCGGTCGCTAAGGCCTTTCTGTTGGCAATGTTCGCCGGCGCGTTTATCGCCTTCGGCGGTCTGTTCTTTACGGTGTTTTTGAGCGACAGCACGCTGGGCTGGGGTGCCCAGCGCGTCGTGGGCGGCCTGTGCTTTTGCCTGGGCCTGGTGCTGGTGCTGGTGTGCGGCGCCGAGCTGTTTACCGGCAATTCGCTTATGGTCTGCGCGCTCAAGAGCAAAAAGATCACTCTGGTCCAGATGCTCAAGGCCTGGATCGTCGTGTGGGTCGGTAATTTTGTCGGTGCCCTGTTCATCGTCTTTTTGGTGTACATGGCCGGCATCTATAAGCTCAACGGCGAGGCGGTCGCCAACTCCATGGTGAGCGTCGCCGCCGGCAAGGTGACGATCGACTGGGTGACGATCTTCTTCCGCGGCATCCTGTGCAACATCTTTGTGTGCCTTGCCGTGTGGATCGGTACCGCCGGCAAGACCGTGGTCGATAAGGTTGTGGGCATTTTGCTGCCCATCGCCGCCTTTGTGGCCTGCGGTTTTGAGCACTGCGTTGCCAACATGTACTTTTTGCCCATGGGTGCCGTGATGCACGCGTGCGGCTATGGTGCCGACGTCGTCGGCGCCGATGCGCTCAACGCCGCGGGCATTGCGTTTAACCTGTCCGCCGCCACGCTGGGCAACATCGTGGGCGGCGCGGTTCTGATCGCGCTCGGCTACTGGTTTATCTACGCCAAGAAGTCCGAGGCGTAAGGTACCGTCTGTTTGACGTTGGGCCTCCCGCGGGGCGTTGCCGTGCGGGAGGCTTTTTGGGTCTGGGGCTCGTTGTCGGGCTGTTGGCCTGTTGTGTTTGGCTGATGAAAGAGGTAATCGAGATGGCATCTGCTGTGAAGCGTGACGGTCGCGCCGTGGTGACCACATGCGGGGGATGCTATGCCGATTGCGCCTTTGCGGCACGCGTTGAGGACGGTCGCGTGGTGGCCGAGTTGCCGGTGCCGGGGCATCCGTGCGCGGCGCGTGCCCTGTGCGCCCGCGGACGGCATCGCCTGGCAATGCCGTTTGACGAGCGCGACCGCATTGTGCACCCCATGCGCCGACGAGCTGATGGCTCGGGGTTCGATGTGATTTCGTGGGACGAGGCGTTTGCTCAGATTGCCGAGCGCCTTTTGGGGATTGTTGACGGGCATGGTCCGCGAGCGCTGGGTATGACGCTCGGCGTGCCCTCGTTCGACCGCTACTGGGCGTATCGTTTTATGCATGCGCTTGGTTCGCCCAACGTGTACGGTGCCGACGGTGCCTGCGAGGTAAGCCGACTTACCGGTTGGGAGCACAGCTTGGGCTATAGTCCCGCCTCCGACCTGGCGCATACCGATTGCATCATGTATCTGGGGCGCTCCATTGTCGATTCGTCGACGATGGGGGCCGTTGATGCGCTCAACGATGCCCGTCGACGTGGGGCTAAGATTATCGTGGTTGACCCCCGGCGCAGTGGCTCGGCTGCGCTTGCCGACCGCTGGCTGCGCGTACGTCCTGGATGCGATCTGGCGTTGCTGCTGGGTATCGCACATGTGCTGGTAGCCGAAGACCTGTACGATCACGAGTTCGTGGACCGCTACGCCACAGGCTTTGACGAGCTGGCGCAGGCGGCCAGTGCTTGGACACCCGAGTGGGCCGAATCGATGTGCGACGTGCCGGCCGCAGAGATCGCCGCCACGGCGCGTGATCTAGCTGCCGCCGCGCCTGCTGCCGTGGTGGACGCCGGCTTTCATGGCGGCATCGGTATCGCGTATGCCAATAGCACCCAGACCGCGCGCGCGATTTGTCTGGTCGATGTGCTGCTGGGCTGCATCGGACACGCGGGCGGTGCCCTCAACCCGCCCACGCCGCTTGCTTTGGGCGATTTGGACCCTGCGCGTTTCGCGACGCCGTCGATGCCACGTGAGCCCAAGCTGGGGTCCGAGCGCTATCCACTGGTCGATCCGGTGCGCGGCCTGTGCACGACTATCGGTCAGTCTATTCTGGCCGGCGATTTGCGTGGGCTGATCGTTTACGCCAGCAATCCCGGTGCGGGCTATGGCAATGCACAGGCTTGGTTGGGTATTTTGCAGCAGCTCGACTTGCTTGTGACGATTGATATTCGTTGGTCCGAGACGGCGCGTGCTTCTGACTTCGTGCTGCCCGACGTGACGTATCTGGAGGCCGACCGCGGTGTGGGCACGGTCGTGGGCGTCAACGATTCGCGCGTGTTCTACCGCAACGCCGTGCTGCCCGTGCAGCATGACGGCACACGTCCCGGTCGGGAGATTTTTGCCGGTCTGGCGCAGGCGTGTGGCGTGGGCGAGTATTTCCAGTTTACGTCTGACGATCTGACGGCTGCCCAGGTGGCGCCTTTTGGGATCGATCTGGACGAGCTCAAGGAGCGCGGCTGGGCCGATACGGGCGTGGCGCTGCCGTCGCGCACGGGTGAGCCGGTGATTCCGCTTGCCGGCGGCAAAATTGCGCTGGCAAGCGACGTATGGGAACGAGTCGGCATGGGTCGTGTGCCCAACTGGATTGCGCCCATGGTGGAGCCCGGCCCGGGGATGTTTCGCCTCATTAGTGGCAACCGTCCCTTTGAGTCGCACACCTCGCGCAGGCTTGCGGCTCAAGGTGCCGCCGAGGCTGGATCGGACCTGGATGCCGTGCAGATGAATGCCGATGCTGCTGCGCACATGGGCATCGCCGACGGCGAGATCGTCGAGCTCGTGAGCGATATGGGCCGCGACCGCGTGCGCGTGGAGACGACGCCCTATCTGCATCCGGCGTGCATCTTCACCTCGGCCGTTCCCTGCGGACGCGCATTTGGTGCTGAGAGTGGTGGCCGGCAGGCCCTGGGCGTCGGTCCGCTCGACCACACGCCGCTGCGCTGGGACCCGTTGACGGGTGCCGCGCTCACCCAAGAAAACGCCGTTCGCGTGGAAAAGATCGCGGCGCGCGAGGATAATAACGAGTAATTGACTCAGCTGATGTATTCGACTGATCCACGTTTCATTTGAAAGGCCGCACATGAGCGATAGCCAGAACATGTCCGATGAGGTGCGCGCCCGCCTGCGCGCCATTCCTTCCGTCAATGAGCTGCTTGCCGAGTGGCCGGTGGTGAAGGCGGCGGGGGAGACCTGCGACGCGGTGGTCCATGCTGCCGTCACGGCCGAGCTCGACGAGGAGCGCGCCGCCATTCGTGCCGGTGCCGACCCGCGCTCTAAGCGCGACCTGGCTTCGGCCATCGAGTGGCGTGCTCACCGCTCCGCGCTGCCGAGCCTGCGTCCCGCCGTCAACGCCACGGGTGTGGTTATCCATACCAACCTGGGTCGCGCCCCGCTCGCTGAATCGGCCGCCAAGGCCGTGGCCGAGGTTGCGCGCGGGTATAGCACGCTCGAGTACAGCGTCGACACCTGCTCACGCGGGTCCCGCAAGGAGCACGCCGCGCAGCTGATCCGTTCGCTTACCGGTGCCGAGGACGCGCTCGTCGTCAACAATAATGCCGCCGCGGTGCTGCTGGTGCTGGCCACTCACGCTGCGGGCAAAGAGGTCATCGTGAGCCGCGGCGAGCTCGTCGAAATCGGCGGTAGCTTCCGCATCCCCGATGTCATGGCGGCTTCGGGCGCCAAACTCGTCGAGGTCGGCGCCACCAACCGCACGCATTTGGGCGACTACGAGCGCGCCATCACGCCCGATACGGCGATGATCCTTAAAGTCCATCCTTCCAACTATCGCATCGAGGGTTTTCACGAGGAAGTGAGCTCAAGGGAGCTCGCCGCACTGGCTCATAAGCACGGCCTGCTGTTCTATGAAGACCAGGGGTCGGGCGCGCTGTTGCCTGACGACATCCTGGTTCGCGGCGGCGAGGAGACTACGCCGGCTTCGGTTTCGGCAGGGCTCGATCTGGTGTCGTGCTCGGGCGATAAGCTGCTGGGCGCCGCGCAGGCGGGCATTATCATGGGCCGTCGCGATCTGGTCCAGGCCTGTGGGTCACATCCGCTTATGCGTGCCCTGCGCCCGGGCAAGCTCGCACTGGCGGCGCTCGAGGCTACACTGCGCATCTACATGGACGGGGCGGATGTGGCCCATCGCGAGGTACCGGTGCTCAACATGCTCACGCTTCCGCAGGCTCATCTGGAGCGTCGCGCACGTAAGCTGCGCGATCGTATGGTCGCCGGGCTTGATAAGGCTGGCTGCCCGTGCGCCGTGCAGGTGGAAATCATCGAGGAGTCGTCGACTCCCGGCGGCGGCTCGCTGCCTACCGTGGAGCTGCCCACCATGTGCGTTGCCGTGTGCCTCGTCGATGAGCGTCTTTCCGTTGACGCACTCAAGCGCTCGCTCGTCCAAGATTTCGACACGCCGGTCGTCACGCGCGCCTCGCACGATCGCGTCCTGTTTGACGTGCGCACACTCGTGGGTGACCGCGATATCGAGACGGCGGCATCGACGCTCGTCGCGTGCGTTGAGAAGGCGATTGCTCGATGAGTGAGGTTCAGGCGCTGGTGGAGTGTCCCGTTATCGTTGGCACGGCGGGCCACGTTGACCACGGCAAGTCGGCATTGATCGAGGCGCTGACCGGCAAGAATCCCGACCGTCTGGAGGTTGAGCGCCGTCGCGGTATGACCGTGGAGCTGGGCTTTGGCGAGCTGGCACTGCCGAGTGGCAAGATCGTCGGCCTGGTCGACGTGCCGGGCCACGCGCATTACCTGCGCGCCATGGTGCAGGGTGCGACAGGCATCGACGTTGCCGTGCTGGTGGTCTCTGCCGTTGAGGGTGTAATGCCGCAGACGCGCGAGCACGTGCACGTGCTGGAGCTGCTGGGCGTTACGCATATGGTGGTCGCGCTGACGATGTGCGACCTGGCCGATAGCGAGATGGTTGATCTGGCCGAGCTCGATGTCGATGACTTTTTGTCGGGTACTGTGTTTGCGGGCGCGCCAATTGTGCCTGTGTCGTCTAAGACGGGCGAGGGGATTGACGGGCTGCTTGCGGTGCTCGACGAGCAGGTGGGCGTCTGCTGGGATACCTGTCGCGAGCGTGCCGAGCGGAGCGATGCCGCGCCGCGCCTGCCGATTGACCGCTGCTTTACGATCAAGGGCGCCGGCACCGTCGTGACGGGAACGCTGCACGATGCGCCGGTTGCGGTGGGCGACGAGCTGATGGCTTTGCCGTCGCGTACGGTCTGCCGTGTCCGCGGGATTCAGGTGCATGGCGATACGCCGCGCGCGCTGCCTGGGCAACGCGTGGCACTCAACCTGGTTGGTGACGGTGTCGCGGCGCTTGACCGTGGCGAGATGCTGGGCGTGGCGGACCGCTTTGGTCAGACGTTGCGCTTTATGATGACGTTCACCTACCTGGGTCGCGAGGGTGCCAAGCCGCGCGTGCTCGAGTCGGGCGCGCGTGTGCACGTGATGGCGGGTACAGCCGAGGTTGTCGGCCGCATCATGCTTTTGGAGGGTGAGGCCCCCATTGCGGTGGGCGAGACCCGTACCGTGCAGGTGCGCTTGGAGGAGCCGCTGCCGCTGCGAGCCGGAGACCATGCTGTGGTGCTGTCGTATTCGCCCGTCATGCTCATTGGCGGCGGGCGTGTGCTGCTTTCGCGTTGCCGTCGTTCGCGCGAGCTTGCCGAAGGAGAGCGTGCGCTGTATGTGGCGCTTGAGGCCGGCGATACCGCCGCTGGTGTTGAGGCGTGGCTGGCGCTGCAGACGTTGCCGGTCGTGGCTGCCGACGTTGCCGCGGCGCTGGATCTTGTTTCCGGTGGAGTCGATGCCGCGCTGAACGAGTTGGTGGCGCGAGGTGCTGTGTGCGAGCTTGCTGGCTCGGATGGCTCGCTGTATGCAGATTCTTCCGCGCTCGACGCAGCGATGGATGCACTGGCGGCGACCCTGTCAGCCATGCACGCGGCGTCTCCCAAGGAGACGGGCTTTACGCCCGGCGCCGTTGCCCATGCTGCGTGGCCTGCCGCTGATGATGGCGTTGCCGCGGCCCTGATTGCCGAGGGCTGCTCGCGCGGCGTGTGTGCCGCCGAGGGCGCCGAGGTTTTCGATCCACACTCGGCCGCCGCGGCGGCACGCGTGGTGCGAGAGGCTTGCGATCGGATCGTTGCCTTGCTGGACGAAGCCGGCCTCGATGCACCGATATTGCCCGAGGTGGGCGAGCAGTTGCAGCTCGATCGCGACACCATGACGCGTGCCCTGCGCGAGCTTTCGCTCAATCGCTCGATCGTTAAGGTCGAGCGCGACGTTGCCCTGTCCGCTGCCGCCGAGGCCCATGCGCGCGAGCTTGTTGCCGCCGCCATTGAGGCAGCCGGCGGTGCTGCCACCACGAGCGTACTGCGCGAGGCCCTGGGTGTGTCGCGCAAACGCGCCATCAGCATCTTGGAGCACCTGGATGCCGTGCGCTTTACGGTGCTCGACAAGGACGCCGGCGGCCTGAGGTCCCTGCGCTAGGCCGGTCACTCGCTCCCGCCTCCTCAGTTGCGGTGAAATAGTTCCTATTTGGAGGCTTTGGCAGCAAATACAGGAACTATTCCACCGCAACTTCTTGTTCGTCTTTTTGGGATGGAGCCGTTTCGGTTTGGTAAAATACCGCCGCACTTGGGAACGGATGGGCTCCGGTGGGCTCCGCGGTCCTCAAAACCGTTGCGAGGCGTGCAAAACGTCTTGGATGTGTTCGATTCACATACGTTCCCGCCATACGCTACCAGCGCTTTTGTGCTCGCGGTCTTGCTGCGTGCCGCAAAGGCGCTGTTTTGTTTTTGCACGAGCTTTTCGTAGCGCTGCTATTTCGGTGGCTGTATTTAGCTTCGTGCACCGGGTTTCGAGCATGCCGATGGAGGTGTTTTGCCGTATGACTACCGTAAGACGGGCCGATCTTTCTTGTGTTGTCCAGGCGGGCGGGTTGTCGTCGCGCATGGGCTGCGATAAGGCGCGCATGGCGTTTTGCGGTGAGCCGCTCATCGAGCGTGTTCTGGGTCGGCTGGCGCCAGTTGCCGGCGAGTTGGTCGTGACGACTTCGCGTCCCAGCGAGCTTGCCCATCTTGAGGAGCACGCGTTTGGCGGCCTGGTGCCGCGTGTGGTGGCTGACCTTGAAGGGTCGGCGGGCGCCATGCGCGGCATCGCGAGCTCGTTGGCCGCGGCCCGATTGCCGCTCGTGGCGGTCGTCGCCTGCGATATGCCGTTTGTCTCGCCGGAACTCATTGGCGCGCTTGTCGATCGTGTTGAAGCCGAGGCGCTCGACGTGTGCGTGCCGCGCGAGGAGCGGGGGATTGAGCCGCTTTGCGCCGTCTGGCGCCGTGACGCTTGTGCGCCGGTTGCCCATGAGCTGCTCGCCTGCGACCGCCAGCGCATTCGCTGCCTGATCAATCGCGTTCAGGCTGGTTATATGGATGAACCGCAGATCGTTAAGGCCGCCGGCTCGACGCTCTGCTTCGAGAACGTCAATACGCCCGAGGAGTTTGCGGCGGCCGAGTTACTCGCCTAGACGATTGGAGTCGCCATGTCTCACGATATTTGTCCCGACACGGGAGAACCTTGCACTTGCGACGGGTCCGAACCCTGTACCTGCGGTTGCGGTGGCTGTGGACATACTGCGGAAGAGGAAGCGGCCGCCGCGGCGTATCGCGATGCACACCGCGAAGGCCCGTCCGGTGATGCTCTCGACCATGAACGCAAGATCATCGTTTCGTTCGATAGCACCTTCGATGTGATGGAATGCGAGCAGCTGTGCCTTGCCGCCGGTGTGCCCGGGCGCATCATGCCGCTGCCCGGCTCCATCACCGCCGGCTGTGGGCTGTGCTGGGCCATGCCGTTCTCGGGCGATGCGCTCGCCGCCTTCCGCGCCGCCACCGAGGGCCGCATAACCCCCGCCGACTACCACCAGCTCGTCCTCTAACCACCAACATCACCACAAAGGTGCCTGTCCCCAATGTGGTGGCTTGGAACACGTGGACGAAACAGGTTTGAAACACGGGTTTTGCACGTCAGGCACTCAAAAACGCTTCTACCTGCATCGTAATCAAAACGAAACATCTGCTCGTCGGCTTATGCGAAACTTTGCTGCAACAGTGCGATATTATCCATACTCGATAAAGCTCACGGCGCATGGGGCGCCGCGAACGACACCTTTCTTTTCCATCAATTGGAGGAAGCATGAGCTACACGCAGAAAGTTCTCGACGAGCTCAAGGCCCGCTATCCCGAGCAGCCTGAGTTTATCCAGGCCGCGACCGAGATCCTCGGCACCATCCAGCCGGCGCTCGACGCCCACCCCGAGTATGAGGAGGCCGCCCTGCTGGAGCGCCTCGTCGAGCCCGAGCGCATCGTTATGTTCCGTGTTCCCTGGGTCGACGACCAGGGTAAGGTCCAGGTCAACCGTGGCTACCGCGTCGAGTTCAACTCTGCCATTGGACCCTACAAGGGCGGCCTGCGCTTTAACCCGACGGTCACCTTGGGCATGCTCAAGTTCCTGGGCCTAGAGCAGATCCTCAAGAACAGCCTGACCACCCTTCCCATGGGCGGCGGCAAGGGCGGTTCCGACTTTGACCCCAAGGGCAAGTCCAACAACGAGATCATGCACTTCTGCCAGTCCTTCATGACCGAGCTCTATCGCCACATCGGCCCCAACACCGACGTTCCCGCCGGCGACCTGGGCGTTGGCGGCCGCGAGGTTGCCTACCTGTTCGGTCAGTACAAGCGCCTGACCAACGAGTGGACCGGCGTCCTCACCGGCAAGGGCCTCTCCTTTGGCGGCTCGCTCGCCCGTACCGAGGCCACCGGCTACGGCCTGGCCTACTTTGTGGACGAGTACCTCAAGAGCCGCGGCGACTCCTTCGAGGGCAAGAACGTCGTCGTTCACGGCTCCGGTAACGTCGCCATCTACGCGGTCCAGAAGGTCTCCCAGCTCGGTGGCAAGGTGCTGGCCTGCTCCGACACCCACGGCTGGGTCGAGGATCCCGACGGCATCGACTACACCGTGCTCGAGCACGTCTACAACAAGAAGCGCTCCGGCCACGACAAGGGTGTCACGCTCGCCATGTACGTTGACGAGAAGCCCAACGCCGTGTGGCACGAGGGCGACGGCCGCGGCGTGTGGCAGCTGCCCTGCGACATCGCGCTGCCCTGCGCTCGCGAGAACACGCTGCTGCTCGAGGACGCCAAGGCGCTCGTCGCCAACGGCTGCAAGGTGGTCGGTGAGGGCGCGAACATGCCCACGACCATCGAGGCTACGACCTACTTCCAGGAGAACGGCGTCGCCTTTATGCCCGGTAAGGCTGCCAACGCCGGCGGCGTGCTCGTGTCCGGCCTTGAGATGAGCCAGAACGCTGAGCACCTGTCCTGGACCTTCGAGGAGGTTGACGGCAAGCTCGAGCAGCTCATGCGCGGCATGTTCCACAACGTGGATGACACCGCCAAGGAGTATGGCCAGGAGGGCAACTTCGTCATGGGCGCCAACATCGCCGGCTTCCTGAAGGTTGCCGACGCCATGCTCGCCCAGGGCGTCTGCTAATTCTTCGCTCGACATAGCATGTGATGAGGCTCCCAGCTATCCGGCTGGGAGCCTTTTTCTATCCCGGAGGACTCCTCATAACTTGCGGTGAAATACGGACTGTTTAGCGCCCCAGAACGGCTAATCAGTCCGTATATCACCGCAAGTTATGTATGGGTGGGTGGATTTTGTCCTAAAACGGTGTGCGGCTCCTCGTTTGGTACACTTAAAAGTACTGGACAAGTGAAGAGATGGGGGAGAACGTGCTCAAGTTCGGTACCTACGTCCGTGTTGGAAACGCGGCCGAAGCCTATGAGCTCTTGCAGAAGAACCGCAACAACAAGATTGTGGGCGGCGGCATCTGGATGCGCCTGGGTTCGCGTCGCGTGGCGACGGCGATTGACCTTTCGGCCTGCGGACTCGATCAGATCGAGGAGACCGAGACCGAGTTTCGCATCGGTGCCATGTGCACCCTGCGCCAGCTCGAGCGTCATGCCGGGCTCAACGCGTTTGTCAACAATGTCTTTGAGTTCGCCGTCCACGACATCGTGGGCGTGCAGCTGCGCAACACCGCCACGGTGGGCGGCAGCATCTACGGCCGCTTTGGCTTCTCGGACGTGCTCTCGGCTTTCCTGGCGCTCGATTCCTATGTTGAGCTGACAGGCGCCGGCCGCGTGCCGCTCGCCGAGTTTGTCGACATGGGCTACGTGCGCGACGTGATCGAGCACGTGGTGGTCGTTAAGCACGATTACCGTGCGAGCTACGAGGCCGTGCGCAAGGCCGCGACCGACTTCCCCTCCTTAAACGTCACCGCCGCCTGGTGGGACAACAGCTGGCACGTCACCGTGGGTGCCCGCCCGCTGCGCGCGACCCTGCTGCAGGGCGAGGCATGTGGCCTGGTGAACGAGCGGCCTTCCGAGGACGAGCTGCGCGCCCTGGCCGCATCCGTGCGTGCCCTGAGCTACGGCACCAACATGTGGGGCTCGGCCGACTACCGCCGTCGCATCTCGGCCCCGCTGGCGATTCAGGCCGTGCGCCGCGCCGCCGGTATCGAGCTTTCGGCCGCGCTTGCCCGCGAGCTCGAGGGCGTGCAAGTGCCTAAGTTTGCCACGGACGAGTATTCCTGCCGCCGCGTGCCCGGCGTCGATTCTAGCGAGGTGCGCTAATGGCTGCCAAACTCATCGATCTTTCCTTTACGCTCAACGGCCGCAAGGTCAAGGTTCAGATCGCCCCCGACACCATGCTCTTTGCGCTGCTGCGCGAGCAGGGTTGCGCGTCGGTGCGCTGCGCCTGCGAGACCACCAACTGCGGTCTATGCACGGTGTGGCTTGACGGCGACCCGGTGCTGAGCTGCTCGGTTCCCGCCGCGCGCGTCGAGGGCCGCTCCGTTACCACGCTCGAGGGCCTCAAGGCCGAGTCCGAGGCACTCGCCCGCGCAATGGCTGCCGAAGGCGCCGAGCAGTGCGGTTTTTGCGCCCCCGGCCTTATCATGAACGTGCTGGCGCTCGCCCGCGCCGCCAAGGAGGACCCGAGCCTCGTCGCCACGCGCGAGGAGCTCTCACGCCAGCTCGCCGGCAACCTCTGCCGCTGCAGCGGCTACGAGAGCCAGCTGCGCGCCATCGTGCGCTTCCTCAACGAGTCCGGCGTGCAGGTGGGCTTCGAGATGCCCGAGCTGCCGGTCAATAACACCAGCTCCGACGGCGTCTCCTATAAGCAGATCACTCATAAGCAGCCCAAGAAGGACTCGAAGGCCCTGCTCGAGGGGCGTCCCGTCTACACGGGCGACCTGGTGCCCGCCGGCGCCCTGATCGTCAAGCTCAAGCGCAGCCCCTATGCCCGCGCCAAGATCCGCTCCATCGATACGTCGCGCGCCCTGAAGGTGCCCGGCGTCGTGGGCGTCTACACCTATGAGGACGTGCCCAAGCGCCGCTTTACCATCGCCGGCCAGAGCTATCCGCAGCCTTCGCCTTACGACCGCCTGATTCTCGAGAACCTCGTCCGTTACCAAAACGAGGAGGTGGCGATCGTCGCCGCCGAGACCGAGGAGGCCGCCGACAAGGCGCTCAAGCTCATCAAGGTCGACTATGAGGTGCTTGAGCCGCTGCTCGACTTTACCCAGGCGCTCGATAACGACATCGTGGTCCACCCCGAGGGCGACGTGACCTTTATGTTCCCGCAGGGCGGCGACGTTGCTCGCAACCTGGTGTGCAGCGGTACCAGCGATTATGGCGATCTGGACGAGGCCTTCGCCCAGAGCGACATCGTCTTCACCCGCACCTACACCAGCCAGGCCACGCAGACCTCGCCCATGGAAACTTTCCGCGCCTTCGCGACGACCGACGCGTTTGGGCGTATCTCGGTGACCACCTCCACGCAGGTGCCCTTCCACGTGCGCCGCATGGTCGCTCAGTCGCTCGATATCCCGCAGTCGCAGGTGCAGGTCATTAAGCCGCGCATCGGCGGCGGCTTTGGCTCCAAGCAGACGGGCTGCTGCGAGATCTTCGTGGCGTTCGTCACCCAGCAGACCGGCCGTCCGAGCTACTGCTGCTATACCCGCGAGGAGACCATCACCGCGGGCAACTCGCGCCACCAGATGCAGATGACCGTTAAGCTGGGCGCCATGAACGACGGCACCATCACGGCCATCGATCTGCATACGCTGTCCAACGCCGGGGCCTATGGCGAGCATGCCACCACGACGATCGGCCTCTCGGGCCACAAGAGCCTGCCCATCTACAACCACGTGAAGGCGAGCCGCTTTAGCTGGGACGCCGTCTACACCAATACCAACCGCGGCGGCGCGTATCGCGGTTACGGTGCCACCCAGGGCCAGTTTGCCGTGGAGAGCGCTGTCAACGAGCTCGCCGACATGCTGCACATGGACCCCGCCGACCTGCGCCTTAAGAACATTGTGCGCGAGGGCGAGATCATGCCGCAGTACTACAACGAGAAGCTCAACGCCTGCGCACTCGACCGCTGCCTGCTGCGCGCGATGGACATGATCGGCTGGCGCGATAAGCCGCTGGCCGTCGACCTGGGCGACCGCGTGCGCGCCCTGGGCTGCGCGCTCACCATGCAGGGCTCGGGCATTTCCAACGTGGATATCGCCGGCATCGACATGCGCCTGGAGGAAGACGGCTTCATTACCATCGGCACCGGCGCCACCGATAACGGCATGGGCGTCGACACGATCCTGGCGCAGATTGCCGCCGAGGAGCTGGGCGTTGAGAGCTCGCTGATCGTGGTGCGCGGCGTGGACACCGACGTATCGCCGTTCGACGCCGGCTCGTACGCGAGCTCGGGTACGTACGTGACGGGCCTTGCCGCCAAGAACGCCGCGACCGAGCTGCGTGAGAAGATCTGCGCCAAGGCCGCCCAGATGTGGGACGTGGACGCCGCCGATGTGGTCTTCGATGGCCAGTACGTGCGCCTGTCCGACGAACGTGCCGCGCGCGAGCAGAACCGCTACCTCACGCTGCGTGACTTTGCCAACCTGTGCGTTAAGAACATTGCGGGCGGCGACGCGCTCACCTCGCATGCCTCTGCCTGCCTGCCCGTTTCGCCCCCGCCGTTTATGGCCGGCATTGCCGAGGTCGAGGTCGACAAGGCTACCGGCAAGGTGACCGTGGTGGACTATGCGGCGGCCGTCGACTGCGGCACCGTGATCAACGAGGCGCTCGCGCGCGTCCAGGCCGAGGGCGGCATTGCCCAGGGTATCGGTCACGCGCTCTACGAGATCGTCGAGCACGATGAGCGCGGTCGTCTGCGCACCGGCAACTTTATGAGCTACAAGCTGCCCACACGTCTGGATATCGGCAGCATCCGCGTGGCCTTTGAGCCGAGCTACGAGCCGACGGGTCCGTTTGGTGCCAAGTCGATCGGCGAGGTCGTCATCAACACGCCGCTCGCCGCCGTTGCCTCGGCCGTGGCACACGCTACCGGACATCAGGTTCGCTCGCTGCCGATCACGCCCGAGAAGGCCCTGCTGGGGGAGTAGCGGGTCAGCGAACAAGTCGTAATTGGCGGGGCGGGGTAACTCGTCCCGCCTTTTGCACTCGTGGTGAGGTCGTGAGCTTGTAAAAGGTGTGCGTGCGCTTGCCGTTCGTATCTGCTATCATTCCTAGTCTGTGCGTTCATGCGGGCGTGGCGGAATTGGTAGACGCGCCAGATTTAGGTTCTGGTGGGATTCCCGTGAAGGTTCGAGTCCTTTCGCCCGCACCAACGCATCTGCGTCGGCTTCGGCCGTCGCGACTCTTTGTTGCATAAAGGTACCAGCACCTCAGATAAGCTGGGCAGTATGAGGAGGAACGTGTTGAACATCACCGCTTCTGACGTCAAGGACGCCAAGCTCACCGCTACGGTCACCATCCCGGCCGCCGACGTCGACGCCGCGATCAAGAAGGCTTACAAGGACACCGCCAAGAAGTACCGCTTCCCGGGCTTCCGTGCCGGCAAGGCCCCCCGTCCGGTCATCGACTCCGCTCTTGGCGCCGAGGCTACCCTCGCTCAGGCCACCAACGATCTGATCGCCGCCAACGAGCCCGCCGTCCTCAACGAGCTGGACATCGTCCCCACCAAGAACGGTGACTACAAGGAGCTCGACCTCGCCAAGGATCACGAGGACTACACCTACACCGTCGAGTTCTCCCTGCGTCCCGCTGCCGAGCTCTCCTCCTTCGACGCTGTCGAGATCGAGATGCCCCCTGCGGAGGTCACCGAGTCCGAGATCAACAACCAGGTTGAGATGCTCCTCAACTACCGTGCCACCTTCGAGGACGTCGAGGGTCGTGCCGTCGAGGCCGAGGACTACGTCACCGTCGACCTCAAGGCCGTCGAGAACGCCGACAACTTTGCCGCCGAGGGCCGCATGCTCATCGCCGGTAGCGACAGCAACCCCAAGGAGTTCAACGAGGCCCTGATCGGTGCCAACGTTGAAGACGTCAAGACCGTCACCTGGACCGACGAGGTCGAGGAGGGCGAGGAGGCCGAGACCCACACCGTCGAGGTCACCGTCAAGGGCATCAAGGTCCGCAACACCCCCGAGCTCACCGACGAGCTCGTCAAGTCCGACTTTGGCTTTGACAGCATCGACGCTATGCGCGACGCCATCAAGATCGAGATCGAGCAGGACAAGGCTTCCCGCCTCCCGGCCGAGAAGGAGAACCGTTGCGTCTCCGCTCTCGCCGAGCGCCTGCAGCTCGAGGAGATGGACGCCGACTACGAGCAGTCCGTCTTTGAGGAGCTTGGTCAGAACTTCCTGTCCAACCTTGCTGCCCGCGGCATGACGCTGGACACCTGGCTGCCCGCTTCCGGCCTGACCATGGAGCAGTTCATCGGCGACCTGCACAAGCAGGCCAACGACGTCGCTCGTGAGTCCCTGGCTCTCGACGCCCTCGCCCGCGAGCTCAAGATTGAGGTCACCGAGGACGACATCAACGCTGAGTTCGAGAAGGCCGGCGTCAAGGACGTCGAGGCTTCCAAGGCCGAGTTCATCGCCGATGGCCGCATGCCTGCCGTCCGCGAGTCCATCCGTCGCTCCAAAGCCGTCGATCACCTGGTCGAGAACGCCAAGGTGACCGAGGTCGACGAGACCGCCAAGGACGCCGAGTAATTCTCGCCACCTTGCTCGCGAGCGCATGCGTGCGCCCGTGATGGGGTAAAGTTATACACCGGTTATCCGGTAGCTTCGTACGGTGCCAGCCAATGCATAGCATGCGGGCACCGTACGTTTATCTAGAACCAATTTGGTCCGCAAGAGAGAAATGGAGATGCGTATGATCGCTAAGTTCGATTCCGCCCTCGTGCCATACGTTATCGAGCAGACGCCGCGCGGCGAGCGCAGCTACGATATCTATTCGCGCCTGCTCAACGACCGCATCATCTTCTTGGGCGAGGAGATCAACTCCGTCAGCGCCAACCTGGTCGTTGCCCAGCTGCTGCATCTTGAAAGCCAGGATGCCGAGAAGGATATCTCGCTCTACATCAATTCGCCCGGCGGCGAGGTCTACTCCGGCTTGGCGATTCTGGACACCATGAACTTCATTAAGCCGCAGGTCTCCACCATCTGCGTCGGTATGGCCGCGTCCATGGCCGCCGTGCTGCTTTCGGCCGGCGCCAAGGGCAAGCGCTTCTGCCTGCCGCACTCCAAGGTCATGATTCACCAGCCCAGCGGCGGTGCGCAGGGCCAGCAGACCGAGATCGAGATCGTGGCCGAGGAGATCAAGAAGACCCGCCGTGAGCTCAACCAGATCCTGTCCGACGCCTCGGGCCAGCCCATCGAGAAGGTTCAGGCCGATACCGAGCGTGACAACTACCTCACGGCTGTCGAGGCCCTCGACTACGGCCTAATCGACCGTATTGTCACCTCGCGCGACCTCGCCGCGAAGGACGCCTAGGATGGCCGGTAACATGCAGGACGGCTTCGACGAGAACGGCAACCCCATCCGCTGCTCCTTCTGCGGAAAAGAGCAGGGCCAGGTCCGTCGTCTCGTAAAGGGCCCGACCAACATCTTTATCTGTGACGAGTGCGTCGCCGCCTGCTCCGAGATCCTTGAGGAGTCGCTGGCTTCGGACTTTATGGACGCCGCCCGCAACGGCAAGCTTCCGGGCTTTCTCAACGACCACGGTCAGGCAGCATCCCAGCCCGCCGTGGACCCCGAGACCGAGGGCTTTGAGCTCGAGGACGACCGTCAGGTCATCACGCACGTGCCGACGCCGCACGAGATCTATGACGAGCTTTCGGCCTATGTTATGGGTCAGGAGGACGCCAAGCGCGCCATGTCGGTGGCCGTGTACAACCACTATCGTCGCGTGATCGAGGGCGGTGCTGCGGTGTCCGCTTTTGATGCTGGCATGGGCTCGCAGTTCGATGACGATATGGACGAGGTAGAGCTCGCCAAGTCCAACATCCTGCTGCTCGGTCCTACCGGTACCGGTAAGACCCTGCTCGCCCAGACGCTCGCGCGCATCCTCGAGGTGCCGTTTGCCATCGCCGACGCCACCGCGCTCACCGAGGCCGGCTACGTGGGCGAGGACGTGGAGAACATCCTGCTCAAGCTCATCAACGCCGCCGATGGTGATATCGAGCGCGCACAGGTGGGCATTATCTACGTGGACGAGATTGACAAGATTGCCCGCAAGGCCGAGAACCTCTCCATCACTCGCGATGTTTCGGGCGAGGGTGTTCAGCAGGCGCTGCTTAAGATTCTTGAGGGCACGGTGGCCAGCGTTCCGCCCACCGGCGGCCGCAAGCATCCCCAGCAGGAGCTGCTGCAGATCGATACGACCAACATCCTGTTCATCTGCGGTGGTGCCTTTGTGGGTCTGGACAAGATCATCGCCGATCGCGTGGGCAACAAGGGCGTGGGCTTTAACTCCGAGATCGCCGGCCCCACCTCGGTCGACGAGAACGACCTGCTGCGTCAGGTGCTCCCGCAGGACCTCAACGCCTTTGGCATGATCCCCGAGTTTGTGGGACGTACGCCCGTCGTCACCCAGACGCAGGCGCTCGACGAGGATGACCTGGTGTCGATCCTGACCGAGCCCAAGAACGCCGTGGTGCGTCAATACCGTAAGATGTTCCAGCTCGAGGACGTTGAGCTTGAGTTTGAGGATGCCGCCCTGCACGAGATCGCCCGCATGGCGCTCGCCCGCAAGACCGGCGCCCGCGGCCTGCGCTCCATCTGCGAGGACGTGCTGCAGCAGACGATGTTCGACCTCCCCAGCGAGGATGGCGTTTCCAAGGTCGTCGTGACCGAAGCCTCCGTAAAGGGCGAAGAACAGCCCCAGCGCATCTACGGGTAAATAGCTTGAATTTAGGCCCCGCGGCAACCACCGCGGGGCCTGCCTTATAGGGACAGGTTTATCTTGGTCGGTTTTTATATGGGCAAATGTCGTTTCCCCTGATAAAACCTACCAAAATAAACCTGTCCCTTTTCGACAGGTATGCCTGTGCTATTCTGTGAGATTGTCAAGTTAGTACCTTCAGGCTGAAGTAATCGATATCTTAGGCGTGTCCGCCTGCTTGGTTTTCGTAGATTCCGCACGAGCCGAAGAGCACTAAATGTGCTCTTCGTGCGAGCCAGGACCTGACCGAGCGAAAACCAAGCAGGCGGACACGCCGACGGGCAAGGGAGAGATATATGGAAGAAATGCCCAAGAACTACGATCCGTCGACCAACGAGCCGGCGATCCTGCAGAAGTGGCTCGACGGCGGCTACTACAAGCGCCGTGAGGGCGTGGGCGACTGCACCGTCACCATTCCGCCTCCCAACGTGACCGGCAAGCTCCACATGGGTCACGCCACCGACGACTCCATCCAGGACGCCATCATCCGTATGGCCCGCATGCGCGGCAAGTCCACGCGTTGGGTGCTGGGTACCGACCACGCCGGTATCGCCACGCAGACTAAGGTCGACAAGAAGCTCAAGAGTGAGGGCATCAGCCGCCTGGAGATCGGTCGCGACAAGTTTGTCGACGCCTGCTGGGACTGGACCCACGAGTACGGCGGCATCATCGTCGAGCAGATCAAGCGCATGGGCTGCTCCGTCGACTTCGACAACGAGCGCTTTACCATGGACGAGGATTACGCCCAGGCCGTGCGTAAGGTCTTCTGCGACTGGTACCACGACGGCCTAATCTACCGCGGCAAGCGCATCGTCAACTGGTGCCCCAACTGCACCACCGCCATCTCGGACGACGAGGCCGAGTACAAGGACGAGAAGGGCCACCTGTGGCACCTGCGCTACCCGCTGACCGAGCCGGTCAACGGCCAGGACTACATCGTCGTCGCCACCACGCGCCCCGAGACCATGCTCGGCGACACGGGCGTCGCCGTCTCCCCGAAGGACCCCGAGAAGGCCGCCTTCGTGGGCAAGACCGTCAAGCTCCCCATCGTCGACCGCGAGATCCCCATCTTTGAGGATTGGCACGTCGATGCCAACTTTGGCTCCGGCTTCGTCAAGGTCACGCCTGCTCACGACCCCAACGACTACGCCATGGGTCAGGCTCACGACCTGCCGCAAATCAATATCTTCGATGAGCACGCGGTGGTCGTCGAGGGCTATGGCGAGTTCACCGGCATGACCCGCGAGGAGTGCCGCGAGGCGGTCATCAAGTGGTTCGAGGAGCATGGCCTGCTCGATCACGTCGAGGACCTCGATCACTCCGTCATGCACTGCTACCGCTGTGACTCCGCGCTGGAGCCGTGGCTGTCCGAGCAGTGGTTCGTCGCCGTCGACAAGCTCAAGGGGCCGGCGCTCGACGCCGTCAACTCCGGCAAGGTCACCTTCCACCCCGCGCGCTGGACGCAGACCTACACCACCTGGATGGAGAACCTTAAGGACTGGTGCATCAGCCGCCAGCTGTGGTGGGGCCACCGCATCCCCGTGTTCTACTGCGAGGACTGCGGCTGGGAGGACGCCCTTACCGAGGACACCGATGTGTGCCCCAAGTGCGGCGGCCATCACGTGCATCAGGACGAGAACGTGCTGGACACCTGGTTCAGCTCGCAACTGTGGACCTTCGCCACGCAGGGCTGGCCGCAAAAGCCGGAGCTGCTCGAGGGCCATCACCCCACGACGGCGCTCGTCACCGCTCGCGACATCATCGCGTTGTGGGTCGCCCGCATGGTCATGAGCTCGCTGTACTTCCTGGACGAGGTGCCGTTTAAGGACGTCGTCATCTACCCGACGATCCTTGCCAAGGACGGCAGCCGCATGTCCAAGTCCAAGGGTAACGGCGTTGACCCCATGGACCTCATCGGCATGTACGGTGCCGACGCCATGCGCTACAACCTGCTCACGCTGTGCACCAACAACCAGGACGTCAAGTTCGACGCGAACATCGACAAGAAGACCAAGAAGCTTATCGACAGCCCGCGTACCGACCAGGCCAAGTCGTTTGTGACCAAGATCTGGAACGCCAGCCGCTTCCTCCTCATGAACATGGAGGGCTACACGCCCGGCGAGCCCGTCGTGGAGACGCCGGCCGACGCCTGGATGTTCAGCCGCCTGGCCAAGGCCGTGAAGATGGTCACCGAGGGCATCGAGAACTACACCTTTGGCGACATGGCCCGCGGCGTGCAGCAGTTCTTCTGGAATGAGGTCTGCGACTGGTACGTCGAGGTCACCAAGGCCCGCCTGAAGGGCGAGGGCCGCCTGCGGGCTCAGCGCAACCTGATCTTTGTGCTTGATACCTCCATTCGCCTGATGCACCCGCTTATGCCGTTTGTCACCGAGGAGATCTGGGACAACATGCCGGCGAGCGTGCTCGACCTGGACGCCGAGGGCAACGTTGACCGCGCCGAGGCGCTCATGATCGCCAAGTGGCCCGAGCCCGCCGACTACGCCAAGTACGTGGACGAGGACTCCGAGCGCGCGTTTGAGCTATGCCGCACCGTCGTGTCCGCCGCCCGCGCTACCCGTTCGCGTTATCGCTTGAGCCCCAAGGCCGAGCTCGACGTGGTCGTGCGCGCTGGTGCCGAGGACATCGAGAAGCTCGAGAGCCTGCGTTCGACGATTGAACCGCTGGCGAACACCGCCTCGCTGGTCATGGGTACCGACGTTGAGAAGCCGGCCGCGAGCATCGCCGTGGTCGACAGCGGCGTCGAGGTCTTTGTGGTGCTTGAGGGCAAGGTTGACCTTTCGGCCGAGAAGGCGCGCCTGGAGAAGGAGATCGCCGCGGCCCAGAAGGAGCTCGCCGGCTGCGAGAAGACGCTGGCCAACGAGGGCTTTGTGGCTAAGGCCGCGCCCGCGGTGGTCCAGAAGAAGAGGGACCGTGCAGTTGAGCTCAAGGAGATCCTGGCGGCACTGACTGCTCAGGTTGCTGACTTCTCGTAGATCTTACTGGGGGGCGCGTCCCGACGCTTTGCTCGCTACTGCGAACAGTCCTGCGCAAGACGGACAGCACATTTAGTGCTGTCCTTTGCGTGCGGAACTTGTATCGAGCAAAGCGTCGGGCCGCTCCTAGTTCGTTTACGTGGTTGTTTGCATCTGGTAGGTTAGAACCACTGGGTTGTGGCCTTGATCTTGCTGCAAAGCGGTGTTTGGCTGATATTTTGTATGGGAGGGGCTCGTTGTTGATTCGGGCCTCTTTTTATGTTGAGGGGACTTTGGGTTATGCCTAAGCGTTCGGGGTCGTATTCTGTGCCGTTCTCGTTTGAGCTGCTTTCGTTTGATGAGGCTGTGGGGATTGCTGCTGATACGGGGCGGATTTCTGGGGATGCTGGTCCTCTACTCGAGACGGTTATCGATATGCTCGATGAACTGGGGCGTCCGGATGAGTATTTTGATTGCATTCAGGTCGCCGGTACCAATGGCAAGACTTCGACCACGCGTTTTTCAGCTGCTATCCTTCGCGGCGAGGGGCTCAAGACCGCGCTGTATACGTCACCGCAGCTGGTGCGCTATCCCGAGCGCATGGAGGTTGACGGCCACGTTGTGAGCGACGAGGCCTTTGCCCGTGGCGTTTCGGCAGCTGTCGAGGCGGGGCGTCGTGTGAATGCGCGCCGTGTGGCGGCGGGGGAGCGCGCCTATTCCATCACGCCGTTTGACCTGCTGACGGCTGCCGCACTTGTAGTGTTTGCCGAGGCCGCGGTGGATGTTGCCGTGCTCGAGGTCGGCATGGGCGGGCGCTGGGACGCCACGAGTGCGACCGATCCTGTCGTCGTCGCCATTACGGGCATTGGGCTCGATCACACACGTATTTTGGGCGATACGCTCGAGGCCATTGCGGGGGAGAAGGCTGCGGTCATCAAGCCCGGACGTCTGGTTGTGCTGGGTGAGGGTACGCACGAGTCGAGCGTTCAGCGCGTAATGGATGCTCGCTGCCGTGCGTGCGGCATCGTGCCGCTCGTGGTGAACCATGCCACGACCAAGGTGCCGGAGCACGTGGGCGATACGGTTGAGTTTAGCTGCACCACGCCGCGTGCGATCTATACGTCGAGCATGGTCAAGCCGGCGTATCAGCCGCAGAATGCTGCGTGCGCGATTATGCTGTGCGAGGGCTATCTGGGCCGCGAGCTCGACCACGAGGCACTGGATGCTTCGCTTATGGGCTGCCCCACACCGGGCCGATTTGATGTGCTGGGAACTGATCCGCTCAAGCTGATCGATGCCTGCCATAACCCTCAGAGCTGCGAGAACTTTGTGAGCGCGCTGGACGAGATCGATCCGTGCGTGGAGAACCGTCCCACGCTGCTGTGCGCCGCGCTGGCCGATAAGGACGTGGCGGGTATCGTTGACGTTTTGGTTCCGGCGTTCCCCCGCGTGGTCGTGACCCAGACCGATTCCGACCGCGCCCTGCCGGCAGAGGAGCTCGCCGCCTTTGTGGACGCCGATAAGCTCGCGGGCGTATACCCGAGCGTGTCCGAGGCCCTCGCTGCCCTCGATGCCGTAAGTGAGTCCTTCGTTGCCGCCGGTACCATCACTCTAGCCGGCGAAGTAGCCGGTCTGCTCCGCTAACCCATCCCCTCATCAGTTGCGGTGAAATAGGGACTGTTTTACAAGCCAGGAGCCCCAAACAGTCCGTATATCACCGCAACTCAAAAGCAGTCAATTTGGGACGGGGCTTTTTGCTACCCTGTGCCCTGAGTTGACTCGCTTGCCACGAAATGGGCCTATCTACTACGTTTGACCGGTTACCCCCGACCATACGGAACATCGCGAAATTAAAACCGACGCTCCTATAAGTTGTCAAGAGGCAGTTTGCGGGAGCGTTCTCTCCA
>UQLJ01000003.1:0-112072 GCA_900541825.1 uncultured Collinsella sp.
AAGGCAAGGCATAGACCTTCTGGTCATGCCTTGCCTTTTGAATGACAAATTGTCGTCCTGGGCAGCGCGCAGCGTCGACTGGTTGCGCGGTTCGTAGAACCGCGCAACATGAGAGCGCCCCCTCCCGCGCACGGAACGGAAGGGGGCTAAAGGTAGGAGTCTACCGGTGGGTTTACCCCACCGGACAGACGATGACCAGGTGATCCTTTACAGGATCGTCAAGGTTTCCGTGGGGTACCCGTTGGGTACTTAGAGCAGCACGCAGGCGACGGTCAGGATGACGGCGCAGACGACGGAGAGCGCGACGATGAGCTTAAGGGCAAACTTGAGCCAGGTCGTCCACTCGATCTTGGCCAGGGCGAGACCGCCCATGATGGCGCCGGAGGTCGGGGTGAACAGGTTCACGACACCGATGGCGGCGGAGAAGATCATGACCATGACCTCGGGCGAGAAGCCGAGCTTAACAGCCAGCGGTCCCATGATGGGCATGGAGACGGTGGCCATACCGGAGGTCGAGGGGATCAGGAAGGACAGGCCGAAGTAGACCAGGAAGCTCATGGGAGCGAAGATCACGCCGGACAGGCCAGCCAGAGCATTGGCGGCAGCGTCGAGGACGTAGACATCAAGGCCGGTGTTAGCCATGAGGACGGAGATACCACGGGCGAGGGCGATGACGAGAACAACGGACATCATGTCGGCAGCGCCGGTGATGAAGGTGTTAACGATCTGCTTCTCGGACAGGCCACCGATGATACCGATCAGGACGGCCATGAGGAAGAACCAGGTGGAAGCCTCGTCGAAGTACCACTGGCCAATGGGCAGGCCGGTGATCAGGGCAGACCAGCCCTGGACGACGGCGTTACCGTCGGCGTCGTAGACAGCGCCAGCGTCGAAGAAGTTGGCGACGCCCTCGTTGAGGTCGGCCAGCGGGATGAAGCCGACGATCATGACGACGAAGGTGAAGGCGAAGGCGATCAGAACACCCTTCTGACGACCAGTGAGCTTGACCTCCTTGTGGACCTCGGAAGCAGCCTTGCCGTGAGCCTCTTCGGCGTCCTTAAGCTCCTGCATCGACAGGATGGTGGAACCCTTGTCAGCCTTGACCTTCTTGGCATAGTTCATCACGAAGACGATGGACATAGCGGTAGTGACAATCCACAGGACGGCACCGAGGCCGATGATGATGGACTGGTTGACCTCAATGCCAACGCCGGTCAGAGCGTCAACGGCAGCGCCGACGGCGAACGGGTTAACCGTGGAGCCCAGGCAGCCGCAGCCAGCGCCGAGCAGGACGGTAGCGGCACCGACCATGGGGTCGAAGCCAGCGGCCATCATGGTAGCGGCGAGCAGGGCGTAGAAGGGAACGGTCTCCTCGCACATACCATAGGTAGTACCACCGAGGGAGAAGATGAGCATCAGCACGGGAATGAGCATGATCTCGTTGCCCTTAAGCTTCTGCACCAGAACGGCGATGCCGTTGTCCAGGGCGCCGGTCTCGGTCATCATGCCGAGGAAGCCGCCCAGGATCATAACGAAGAGGCAGACGGGCAGAGCGTCAGCGAAGCCCTTAATCGGGGCGGTACAGAAATCGCTCAGACGGGCGGCAGTAACCGCGCCGCCGGACGTACCGGAGACGATAACGGTAACAACTGCAACAATTGCCAGCAGAGCAAGAAGAATGGTGAACGATGAAGGCATACCGCGCTTTTTCTTAGCGGTCTCAGTCATAGTTCTCATCCCCCCTTCATAAATCATTTACTGATCTCGCCCGAAGCGGCTCTTCCGTGCCGTGCCTGCCGCTCGATGCGAGATTTATACCAGATAAAGCCGCTCGGGGTGTTCAACAATACACCCCGAGCGAGATGCTAGATGCTCTTACTTGAGCGTGGCGTACATGACAGCCTTGATGGTGTGCATGCGGTTCTCGGCCTCGTCGAAGACCTTGGAAGCGGGGCTCTCGAAGACCTCGTCGGTGACCTCCTGCTCGGTGATGCCGAACTGCTCGCACTTCTCGGCGCCAATGGTGGTGTTGGTGTCGTGGAAGCTGGGCAGGCAGTGCAGGAAGATGGCACCCGGGTTGGCCATAGCCATGACCTCGGAGGTAACGCGATACGGGGTGAGCTGAGCGATGCGCTCGGCCCAGACCTCGTCGGGCTCGCCCATGGAAACCCACACATCGGTGTAGATAACGTCGGCACCGGTGACGCCGTCCTTGACGTCAGTGGTCAGCTTGATGGTGCAGCCGTTAGCCTCGGCGATGGGCTTGCAGGCCTCGATGACGTCGTCAGCGGGCATGCACTCCTCGGGGCCGCAGGCCACGAAGTTCATGCCGAGCTTGGAGCAGACAACCATGAGGGAGCGAGCGACATTGTTCTTGCAGTCGCCCATGAAGACGAGGGTCTTGCCCTTGATGTCGTAGTTGAAGTTCTCCTGGACGGTCAGGATATCGGCGAGCATCTGGGTGGGGTGCCACTCGGTGGTCAGGCCGTTCCAGACGGGCACGCCGGACTTAGCAGCGAGCTCCTCGACGTCGTCCTGGGCAAAGCCACGGAACTCGATGCCGTCATACATGCGGCCGAGAACGCGAGCGGTGTCCTCGATGGACTCCTTCTTGCCCATCTGCGACGAACCGGGATCGAGGTAGGTGACGCCCATGCCCAGATCCATGCCGCCGACCTCGAAGGCGCAGCGGGTACGAGTGGAGGTCTTCTGGAAGAGCAGAACGATGTTCTTGCCCTCGAGATAGCGGTGCGGAACGCCAGCGCGCTTCATGTCCTTGAAGTTCTTGGAAAGCTTGAGCAAGTACTCGATCTCCTCGGTGGAGAGGTCGAGGAGCTTGAGGAAGCTACGGCCGGAGAGGTTAACACCCATGGTTCGTTTCCTTTCGAAAAAATGAATTACGTAAGTATTAGTGTTGCCCGTTTGACGGGCGAAACCGGTGCGGTCGTAGGGGGACCGCACCGGAAACGGAAAGACTTAGAGGTCCTCGCGCCAGAAGGGCATGCTCATGCAGCGCGGGCCGCCGCGGCCGCGGGAGAGCTCGGCGGAGGGCACGACGAGAAGGTCCAGGCCCTCCTTGTACAGCACGTCGTTGGTGACGGTGTTGCGGGCGTAGACGCAGATCTTGCCGGGCTCGACGCACAGGGTGTTGGAGCCGTCGTTCCACTGCTCGCGGGAGGCCGCGATCGGGTCGCCGCCGCCGCAGGGGATCAGCTTGACCTGGTCGACGCCGGTGGCGTCCTCCAGGACGTGCTCGAGGGTGTCCTCGATCAGGCGGATGTTCACGTCGCCCGGGTTCTTGCCGGCGGTCAGCTCGTAGACGCGCAGGGTGCCCATGATGGCGGGGTGGATCGTGAACTTATCGACGTCGATCTGGGTGAAGACCGTGTCGAGGTGCATGAAGGCGCGCGAGACCGGGATGTCGAAGGCCAGGATGCGCTCGACCTTGGAGTCGGAGTTCCAGAAGATGTTCTGGGCCATGACGTCGATAGCGGCGGCCTGGGTGCGCTGGGAGATGCCGACGGCGAGGGTCTTCTCGTTGATGTTCAGCACGTCGCCGCCCTCGGTGTGGAACTGGCAGTCGCGGCGGAAGTACAGCGAGACGTCCTTGTAGTCGGGGTGGTACTTGAAGACGTACTTGCCGTACAGGGTCTCGCGGTTGCGGGTGACCGAGTACATGCGGTTGAGGTTGACGCCCTCGCCGACGACCGCGAACGGGTCGCGGGTGAAGTAGAGGTTGGGCATCGGGTCGATGATCAGGTCGGACTCGGACTCGGAGTTGACCAGGGAGTCGAGGGTCGTGGACGCCGTGAGGGGCATGTCGATCTCGGACTTGGTCATGCCGGCCATGGTCTTCTTGACGAACTCGAGGTTGTCCTCGATGGAGTCCAGCTTCTCGCGGACGATCTGCGGCATGTGCTGGCCGCGGATGCCGGCCTCGGCGATGTACTGGTCGGTGAACTCGGCGCGGGCGCCGGGGACCTGGTCGAACACCTCGGCGACGAGGTTCTCGAGATAGAGGACCTCCACGCCCTGGTCCCTCAGGATCTGGGCGAAGGTGTCGTGCTCCTGCTGCGCGACCTCCAGGAACGGGACGTCGTCGAACAGGAGTCGCTCGAGCTCGTCGGGCGGCAGGTTGAGGAGCTCGTCGCCGGGACGGTGCAGGCAGACCTTCCTGAGCTTGCCGATCTCGGAAGGCACGTGCAGACCTTTCGTCATGGCCTCCTACCTTTCTTTCGGGCCCTTGTCAGGGCCGATTCGTTAGCGCCCCTCCGTGTGAGGCGTTATTGCTGACGACATATTTATATCCAAAATCAGCTCATACTTCCACCTTGCCCCCGAACGGTTTTTTATAGGGGGTGAACGGCATACACATATACTTCACGCATGGCACACTTCATCTTAATAAAGCGTATTTACGTGCTTAAACGCGTTTTCAATCCTAAAATCAAATGGAACTAAACTTTGTTAAACCATCCTCAAATTGCATATTTCCAATAAAGCTATGAATAGAATTAGCGGTTCATACCGCGTCTCAACCATTTTCATTTTTATTCAGAAAAAAGTTTGTCCTATTCATTTCTGGTAAATAAATTACCGTTTACCAGACGCTTGATACCGTTCACCGGAAACTCAGTATAAGGCCCAGCGGATACCGGCTCGCTTTACGGCCCCATTTGTAACAACTTGACTTCTCGGTATAGAAAAATTGACCCGCTTCCCCTAGGGAAACGGGTCAATTTTCGATTATCTTCGGCCAATTTAGATAAGGCCCTCGAAGATCATCGGAATCCTAGCGATCAAACTCCGCCAGTGCCTCGCCCAAAAGCGTCAGGCCCTCGCGCAGAACGTCCTCGCACGCGCAGTAGCCCAGGCGTGCGCCACAGGGAAGCTCAAAGCGGCTGCCGGGTACCAGCAGCACTCCCCTCTCGGACAGCAGGCGCTTGCAGAACTCCTCGTCGTCCTCGGGAATATCAAGCTGGATAAACGAGGTAGACACGCCCTGCGGGGCCGTCCAGGAAACGCGATGCTGCGTATCGATCCAAGCCTGCGCGATATCGCGGTTGCCAAACACGATCTTGCGATTGCGCTCGAGGATCTTGTCCTTGTGCTTGAGCACATAGGTCGCCAGGGCATCGTTGAACACGCCGCCGCAGATCATGGTGTAATCGCGATAGGTACGGATGCGGTTGGACACCTCTTCGTCTGCCACGACCCAGCCCACGCGGGCCGCAGGCGTCGAATAGGTCTTCGACAACGAGTTGGTGACAATGGCATTCTCGTACACGTCGGCCATCGACATAAAGGCCTCGGTGTTCTCAAGCGGCAGGTACACCTCGTCGCACAGCACATAGGCGCCAACCGAGCGGGCGATCTCGGCAATCTGGCCGAGCATATCGGCATCGAGCACCGTACCGATGGGGTTCGATGCGTTGTTTATGCAGATGAGCTTCGTGTTGGGGCGCACCAAGCGCTTGAGTTCCTCGATATCGGGCTTCCAGCCGAGTTCCTCGCGAAGCTCCCAATACTCGACCTCGGCGCCCAGCGTGCGCGGAATCTCATAGAGCGGCGCGTAGGTGGGCCACTCGGCGATGACATGATCGCCGGGCTCGACCACGGCCATGATGGCGTTAAGGTTGGCGCCCGTGCACCCGTTGGTCTGCAGAATGTGGTCGGGATTGACCTCGCGACGATACAGCTTGGCGACCTCTGCCTTAAAGTCGGGCGAACCCTCGATCCAGCCGTAGTTCATCTTCTCGCGGTCCAGGCGCTCGTAGAACGTGGCACCATCTTGATCGTCGAGCGCGCGCAGCTCGCCCATGGTAAGCGACGAGATCGTCGACTGGGCGATGTCCCACGTGGCGCTCTTCTCCCAAACGTTGAGCCATTCCTCAACGCCAATCGTCTTGATGTCCATGGCCAAGCTCCTTACAAAAGCAGTCATCCAATCGTGTTGACGTTCCTCATACAAGATTGGGGCGGTGCGAAAACCCGCACCGCCCCAATGGGAGACATCTAATGGCAGCTAGATGTATGTATTATGACCTGTACGGGTCCCTGAAGACCTTAGAGGTCCTCGCGCCAGAAGGGCATGCTCATGCAGCGCGGGCCGCCGCGGCCGCGGGAGAGCTCGGCGGAGGGCACGACGAGAAGGTCCAGGCCCTCCTTGTACAGCACGTCGTTGGTGACGGTGTTGCGGGCGTAGACGCAGATCTTGCCGGGCTCGACGCACAGGGTGTTGGAGCCGTCGTTCCACTGCTCGCGGGAGGCCGCGATCGGGTCGCCGCCGCCGCAGGGGATCAGCTTGACCTGGTCGACGCCGGTGGCGTCCTCCAGGACGTGCTCGAGGGTGTCCTCGATCAGGCGGATGTTCACGTCGCCCGGGTTCTTGCCGGCGGTCAGCTCGTAGACGCGCAGGGTGCCCATGATGGCGGGGTGGATCGTGAACTTATCGACGTCGATCTGGGTGAAGACCGTGTCGAGGTGCATGAAGGCGCGCGAGACCGGGATGTCGAAGGCCAGGATGCGCTCGACCTTGGAGTCGGAGTTCCAGAAGATGTTCTGGGCCATGACGTCGATAGCGGCGGCCTGGGTGCGCTGGGAGATGCCGACGGCGAGGGTCTTCTCGTTGATGTTCAGCACGTCGCCGCCCTCGGTGTGGAACTGGCAGTCGCGGCGGAAGTACAGCGAGACGTCCTTGTAGTCGGGGTGGTACTTGAAGACGTACTTGCCGTACAGGGTCTCGCGGTTGCGGGTGACCGAGTACATGCGGTTGAGGTTGACGCCCTCGCCGACGACCGCGAACGGGTCGCGGGTGAAGTAGAGGTTGGGCATCGGGTCGATGATCAGGTCGGACTCGGACTCGGAGTTGACCAGGGAGTCGAGGGTCGTGGACGCCGTGAGGGGCATGTCGATCTCGGACTTGGTCATGCCGGCCATGGTCTTCTTGACGAACTCGAGGTTGTCCTCGATGGAGTCCAGCTTCTCGCGGACGATCTGCGGCATGTGCTGGCCGCGGATGCCGGCCTCGGCGATGTACTGGTCGGTGAACTCGGCGCGGGCGCCGGGGACCTGGTCGAACACCTCGGCGACGAGGTTCTCGAGATAGAGGACCTCCACGCCCTGGTCCCTCAGGATCTGGGCGAAGGTGTCGTGCTCCTGCTGCGCGACCTCCAGGAACGGGACGTCGTCGAACAGGAGTCGCTCGAGCTCGTCGGGCGGCAGGTTGAGGAGCTCGTCGCCGGGACGGTGCAGGCAGACCTTCCTGAGCTTGCCGATCTCGGAAGGCACGTGCAGACCTTTCGTCATGGCCTCCTACCTTTCTTTCGGGCCTTACTGGCCGAATGTATCAGCGCCCCTCCATATGGGACGCTGCTTGCTGACAGCTCTAGTTATATCCAAATTCCATTCGTAATACCACCTCACCCCCGAACGGTCAGCAAAGTACGATGAACGGTATATCGCATATGATTTCCCATGATGCACTTCAGTTTCGTAAAGCAGATTTTCCTAGGTAAACGTTATTTTTCTAGGAAATCAAGATTGAACACTCAAAGTTATCCATGATTCAAAATTGCATAGTGAAAACGGTTTTCTGCATATTAATGACACTTGCCCTCGATTCGAGCTACATTCGATTATATTCAGCTTGCTATCATTCTTATTCATACATTCTCACCAGTTGAGTGAGGATATAGATCGCTTGCTCAAAGCACCGGACGTTAGTGCTTCGGATCGTCAGCGTAATAAGTAGGTAAAGATACCGTTCGCGCGATACGTCCGCGCCATAGGTCGACTAAATTGAGACAATAGGAAATAGTGTTAGGCTACCGTCCCCCGTAGGGACTGAACGGACAGATGCATATGCCGAGCAAAATCGAAAAGAAGCAAAAGGCCGCTAAGCAGCGCAAACCGCCGCGCGACTTCTCGTACACGCAAAATCGAGAGCTCAGCTGGCTGCGCTTTGACAACCGCGTGCTCGACGAGGCCTTCGATGAGTCCGTGCCGCTGTTCGAGCGCCTTAAATTCGTCTCGATCTTCGAGTCCAACCTCGACGAATTCCTTATGGTACGCGTGGGCGGCCTGTCCGACCTGGCAGAACTCAAAAAACAGCCTGTCGATAACAAGAGCAATATGACCGCCTCCGAGCAGGTCGACGCCGTCATGGCAGAGCTGCCCGGGCTCCTTACCCGCTGGGAGTCGATCTTTAAGAGCATCGAGGGCAAGCTCGACACTCTGGGCGTTCACCGCGCCCGCATCGATTCGCTTACGCCCGAGGAACGCACCTTCGTAACCCGCTACTTCCAGGCCTACGTGTCGCCGGTCATCTCGCCGCTGGTCATCGATCCTCGCCACCCCTTCCCCAACCTGCGCAATGGAGCGCTCTATCTGGCCTGTGGTCTGGACGGCGCCACCGACGAGGAGAGCCTGCTGGGCCTTATCGAGATTCCCGCCTCGATGAACCGCGTGGTCGAGATCCCCTCGCCCACCGGCACCTACTCCTACATCTTGCTCGAGGACGTCATCCTCGCCTGCCTGGACAGCTGCTTTGGCTCCTATAAGCCGCTGGATCGTGCGCTGATCCGCGTCACCCGCAACGCCGACATCGATCCGGACGGCGAGGGCGTCGAGGAGGAAGAGGACTACCGCCAGCACATGAAGCGCATTCTCAAGAAGCGCCTGCGCCTGCAGCCGGTAGTGCTCGCGGTCTCGGGGTCGCTCGAGAAGGCGACGCTCAAGACTATCCGCAAGGCGCTCGAGCTTTCGCGTCGCTCGGTCTTTACCTGCGATATCCCGCTCAACCTGGGCTACGTCTTTGGCATTGAGGGCAAGATTCCCGAGCACCTGCGCAACGAGCTGCTCTTTACGCCGTTTAAGCCGCAGCCCAACCCCACCATCGATATGACCCGCTCCATCCGCGAACAGGTGCTGCAGGGCGACAAGCTGCTCTTTTATCCCTACGAGGCTATGAACCCCTTCCTGGATCTGGTGCACGAGGCCGCCTACGACCCCGAGTGCATCTCGCTGCGCATCACGCTCTACCGCGTGGCCAAGCAGAGCCGCCTGTGCGAGTCGCTGATCGATGCTGCCGAGAACGGCAAAGAGGTCACGGTGCTCATGGAACTTCGTGCCCGCTTTGACGAGCAGAACAACATCGAGTGGGCCGAGCGTCTGGAAGAGGCGGGCTGCACCGTCATCTATGGTTCCGAGGGCTTTAAATGCCACTCAAAGATCTGCCAGCTCACCTATCGCGAGGGCATGGCGCTCACCCGCCTCACGCTTTTGGGCACCGGCAACTTTAACGAGAAGACGGCCAAACTCTACAGCGACTTTATGCTCATGACAGCCCATCCCGGCATCGGTGAAGACGCCAACCTGTTCTTCCGCAATCTGTCGCTGGGCAACCTGCGCGGCGATTACCGCTTCCTGGGTGTGGCGCCCGTAGGCCTCAAGCCGCTCATCATGCGCGGCCTGGATCGCGAGATCCAGCGCGCCCTTGCCGGCGAGCCCGCCCGCGTGTTCTTTAAGCTCAACTCGCTGACCGACCGCGAGGTTATCGACAAGATCGCCGAGGCATCGTGTGCCGGCGTGCGCGTAGACATGATCATCCGCGGCATCTCGTGCCTCAAGCCCGGTGTTCCGGGCAAGACCGAGAACGTGCATGTCCGTTCCATCGTCGGACGCTTTTTGGAGCACGCGCGTGTTTACGCTTTTGGCGTGGACTCGGACATGATTTACCTGAGCTCGGCAGACATGATGACACGCAACACCGAGCACCGCGTGGAGATCGCCTTCCCCGTGCTCGACCCCACCTGCCGCGCCCTGGTACACGAGTACATGGGCATGCAGCTGCGGGACAACGTGAAGGCCCGCAGCCTCACGAGCGACGGCACCTGGATCCCCGTGGAGCGTGCAGAGGGTGAGAAACCCTTCAACTCGCAGGAAGCCCTGCTGGAGCGTGCCTATCGCAACGCCGAGGCCGCGCCCGAGCCCGTCATTGAGGCGAAACCTGCCCCCAAGCCCGAGCCGCAGCCGACCACACCCAAGGTCCAAGAGGTCCAGGCGACCGTCATTGAGCCCGAGCCTGCACCTGCACCTCGACCCGAGCCGCAGGTCACCAAGCCCGCACCCGAGACGAGTGCCCGTCGCGATAAGCCCGCTGGCAAGGCCAAGGCCATCGAGCGCCATCACCCCGGCCGCGTGCGCATGGGCTTGGGCCTGATCGGCCTGGGTCTTAAGACGCTCATTACCGGCAGGACGAAATAGTCGTTTGTAGAAGCAGTTTGTAGAAGCGCCCCGCATTTGAGCAAAGCCTCGGATGCGGGGCGCTTTTCCCTGCTACCATGGTGCGGACAACAACGCGAATGACAGGCAGGGATATGAAGCTCACTATAGAATCGATGACCTACGGCGCCGACGGGCTGGCGCACGCCGACAATGGCAAGGCCGTCTTTGTGCAGGGCGCTGTGGCAGGCGACACCGTCGAAGCCGAGATCGTGCAGGACGGCAAGTCGTTTATGCGCACCCGCACGACCGAGATTCTGGAGCCGAGTCCCGATCGCATTCAGCCCCCCTGCCCCTTCGTGGGCATCTGCGGCGGTTGTTCGTGGGGCAATCTATCGCGCTCCGCTCAGCTCGCCGCCAAGGAGCAAAACCTGCGCTCCACGCTCGAGCGCATCGGCAAGTTCGCTCCTGAGCAGGTCGATGAGTTGGTACAGCCCATCCGCCACACCAAGGACGACTGGGGCTACCGCAATAAAATCGAGCTCGACCCGACCGTCGTCAACGGTCGCGTGCGCCTTGGCATGCACGGTGTCGACCCCAGCAAAATCGTGACCGTCGATGCGTGCCCACTGTTCGATAAGCGCTTCCCGAAGGCGCTAAAATCGGTCGTCGGCGCACTCAACTATCTGAGTGGCAGCCACGACCTGGGTCTGGAGCGCGTGGGCATTCGCGCTTCGCGCCGCACCAAGGCGCTCGAGGTCGCACTCTGGACGCCCACGGGTTCCTTCCCGCGTTCGCAGGTCTCGCGCGTGCTGGCAGACGCCGCACACCCCACGAGCGTGGTGCGCGTCATGAGCAAGGGCGAGAAGAAGGCCCGCCGCGTCTCTAAGGTGGAGATGCTCGCCGGCGAGGGCTCGTGGACCGAGAACATCGCCGAAGGCCAGATGCGCTTATCTGCCCCGTCGTTCTTCCAAGTCAATACCAAGGGCGCCGAGCTTTTGATCGAGCTCGTTATGGACGCCCTCGACCCACAGGAAGACGAGCTGGCTGTGGACCTGTACTGCGGTGCCGGCACCTTTACCCTGCCGCTCGCCCGCCGCTGCGATTACGTCGCCGCCGTCGAGGCCTACAGCCCGGCCGTGCGCGACCTGCGTCGCAACCTGGAGATCAACAAGCTCGATAACGTCGACGTCATCGGCGGCGATGCTGTGCGCGAGTTCCCCGACCAGGATGCCGATGTCCTGGTGGTCGATCCGCCGCGCGCAGGTTTGGCACCCGAGGCCATCGACCTCATCGCCAGCACGAGCGCACGCGATGTCGCCTACGTGAGCTGCGACCCGGCAACTCTGGCCCGCGACCTCAAGCGCTTTGTCGAGGAGGGCACCTTCTCCCCCGTCAAGATCACGCCAGTCGACCTGTTCCCGCAAACCTTCCACTGCGAAACGGTCGTCCACCTCAAGCGCAACTAGACTGTTTGCCCAAGACCACGCCCGATGATTTTCTGAGACGGGGATAAAAATAAATTTGCTCCGAATGATTATTTAATCCCCGTCCCGAAATTGAACCGCCCCCCATTTCTTGAACATTAAAAATGGGGGCTTCTTTATGGACGGGAGAGTCAGGCTCGACGCCACGCTGAGGACTCTTGCAGCAGAGCTTTGCGACAGGGGGTACGGGCGCGCCGAAGGCCGGCGGGAGGCCGAAGGGTGTCCGTACCCGGCCGGGGCCGGCGGCGTGCGGGGGCAAGCTCATGCGACGGAGCTGCTGCCCGGGCGCCTGAAGGACGAGTTCTACAGGAACCGGACGTGGCGGAGCTTCGAGGAGTTCAAGCGGGACCTCGAAGCCTATACCGTTCACTGGAACAAGAGGAGGCGGGTTAAGCAAAAGGGACTGACCCCGGAGGAGTTCCGGAATCAGTCCCCATGTGCGGCATAGGCCGCTAATTGACTCGTCCAAGTTTCGGGGCTCAGTTCATTTCAGCGCCGCCCGAGAAAGCTAAACGCCTTCTGGCAGGTTGTCCCGGGCCGAGGGTGGCCACCTTGATCGCCCTCGGCCCTCACCCACCTCAACTGCTCCTCAATTACATAGAGCTGGTCGAAAAGAGCGCAGGCTAGCGGGCGCCTTCCTCATCGTCGTTGGGCCGGTAGGTGATGAACTCGATAACAAAGGCCAGGACGGCAGAGACGAGCGAGGCGATGATCGCGAAGATCATGTGGGAGATCCCGGCGCCACCAGGGGTCCCGTCGATGAAGTTGAGCAGGTTGAAGACGCCGAGGCCGCCCGAGATGTACATGAGGGCGCCCGTCATTCCCACGATGGCGCCGCCCACGGCGGAACTCAGGCATGCCACGACGAACGCGCGCTTGTTGGGCAGGGCGATGCCGTAGATGCCAGGCTCGGTGACGCCGAAGAAGAAGGCGGAGATCATCGCGGGAAGGGCGATGCCGCGGAAGCGCTCGTCCTTGTTTCTGAGGTACATGGCAAAGATGACCGCTCCGAGCGCGAACCCGTGGCCGATGGTGGCGGCGAGCACGCTGTCGTGGCCGAGGGTGTTCAGGTTCATGATGGAGATGGGGATGAGGCTCCAGTGGAAGCCAAAGATGACGAGGCACATCCACAGTCCGCCGACCAGGGCGCTGCCCAGGACGGAACCAACCACGGGGAGCTGGAAGATGAACGAGAACGCCGCGCTCAGCAGGTTGGTGATGAGGGTGGCCACCGGGCCGATGACGAGGTAGCCCAAGACGATGGAGACCGTCATCGTGGCGAGCGGGACGAGGAACATCTTGAGCGCAACCGGCATCCAGCTCTTGAGCCAGCGCTCAAGGATAGAGCCGAACCACACCATGAGAAGGACGGGGATCACCGAGCTCACGTAGCCGGACACGGGCATGATGATGGGGAGCCCGAGGGCGGTGGCGTACCACGAGAACGTGCCGGCCACGCCGAGGTCGATGCTGCCGAGCGCCTCACCCGAGGTCAGGGCGACCATCGTCGGGTAGAGGAGCGCCACGCCGATTGCCACGCCGGTGAACTCGTTCATGCGGAACTTGCGCGCGGCACTGAACGCCAGGGCGACGGGGAGGAAGTAGAAGAAGCCGTCAGCCACGGTGTAGAGCAGCGTGTAGAGGCCGTCGTTTGCAAAGGCCGGGACGAAGTAGGTGATGAGGGCAAGCAGTCCCTTCATGATGCCTGCGGCGGCAAGCGGTCCCAGGATGGGCTGGAAGATGCCAGAGATGAGGTCGATGACGACGGAGGCAACGGTCTTATCGCCCTGGGGCTCGTCGTCGGCGCTTGCGCCGCTCGAGAAGTTGCCGGCCTCCAGGACCGCGTCGTAGACGTCCTCGACGATGTTACCCACGACCACCTGGTACTGGCCGTTGGCCTGGATGACCTGGATAACACCCTTGAGGGCCTCGATCTTGGCCGTGTTGGCGCGGGACTCGTCCTTGAGCTTGAAGCGCACGCGCGTGATGCAGTGCGCGACGCTGGCGACGTTCTCTGTGCCGCCTACGTTCTCGAGTATGGATCTGGCCAGATTGTCGTATTTTTCAGCCATTATTTTCTCCTTAGCGATATTGCCCGGGCGGCTAGCCCAGGTCGCCTCCGTTGGTGGCGATGGCCTGTTGGTACCAGTAGAAGCTCTTCTTGCGCCTGCGCTCGAGCGTGCCGTTGCCCAGGTTGTCGCGGTCCACGTAGATGAAGCCGTAGCGCTTCTCCATCTCGCCGGAGCCCGCGCTCACGAGGTCGATCGGCCCCCAGGTGGTGTAGCCGAGCATCTCGACGCCGTCCTGCTCGATGGCGTCGCGCATGGCCTCGATGTGCTCGCGCAGGTAGGCGATGCGGTAGTCGTCCTCGATCGTGCCGTCGGGAAGCACCTCGTCATAGGCGCCGAGGCCGTTCTCCACCACAAAGAGCGGCTTCTGGTAGCGGTCCCAGAGGTCGTTGATCGTGATGCGGAACCCCAGCGGGTCGATGACCCAGCCCCAGTCGCTCGTGCGCACGTAGGGGTTCTCCACGCCGGCGAAGGCGTTGCCCTCGGCGACGCCGCCCACGGAATCGGGGTCGCCCGCGGTACAGCGCGAGGAGTAGTAGCTAAACGAGATGAAGTCGACGGTGTTCTCCGCAAGGATGCGCTCGTCCTCGGCGGTCATGCCCACGTCGATGCCCTCGCGCTCGAGCATCTTGAGCGCGTAGCCGGGGTAGTGCCCGCGTGCCTGCACGTCCACGAAGAAGAGGTCCTCCTGGTTCTTGACCTGCGCTGCGCGGACGTCCTCGGGACGACAGGAGTAGGGGTAGTAGCTTCCCGCGGCGAGCATGCAGCCTACCTTGTTCTCCGGGTCGACTTCGTGGGCGATCTTGGTGGCCCAGGCGCTCGCCACGAGCTCGTTGTGCGCGGCGCGGTACTCGGCCTCGCGGGCATTCTCCCCGGGCTCGAGGACGATGCCGGCACCCATGAAGGGACGGTGCAAGATCATGTTCATCTCGTTGAACGTGATCCACCAATGCACGAGGCCGCGGTAGCGGTTGAAGAGCACCTTCACGAGCCGCTTGTAGAGCTCGATGAGGGCGCGGTTTCGCCAGGCGCCGTACTTCTTGACGAGGTGGATGGGGCAGTCGAAGTGCGTGATGGTCACGAGGGGCTCGATCCCGTGCTCGCGGCAGCAGCGGAACACGTCCTCGTAGAAGGCGAGCCCGGCCTCGTTGGGCTCCTCCTCGTCGCCGTTGGGGAAGATGCGGCTCCAGGCGATGGAGAGGCGAAAGACCTTGAAGCCCATCTCCGCGAAGAGGGCTATGTCCTCGCGGTAGTGGTGGTAGAAGTCGATGCCCGTCTGGGCCGGGTAGTAGTACCCGGGCTCAAAGTCGAGCATGCGCCTCAGGCCGCGGCTTACGTCGTTGCGCTCCGGCCCGTGTGGGATGACGTCGACATTGGCAAGGCCGCGGCCGCCCTCGTCATAACCTCCCTCGCATTGGTTGGCAGCGGTGGCTCCTCCCCAAAGGAACCCTTTTGGAAATGGCATGGTGCCTCCTTCTCTCTGGCGCCCCCATCTCTGCGGGGGACGCTTTATAACGTCCTTGCGACCTCACGCGCCGGGCCCGTGGCCCTTTCCCTGATGCGCGCGGGCCGCCCGTGAAGGGGTGACTAGCTGACGGCTTGTCCTGCGGCGACGCGACGTGCCTCCCGGCCTCCAAACAGGGAGGGGACCTGTGCCAGGCACACGCCGGCGAGGATGATGGCGACGCCCAGCCACTCGACGACGCCGAGCGGCTCGCCGAGGACGATCATGGCGATGAGCAGGCCGGCGGGGAGTTCCGCGGCGGCCATGACAGTGGAGAGGCCTGCGGGCAGGTGCGGAGAGCCCATGCCGAAGAGCAGGACCGGGCAGAGCATGCCAAAGAAGCCGGCGATGACGGCAAAGGGCAGGATGCCCTGGGCGAGGACGCCCGAGACGACGTAGTCCGGGCATACCGTGAGCGACATGACCACGGAGCCCGCGCATACGATGACGCCACGCTGCTCGGACGAGCACGGGGCCTCGACCTTGCCGGAGAGGGTGACAAAGAGGGAGCAGGACACGGCCGCCCCCAGCGCGCAGAGCAGGGCCACGGGGTCGTACCCGGTGATGCCGGTCCTGTAAACGCCGCTGGCGAACACCGTTCCGAAGACGATGACCAGGGCGGAGACCACTTGGAGGACCCTCGGCGGTCGGCGCGTCATGACGGTCTGCCACAGGAGCCCCAGCCACGTGAACTGGAAGAGGAGCGTGAGCGCCACCGGGGCGGGCAGCACGCTCATGGCGTAGCAGTAGAGGATTGAGGTGAGGCAGGTGAGGGCTCCCAGGCCCATGAGCTTGAGGGCGAGCTTCCAGCCCACGCGCTGCCAGCGGTGCCCGAGTGCGTGCCCTGCGAGCGTGGCGAGGGCGAAGAAGAGGCAGCCGAACCACGCCTGGCTCGCCACCACCTGTGCCGAGGTGAAGCTCGCGGCGTAGGCGAGCTTGTAGGTCGTGGCCATAGCGCCGTAGCAGGCGCCGCCCGCAAAGACCTGGAGCGCCGCCTTGGCCTGTCCCGCGCCCGTGGCTCCTGCCCCGGCGGCCTGTTGCTTGATTGTGTTTGTTCCTGCCATTAGGCTCCCTTCCGTCTGCTGTCTTGCAGATGCACGTCTCGTGCGTCTGTTCCCTGCAGTCGGAAGGTGGGCTCGTGCGGTCTTCTGGCGGTGCATGTGGTACCTGCTGCCAAGACAAAAAAAGCCACGCAACCGACTGCTCGGTTGCGTGGCAAAAAGGTGGCTAGCGCCCAGAAAAGTCCACGCGTTTTTAGACTGGGACAAAGTACTACAACAGGTGAGATTCCGTCAAGAAAAAACCGAGGAAAAAAGTGAGCCTCTGCCCGCCGTACCTGTGGCGGTCGTTCCCCGAACGGGGCGGTGATGTTGGGGGTTGTCTCGATCTGTAACAGTAAGACCCGGTTTTGGTCCGTAGATGTTACAGATTTAGACGTTTTGTCGGGGCGGTTTCCGTTTGTCTTGATCTGTAACAGTTAGGGGTCAAAAGTGGGTCTAGATGTTACCGATTGAGATTGTTGAGGATGGGTGAGGGTAGCTAATTCGGACGGGGCTATTTTAAACATTGGGAAATCGAGCGTGGCAAGCGGAGGTCTTCGGGGTATAAGACGGCTAATTGTATGCCGCCTATGAAAGGAACCCTCATGCCCAGCGTTGCCGTTCTCGCCGCCGATGGCTTTGAAACTATTGAGTGCTTGACCATGGTCGATGTCATGCGTCGCGGCGGCGTGCGTGCCACGCTCGTCTCGATCATGCCCACGCGCGAGGTCGTAAGCTCGCTGCAGATCCCCGTGACCTGCGATGCGCTCTTTGATGAGATCAACTTTGACGAGTACGACTGCGTCGTGCTGCCCGGCGGCCTGCCCGGTGCCACCAACCTGCGCGCCGATCAGCGCGTCTGCGACGTGGTCTGCGAGTTCGCCGCGACCAAGCACGTCGCCGCCATCTGCGCCGCCCCGTTTATCCTGGGCGAGCTCGACCTGCTCGAGGGGCGCCACGCCACGTGCTTCCCTGGCTTTGAGAAAAGCTTCCCCGAGGGCGCCTATACCGGCGAGAAGGTTACGCAAGACGGCAACATCATCACCGCCAGCGGCATGGCCCAGTCGCTCCCCTTTGCGCTTGAGCTGCTGCGCACGATCGCCGGCGACAAGGCTGTCGAGAAGGTCGCCGAGGGCATCCAACTATGATTTTGGCTTCGCAATCACCGCGCCGCATCGAGTTGATGCGCGAGGCAGGGTATGACATTCGCGTGATTCCCGCAGATATCGACGAGACTCCCTTCGACGGCGAGGCCCCGATTACGCTCGTCGAGCGATTGGCGCGAGCCAAAGCCGCTGCTGTCGCCGCCGAGCATGCCGAGCCCAATGAGCTGACGGTCGCGGCCGACACCATCGTCACCTTTGACGGCAAGATTCTGGGCAAGCCGGCAACCAAGGACGAGGCGCGCACCATGCTCCGTGAGCTTTCGGGCCGCACGCACCAGGTCGCAACCGGCGTCTGCATCGTTAAGGCAGGCGATACGGCCGCCCCGCTTGCCGCCGAAAGCCTGTCCTTTGTCGATGTGACCGACGTGACGTTCTACGAGCTCAGCGACGAGCAGATCGAGCACTACGTCGCCTCGGGTGAGCCCATGGACAAGGCCGGCGCCTACGGCATTCAGGGCACAGGCGGACGCATGCTCGTGCACGATATTTCGGGCGACTTCTATAACGTGGTGGGCCTACCCATCGCCCGCGTCGCGCGCGCGATTCAAAAACTCTCGTAATTGCATCTGGCGCTGGGTATTCCCCAGCGCCTACAATTTTGGCGTACCGTACGGATCCCGACCGGGCACAAGGCGCGGCGGAAAACCGATAGGAGTTAAACATGGATACACTGCTCGAGGCCATTGACGTCTGCGATGTCGATGGCTTTTGCTATGGCAACTATACGGACGAGGAGGCCGGCACCGGTTGCACCGTAATCGTGGCACCCGAGGGCGCCACCGGCGGCGTTGACGTTCGCGGCGGTGCTCCCGCTTCGCGCGAGACCGACCTGCTGCGACCCGAGAACACCGTCGACAAGGTCCACGCCGTCTGCCTTTCGGGCGGATCGGCCTTTGGCCTCGAAGCTGCAAGCGGCGTCGCTCGCGAGCTTGAGAGCCGCGGCATCGGCCTTCCCGTCGGCCCCACGCAGGTGCCTATCGTGTGCTCGAGCTGTATCTTCGACCTCGCCTTTGGTAACCCCACCGTTCGCCCCGACATTGAGGCCGGCATCGCCGCCGTGCGCGAAGCACTCGACAACACCCCCACCAAGCTCGAACAGGGCAACGTAGGCGCCGGCACGGGCGCTACCGTGGGTAAGCTCATGGGCCCCGCTACCTGCATGAAGGCCGGCCTTGGCGCTGCCGCCGTGGCGCTCGGCCCCATCAAGGTGGGCGCCGTGGTCTCGGTCAACGCCTGCGGCAACGTTGTCGACCCCTTCACCGGCGAGTGGGTCGCCGGTATGCGCGCCGCAGCCGATAGCGACCAGATCGTCGACATGGAACTCGCAGCCTTTGCCGCCGCCGGATCCATGCAGATGCCGCTCGACCGCACCAACACCACCATCAGCTGCATCGTCACCAACGTGGAACTCACCAAGGCACAAGCCACCAAGGTCTCCCAGATGGCCGCAGACGCCTACGCACACGCCATCCGTCCCACGCACACCACCAACGACGGCGACACCATCTACACCCTCGCTAGCGGCAAACTGGGAGCCCAGGCAAGCGCCGCCGTTCCCCTGGACCTGTTGGGCATGCTCGCCGTAAGGGCTTTACAGACCGCCATCGTAAACGGAGCAAAAACCGCCAAAACCTCCCACGGCATCCCCGGCGCCGCAAAGTAACCCCACTCGACCGTCGGTCGGAGGCGGGCGGGCATTACGTTTGCTGCTCTACAGTCCTATGCAAGACGAAGGCCACATTAAGTGGCCTTCTTTGCATGCGGAACTCGCGACAAACGTAATGCCCGCCCGTCTCCGACCGACTACCAACTAATATTTTTTCAGCCCAGGCCCCTGTGTACCGCGCGTCGAAGATCTTCAAATTCAGGCAGCCTGACAATCGATTCTTATAGCAGAGGCCCCTTGGCCTTTAGTTTGATACAAGTTCCGCACGAGCCGGAAAGCACTTAATGTGCTTTCCGTGCGAGCAGGACTGTTCGCAGTAGCAAACTAAAGGCCAAGGGGCCCAGTCAACCTATCAGCAGCGATTACTCAACAGTTAGTTGAATTTGAAGATCTTAGAGGCAAGACGGTATAGGCCGAGTGTGGTTTTGTCTCCGGCCCGTCCGCGCAGGTTGGTGAAGAAGCCGACCACGCCGTAGCGGGCACGACGATACATGCGCTCGTCGTAGGCCTTCAAATCATTCCACAGCGTCTTTAGGCGCTCGTCGGCGCAATCTTCCTCGGAAAGCTTGGTGAGCACCGAGCAGATCGCCATCATCATGGTGAAATAGCCCATCATGTACGAGCGCAGACGTGACGACTCAACATCGCTGTACAGGTGGTACGACTCCATCATGATGCGCGTCACACGGAACTGCTGGTCCAGACGCTTGACCATCGTGGCCTCGTTGACACTCTGGCCCTCGCGACCGATAAAGTAGCGGTAGAGGTCGATGTCGGCGTAGTACATGGTCTTGCAACGCGGCAGCGGCACGTAGGCGTAGATGTTGTCCACATAGAACGTGTGCGGCGGCATGGGAAGGTTGGACTCGCGCAGCACATCCGTGCGATAGCACAGGCTGTGCATGAGTAGGTTCTGGTCCAGGCGGAAATGACCGATCTGATCCCAGGAAAAGATCTTCTTGCGCGGCAGGGCAAATTTGTAGCCAATAGCGGTATGCGTGCCCTCGTAAACCTTCTCGTACACGTAGTTCGAGATAAACAGGTCAACGCGCTGGTCACGCTCTTCAAAGCCACGCAGAATCGACAGCATAGTCGAAAGAGCCGCAGCGTCGAGCCAGTCGTCCGAGTCGACGACCTTGTAGTAGGTGCCCTGTGCCTCGCGCAGGCCCGAAAGAACGGCAATACCGTGGCCGCCGTTCTCCTGGTGTACCGCGCGAATGATACCGGGATAACGTGCCTCCCACTCGTCGGCCTTGGCGGCCGTCTCGTCCTTGGAGCCGTCGTCCACCACGATAATCTCGATATCGGTAGCGTAATTGCTCCCCTCCAAAATGGAGGTGATGCAATGGTCCATGTCCTTGGCGGCGTTATACGAGGGAATACCGAATGTTATGACTTTATGCATGGCAGGCGATAATCTCATCCGAAAGATCGAGGGCGGAATTGGTCACAGCGTCCATATCGTAGTAACGATACTCGGCCAGACGACCCACCGGGTGGAAGTTCGTCAGGTTCTGGACGCGCTCAAGATAGCGCTCGTAGAGCTCGCGGTTCTCGGGCTCAAGAATGGCATAGTAGGGCGTCTCGCCCGAGCCGGGCGTATAGGCCTTGGAGTACTCCTTCATGATGGTGGTCTTGCCGGGCAGGACCTGACCGGTCATGTTCTTGAACTCGGTGATACGCGTGTAGTCCTCGCTCGTGGTGTAGTTGACGGTGCCCACGGGCTGGAACTGGTCCATATCGAGCGTCTCGAACTTCATATCGAGCGTGCGGTACGGCAACGCACCCAAGTCGAGGCTGAACAGCTCATCGAGCGGACCGGTGTAGACGATCTCGCCACCATAGACCTTGCCGTCGATCTTGACGGTGGTCTCGTCGATCTCAAAGAGATCGCGGGCGTCCACATCGCAGAACACGTCGATCAGGTCGTGGTCGAGCATGTGCTCAAAGAGCGCCGTGTAGCCCTCCTGCGGCATGCCCTGGAAGGGAGCTTGCGGGAAGTAGCGGTCATCATCGCCCACAAAGACGGGAACGCGGCCGGTGATCGAGGGGTCGATCTGATCGGGCGTCTGGCCCCACTGCTTCATGGTGTAATGCAAAAAGACGTTCTCGTAGACGTAATCGGCGACCTCGGCAAGATCCGGGTCGTTCTTCTTACGCAGCTCCATAATGGGCACCTTGACATCCTTGCCAAAGGTCTCCACGAGCTTCTGATACAGCTCCTCGCCGCGCTCGTCACCAAAGGCGAGCTTGAGACTCGCATGGTTGAAGGGCACGGGCATAAGGGTACCGTTGATGTTGGCGAGCACCTTGTGCTGATAATCCGTCCACTTGGTAAAGCGCGACAGGAAATTGTGCACGCGCTCGTTAAAAGTGTGATAGATATGCGGACCGTACTCGTGGATCAGGATTCCGGCCTCGTCAGTGCAGTCATAGGCATTGCCCGCAATGTGGCTACGGCGCTCCAAAACGGCAACACGATAGCCGATGGTCTCGGCAAGACGGCGGGCGCAAACGGCACCGGCATATCCAGCACCGACGACAATCATGTCGTACGCGCCGGCGTTAAAGCCTTCAGGCAGGCCTGAGGTAATCTGCATCGATACTCCTTGTCAAAAGCCACGGGCTCGTTAGCTGGGCTTTTCTCGAACATTCTTCGAGACATATTTATCAGAGCGATTATAGCGCTAATGCGTCCTATAATGAGCTTGCCACACAAGGAAAGCTCAAGCACCGCGGCGTACATTAACGTAAGGTAAACCCGCTAGCAGCGGGTTTATTCGTGAACAGCCGGGCGCCTGGAGCTTAGCGAAACGCTTGTAAGGAGTAACATGAGCGATTTCCTAAACCGTATGAAGTCTGCCGCCAAGGCCGACCTTAAGACGATCGTCCTGCCCGAGGGCGAGGATCCGCGCACTATCGTCGCGGCCACCAAAATTATCGAGGAGGGCCTGGCAAAGATCGTCATCCTGGGCAACCCCGACGAGATCAACGTTCCCGGCGCTACCGTCATCGACCCGCGCAATGCCGAGAAGCACGAGGAGTACGCGCAGAAGTTTGCCGAGCTCCGCGCCAAGAAGGGTGTCACCATCGAGCAGGCTCGCGCTCAGGTGATGGACGCCACCTACTTTGGCACCATGATGGTCAAGATGGGCGATGCCGACGGCCTGGTCTCCGGCGCCTGCCACTCCACCGCCGACACCCTGCGCCCCGCGCTGCAGATCCTCAAGACCGCCCCGGGCACCAAGCTGGTCTCGGCCTTCTTCGTGATGTGCACCGACACTCCGCAGTTCGGCACCGACGGTACGCTGATCTTCGCCGACTGCGGCCTCAACATCAACCCGTCCTCCGACGAGCTCTCCGAGATCGCCATCGCCTCCGCTCACTCCTGGTCCACCTTCATGGGCAACGTTGAGCCGCACGTGGCCATGCTCTCCTACTCCACCATGGGCTCCGCCGGCGGCGAGGTCGCCAAGAAGGTCCAGGAGGCCGTGAAGTTCTGCAAGGAGAAGGCTCCCGAGCTCGCCATCGACGGCGACCTGCAGCTCGATGCCGCTATCGTCCCCACTGTCGCCCAGCTCAAGGCTCCCGGCTCCTCCGTCGCCGGTAAGGCTAACGTGCTGGTGTTCCCCGACCTCGAGGCCGGCAACATCGGCTACAAGCTGGTCCAGCGCTTCGCCGGTGCTGACGCCTACGGCCCCATCCTGCAGGGCATCGCCAAGCCGGTTAACGACCTTTCGCGTGGCTGCTCTGCCGACGACATCGTGGGTGTCGTGGCCATCACCGCCGTCCAGGCTCAGATGGCTGAGTAGCAGACATATCCCCGCCGAAGGCAGCGCAGGTTAACCCCTGAAAACGTCCTCGACCAATGAAACGCCCCCGTTCTGCTCCTTCGGAGCTACGAACGGGGGCGTTTCTGGTCTGCGGAGTGTTTTCAGGGGTTAACCTGCGCTGCCTTCTACCGTCACGTGGCATTCAGGGCATCTGGAGTGGACGGCGGCTTGGCTACGAGTTGGAGCTGAGGATCTGAATGGTCGGGTTCCGTTGCTGGAAGTGCAGGCGTTGCCGGCGATGGTCACTTTGGGACTGGAATTTCCGCCTGCTAGCAAAAAGGCCTCCCGAGCTGCTGCTCAGGAGGCCTTTCGTTCGATCACAAGCGAACGCGTTAGTTGTTCTTGGTCAGACGCTCGACGTCGTGGGCGATCATGTATTCCTCGTCGGTGGGGATGACCATGACCGTGACGGCGGAACCGGCGGCACTGATGACCTGCGGGCCGTTGCCCACAGCCTCGCGGTTCTTGTTGTTGTCGATACGCACGCCCAGCCACTCAAAGCAGTCGCAGAAGGCCTTGCGGATCGACCAGTCGTTCTCGCCGATGCCGGCGGTAAAGGTGATGGTGTCCACGCCCGCCATGGAAGCGATCATGGAACCGGCCTGCTGCATGGCCTTATAGGCGAACATATCGAAGGCGAGCAGGCAGCGCTCGTCGCCCTCGGAGGCGCGCGTGCGGATGTCGCGGGCGTCGTTGGAGATGCCCGAGATGGCAAGCAGACCAGACTGCTTGTTCATCATGTCATCGACTTCCTGATAGCTGTAGCCGCCCTCGCGCTGCAGGTAGCACACGGTAGCCGGGTCGATGGAGCCGCAACGGGTACCCATCATCAGGCCGTCGAGCGGCGTGAGGCCCATCGTGGTATCGCGGCACACGCCGTCCTCGATGGCGGCGAGCGAAGCGCCGTTGCCCAGATGGCACGAAAGCAGACGGTGGCAGCGCGAGCCCAGGATCTCCTTGGCCATCATCCACTCGTAGCGGTGGCTCGTACCGTGTGCGCCGTACTTGCGCACGTGGTACTTGTCGCACACGTCCTTGGGCAGCGCGTAGGTGTAGGCGACCTCGGGCATGGTCATGTGGAACGAGGTGTCGAAGACCGCCACGTTGGGCAGCTCCGGATACTTCTCGCGGCAATATTCGATTGCTGCGGCCTCGCCGTAATTGTGCAGCGGAGCGAGCGGGGCCACCTCAAGGATCTTAGCCATGACCTCATCGTCGACGACCGCGGAATCATCGAAGTGCCAGCCGCCCTGAACGATACGATGGCCAATGCCATCAATCGTAAAGTCGGTCTTCTCGAGCTCCTCGAGCACGCGAGCGATAGCAGAGCGATGATCGGGGAAAGGGACCTCCTCGGTCTGCTTAGCGCCACCGTTCTCGGAGTGGCCAAAGATGCCCATGTCCGATCCGATACGCTCGCAGTTGCCCTTGGCGAAAACCTCGCGGGTATCGGTATCCAAAAGCTGATATTTGAGGCTTGAGCTGCCGGCGTTGACAACAAGTACGTTCATGAGACTCCTTTGCAGTGCAATACGGTCGACGCAGACCCCTTAAGGCGGCCGCATGTTAATAAGAAGTTATCATAACTTAATAAATAGCTATCAGGCATATCGCCCAACGAGCACAAAAGAAGGGCCGAACGGCACTCGGTCGTCCAGCCCCTCCCCTCTTGCAATTACTTGCCGTTGACGATGCGCTCGACGTCGGAAGCGATCATGAACTCCTCGTCCGTGGGAATGACGAAAATCTTGACCTTGGAATCCTTGGCGGACAGGCACCAAGCGCCGTCACCACGCAGGGCGTTGCGGGCATGATCCATCTTGACGCCCATAAAGGCCAGACGGTCGGCAACGCCGGCGCGAACAGCCGGAGCGTGCTCGCCGATGCCGGCGGTAAAGACCAGGGTGTCCATGCCGCACATGGAAGTGGCCATCTCGGCAGCCTTGGCGGCAATCTTGTAGACGAACATATCGAAGGCGAGCTGAGCCTCGGGGTCACCGGCAGCTGCGAGCTCCTCAACGTTGCGGCAGTCGTTGGTCTTGCCGCCGGTCACAGCCAAAAGGCCGGACTTCTTGTTCATCATCTCGTCGACCTCGTCGAAGGTGTAGCCGCCTTCGCGCTGCAGGTAGCACACGGTAGCAGGGTCGATGGAGCCGCAGCGGGTGCCCATCATGACACCGTCGAGCGGCGTCAAGCCCATGGTGGTGTCCATGCACTTGCCGTCCTCGATGGCGCACAGGGAAGCGCCGGAACCGATGTGGCACACGACGACCTTGCGGGCCTCGCCGTTGGTCATCTCGGCAACCTTCTTGGAGATGTAGCGGTAGCTGGTGCCGTGGGCGCCGTACTTACGGATGTGCAGCTTGTCGCAGACGTCCTTGGGCAGGGCGTAGGTCTTGGCGACCTCGGGCATATTGAAGTGGAAAGCAGTGTCGTAGACCGTGACGTTGGGCAGGTCGGGATACTGCTCGAGGCAGTACTCGATAACGTTGGCCTCGGGGTTGTTGTGCAGCGGCGCCAGCGGGGCGACCTCGCGGATCTTGGCGAGGACGTCCTCGTCGACGAGGGAGGAATCGCCGAAGTACCAACCGCCCTGAACGATACGGTGGCCGATGCCCTCGATCTTGACGCCGTTGGCCTCAAGGTCCTTCAGGACGACCTCGATGGCGACTTTGTGGTCGGGGAACTCGATGTTCTCGGTCACTTTCTTGGAACCGTTGGCAGCGTGGGTGAAGGTACCGCCGGTAAAGCAGACGCGCTCGCAGGAGCCCTTTGCGGACACCTTGTGGGATTTGGTATCGATGACCTGATACTTAAGGGTCGAAGATCCTGCGTTGACGACCAGAACGTTCATGTGTCTCCCTACTAACAGGCGGTGTGGCACCGCCAGGTTACATACGCTCCAATAATAAACCCAAACGCCCTCGCGCTCGGGTTTATTGCGTTGATATATAAGTTATCGGTGCCCAAATACTCACGGCCTTTGACTTGTAAGACGAAATAGCGCGGGGATATACACCAAAGAAGATATCCCGAGCGCTACAAGCAATATGACTCGAATACCCGCGATGCTGCTCAACGCAGCATTGAACAGATAGAAAAGGATGGCACCCACCGCCACCATCTGGCTTTGGACCGAAATCAGTGAACAGCGCATCGAAGAATCGACAGCATTTTGAAAAATTGAGTATTTAATTGGAGCAAATAACGAGTAAGCAACCGTCTGCAGTACATAGAACACGGGCAGCAAATAGACCGGAGTAAAGGGAATCAAAAACAGAGCAGTCAGGAAAAGGCGCACGATGCCGCAAATACGCGCAAAACGGCCCTTGTCGACATGAGCAATCACACTCGGCACAATAAGCCCCATGGAAGCCGAGGCAAGGAGCTGGACCGCAATGGTCACACCCGAAGCGACGGCATTCATTCCGCGACCCGCAAGCAGCAGTGAGAAAAAGTCTTCCAGGGCGACAAAAGCAAATGCCTGAGAGCAGTCCATGATGAACGCTGAACGAAGAATGCCGTTACGCGCAATAGCGGCACCGATCATCTTCGGGCTAATTCCACGCTTAGGTGTCGCTGCAGTGTCCCCTCTTCGCATCTCAGGAATGCAGGCAACGACAACCAACGTCAACACCATTGCGATGATATCTGCCGAAAGACCAATGAGATATGCACCGACAGACGAAATGAAACCGCCCACGCAAGCGGAGATGGCATAAGAGGCATAGAAAACAAATCGCTCAACGACATTAAGTCTTACGAGCTGGTCCTGAGAGACGCTGTCAATGTAGATCGCTTCTATGGATCCGCTCACACATGCAACTGCAAATCCTTTGAGAGCAAACGCGCCGATTAAAAGCAGAGGAGAACGGGCGAAAAGTAGGGCGGCGTAGTATCCAAGCATTCCCACGACGCCAACGAGACCGCTTGTCTTTCGTCCAAACCTGTCAGCAATATAACCAGTAGGAACCTCAAGAATGAACTTACTCACTTGGTATGCAATCATCATGCTAGAAATCGCTACCATCGAGAATCCGACGAATTCAAGGTAAACCGTCAGAAAATACAAAATGGTGCTGAAGTTCGACAGAAAAACGAACGTCATATAAAGCAAAACCGTACGGTTTTTCATGCTCCGCCCTCCAAGAGCCAATAGCCCAAACCGAAATCTTGGAAAAGCATGAGGGCAAAGCCGTCAGTCATGTGTTACAAGGCGTCAACATTCACTTGACGCCACGAGGCCAAATGGCCTCACGAAGCGAGATGACGCAATAGGTGAAGAAATACCGTCTGGTGTCGATCGGTCCAGGCATTTTGTCGATAACAAAAGTAGATGGGCAAGGCTACGTCATGCGAGCCTTCAATGGAGCACTCGCTCACTTCCAGTCCATCTGATGCGAGAGAAGAGCCAGAAAAACTCAATATCAATCCCCCGGCCTGAAGAAACTCAGCCTGTGCCCTGTTTCCGTATTCGACATCGCGAAAGCGGAAATTAACCAGCTGAGCTTCGGGGCATTGATTGATTGCATTGATACAGGGCGACAAATTAATGGGAACAGCTAACCTGCCGCCCAGTAACTCACGAACGGTCATAGCGCCCACAGATTGATGACCCGCTGGGCAAGAAAGAACCTTGAGCTCCTTTTCACCCAAGTATTTCGAAGAAAGGACACTGTCCCTTGGCTCCTCAAATGAGATGGCCGCATCCGAAATGCCAAGCACAAGCGATTCAAAACATGTAGCCGTTGGCTGATGCCACACATCAAGGTGAATCTGAGGGTGCGAGCTTTCAAACGAGTCGTACCAGTTTTCGGCAAAAAGACGCCCCCGCCCGTGAAGGCAGGGGGCGTAAAGACGGAAGTGGCCGTCGGGCGAAACGCCGCCGTTCCCCGATTGAGCGTACTTTTTGAGATCGTCGATTTGCGCCAGGATCACGCGTGCGCGACGCGCGAACTCTCTGCCCGCAGGAGACAAAACAGCCTCCCCCGCCGATCGGTGAGCAAAACGATCTGATACTCAGATTCCAACTTTTTGATTGCCGACGAAACGGCCTGCGGACTCACATGAACGGCGCGAGCTGCTTTGCGCACGCCGCCATAGTTCGCTACCGCTTGAAGGTATTCGAGTTGAGAAAGCTGCATAGATTACTCCAAAGGCAGCCAAGTCGACGGCCTACGCGCCCTCAGATGAGGTTCTCGCCCAAGTTCTTGCCACCAAGGACGTGCATGTGGAAGTGCATGACGGTCTGACCGGCGTTAACGCCCTTGTTGGAGATGACGCGGAAACCGTCCTCCAAGCCCTTGGCCTTAGCGACCTCCTGGATGGCGTGAGCCATGGCGCCCATGGTCTCGGCAGGCACGTTGTCCGCGATGTCGCTGTAGTGCTTCTTGGGGATCACGAGCGTATGGACCGGCGCCTGGGGATTGAGGTCGTCGAAGGCGATGACCTGATCGTCCTCATAGACAACGGTCGAGGGGATCTCGTGGTTGGCAATTTTGCAGAAGATGCAATCGCACATGGTTGGTTCCTTTCTCACAGACCAAGGTAATTATATTTGGTCGGGATGGTTAGAACGAAAGGTTGTCGTCGGTGTTGGCGGCCTCGCCGTCGGCGAGCACGTCGTTGCCGTCGACGTCCTTAAGGAGCACCGAGACCTTCTGCTCGGCATCGGACAGGCGGGTGCGCAGGCTCTTGAGGAGCTCGACGCCGCGGGTATAGCTCTCGAGCGACTCCTCGAGCTCCATATCGCCCGACTCCAGGCTGCGGATGATGAGCTCCAGCTCCTGCGAGGCCTGCTTGTACGTAAGCTGCTCTACCGGGGTCTTCTCTGCCATATCTGTTTCCTTTCCTAAGGGTCTATCACTGCGAAACGCGGTCTACTCGACCGTATCGACCGTTGCTGCCACGTTGCCGTCTGCCATGCGCACGCGAATGGCGTCGCCAGACTTAAAGGTCTTGGCACTCGTAGCCACACCATCATCGCTGTACGCGATGGAATAGCCGCGAGCAAGCACTTTGAGCGGCGACAGGGCATCGAGCGACGCTGCCGCACGGCTCAGGTCGGACGCTGGCTTGCTGAGCATCGTGCGCCCTTGATGCTCTAGGCGGGAACTCGCAAGCGTGAGCGCATGGCGCTTACCATCGAGCCCCGAGGTGCTTGTAATCAGACGCTCGGGCAAGCGCTCAAAGTTGGAGCGGAATGTCACGACCGAGCGTACTATGGCGCCCGACAGGCGATCGGCAGTCAGCGCAAGCTCCGATTCGCGACGCTCGACCATAAATGTGGGGTCGTTGAGGCACGGGCGACACGCAGCGGCATCGAGCGCATCACCCAAGCGAGCCGTATAGGTATCCCAGGCACGGCGACCGCGCTGATCGAGCATCTCCAGGTCGACCTGGGCCGACCCAATCATCGATGCCATCGCGGCACCCAGACGCTGATGGCGCGCCTCGAGCACATCGGCCAACTCCGTCATAGCCGGCGCCACCGATTCTGCCGCCGCCGTGGGCGTGGAGGCGCGTCGGTCGCTCACCATGTCGCAAATCGAGGTATCGGGCTCATGGCCAATGCCGGTCACCACGGGCACAGGACAAGCCGCCACCGCGCGGGCAAGCTCCTCGTCATTAAAGGTCATGAGGTCCTCAAAGGAACCGCCGCCGCGCACCAGCAAAATACAGTCGGGCGCCGGCGTAATGGAAGCGGCGCGGCGCAAGCCCTCAATGAGCTCGGCCGGCGCACCCTCGCCTTGAACCTTGGCGCCCACGCAAACGAGCTCGACGAGCGGGTTGCGACGACGCAATGTACGCTTGACGTCGTCGATTACGGCACCCGAAAGCGAGGTGACGACCGCCACGCGCGAGCAGAACACCGGGATGCGGCGCTTGCGCGCTTCGTCCATCAGGCCCTCGCGGCGTAGCTTTTCGGCCAGTTGCGCCACTTGTTGACGCAGCAGACCCTCCCCCGCCAGCGAAAACGAGCGAGCGACAAAGCTCATGCGGCCCGTGGCCTTATAGAGATTGAAGCTGCCCTTAAAGCTTACCTGCATGCCGTCGCGCAAGTCGAAGGTGCGCTTAAGGTAGGCGCCCTTCCAGATGATGCAGTCAACGGCGGCCGAATCGTCCTTGATCTGGAAATAGCAGTGACCGCTTCGGGCGTTAGGACCACGAAAACCTGTGACCTCGCCCAGAACGCTCAGCTGCGGAATGGCATCGAGCGCACCGGCGGCGATCTCCACCGCCTGGCTCACGCTGAGCTCCTTGCGCTCCTGATCGTCCGAGCCGTCAAACTCGGCGGAAACAGCATTGCCGGTTAGGTTCCAGCCTGCCACGCAGCCTCCTTTCGTTATCGAGCACAGAGGCTCCGGCCCCGTGCGAAATTAAGTCCAACACATAGTACAGCGCCGCGGGGACACGAATCCCCGCGGCGCCCAGTGACCCAATTTGTTATCGGTTGGAGTTTCTGTTGTAGCGAGCCATAAGGTAGAGCAGCTGAATAATCGAAGTGAGCGCTGCGGCCACATAGGTAAGCGCGGCTGCCGTCAGGACCTTCTTGGCACCGTTGACCTGCTTGGAACTCATACCCGACTGCTCAATATATGCCACGGCGCGTCGGCTGGCGTCAATCTCGACAGGCAGCGTAACGAGTTGGAACAGCACACTAAACGAGAAGAAGATCAACGCGAGGGATGTGAGCCCGGCAATGTTCATAAACAGGCCCAAGAGCAACACGATGGTCCAAGTGTTCTGGGTAAAGTTGACAACCGGGACCAGGGCGGCGCGCACCTTCATCATGGCATAGCCGCTTTGACGCTGAGCGGCGTGGCCTGCCTCGTGACAGGCGACGGCAACGCTTGCGACCGATCCGCCCGAACGGTTGGCATCCGACAGATACAGGTTGTTGTCCTGCGGGTTGTAATGGTCGGTGAGCTCGCCAGCGACGCCCTTGATACCCACGGCGTTACAACCGTTGGCATCGAGCATGCGGCGAGCGACCGTGGCACCCGTATCGCCGTCCGAGCGAACCTTGGACCAGGTTTTGTACGTCGAGTTGATATAGTTCTGTGCGGCAAGGCCAAGCACCGTGCAGACAAGAACAACCAGCAGGTACAGCGGGTCGATGCCAAAGCCGTATCCATAGTAATAAGGCATGCGAATTCCTCCGAATCGAGTTACACGTTGGAGGCATTCTACCCACTCAAGCGGCTAGGCTTCCTTACAGCAATTCGATTTTTCCGTCCTTCACCGTCAACCCCATATTGCCGGAAAGCAGGTCGTCCAGGCGCGAGCCCACAAGCTCAAAGCGCCAGCCTTCGCGCAGGGGGCTCTGCTCGGGATGCTCAATATAGTCGGCCAGGTCATCGCGCGAGGCAATGACCGAGGTCGCCACGCCCGAGCGCTCGGCAACTAGGCGGATGAGCGCGTACATCAGGTCCGTCACACTCTCCAACTCCGGCGAAATCTGACGGTGCCCGCGCACCATGAGCGGCAGGCGATCGTGCGGGCAGCTCGCGCCGCGCTTGATGGCCATGAGCGCACCGTCCACGTCGCGCTCCCCCAACTGATCGGTACCGCGGATGCTACGGAACTCCTCAACGCGCACGGGATTGCGCTTAACGAGCGCAAGCAGCGTGTCGTCGGACATGACCCACTTGCGCGGGATGTTACGGCGCTCGGCGCGGTCCTCGCGCCAGGCGGCGAGCTCGCGCGCGATGCCCAACTGGTGACGGCTGCACGAATTGATGCGTTTGACCTTGCGGAACGCCTCGTGGCGATCGGCGCGATAGTGCGACTCGTCAGCCAGCGGGCGCAGCTCGTCGAGCACCCAGTCCACACGGCCCAGCTCGCGCAGGCGGCTCATCATCTCGGTATAGGCGACGATCAGGTACTTGACGTCATCAATCGCGTACTCAATCTGCTTATCGGTCAGCGGGCGGCGCGACCAGTCGGTCAGCGACTCGGTCTTGGGCAGCGATACGCCGCAGAACGTCTGAACAAGTGCGCCATACGAAATCTGCTGGCGCTCGCCCAAAAAGGCGGCGGCCACTTGCGTATCGAAAATCGGTCGTGGCAGCACGCCCACGGTATGGAGCATGACCTCCATATCCTGCGAGCACGCGTGGAAGACCTTGGTCACGCTCTCGTCGGCCATAAGCTCGGCCAGCGGCGACAGGTCGTCGATCACCAGAGGGTCGACCGCTACGCTCTCGGCAGGGGTGGCAATCTGAACCAAGCACAGGCGCGGGTGGAATGTGCGCTCGCGCAAAAACTCGGTATCGACGGCAATCGCGTCGAACTCACGGGCGCGCTGGCAAAAGTCGAGTAGAGCCTGATGTGTGGAAATGTACATATCAACCCATCGAATAAGGTTAGGCCCGAAAAACACGGGTAGGATATCGGCACTGCCTTACAACTATACTCGGTTAGTCACAGAACGGGAACGTAAGTATGCGCTGCCTTATCATCCACAACCCGGCATCGGGCCCCAGCTCAGATGAAATCTACGCATTCACGCACGCCCTCGCGCAGGGCGGCGACGAGGTCGTGATGCGTTTTATCGGCGATGGCATGGAGCCCGAGGATGCCGTGGCAGACGTGCGCGAGTTTGATCGCGTGGTCGTTTCGGGCGGCGACGGCACCGTCTCCAACGTGCTCGACCAGATGCGCGGGTGCGGTGTCCCCACGCTCGTCTTCCCCTCCGGCACAGCCTGCCTGTTCTTCAACAACATCGGCAATGCCCCCGAGGCAGCGGCGCTCGCCAAGGCCTGCCGTGCCGGTCGCACGGTCAAAGTCGACATGGGCGAGCTCTTTTGGCTCGACGAGAACGGCAACGAGAAGCGCCACGGCTTTATCATCATCGCCGGCTCGGGCTTCGACGCCGAGATCATGATGAAGGCCGCCCCCACCAAAAACGACATCGGCGAGATCGCCTACTTCCTCTCCGCGCTCGCCACGCCCAATCCCACGGTGGCGCACTTTACGATTGAGCATGACGGCATTGTCGAGGAGCTCGACGGCATCTGCTGCATGGCCGGCAACACCTCGGTCATCCAAAACGACATCAACCTGTTCCCCGACTGCCGTATGAACGATGGCATGGTCGACATTGCGGTCATCGAACCCGTGCGCACCGTGCAGCTGCTGCCTACCGTGATCACCGCCGCACTCGACCCCGCCGGCAAGGTACTCGGGCGCCCGCAGTTCAAGATCATCCAGACCAAGGAAGCCAAGATCACCTGCACCCCGTCGCTGGGCATGCAGTTCGATGGCGAGATTATCTCCAGCAATTCGGGCGTCTTTGGAGCCCGCGCGCTTCCACAATGCCTCGACCTCATCGTCGACGAATTCTCCCCGCTCGGAAAATAGGAGGACCCTATGAACGACAATCCCCTGCTCGGCTTTATCATCATCGTTTTGGCCATGCTCGTCGGCTATGCGATCAACGTGATTCACCGCCGGAAGAAGTAATTCCACATTGGTATGATATTCATCCAATTATCGTCTCCCCTGCTGTTTATGCATTTGCCAAACAGCAGGGGATTTTCATTTCAGGCATTCCCAGCTACATTATTCGGCTACAGTAATTACAGGGCGTCTTTATTAAAGTAAAGCTACAAACTGAGTATAATTAACCGCTCATCGCATATTTCATTACGCTTATCGAGTAAGTTTCTTTCATAGATGAATATTGTTTCCAGTTCGTTACGCTAATGGGGTGTCTTTATTGGCTGAAGCCCTCTGGCGACAGAGGGCTTTCGCACGCTGGGAGGGAAAATGAGGAAAACTCACCCCGTCAACGCGCTCAAGAAGCTAGGCATAGGCCTCGCCTTTGGAGCTGCAACCATCATGTCCATGCCGACATCTGCGCTCGCTTGCACGCAGATATACATGGGCAAAAACCTTACGGCCGACGGCAACACGTACTACGGCCGCGCCGAGGACTTTGGCCCGCGCTACCTCAAGCACTTTGGCATTGAGCCGTCGCATGCCCCCGGGTATACCTACGGCTCAGACGAGTCCGACTTCTCATACAGGTCGACCAAGACTACATATCGTTATAGCTACGTGCGCGATCATCCTTCGCAGTGGCACGGGCGCTATGATGCCTACTCTGAGGCAGGCATCAACGAGAAGGGCGTGTCCTGCTCCGCAACGCTGACCACCAACATGAACGATAAAGCCGCCAAGGCAGACCCCCTGACCGACACTGGCATTGGCGAGTATAGCTACGGCAGCGTTATCTTAGGCGAAAGTGCCAAAGCACGTGAGGGTGTCGAGCTCCTCGGCAAGATCATCGACGAGCAGGGCGCCAACGGCAACGATCAGATTATCATCGCCGACAGCAACGAGACTTGGCTGTTTGCCGCACTTTCCGGCCACCAGTGGATCGCCATGAAGCTCGCTGACGACGTCGCGTCGCTCAACCCTAATATCGGGAGCCTCAACTACGATGTCGACCTTGATGACCCCGAGAACTGCCTACACTCCGAGGGCATCGAGTCCATGCCCGTGGAGAAGGGCTTCGCCAAATACTCCGCTGACGGCAAATTCGATGTCGCCCAAACGTATGGCGAAAGCCTCGCCGATTCCGGCGTAAACCAGTGGTCCCGCTATGTGCAAGGCCGCGATTATTTTGGTAGTCAGCTGACCGAAGGCACAGATTACGACATTATCACAGTAAAGAAGGATGGAAAACCTGACCAAAAGGGAGCCATGGTCAGCGAAATCCAGCCCCTGTTCTTCAGGCCTGGCAAGTCTGGCTGGAGCACCTTTGAGCTGATTCGCGCCTTCGGCAACCGCGGCGAGAACGTCCCTGGCCTCAACGCGAACACTGATGGTGTTTATTGCATCGGCAGCGAGCGCAACACCGAGATCAACCTCTTCCAGATTCGTCGCGGGTATGACCCCGAAGTCGCTACCATCCAGTGGGAAATGCTCTCCCGCGCCGCGTACTCCGTCGCCATCCCGTTGTACTCCGCTCTGATAACTGAGGTCAGCCCGTACTTCAGCGATCAGACCGTCTCCTTCGATCACTGCAACCAGACTGACGTCGTGTACAACGAGGAGCCCGAGAACTCAATCAACTACGTCCTCATGGACATCAGCTCGCTCTGCTTCGAGAACCCTGACACCCTTGGTGTCAGCGTCCGTGCCTACCTCGATGCGCTCCAGAACGAGCTTATCGAGCAGAACAAGGAAGTTGACGCCGCCATGCTGGCCGAGACGACCACCGAGGGCCGCACTGCCCTGGCCAACAAGGCCGGCAAGGCTGCTACCGAGAACACCTACGTCAAGTGCAAGGCCTTGCTCCAGGAGATGCGCGCCTATCTGAAGGCTGAGAACTTCGACCAGCCCTTCACCCCGAGCGACCTGAACACCGAGACCAACGGCCTCAAGGTGTCCATCACCTACGCCAAGGACGCTCTTGCCACCGACCCGGTAACCCCAGATCAGCCTGGCACTCCCGAGCAGCCTGGTACTCCCGAGCAGCCCGCTAAGCCCGAGCAGCCCGCTAAGCCCGAGCAGCCCACCACCAAGCCCGAGAAGCCTGGCAAGTCGGACACCACGACCGCGGTAACCACCAACAAGACGAACACCAAGGGCGGCCTGCCCACCACCGGTGATCGTTTTGATGGCCGCGTGGTGGCTGCATTCGCCATCGCTGGCGTTGCCGTCATCTCCGCGGGCGGTTACTTCCTCTACCGTCGCAATAAGGAGTAACGTCTTAGCTGAGCGGGCAAGGCAGCAATGGCAGCCTCGCCCGCTCAGCCCGCTCTTTTGACCGACGGGAAACCCGCCTGAAATCTTTTCAAAAAAGATTTCCCCGCACACACTTCGCTGTGCTATAGTGCAGCGCAACAGCAACTAGGTGCGACCGCGCCACGGCATCACGAAAGGAGCCACCGACATGAAGAACACGATGAAGTCTCTCAACAACTGGTGGTGGCGTGATGCGAATACGATCGGTCGACAGTGAGTCCCTCACGCCTGTTTTTGCGCTCTAGGTGATTGGAAGGCCTCCGGTTTCGACCGGGGGCCTTTTTCTATCTCGAGCCCGATCGCATTCGCATCACGCGCCTCCGCTTTTCTCTTGCACTCCCATTCCGAAAGGATTTTCACCATGTCTCAGAACACCACCGCCGCCCAGCCCCGCACCGTCCAGACCGCCGACCGCGGCAAACTCGATGTCCGCGCCCTCGTCCTGCTCGCCATCCTGCTCGCCGCCGGCTTCATCCTCAACTTCACCGTCGGCAAGGCCATCTCGGGCATCTCGGGCGGCATGATCAGCCCCGAGTTCATCATCTCGGCCTTCTGCCTCACCATCCTGGTCGTTCGTCCCAACATCGGCCAGGCGCTCGTCATTGGCCTCATCTCGGCTGCCGTGATCCAGATCACCACCACTTCGCCGTTCGTCGATTTTGCCGCCGAGGGCATCGCCGCCATGCTCATGGCCGGCATCGTCAACGCCGCCGGCAAGAACGGTCAGGTCAAGCCAGCCATCGCCATTGTCGCAACCTTCCTGACCACCTTTGTCTCCGGCGTCATCTTCATGATCATCAAGATGGCCATGCTCGGCGTGGTCGGCGAGCTCGCCGCCGCCATGCTGCCCGTCGTTGCCATGACCGCCGTCTTTAACGCCATTCTGGTCGGCGCCCTCTACCTGCCCATCCAGAAGGCTCTTAGACTCAACTAACCCGCTCGGCTTTACGAGCCACCCCATCTTGGCGTTCATTCGTCGCTCGCGTACCCAAGTACGCTTCGCTCCTCTTTCTCGCGCCAACCTGGGGCCCCTCGTAAAGCCGTCTCCGTGCTTCACCACCAAAAACTGTCCCAAACGACTAGCTTTTGGGGACGTTCTTAAACGACTAGTCATTAAAGAACGTCCCCAATGACTATGAAAGGTATCCATGGAAACGATCATCAACGTCGACGATGTCTCGTTCTCCTATGGCACGCAGACCGAGCAAGCGCTCAGCCACATCTCGCTCAGCGTGAACAAGGGAGATTTCATCGGCATCATCGGACCCTCGGGCGCCGGCAAGTCCACGCTTGCCGCCTGTCTGTCGGGCGCCGTGCCCCACCACTACACCGGCACGTTCTTTGGGTCCGTCATGGTCGACGGCCACGACACCTGCGAAGTCTCGCTCACCGACGTGTCGCAAATCGTCGGCAGTGTGCTGCAGGATATCGACACGCAGATGGTCGCTTCGGTCGTCGAGGACGAGATGCTCTTTGGCCTCGAGAACTTTGGCGTTCCCCACGACCAGATCAAGCAGCGCGTGAGCGAAACTCTCGAGACCGTCGGCATCAGCGACCTGCGCGACCGCGAGATCGCCACCCTCTCGGGCGGACAGAAGCAAAAGGTAGCCATCGCCGCCATCCTCGCCATGCGTCCGCGCGTCTTGGTTCTCGACGAGCCCACCGCGGCACTCGACCCCGCCAGCTCCACGTTGGTCTTCGAGACGCTGCGTGAGGCAAACCGCGCACTTGGAATCACCATCGTCGTCGTCGAGCAAAAGGTCGCCCTGCTCTCGGAGTACTGCAACCGCGTGCTCGTGCTCAACCATGGCGAAATCGCGCTGCAGGGCGAGCCACACGAGGTCTTCGCGCATACCGACGAGCTCCGTGCCATCGGCGTCGACTGCCCTCGCGTCACGCGTATCTTCAATAGCCTCGAGGCCGATGGCCTGGTAAGCGGTACCCCCTGCTTGGATGTCGATGAGGCCGAGCGCATGATTTCGGGCATCGTCGACCCCGCACGCGCGGCTATCGAAGCCCAGGCGCCCGCCGGTTCCCCGCATGCACCGTCGTTGCGCCCTCATGCCAAGGACGCCGAACCCGTACTCACCTTCGACCATGTTGAGTTTGCCTATCCCAATGGCGGCGCCGCCGTACACGACCTTAGCCTGACGCTCTATCCCGGCGAGCTCGTGGGCATCGTCGGCCAAAACGGCGCCGGCAAGACCACGCTCACCAAACTGCTCACAGGCCTGCTTAAGCCCGCCTCGGGCAGCGTGCGCGTCACGGGACTGGATACCGCAGCCGTTCCCACGAGCCGCATCGCTCGCGAGGTCGCGACCCTCTTCCAAAACCCCGACCGCCAGATCTGCAAGGACACCGTGCTCGACGAGGTCGCCTTTGGCCTGGAGCTTGCCGGCATCGACCGTGCCGAGGCGCTGCGTCGCGCCCAGCTCGTCATCGACCGCTTTGGCTTGCCGGCCGACGAGGCGCCCTTCTCGCTCTCGCGCGGTCAGCGACAAATGGTGGCGCTTGCCTCCGTCGTAGTGGTTGAGCCCAAGATCGTCGTGCTCGACGAGCCCACGAGCGGCCTTGATTACCGCGAGTGCATGACCGTCATGGAAACGGTGCGCACCATGGCCGAGCGCGGTTGCGCCGTTATCATGGTCTGCCACGATATGGAAGTCGTCTCCGACTTTGCCGAGCGCATTGTGGTAATGGCCGACGGTCGCATCCTCGACCGCGGCCGCACGCACGAGCTATTCTCGAACATCGATCTCATGCGGCGTGCCTACGTGGAGCCTCCCCAGGTTATTGAACTCTCGCGCCGTCTGGCATCTTCCGTCTCGCCCGCTTTTGCGCAGGTGAGCGAGGTCACCGATGTCGTTCGAATTGCCAAGGAGATGGTCCACCGTGGTTAACGTCATCGACTACATGCCGGGCGATACGCTGCTGCATCGCCTGAATCCCGTCGTCAAACTGGGCCTCGCCGCCGCCATCATCGTCGGCATCTTCTTGTCCGACACCTACGTGGCGCTGCTGGGCTTTTTGGCACTCACCCTTGCGCTGGGTGCCTATGCCGGCGTCGTCGACCGTCTGTTCTCGCTGCTCAAGTTGCTGATTCCGCTCGCGCTTATCATGCTGGTGCTCCAGCTGGCCTTTATGCGCGATGGCAACGTGGTGTGGGGCTTTATCACCGACACGGGTCTCATCACAGGATCGAAGGCCTGTCTGCGCCTGCTGGGTGTGGCGTTACCACTCATCCTCATGCTCATGGTGACCAAGCTCAACGACCTTGCCAACGCCTGCGTCGAGGTGCTGCACGTGCCGTATCGCTATGCCTTCACCTTTACCACGGCGCTGCGCTTCGTGCCGGTGTTTGGTCAGGAGATGAACGCCATCATGGAGGCGCAGACCGCACGCGGCGTCGAGTACGACACCAAGAACCCCATTAAGAAGCTTAAGCTCATGCTGCCACTGTGCGTGCCGCTGCTCATCTCAAGCGTGGGCAAAACCGATGCCACAGCCTTGGCGGCAGAACAACGCGGCTTCTATCTGCGTACGCGCGCCAGCTCGTACAAGCGCTACCCCATCAAGGGCCTAGACATCGCCGTGCTCATCGTCAGCATCGCCCTCATCGCCATCGGCTTCCTGTTCTAGTTCACTACCGACAGCAACCGCCCAACGCAAAAGGCCTCGGCTCGCACCAAACGAGCCGAGGCCTTTACTGTTTCACCAGATAAAACCTACCAATATTAACCTGTCCCTTTTTGGCAGATCGGAAGCTAGAGGCGGTAGGGAGCACCGCAACGGATGATGGATTCGCGCACCAGGACGTCCATGGCGTCGAGGGTGATCTCGGGCATCTCTCGGTACTTCTGCAGCACCGAGAGCTCGGTGCAGGCCAGAATGACGCGGTCGCAGCCGCTACGGGCGAACTCCCACATCACGCGGTCGAACTTATCCATATCGGGCTCACGTCCGGCCTTCACATCATCGTAGATAAGCGACATCACATCGTTCTGACGTTTCTCGCTGGGATAGACGACCTCAACACCCGCAGCCTTACATTCGCGGCCGTAGACGCCCGCGCCCACGGTGCCATCGGTTCCCATAATGCCAATCTTGTGCACCGGCTCGGCCGGCATACTCAGGTTGGGGTCGAACTCGCACTCCCCCATCACCGCACCCGCAAGGGCATAGCGCACCGACTCACGCGGCATGTGGATAATCGGCACCTTCGTAAACGACTGGATCTGGTCATAGAAGTAGTGTGACGTGTTGCAGGGAATGGCAATGTGTGCACAGCCCAGCGACTCGAGTGCCTGGGCGCACTCTTTCATGGTCGCCAGCAGCTTGGCATGCTCGCCGGTCTTAATGGCCAGCGTGCGGTCGGGCATGGTCGACTTGGAGAGTACCACCATGTCGATATGTTCCTGATCGCAGGCAGCAGCCGTATGACGCACCACCTGGTCGTAGTAATACGACGTGGCCTCGGCGCCCATGCCGCCGATAACTCCCAGCTTTTCCATCGCCGCCTCCTTGGTGACGCTTGCGCAATTGCGCGTATCATACCCGCGCCCGCCCGATGCAAACCGGACGGGCGCCGCGCTCATCTACTTGTAATACGTCTTGAACAGCTTAAAGTGGCGCAGCTTGGTGTGCCACATGCGCAGCCAGCGGTTAAAGACAAAGTCGCCCTTCATAAACGAAGGGTCGGCGCCCTTGCCTTCCTTGTCCAGGCGATGCACCTTAGCGCGCAGCTCGGGATCCTTGACGTACTTGTCGACGACGCCCATGGGGACGACCATCCACAGGGCCTCGTCCTGAGCCGTCACAAACTCCGGCTCAAACGGACGGTTGAACACATACTCGTCCACCACATACTTGGCAACGTTAAAGCCGCTGTTGGTAACGTAGTAGTTGCTGCGGCCCTGGCGCGTGTTGAAATCGAAGAACTTAAACGAGCCGTCGCGCTCGTCGTACTTAACGTCAAAGTTGGAATAGCCCACAAAGTGAAGGTCCTCGAGCAACTTGCGCACGCCGCCCATGAGCTCGTCGTTGGGCTCGGTAATGATACAGGCATGGTTGCCGACACCGTGGGGCTGATGCTCCTCGAGCAGCACATGGCCCAGGCACATCATGCGCACCTTGCCGTTGCGGTCAGAATAGCTAGTGAGCACGCGCATGTACTCGTCGTTGCCGGGCACGCGATCCTGCAAGATCAGGTCGTCGGTGTAGCCGCTGGCATACGAATCGCGAATGACCTGTTCCAGCTCGGCGCGGTCGGCAATCTCATAGGCCTTCTTCTGGCCCTCGAACTCGTGCTGCCACCACATGATGCCGTCAGAAGGCTTCAGAATCATCGGGTAAGGAAAATCGATCTGGTCGAGCACTTCGGCAGGCGCCTCACCCTGGGCATTGAGCATCGCCTTGGTAAAGGTAAACGTGTGCGGATAGGGCACGCCATGCTTCTCGCACAGCTCGTAGAAGATCTCCTTCTTCTGGCACTGCTCGAGCATGCTGTAGGGCGCGTAGGGAGCGACGATGTTATCCGCCAGCTCATGAGCATCCTTGGCTTGAGCCACGAGAGCGACATAGTTGTCGCCACAGCCCACAAGGACAATCGTCTTGTCGGCATGCGCTTGGGCAATGCCGTTGACGGTTTTGAGCATCACGGGCATGGTGTCGATATCCACGTTGGGCGTGTAGTCGATAATCTGGCTGCGGTACGCGGGACCCGTCTGATACTTGCCAAAGACCAGACTCTTGACCTGGTACTCCTCGTAGAAGGCACGCGCCACCGAATAGGCGTTGATGTCGCCACCGAGCAGCACGGGAATGAACTCGCGCTCTGTAAATTGCAATGCCATGGAAACTTCCTATCATGAACTGCCCACACAATGGGCGGTCTTTGCGCAACTGAATTATTCTAGCGTGCCAAGCCGCCGGCGCCCAAAGCTCCACCGTATCTATGGCAATCGACGTAATCGTCCAGCACGAAGGCCAGCACGAAGACGGCGCTCACCGTTGTATGACAATGGGCAATGAACCTACCATTGTTGTAGGATTCAACATGTAGCCCGCCCCGTCGAAAGGTGCACCGTGCCCCAGGCTCATCCGATCAACAACCCCATCATTGACGCCGCCAAGCGCGAACTTGCAGATCGTGCCCAGACGGCAGCTCCCCTACGCACCGCAAACGATGCTTACAACGGGCCTGCCCGTATCGTCTCAATCAACACGTCGGAGCACAAAGGCACGCGTAAGTCACCCGTCGCCGACGGGCACGACACCGTCATCGAGCAGTTTGGCCTCGCCTCCGATGCGCACGCCGGGCATTGGCACCGCCAGGTTTCCTTTTTAGCTGCAGAGTCTATCCAGACGGCGCAGGCGCGCGGGCTCGATGTGCACGAGGGCGACTTTGGCGAGAACTTCACAACCCAGGGCATCAACCTGCTCTCGCTCCCCCTGGGAACGCAGCTCAAGATTGGCAACGATGTCCTGGTCGAAATCAGTCAGATCGGCAAGGTCTGCCACACCCGCTGTGCCATCTACTATCTCGCCGGCGACTGTATCTTTCCCCACGAGGGCGTTTTTGGCGTGGTACTAAAGGGCGGAGAGGTCCATACCGGCGACGATATCCGGGTAGTCAAACTCGGCGACGGCACCTGTTCGTTCACCCCCGCCGAGGCCCTCGAAGAGATTGAGCAGGCTCGCCAGAAGGGCACGCTGTAGTTATAAAACCCCACGTTGAGATAGCTTTTACAGCCCAAAACTCCTCTCAAACAGGGCTCTGTAACGTTAAAGTTGAACTCTATGGTTTCTCAACAATTCATCATAACTGCAGGTCAAAGCCAAAGCCTCAAGTTCAACTTGACCCTTTGGAACCTTTAAGGTTCAAGTTGAGGTCGAAAGCAGTAGTAGAATACCGTTCGAACCATAACCTACGATTGATTGCAGAGGGACTGGATGCAGCATTCGAATCATCGCACCGCAGCGCTCATTGCGTCGAAGCCGGCTCGTATCATCACGAGCGCCGCTCTCGCCGTTGCGCTGACGGCCACGCCGATGCTCTCCCCCGTTGCGGCGTATGCCGCCTCGCAGGCAACGCAGGACCAGCTTTCCGCAGCCCAGCAGAAGATCGAAGCCGCCACGAGCGCCTACAACGACGCCCGCACCAAACTCGATGACCTGCAAAAGCAGATTGACTCCAATGAGGCAAGCATCGAGGAAATCGAGGCCAAGCTTCCCGAGCAGCAGGCCAAGGCAAGCTCCGCCATGCGCGATCTGTACAAGTATCAGAAGGGCACCAATCCCATCGTGAGCTTCCTGGTCAACGCGCAGAGCCTGGGTGAGTTCATCACGACCTGCAAATACACCAACCAGATCACGAGCTCGAGCGTCGACGAGATCGAAGAGCTCAATAACATGCAAACCGAACTCGAGCAGAACAAGGCTGAGCTCCAGCAGGCCAAGTCTCAACTTGAGGCAGAGCAGAAAAACGCCGAGGACGCGCTGGCGCAGGCCCAGCAGCTCCGCAGCGAGGCGCAGGCAAAAGCCGAGCAGGAAAATGCCGCCGAGCTTGCCAAGCTTGAGGCCGATAAGGCCGCTGCCGCCGAGAAGCTCTCGGGCGAGGGCGTAAGCGGCAGCAATTCCAGCAGCCAGGCCACCAACACCAACACCACCATCGACACCACGGTGAACAGCTCCAATACTGGTAACTCCGATTACGATTCGTTCATTAATGAGTGGACAGGCCGCATCGACAATTATCTCGCCGGCTCCCCCATGGCAGGCCAGGGCTATAACTTTGCCGTCGCCGCTTGGAATACCGGTGTCGACCCCCGTTGGTCCCCCGCCATCGCCTGCATCGAGAGCACCAAGGGTGCTTATTGCGCCAATTCTTACAACGCCTGGGGCTGGAGTGCACGTGGCGGCGGTTGGCGCAGCTTTGGCAGCTGGAGCGAGGGCATCTCCGCTCACGTTGCCTATCTGGGCGCCAACTACGGCTCCACCCTTACCCCGGCAGCGGCCAAAAAGTACTGCCCGCCCACGTGGCAGGACTGGTACAACAAAGTCGCCGCTCAGATGAACCGCATCTAAGTGCAACTGCAAAGGGCCCCAATGGGGCCCTTTTCTTTTAGGTAGCGGAGGTATCGACGACGCCGGTCGCATTGACAACCGCGACTATGACGATCATGCATAGGAGCAGCACACCCAATACCTTGAGCCAGAGTTTCGCGAGTTTCTTGCCGCGATAGCTGTCGAGCAGTGCGAATCGCCGACGGAGACGGCGCTTATCGAGCAGCGCAAAATGCATAAGCACCATAAGGCCATCGACAAAGAAAAAATACTCGATTATGAGAAGCCACGTCGGGTAGCTTTGGTTTGCTCCGGTGGGGTGAAAAACGGCAAAGTGACTTCCGGCAAAGAACACAAGCAGCGAGAAGCAGACGAGCGTATTCCAAATGCGCCCCAGAGACTCCGGAACGCGAGAGAGCAGACCGCATGCAGCGGAGGCGGCAGGCCTAGGAAGCCCTGCGGGGTTCTGGAGCCCTTGGGACGCCAACACCGTCTCCGAGGCCGGAGTACGGACAGGCGCAGGCGCAGAAGGCCGCACGGTGTGAATCAGGTCGTATGCCACGCGCGTCGCCCGTCCCAACGCTTCCGCACTCGCAAAACGTTTGGCCGGGTCGAGCGCCATCGACATGCAGATGACATCGGCAAGTGGAGTGGGAATGCCACGCGCCTCGCATTGCTCGCGCATGTCGAGCCCTGGTTTAGGGTCGACTCCCGTCAAGCAGAAGAACAACAGGGCGCCAAGTGCGTAGACGTCGCTGCGCACACTCGTCTGCCCAAACCCATACTGCTCGGGCGGCGCATAGGGTCGTGTGCCAAACTTGACGGTGTCGGCATCGGCGCCATCGCGCCATACGCGCGCGATCCCTAGGTCGATAATCACCAGCGATGAAAATGTCAGGCCGTCATCAGGCGTATAGTTGGCACCTGTCACGATGATATTCGACGGCTTGAGGTCGCGATGGATCACCGGCGCCGACGTCTCCCCCGCCATTGCAAAACCGGCATGGAGCTCGCCCACGGCGTCGCAAAGGACAGGATACAATTCACGCGCATAATCGGGGGTGGCTCCCAGACGGTCCACCAGAGCCCCGAGTGTCTCCCCTTCGATGTATTCCATAACCACGTTGAGCTCGTCGCCCACACGACGACAATCGACGATTCTGGGCAGGTGCTCAAAACGCCTACCTGCCCGTTGCGCGGCAAACAGACGCTCGTATGCCCCGCCGATTTGAGCCGAAGCATCGATGCGTTTACGGACAAAGGGGCCGAGCGAACCACCGCCGGTTCCTTCAAAGTACACGAGCTCGGTTGTTTCAACGGACGAGCGCTTAAGTACACGCTCCACGCGATAGCTGTCGTCGCGATCGAGCGACGCCAGGTGCTCGGCAAGCGCTGCGGTCAGCTCGTCATCGGAATATGTTGGGATCTGAGTATCCATAGCCTCCATCATAGCGCAGGGCGCAGACACCCCATGGCATCCACGCCCCGTTCGTTTGCATCGTTGTTCGGCAGCTCCGCCGGCTCAGATATCAGCCGCTAACTCACCGTCTCCTCGCCAAAGCGATACAGCTCCTCGTTGACCTTTTGGAGGCTGCACCCGCGATCGATGCAAAAAATGATAATCGCATCGCGGCGGTCCTTGCAGTTAAGGACGCTTACCCCGGCAGCCGTCAGCGCACGGTTGGTCTCTTTGAGCGTCAGCGCCATCGCAAAGGCAATCTGCAGCACCTTATTGCGACTCGGATGACGCGCACCGGTAAAGATCTGATAGCCAAAGGTCTCATTGAGATCGGCCATACGAACCACGCGCGAGCGCTCCAAGCCCTTTTCCTGCAGTAGCCGCTTCAGGTAGTCCGAAAGCGACGGGGCGGCAAAGTCGTGCTCCCTGATATAGCCATCGATGTTCGGCGCATCAAGAAACTCATTGAGCAACTCCTCGGTCAGCTTTTTATCGGGCATACGACTTCACCTCCCCCAGTGCATGCAACATGCTAGAAACCGCTTACGTCCGAACGCTCCCAGCTAGCAACCTGGTCGGGAGACACCGTACCCAGCGCCTCGAACTTCCAGGAGCCGCCCGCCTTCAGATGATTGGTGTTTGCAAGAGCCGTTCCAACCTGGTTGCCATCGGCATCATACAGAACATATTCAATCTGAATGTAGCTCTTTTCCTTGTCCGTGTTATTGGTCAGCGTGCCCGTGATCTTATAGGTAAACTGATTGGAAGTGTCTTCAGCCTCGTCAGCAATGGTATACGGTTCTTGCGGTTCTTTTTGCTCCTCAGCCTGCTGTGTCGTCTCGGCAGGTTTTGCCGAATCGCTCGCAGACGAATCGGTTGAGTTGCCGCCCATAGAGCCCACGGCACCGACAATAACCAGCACCACGATGATGCCTAGGACAATCTTGCCGATCGGCTTCTTTCCCTCTTTTGCCATTATTCATCCTTCCTACGATCCGGCTACCGTGCCGGCACACAGCACATCGTAGGAAGGATTGAACTTGAATTCATTAGCTGAGAGCTAAGGTTGCGGTAAACGGCCAATGCAGTTATCCAAACGCCGAGCAAACGCACTTTGCGCGACCGTCTGCCAGCAGTGATCAACCCACCGTGACGGATTCCCCGGTAAAGGCACTGATCATCAACAAGACAAAGAACACCAGGTAGCTGACACTCAGCGGGTAGGCGATGACCAAAAAGGCAATCCATCCAACATTGGTCTTACCGTCGGCACGACGTTGCTCGCGAGAACGGGACAGCCAGACCGTCACGCCAATGGCCACAATCAGCAACACGAGTGCCGCTGCTGCCAACCCGGCAAGCGCAAACATCACGCCAATGCTCACAGCAATAACCGGAAGCAACAACAAGCCGCATCCACACCCACCGGGACTATAAACGGCAGACTGTCGGCGTCGTTCCATCGTCACTCCAAGCCAAGCAATCGTTTGTAGACATCGAGGCCTTTGAGTAGGATTTCCTCGTCGAAGAGCATGCTATCGGTATGCAGGGCGCTTGTGGCATAGGCGGGGCAGCCATCCGAATCACTCGGGTTGTCTTGGTCCTCTGGCATACCCGTGCCCAGCAGGAAAAACACGCCCGGCAGATGGCGTTGATAGAACGCGAAATCCTCGGCAATTAGCAGCGGTTCATCAACGAGCTGCAACCCGGGTAAGGCAGGTGTGATGTTGGCAAACAGCTCGGGGTCGTTATCGACCGGTGGATAACCCTCGGCAAAGTCGAGATCGTACGTGCAGCCCGTTGCGGCACAGGCATCGTCCAGCACGCGGCGCACGCCTTCGCGCGCCCGGTCGAACATGTCGTCCGTAAACACACGCAGGCTGCCGGCAACATGGGCCTCCCCCGCCACCGCGTTGCAAACCGTACCGGCCTGCAGCAGGCCGAACTTGCCAATGCAGGGCTCATCGGCACCCAGCCCATCCATCAGTTCGCGCTCGGCAACCAAGAACTTGGCAGCCGCCAGCGCCGCATCGTGCGACTCTTCGACCGGCACGCCATAGGTCTTAGCAATATGGATGCTCGTTCCGTGAATGTGCGCATGCGTCTCGCTCGAACGCGCTAGCAGCGGACCGGGACAGCTCGCCAACGTACCGGCGGGCAGATCGGGCCACACATGGAAGCCGAAGATGCGATCCACCCCGTAGCGCTCGAACACGCCGCTGTCGCACACCGTCTTGGCACCACCAGTCGTCTCCTCGGCCGGCTGAAACACAAAGAGCACATTGCGCCTAATGGCGCCCGGCTGCTCACGGATCGTACGGTCGACAAAGGTTGCCGCCGCAAGCGCCATGGCCATGTGTCCGTCATGTCCACAAGCGTGCATCTTGCCGGGATGCGTCGAGGCGAAATCCGCACCCGTCGCCTCCGTGATGGGTAGCGCATCCATATCGGCTCGAATCGCCGTGGCATGCGCGGCGCCCGTGCCAGCGTTGAAGAAAGCGCAAACGCAGCTGGGGCACGGATGGGTCACCTCGCAGGTGAGCGGTGCCAACACGCCCTCGATATAGGCGATAGTCTGCGGAAGATCGAAATCGAGCTCCGGAATGCGATGGAGATCGCGACGATAGCGACGGAGTTCTTGGAGCTCGGTCATAGAGAATCCCTTCATAAGGCACATCTGCTGCAACTTATTTTGATACAGGATTGTGGCACACATGTTTCCAGCATATTGCTGCATTTTTTAAACGTTATATACGAATACTCTTGTTTGGTAAAGTGCAACGTGGTAGGGTCGTTACCACTTGATAGAGGCGCGGGCACGAAGAACCGCGGGCGAGCCGGCAGGCTTTGACCCCGTGGGGAGGCGAAACCCGCCGAACTGGGCTTTTCGGGCACGAACGACCTGGTGGGCCTGCGGGAAACACCCACAGGACTGTCTGCAGCAATGCGGGAGCGCTATCCGGACATTGGGTCCACGCTATACGGATTCGATGCGCAGATGGCGCCGTCTGGATAGCGAGGTTTACGGGACATGGCATTGACCCCCAACGAGGCGTATGCGGCCAAGCAGCCGTTTATGGACAAGGAGACGCTCGAGCATATCGTCGAGCAGTTCCCCACGCCGTTTCATCTATACGACGAGGCGGGCATCCGCCGCAACATGCAAGAGGTGCGCGACGCCTTTGCATGGAACCCGGGCTTTAAGGAATACTTTGCCGTCAAGGCCAACCCCAACCCGGCGCTCATCTCCATCCTCAACGAATACGGCTGCGGCTGCGATTGCTCGAGCTATACCGAGCTCATGATCGCCCGCTCGCTGGGCATCACGGGACACGACATCATGTTCTCTTCCAACGACACGCCGGCTGCCGACTTTGAGCTCGCCAACAAGCTGGGTGCCATCGTCAACTTTGACGACATCAGCCACATCGAGTTCTTTGAGCGTGTTGCGGGGCCCATCCCCAAAACGGTCAGCTGCCGCTTTAATCCAGGCGGCCTGTTCCAACTCTCCAACGGCATCATGGACAACCCGGGCGACTCCAAATATGGCATGACCACCGAGCAGCTCTTTGAGGCCTTCCGCATGCTCAAGGCCAAGGGCGCCGAGAATTTTGGCATCCATGCCTTCCTTGCCAGTAACACCGTCACTAACGACTACTATCCCAAGCTCGCACGCATCCTCTTTAAACTTGCCGTGCGCCTGGAGCGCGAGACCGGCGCACATGTCGCCTTTATCAATCTGTCCGGCGGTGTGGGTATCCCCTACCTGCCCGAGCAGCAGGCTAACGACATTCACGCCATCGGTGAGGGCGTACACGCAGCCTACGACGAGATTCTGGTCCCCGCCGGCATGGGCGATGTGGCGATCTGCACCGAGATGGGTCGCTTTATGATGGGCCCCTACGGATGCCTGGTCACCAAGGCCATCCACGAGAAGCAGATCTACAAGGACTATATCGGCGTGGACGCCAGTGCCGTCGATCTGATTCGTCCTGCCATGTATGGCGCTTACCACCACATTACGGTGATGGGCCAGCCGGGTGGCGACGACAAGACCACAGCGCCCGTCACTGACACCTACGACATCACGGGCAATCTGTGCGAGAACAACGACAAGTTCGCCATCGATCGCGGGCTGCCGCATATCGACATGGGCGACCTGCTTGTGATCCACGATACCGGCGCGCATGGCTACTCCATGGGCTACAACTACAATGGACGCCTGCGCTCCGCCGAGGTCCTGTTGCGCCCCGATGGCTCGGCCGACCTCATCCGCCGCGCCGAGCGCCCGGGCGATTACTTTGCCACGCTCGACGTGCTGCCGAGCGGCCGAGAGCTGTTGGCCAAGTCGCGCGCCGAAAGTGCCCGCCGTCGCGCCCAAGACGAGCGCCTGGCAGTCGCCGCCCAATGGAACAAACGCATCCAAATCGCGGACGCGAAGGAGAAGAACATGGACATCCGCAATCTCGAGGGCTCAATCGTCGCCCTCGTCACGCCGTTTAAAAAGGATGGCAGTGTCGACTTTGACGCACTCGAGCGCCTTATCGATTTCCACCTGCAAAACGGCACCGACGCCATCCTCACCCTGGGCACCACCGGCGAGAGCGCCACGATGACCGACGACGAGGACAACTCCGTCGTCGCCGCCGTGGTCAAGCATGTTGCAGGACGCGTCCCCGTCATTGCCGGCTCGGGCTCCAACTCAACGCAGACCATGCTCACCAAGTCGCTTACTTACCAGGGCTTGGGAGCCGACGGCCTGCTGCTCATTACCCCCTACTACAACAAGTCCAACGAAGAGGGTATCTATCAGCACTTTAAGACCGTCGCCGATGCCGTGGACATCCCCTGCATCCTGTACAACATCCCCGGCCGCTGCGGCTGCGGTATCAGCGAGCGCAACGTAGAGCGCCTGGCCGCGCACCCCAACATCATGGGTATTAAGGAGGCCTCGGGCAACGTCGCCTACGCGGCCAAGATCGCCCACCTGCTGTCAGACGACTTCCGCATGTACTCGGGCGAGGACGCGCTTACCGTGCCGCTCATGAGCCTGGGCGCCTCGGGCACCATCAGCGTGTGGGCAGACGTGCAGCCGCAGCTCGTGCATGACATGTGCCGCGCCTATTTGGACGGTGACGTGGCGCGTGCCCGCGATATCCAAATTGCCGGCCAGCCGCTCATCAATGCCCTCTTTAGTGAGGTCAACCCCATCCCCGTCAAAGAGGCGCTCGCCCAGATGGGTATGATCGAGGCAAACTACCGCATGCCGCTGTGCCCCATGGCAGACGACACGCGCTCTGCACTTACCGATGCTCTGAAGGGGGCTGGTCTGCTTGATTAAGACCGTCATTATGGGAACGGGCCGCATGGGCTCGCTCATCCGCACCACCGCCGAGGGCGTTGTCGACGCCGCCGGTCAACCCGTTTTTGATATCGTCGCCCAGATCGGTTTTGATCTGTCCGAGCTCGAGAGCGCCCCGGCGGCCGACGTTATCATCGACTTCTCGAACGTCGTGACCTTCGATGCCGTCGTCGCCTATGTCGAGCGCACGGGCGCCGCGTTGGTCTCGGGCACCACGGGCTATACGCCCGAGCAGATGGACCGTCTGCGTGAGCTGGGCCAGAACACCCGCGTTATGCACTCGGGCAATTACTCCATCGGCATCGCAGCCCTGCGTCATCTAGTGGCCCAGGCCACGCGTGAGCTGCCCGGCTTTGACTGCGAGATTGTCGAGACTCACCACAACCAAAAGGTCGACGCCCCCAGCGGCACTGCCAAGCTACTGCTCGATGCCGTCGTCGAGGCCGAGCCCGAGGCAGGCTACCACCCCGTCTATGGCCGCGAGGGCATGTGCGGCGCGCGTGACCCCAAGGAGATCGGTATGCACTCGCTGCGCGGGGGCACCGTCGCCGGCGTCCACGAAGTGAGTTTCTTTGGCCAGGACGAGGATGTCACGCTCACCCACCGCGCCACGAGCCGTCAGATCTTCGTCAACGGCGCCCTGGCCGCCGCCCAGAAGCTCGTCACCCGCGAACCCGGCTTCTATACGTTCGACCAGGTCATGTTTGCCTAACCAGGTATCAACCGAATCCACCCAAAGGAGAGATAGCAAATGAGCAACGCAGCCGAGATGGATGCCCAGGAGATTATCAACTACATCGCTACCGTGCCCAAAAAGACACCTGTCAAGCTGTACGTGCGCGAGAAGCCCGGCATGAAGGTTGCCTGGGGCGACGCACATGTCTACGGCGGCCGTCGCGGCAAGACCGTCTTTGGCGACTGGGATGAGCTCAAGGCCATCCTCGATGCCAATGCCGACTCCATCGACTACTACGATGTCGAGAATGACTGCCGCAACTCTGCCGTGCCCATGCTCGACCTTAAGGGCATCAACGCCCGCATCGAGCCGGGCGCGATCATCCGTGACCGCGTCGAGATCGGCGATCGCGCCGTCATCATGATGGGCGCCATCATCAACATCGGCTCCGTCATTGGCGAAGGCTCCATGATTGATATGGGCGCCGTGCTGGGCGGCCGCGCCACCGTGGGCAAGAACTGCCACATCGGCGCCGGCACCGTGCTGGCAGGCGTTGTGGAGCCCGCCAGCGCCACGCCCGTCATCATCGAGGACGATGTCATGATCGGCGCCAACGCCGTGGTCCTGGAGGGCGTGCACGTAGGCAAGGGCGCTGTCGTTGCCGCCGGCGCCGTGTGCGTCGAGGATGTCCCCGCCGGCGCCGTCGTGGCCGGTGTCCCCGCCCGCGTCATCAAGATGCGCGACGAGAAGACCAACAGCAAGACCGGACTGGAAGAGGGCTTACGTCAACTTTAATAGTTACGCGGTTTTGACAAACCGCGTTTTCGCTGACGTATGCCCAACCTGCGGGATAATTCATCCCTAAACAAAATGGCCGAAGTCCCGAAGGGCTTCGGCCTTTGCTTTCTCGCTGTAGGCGCAACGCAACTTATCGATTCTCGATGCTACCGATATTTTTGAGCTCGATGGAAATGAGGCCGTTGGGCTCATTGACGAACTCAATGTACTCGGAATTCGAACCCATCTCTGCCGGGAAGCTGATCTCGATGCCCGTATCGGTACGAATCTTGTGATTGCGCACCGCCGCGCGTTCGACCTGCTTGCGCTCCACGGGCACACGCTCAGGCACCTTCTCCTCGGTCAGTGCCGCGCGCACGCTCTCCTTGATAACCGGCTCGTCCTCAAAGACCTCATCGACGATATCCCAAGGGGGCAGTTCCTCGTCATCCTCAACTTTCTCGGCAACAGCAGCCTTAACCTTGGCGAGCGCTACGGCCGTGTTGGCGCCGTGCTCCTCGGCGACTTCCTCGACCACACGCGTGACGGTGTCGATGACCTCCTTGCCCGATACGCCAGTGTCGCACTGCAGCAGGCCATCGGGGATAAGCATACGGTCCTCGCCGGCAATCTTGCGTTTCTTGTCCACATAGCCGATCTCCATGGTGCTCGCGCGCACGATGGCATAGCTCGGCACCTTTTGCGAGGGGTTCGGCAGAATGGCGTAGTGGCGCGCGATGTCGTTGCGCACCTCCCCCTCCTCGCGGCCCACTTCGTGCATAAAAGCCTGCTTGGAGCCCAGCAGCATCACGGCAAACCAGCGGGCATCCTCATCGTCATCAAAGTCCGCCACAAGCACGTCAGTGGATTCGGCTTTCTCGGCCTTGGTAAGTTCGGAAGAGATGAACTCCGCAATCTGCTGAGACAGGTCCACGAACTCACGCTCACCAAAGAAATAGCCCTTGAGCTCGCCGCCGAATGCGGAGTTCTCGGCAAACGTGGCACGCTTGTTATCGGCCGAAGTACGCGCGCGGCGCAGATGCGTGGTCACGAAGTTGCGCACGGTACGGCTCTCGATATCGAGCTCGCGCTGACTCATGACGTTGACGGCAGAGTCAAAGTCCAGGATATGCAGAATCGCGTGATTGATTTTCATATACGGCATTCCGTTCTAGATCGATTTCGGCACGAACCAGTATAGCGGTCAAGCCCGCCCCAGGCGCTTCGAAGATTGGTGCATCGGGGACAGGTTGCTTGCACCAATGGTTAGCGCAGGAGCTCGGACTGCCAAGCCTCGAGCTGTTCTGCCAAACTCTTGCCGGCAGCGGGCATGTCGATCTGAGGTCGTTTGGGCAGCAGTGCGCATTTAAGGATTGCTACGATGGTCTGCGAGACAAAGCGTCGTGTATCCTCGTCAAAGCCTTGCGCAGCCTGGAGCATCACGGGCAGGCTCTCGCGCAGATTCCCAGCGATATCCGCAAACCGCTCAGCACCCGTAGCCTCAAACACGGAGAACAACGCATCTACAAAACGCTCGCGTTCGCTAGGCGACACTGCAAGCAGCATCTCGCGAATGGAGCCATCAACGTATCGAGCACCGGCGGACAGGCGCTCACAGTATACGAAGTCGCAACCATCAACCACCCAGCTAAAGGGATTGTGCTGCAGCAGGCTGAACTCGGTGCTCTCAACGATGGCATAGTCCTCTTGTGTCTCGAACATCATGCCGAAGATCGACGACCGAGGTAGCGTCTTGTCGATTCGACCGGAAAGATCGGCAAAGGCGTTGCCGTTCAGAAACTCCTCGACGAACCCAGGACCATCATGGGAATACGCCCGTTCGATTCGCTCACGGGCGACATCGGAGCACATCGCCGCACCGTACACCGCAAGGTTTCCGCCCTTGGAATGACCTCCGCACAAAAGCGGCCCGTCGATCGCATCCGCCGCCTCGTCCACATAACGCGCCGCGGATTCCTGGGCCGGCACAGGACACCGGAACGCCATGTTAAAGTCCTCTTTCCAGCCCACAATCGTGCTGTCGGTCCCCCGGAAGGAAAGATAGCTAAACCCCGCCGGAAACCGGAACGCCATGGCTGCAAACTGCTCCGTCGCCACCACATCGCTCACGGCACGATAGCCGCAAACGTGCACGCCGCGGTATCTGGGATTTGCTGCCACGGCCTCCAACAAGGCCCTGCTTCCCTCTGGGTCCCACAAGTCGTCAATCATGTCCCGGTAGCACTCGGCACGCAGCAGTTCGCGTACGTCTAGGCCCTGCCAGTTCGCCAGCCCCGCCATATCACCCGGCAAGCGCAAATAGGACAACCACGCAAAGACCAGGCTATCCACCGCGCAGAACGGCCGCTCCTCAAAGGAATCAAACGCCGTCTGGACATAGGTCAAAAAATTAGGCGAATCCGACATGGCCCTCCCATCAACTATGGTGCATTGGAGTCAGGTTACTTTGCACCAAAAAGGCGCCCGGGCCGTGTGGACCCGGACGCCTTCATTGTAGCTTTTCGCTCTAGCGAGCTTGATTTAGCAGGAGAAGTCGACGCTGTCGATGATGTCCTTGAGGGCCTTGGCAGAGACGGTGAGCTCATGCTGCTCGTCATCGTTCAGCGGCACGGGGACGCGGCAGACAACGCCGTCGCGGCCAACGACGGTCGGCATGGAGATGGCAAGATCGGACAGGCCATACTCGCCCACCATGAGCGAAGAGACGGGCAGAACGGTCTGCTCATCGCGCATAACGGCGGTGCAGATGCGCTTGACGGCCATGGCGACGCCATAGTAGGTGGCGTGCTTCTTCTCGATGATGGTGTAGGCGGAGTTCTTGACGTCCTCGGCGATGCGCTTCTCGGCAGCCTCATGCTCCAGGTGGCCGTGAAGCTCACAGAAGGTGTTCAGCGGAACACCGGCAACCTGAGCGCTGGACCAAGCGACAAACTCGGAGTCGCCGTGCTCGCCCATGACATAGGCCTGGACATCGCGCGGGTCAACCTCGACGTGGGCACCAAGCATCTGCTGCAGGCGACCGGTGTCGAGCACGGTGCCGGAACCGATGACGTGGCCCTCGGGCAGGCCGGACATCTTGATGGCGGCGTAGGTCAGAACATCGACCGGGTTGGAGACGATGAGCAGAATGCCGTCGAAGCCGGACTTCTTAATCTCGGGGATAATGGACTTAAAGATGCTGACGTTCTTGTTGACCAGGTCCAGGCGGGTCTCACCGGGCTTCTGGGCAGCGCCAGCAGTGACGACGATCATGGCGGCGTCGGCGACATCGGAATAATCGCCGGCGTAGATCTTCATCGGCTCGGCAAACGTCATGCCGTGCGCGATATCCAGGGCCTCACCCTCGGCGCGGTTCTTGTCCACGTCGATGAGGACCATCTCGGAGAACAGACCGCTCTGCATCAGTGCGAACGCCGAAGACGAACCGACGAAACCGCACCCGACAATAGCGACCTTCTTCTCGTTAACCATTAGAAACTCCCATCTCTCTCCACAAACAAGCCGCCCGGGAACGACCCGAGCGGCTTGCCGTGATCCCAATACATCCAATCGGGACTTTGATTATGCTCCTATTCGCAGCCAAAAATCGACCGTTTACCGAAATTGTTTGCAGAATTCGTAAAATAACTGCACGAAATCGGTTTCGAGCTATTGACGAGCCGAAATAGCTTTCTAATACAGGCCCGCCTCGCGAATGGCCTCGACAGCCAAAGCGATCTGGTCGGGCGGCAAGACCAGCGCCATGCGCACGTGCCCCTCACCCGAAGGACCAAAGCTCGCGCCCGGCGTCACCACAACGCCGGCCTTCTCCATGAGCTCCTCGCAAAACGCCATGGAATCGGTGCGGCCACCGGGAAGCTTGGCCCACACAAACATAGAGCCATGCGCGTTGGGGCGCTCCCAGCCCAGGCCCTCAAGACCGTCGCACAGGGCATCGCGGCGCTCCTGGTACTTCAGACGCTGCGCCTCGACCTCATCGCGCGGACCGTTCAGGCAGGCGATGGCGGCCTTCTGGATCGGGAAGAACATGCCAAAGTCGATCTGGCCGCGCAGCTTGGCAAAGGCCGAGACCACATCCTCGCGACCGACCAAAAAGCCGATGCGGGCACCGGTGACGTTAAACGACTTGGAGAGCGAGAAGAACTCCACGCCCACCTCAAGCGCACCGGGATACTGCAAGAAGCTGCCGCCCGGCTCGCCGTCGAACACGATGTCGGAGTATGCGTTGTCGTGAACGATCAACAGATCATGTTCGCGGGCAAAGGCGATAATCTCCTCGTAGACCTCGGGCGTGCCCACCGAGCCGACCGGGTTCGCAGGCAGCGACACGATCATATACTTGGCACGATCGGCGACCTCGGGGTCGATGCCCGCCACATAGGGCAGGTAATTGTGCTCGGCGACCAGTGGATAGTACTCGAGCTTGGCGTCGGCGATCTTGGCGCCCGCCTCAAAGACCGGATAGCACGGATCGGGAACCAGAATGGTATCACCCGGATCGAGCAGGGCCAGGCCCAAATGGCCCACGCCCTCCTGCGTGCCGTTGCACGACTGCACCATAGACGGCGTAATGCCCGAAACGCCAAAGCGGCGCTCGTAGTAATCGCACACGGCCTGCTTAAGCTCGGGCAGATCGCGCAGGGCATACTTCCACATCTCGGGATCTTGGGCCGCCTGCGTGAGCGCCTCGACCACGTGGTCGTACGGCTTAAAGTCGGGCGTGCCCACGCTCATGTTGTAAATGGTCTTGCCCTGAGCCTTCAGCGCGAGAAGCTTGTTGTTGAGCGAGGCGAAGACCTCCGCGCCAAAGCGGTCGAGACGCTGCGATGCCTGCATGGTGCCACCTTTCGATATGAAAAACGCGGCGCTCCGACAAGAGCGCCGCGCGATACGGGCCATCAGATTGCAAAAGTGTAACGCTTACAACCCCCGTATTGGTTCAATTTAGCCAACCTTAGTCAACTGGATTGAGCGCGTCGATCTGCGCAAGCCACAGACGCGAGCTAGCGTCACTCGGCATACGCCAATCGCCGCGCGGGCTGAGCGTCACCGAGCCCACCTTGGGACCATCGGGCAGACAGCTGCGCTTAAACTGCTGGGCAAAGAAGCGACGGTAGAACGTACGTAGCCACGTGTGGACGGTCTTGGCGTCGTAGACGCCCTCGAAGCTCTTGAGAGCCATGCGGTAGATCTTGCCCGGCTCAAAGCCAAAACGCAGCAGGTAGTAGAGGAAGTAGTCGTGCAACTCGTACGGGCCCACCAAATCCTCGGTCTTCTGCGCAATCTCGCCGTCGCCCGTGGGCGGCAGAAGCTCGGGGGACACCGGCGTATCGAGGATATCGAGCAAGACCTCGGCAATGCGCCCGCCAAAGACATCGGCGGCATAGCGTACCAGATGGCGCACAAGCGTCTTGGGCACGCTCGCGTTGACGGCGTACATGCTCATGTGGTCGCCGTTATAGGTAGCCCAGCCGAGCGCCAGCTCCGACAGGTCGCCCGTGCCAATGACAAAACCGCCAGCCTGGTTGGCCAGATCCATCAGAATCTGCGTACGCTCGCGCGCCTGGCTGTTCTCGTAGGTCACGTCCTGCACAGCTGGATCATGCTCAATGTCCTTGAAGTGCTGCTCCACAGCCGCGTGGATCGAAACCTCGCGGAAGCTCACACCCAGGTCGCGAGCGAGCGACTCGGCATTCGACTTGGTGCGATGCGTCGTGCCGAAGCCGGGCATGGACACGGCTGTGATACCAGTGCGCGGCAGCCCCAGTGCATCGAAGGCACGCACGGTCACAAGCAGCGCTAGCGTGGAGTCCAAGCCGCCCGAAAGGCCGATAACCGCAGCCTTGGTACCCGTGTGGGCAAGGCGGGTCTTGAGGCCCGCAGTCTGCAGATCGAGGATCGTCTCGCAGCGCTCGGCCAAGTCGCCGTGGTCGACCGGCACAAAGGGCGCGCGCGGGAAAACGCGGTCTATGCCGAGCGCATCGCGCAGGACAGGCTCTTCGGCGAGCGAGCCCTCAAACGAGAACTCGACGGTCACGGCCTCCGGCGCATCGTCCGCGCGCGTCCATGTCGTCGAGCGACGGCGCTCAGCAACCAGGCGGTCAAGGTCAACGTCGGCGATGGCCATATCGCAGGTAAGCAGTTTGGTCGCGGCGAGCTTGGAGCCGTTTTCGTAGACGAGGTTCTCGCCCGCAAAGACCATGTCGGTCGTGGACTCGCCCTCGCTCGCGTCCGCGTAGGCATAGGCGCAATACAGGCGCGCGCTCTGGTTGGAAATGAGGCTGCGGCGGTAATCCGCCTTACCGATAATCTCGTCCGAAGCCGACGGATTGAGGATCACCGTCGCACCGGCAAGCGCCATCTCGGTCGAAGGCGGCGCCGGTACCCACAGGTCCTCGCAAACCTCAACGCCCAGCACCATATCCTCGGCACCCTCATCACAGCAGCGGTAGACAAGTCCCGAACCCAGCGGAACCGGACCCTGACCGGCAAACTCGACCCACACGGGATCTGCGGGCGCCGGAGCAAACCAGCGGCGCTCGTAGAACTCGCCATAGTTGGGCAGATACTTCTTGGCCGTGAGGCCCAAAAGCTCGCCCGCACAGCACACGGCGGCACAGTTGTAAATATTCTCGGCAACTGCAACGGGAAGACCGACGGTAAAGACAATCGGCAGCTCGCGGGTTTCATCGAGAATATGTGCCAGTGCGGTCTCGCAGGCATGCAGTAATGTGCGGTTATGGAACAGATCGGCCGCGGTATAGCCGGTCAGGTTAAGCTCGGGCAGCACCAGCGCGCGAACGCCGCGCTCGGCAGCCTCGCGAACAGCCGCCAGCGCAACCTCGGCATTGCCCTCGGCATCGGCCACGCGAATCCGCGGCGACGCCGCCGCCACACGCAAAAAGCCATCAGACTGAGAAAGGTGAAGATTCATAAGAATGCTCCCGTGCGTAGACGCCATTCACAACAATTAGCAAGCCCTATTGTAGTTCAACCGCCGGGTGCAACCGCATCCCACCAACTTGGTGAGCTATTGATGAGTTGATGGTATCTGTTAAATGTCACGTACGATTCACATCTGGTGGGTACTCTGATGGCTACATGAAACGAAGCAGATTTACACCGGGAGGACCCCGTATGACAACCAAGTACACCGACGCGCCGCGCACGCGCGTCATGACACCGGCATCGCTCAACAACGGCGTGCACGAGAACCATTCCATCGGACAGACCATGGCCATCGCGCCCAAAAAGGGCCTGTTCGATGACATTTCCATTCCCCAGATCATCGCCGGCGCCGCAGCCGCCGCCACGAGCGTCGCGCTTGCTTCCAAGATCGGTATCGCCGGTTCAGTAATTGGTGCCGCCGTGAGCTCGGTCATCACGGTTGTGTCCTCGCAGGTCTACCGCCACTTTATCTCTGCCAGTGCCGAAGCCCTCAAAGGTACGCACACCGCCGTCGACTACCCCGCCGGCGTCTATGAGCCCGTTGAGCTTAATGCCGAGGAGCACCTGGGCGGCGCCGCGACTACGCAGGAGATGCGCCAGGTTGCGGGGCGCGCGACCACGGCTCGCGTCGCCCCCAACAGCCTGCGCGCCAAGGCGGCGGCAGAGCGCAGCCAGACGCAAAAGAAGGTCATCGTCTTCTCGATCGCCATCGCCATCGTCGCGGTCATCGCCTGCGCTGGCGCCATCCTTATCACTACGGCCGGTGAGGGCCTGGGCGAGCGTCCCGAGCCAATCCTTTCGTCGCGCACGACCGAGCACGACGCGGATAGCTCCGGTCAATCGCAAAGCCAGCAGGACGACCCGCAAGGCACCCCCGCATCCACCGACTCGTCCTCGAACACCCCCGATCAATCGCAGGGCGTCGATTCCTCTGCGAACAACAGCGGCACGCAATCCGGCACGACCGACTCAAGCCAAACGACTGACGGCTCTCAGCCGAGCACGGGCGACCAGACGGGCGGCAATACATCGAGTACGGGATCTACCGACAACAGCAACACCAACAGTTCGAGCGGAACCGCGTCCGGCACGGCATCTGACAGCTCGAGCCAAGGCACGGCATCGGGCAACTAAGCACGTTTGCCTCTCATAGAGAACCGACCTGTATAACGGGCGCGAACCGGCAACGGTCGCGCCCGTTTGCCTTGGGCGCCGAGGTGGCACGCCCCGTGCGATGGTAAGATGCTTTGGTGTGTAAAGAGGAGATTTGCCATGAGCAAGACAATAGTTACGCCCACGCTATCGTTGGGCAACCACATCTATCTGTATCGCCTGCTGCGCGACGCGATTGGGTGCGGCAAGCAAACGTTTATGACGCAGGTCGAAGAGGCGCTCGCCGCCGGCGACATGGCCGCTTATGACCTGGGCTTTGAGTCCACGCGCGAGCTGCTCGAGGAGCTTGACGACTGTATTAAGCTGACTGTCTTTAAAGGCGGCCGCCTGTATGCCACCGTCATCGCCAACGAGGCCTGGGATGCCGCCCTTGCCAAGGGCGAGGACAAGCCCAAGACAGCCAAGGGAGCCAAGCAGTCCTACAAAAAGAAAAAGCGCGGCGAGAAAGACCTCAAGGCTGTGCGTCCCAAGCACGTTAAGCGTCCCGAACCCGTAGTTGAAGCTGTGCCCGAGCCCGAGATCGAAGTCGCTATTGAGGTAACGGCAGAAGCCGAAACCGAAATCGCCGCCACGACCGATCACGAAGTCATATCCGAGCAGGAAGCCACCGCGGAGCTCAACGAGGTTCCCAAGTCGACAACCGAAGAAGCCGCCGACCAACCCGAGACGCCTGCGTTCCAAAACAGCGATGTCTTTGGCGACGAGGCTGAGGACGATCAGCCCGAAGAGCCCGCAGAACAGGACGCTACCGAGGCGGCATCGGAGCCCGAGACGCCGCAGCCCGCCATCTCGCTTACGGTCGTCTATGACCCCGAGAACGCCAACGCCGGCATCACCACCATGGCATCCACGCCCATCGAGGCAAAGTCGAGCGTCGAGAATGAGAACGCGACGCAGGTTGAGGTTGAAACCGCAGTTGCAGACGCGCCCGTCACCGTAAAGCCCGCAGATTCCGAGATCAAGCCGGAAGTAACGCCGGAGCCCGCACCCGTCATCGAATCCGTGCCCGTCTCTGCTTGCGACCAAATTCCCGCACCGGCACCGGCTTCGGTACCCGCTGCAGTACCGGCCCCCGCACCTGCAGCGTCTGCCATCACCGAGGACTTCCCCGTCGATTTCGCAACCGAAGTCTTCTGCCCCGGCCCGCTTCTGCACCAGCTGTCCACCTATCTCCCCTACGGCGCCGACACGCTCGGCATCGTCGGCGAGTACTACTGGATCGCCCGCGAACGCGGCACCATCGAGGCCGCGCGAAACCGTGCAAGCTTCCCCCTGCGCTACACGCAGGCCGGCGAGCGCCGCGAAGTCACCGTGCGCATCCGCCGCAACACCACCGGCGGCCTCGGAGCCGCCTGGGCCATCGACAAAGTCGAAGAGCCCGAGCAGTAACGACAAACGGCTCAAATCCAAATCAGGATTTGAGCCGCTTTTATTAGCATTCATCGATGTTTCGTGACCAACAGCGAGCGGGCCGCAAGTGCCCCAGGTTGCCGTGAAAGAGGAGCGACGCGTACTTCGGTACGCGAGCGACGGTTTGAACGGCAAGATGGGGTGCTTGCGGCCCGCGCAGCGTCGAGCAGTTACGCGGTTTGGTAAAACCGCGTAACAAATTAGTCGCGCGTCAGCTTGCGGTGAATACGATGCGGCTGGGCTGCGTCCTCGCCCAGGCGCTCGATACGGTTGGCCTGATAGGCCTCAAAGTTGCCCTCAAACCAATACCAGTTACCCGGATTCTCGTCGGTGCCCTCCCACGCCAGAATGTGCGTGGCGACGCGGTCCAAGAACATACGGTCGTGGCTAATGACCACCGAGCAGCCCGGGAACTCAAGCAGCGCCGCTTCGAGCGAGGACAGCGTCTCGACGTCGAGGTCGTTCGTGGGCTCGTCGAGGAGCAGCAGGTTGCCTCCCTGCTTGAGCGTAAGCGCCAAGTTCAGACGGTTGCGCTCGCCACCGGAGAGTACGCCGGCGCGCTTCTGCTGGTCCTGGCCTTTAAAGCCAAAGCTCGCCACATAAGCACGGCTCGGAACCTCGGTCTCACCGACCATCATGTGGTCCAGGCCATCCGAGACGACCTCCCACAGGTTCTTATCGGGGTCGATGCCGGAACGGTTCTGATCGACATAGGAGATCTTGACGGTCTCGCCCACCTCGAGCTCGCCCGAAGTCAGCGGCTCCAGGCCCACGATGGTCTTGAAGAGCGTAGTCTTGCCCACACCGTTGGGGCCGATGACGCCCACGATGCCGTTACGCGGCAGGGTGAACGAAAGGTTGTCGATGAGCACACGGCCATCGAACTCCTTGTGCAGATGATGGGCCTCGAGCACCTTGTTGCCCAAACGCGGGCCCACAGGGATGCGGATGTCGGTCCAGTCGAGCTTCTGGCTTGCGCGGGCCTCGGCCTCCATCTCCTCGTAGCGAGCCAGACGGGCCTTGTTCTTTGCCTGGCGAGCCTTGGGCGAGCTGCGTACCCACTCGAGCTCGGCCTCCATGCGCTTGGCGAGCTTGGCGTCGCGGTTGCCCTGCGCCTCGATACGGGCGGCCTTGGTCTCCAGATACGTGGAGTAGTTGCCCTTGTAGGGATAAAGGTGACCGCGGTCGACCTCGCAGATCCACTCGGCAACGTTATCCAGGAAGTAGCGATCGTGCGTGACGGCAAGCACCGCGCCCTGGTAGTTGTGCAGGAAGTGCTCGAGCCACAGGATCGACTCGGCGTCCAGGTGGTTCGTGGGCTCGTCGAGCAGCAGCAGGTCGGGAGCTTCGAGCAGCAGCTTGCACAGGGCCACGCGACGGCGCTCGCCGCCAGAGAGCACGTTGACCGGCATGTCGGAATCGGGCAGCTGCAGGGCGTCCATGGCCTGGCCGAGCTTGGAATCGATATCCCAGCCGTCGGCGGCGTCGATCTCGTCCTGGAGCTTTCCCATCTCGGCCATGAGGGCGTCCATGTCGCAATCCGGGTCGCACATCTCCTCGCCGATCTTGTTGAAGCGATCGACCTTGGCGATCATGTCGCCAAATGCCATGCGCACGTTCTCGATGACGGTCTTGTCGTCGTCGAGCGGCGGCTCCTGCTGCAGGATACCCACGGTGTAGCCGGGGGTGAGCTTGGCATCGCCGTTGGAGACCTCCTCGATGCCGGCCATGATCTTGAGCAGGGTCGACTTGCCCATACCGTTGGGGCCCACGACGCCGATCTTGGCACCGGGGTAGAAGCTCAGGGTCACGTCGTCAAGGATCACCTTGTCGCCATGGGCCTTGCGAGCCTGATACATCTGATAAATGAACTCCGCCACAGTCATTTCTCCTTATCTAGCTGCGGAAATCTTCTCCCCCTCTCCGTTTTGGAAAAAGCGGAGAGGCAGTTCGCGCGTTCTAATAAAAAGGGGCATGGTTGCCCACACCCCCTAATACTACCTGGGAAAAGTCCCCCGGAACATACTATGAACTGCGTACGCTAGTTTTCCGCAACCTTAACGAGCGGCTCGCTGCGATTTGCGCCACAACAGATACGAGTAGACGTAGACGGCTCCAACCGAACCAAACGCCAGAACCGCAATCACCGCGGCGACGACTTCACTCGAAAGCACGCTGCCTGCCACGCCCATCACAATCAGGCCAATACCTAGCACCATAAAGCAGGCGCCGCCAAAACGCTGCGTACGGCGCCAGTTCTCGGGATCGGCAAGCGCCCAGGGTGTCTTGATACCGAGCGTATAGTTCTGCTTCACACGCGGCAAGTAGTTGCCTACGCCGATGAACAGCAAACCGACAACACCGGAAATCAGCACGTTAACCGAACCGACCGCCGGCACCACGCCCCAGACCGTAAGCTCTCCCAGCCAGCTTATGGCGCACATGAACAAGGTGAAGGCGATTACGAAGCCCTGGTAGAACTTGCCCGAGGTTCGATATGCCTCACCTTTGGGGTCGATGCGCGGCACCACGCAGAACATTGCGAGAAGCGCCAGAGGCAGCACGCCGAGCGCGGAGGCCATCCAGCTAGGACCCCAACCGTCGACGGCGCCGTTCGCGCCCCAGTGCGTGGGAATCTGCGCAGGCAAGCTCGGCATCACCATGAGGTGCGCTACAACATTAATAGCGCAGACCACAACAAGCATGGCCCACACGCGCGACGATACCCCCGTGGCGTGAATGCCCTTGTTTTCGTTATTCATCCTTATCACCTTCCGTGTTTGTAAAGCCCATAAACCAACCGATCAAGTCCTGCATGACGGTGGTGTTTAAGCTGTATACGATGTTTTGGCCATGGCGCTCGTCGGTCACCAACCCGGCGTTTTTGAGCGTCGCCAAGTGATGGCTCAGCGACGGCTTACTGATATCGAAATGCTCGGCAAGCTCCCCCGCCGTGCAATTGCCCTCGCGCAGCAACTCCAAAATGCGCCGTCGCGTTGGATCGGCAAGCGCCTTAAAACCCTCTCCCGGCATAAGACCTCCTCTCATCATCTCTCATGACGCGCACACTATACTCGATATTTAGATGTTTGTCTAACTATCTAATCGCAATGCTTCAAACCACATCAAAGCAAACGCCATCGCAACCTATGGGCGATTACCTATAATGACGATAGCTAAAACACGATTCGCTTCCCCATCGGAGGATATCTATGACCGAAACCACAGCCGTAACTCCCATCGAGACACGCGACACCAAGCTCGAGATTATCATGGGCCGCGAGGCACTCGATAAGCTCGCCGATGCTACGGTGCTAGTGCTCGGCTGCGGAGGCGTGGGCTCCAACTGCTGCGAGGCACTCGCCCGCGGCGGCATCGGTCATTTCGTCATTCTGGACAAGGACATCGTCGCGCCCAGCAATATCAATCGCCAGGCTATCGCCTTTCACAGCACCATCGGCAAGCGCAAGGTCGATGTTATGGAAGCCATGATCCACGACATCAATCCCACCGCCACCGTTATCAAACGCACCGAATACCTGCTGAGCGACAACATCGACGAGTTCTTCGCGAGCGTTTTGGAGCAGACGGACGGCAAGCTCGACTACGTCGTCGACGCCATCGACACCATCTCGGCCAAGCTCACCATTGCCAAATATGCTCAGGACCACGACATTCGTTTGGTTAGCTCCATGGGCGGGGCCAACAAGCTCCATCCCGAGTGCCTCCGCTTTGCCGACATTTTCGATACGGTACGCGACCCCATGAGCCGCATCATGCGCAAAGAATGTAAGAAGCGCGGAATCAAGAGTCTGCACGTGCTGTTTAGCTGCGAGGAATCGGTTAAGACCCAACCCCGCGACCCGTCCAACATCCACGAGCGTACCGAGTTGGGTACCGCTAGTTTTATGCCGCCCATCATGGGTCAGATGATTGCCGGCGAGGTTATCCGCCAGATCAGTGGACGCGGCACCGAGCGTGTGCGCGCCGACGGCCAACGCCTGGACTAGCGGAGTGCGCCGAGATGGAGCCCCGGTTATTTGATGCACACTGCCATCTTGATTTGATGGCTCACCCGGACGCCGTTGCCGATGAGGCGACGGCACTGGGCTTGGGCCTATTTGATTGCGGCGTCGATCCACGTGACTTTTCGGCCGCAAACGAGCGCGCCCATCGCCAACCAAGCATCATCGCCGGCATTGGGCTTCACCCCTGGTGGCTTGCCGACGGTCGCTGCGGTCCTGCCGAAATCAATCTGCTTTGCGAAGTTGCAGCCCAAGAGCGCTACATCGGCGAGGTGGGACTCGACTTTTCTGCGCGCTTTGCCGGAAGCGAGCCGCTGCAAACACAGGCACTTGACCGGCTCTGCGAGGCTCTCGCGCAACATCCTCTTACCGGGCGTGTGATATCAATTCACGACGTTCGTTCGGCAGGAGCCGTACTGGACGTCCTCGAATCGCATGGACTACTCATCCCAAACCCCGACTCCCCCGCTATCATCTTCCACTGGTTTAGCGGTACTTCGGACGAACTCGTCCGCGCGCGTAATGCGGGCTGTTATTTTTCCGTGAACGAGCGGATGCTCGCCACCAAGCGCGGTCGCGAATACGCCCGACAGATCCCACTCGATCGTTTACTGCTCGAGACCGATGCGCCGGCGGAGGCAAACACCGAAACAAGCGCACAGTCGCTTATCAGATCGCTCACATGGACCTCAGAACGCATCGCCTCACTCAAAAACCGCGACGCAGAGTGCATCGAGTCGGCAGTTTTAGCAAATGCGCACTCTGTTTTTAGCCTTCGCTAACCCCTGTGGTCAAAAAACGTCAAATATGAGTACTGCTAGCGAAATGGATACATTACTCTGAGCTTTCCGACCACCAGAATAATCTACGATTGTCCATTAACTAACACTTTTACAGTCACCCATCCTGCATTTTCGCAATCTTAGACCCCTCCAAACGCTCAAATCACGTCTGAAGGGGTCGATTTTGCTGCGACTAAATTAGTCACAGTACTCATATTTGGCTTTTTTTGACCACCGAGTCACGGGAAGGCACCAATACAGCTCCCCGGGACAGCTCGGCTATTCGACGATTGGTGCTCCGTGGCCCCAAGAACCTTCCATGCCGCACACGGTCGAGGCAAACCCGGCAGCAAAGTCGAGCGCGCGCTCGATGGCCTCGGCGCCATCCTCACCACGCTTGGCGGAATCGAGATAGCACATCAAAAACGAGGTGAGGAACGAGTCGCCCGCCCCCATGGTGTCCTTCATGTCCGTTACCGGTTTAGCCAGCTGGCGGTAATAACGCTCGCCGTCGTAAGCAATGCAGCCCTCGGCGCCCGCCGTAGCCGACACAAAACGCGGACCCAGGCCCTTCACCCATGCCAGACGCTCGCGAATCTCGTCCTCACTCGCGGCATCCGCCGCACTAAAGAAAGCGAAATCGACGTAGGGCGCAATCTGCTCGTAGTACTCGTCGGTGGAGTCGTCCGAAAAGTCAAAAGAGACCGTGACGCCCGCAGCCTTCAGCTTGGGCAGCTCGCGCTCGGTAAAGCAATAGTTGCCCGAATGAACCACATCGAACTGCTTCATGTACGAAAGGTCAAAGCGATCGAGGACATAGCGCGCATCGCCACGGATACCGCCCTCGTTGGAGCCGAGGAAGACACGGTCACCGTCAACGACGGTCACGCGAGCCGCTCCGTTCTCGCCAATCATCTGCTCGCACTTGTCAAGCTCGATACCTTCATCCTCGAGGCTTGCAATGACATGCTCGGCAGCGGCGTCATTGCCAAAAATGCCCATGTATGCGGAGCGTGCGGCACCGCATTTCTTGGCATAAACGGCGAAGTTCACCGCATTGCCGCCGGGATACATGGTGTGGATATGCTCGTAGCGATCGACGACGTTGTCGCCAAATCCGAGCGCGTTAACGTTAAATGCCATGGCCTTTGCCCCTTCTAGTACTCGACAACACCCATATAGCGACGGAAATCGGGATCGTGATCAAACACCTTGCCGCGTGCAGCACGCAGCTCGCAGTTCATGGCGTAGAACAGCACCGGGTCCAGATAGGCACGGACGCTCGCCGGCACGGCTTCCATACCGTACTCCTTGGCATCGAGCACCATCAGCGTATCGGTATGCGTCTTAAGGAACGCCAGGGCGCGCTCGTCCATAGCACGGCACTCGCTGGAGCCCATCTGCAGGAAGTAAAAAACGCCATCCTGAGTAGCCTCGAAGGGGCCGTGGAAGTACTCGGCGGAGTGGATGTAGCTGCAGTGCTGCCACTGCATCTCCATAAGAGAGCAGATAGCGAAACCGTAGGTCTGGCTAAAGTTGGGACCGCTGCCCAGAATATAGAAGAACTCGTGCTCCTGGCAAAGCTTGGCAAAGCGATCGCCCAGCTCGGCATTTACCTTCTCGCGTGCCGGGGGAAGAATCTTATCCATCTCGGCGATACCGGCATACATATCGGCAAGATCGGCGTAGCCCTCCTGCTGATCGAGCAGCTCTGTCGCAAGCGACAGCGAAATACCAGCGGGAACCTCGGCCTGCGGCACGCCCTCGCCCCATGGGTAGACCCACGTGGTCCACTTGCCGGAGTCGATCTTGGATCCAGCGTTGTCGGTCTGGGCGATCACCGTAGCACCGGCAGCAAGGGCAATCTCGCAGCCCTCGACGACCTCCGGGGTGTTGCCGCTGTGGCTGCAAGCGATGACCAGGGATTTCTCACCCAAGCGGCGCGGGCGCATGATATCGAACTCGCGAGCCGTATAGATATACGAAGTGAAGGTGGTTGCCTCGCGCTGCAGAAGCTCATGAGCCGGGATCAAATCGATCATGGAGCCACCGCAAGCAATCCAGTAGACACTGTCGAACTTGCCCTTCTCGGCAATTGCCTCTTTGATCAGATCGTGTGCGTTCATATCCAGTTCCTTTCTTGTTTGGCCGCAATCAATGACGTTGGCTGCGTGGCCGATAGTTGTTTTAGTCAATCAGATATTTCTCGAATGCGGCCATGTTCTTGGCATCTGCCGCCGCCGGGTCATCGTAGTAACGACCGTCCGTGATTTCCTGGCCCAGCATGCCGTCGAAACCATGGGCGTTGAGCGTGGCGACGAAGGCGTCCATATCGTGCTTGCCATCGCCCCACACCAGATGGCCATACGGGTCACCGTCGATAAAGTGCATCTCGTGAATTGCCCCATCACCAAAGGCGGCAAACCAGTCCTCGAGCGTCTCGCCTGCAACGCCCATCGCGGTTGTATCAACCATGGGCTGTAAGTACGGGCTCGCGACCTCGTCAATCATGCGCTTCGCATCGGAAACCGTCGTCACAAGGTTGCTCTCCTCGGGACGCAGGCTTTCCATCGTAAGCACCAGACCGTGCTCGCCGGCATACTCCGCCAGAATGGACAAGTGCTCGCGGCTGCGCTTCCAGGCTTCCTCGCGGTCCTCGTCCCAGTCGCCCCAGCCCGAGTTGATGGACATGCGGTCGCACCCAAGTACCTCGGCAAGCTCAATGCCGTGCTTAAAGTACGCCAAGCTGCGCTGTTCATGCAGCGGTTTGCGTGCGCAGTACTGCCAAGGATAGACAACATTCTCGGGACACAGAGTACGATACCTAAGCCCACGGTCTGCAGCCTTTTTCGCCAGGACCTCAGCTTCAAAGTAGCCCGTGTGGTCGAGCGTCACATGCGGCTCCGCACACCACAGCTCAATGGACTCAAAGCCCAAGCGCTGCTGCACATCAAGGAAGTAATCGAGCGACCACATGATGTAGTGGATATTCATGCCCGCAATCTGCTCGCGGCGCAGCGTCGGTTTGGATTCAGGCATCTTATGCCTCCTTATTTCGATCGAACACGATTTGTCCGTCCGACATCGTCATGTCAACCGCAAGATCACGTGCGTCGCGATAATCGAGGTCGAACACATCCCGATCGAGCACGCAGATATCGGCAAGCTTGCCAACCTCAAGCGTACCCAGCTCGTCTTCGCGCATCAGGTCGTACGCGCCCCCGGCAGTCCAAGCGCACAAGAGCTCGACAAGCGTCAGCGTGTTGACCTCATTCACGGGCAGTCCGTCGTCGAAGTATCCGCCGCACGCACTGTAGATTGACTCGCCCAAGCTCGGAATCAACAGCGGCAAATCCGTGCCACAGCACACTGTGCATCCGGAATCTTCCATGCCGCGGCGATTCCAGCTGTGCAAAAGTCGCGTCTCGCCAATTTGTCGACGCATCATCGACAGGCAATCCTCGCGCCGGTCCAGCGTCAGAATCTGCGGATAGACCTCGCAAATTCCACCTAACTTGCCAAACTTGACAAGATCGGTCGGGTCAGAGTTCTCGAGATCGGTAATCGCATGGCGACGAAGCATCCGTCCATGCTCGTCTCGAGGCAGCGAGGCATAGAGCGCCACGGTGCGACGAACGGCGCCATCGCCCTGGCAATGCAAGGAATATCGGAAGCCGTCAGCATCAATTGCACGCAGCTCGTTCTCAATCAGATCCCACTCTGGCTCCTCGACGACCGTCTTGCCGGCAGCGCCCGCATCGGCCGAGTCCTCATAGGGGTCTATCATCTCGGCAAGCCCCGCCCATACGCCGCGATCGGTCATACGGTTGAAGCCAGAAAAACGAACGAACGGTCCCCGGAAGCGCTCTCGCGCCTCGCGGGCATATGCCAGATTTGCACCGGCGCCCACCGGCTGCGACATCATAGAGACGCGAACCGTCAGCTCACCAGATTCCTCACGGCGAGCCATTTCGTCGGCAAAGCCGTAGTAGTCATCAAACGCCATTTCCTTGATGGCGGTAACGCCGCGCTCGTTAAGCATGCTCATGTAGTCCGAATACCCGGCACGCACCTCGGGCAGCGCGAGGAAATCGCTCATCATGCGCCAGATCTTCTCGGCATAGCACGCCTGGGGTGTAAAGCCGTATCGCGCACTGGCGGCAGCGTTGAGAACGCAGGTCTCCGCTCCTGGTGTAAAGCAGACGACGGGGATATCGCCAAAACAATCGTCAAACACAGCTGCCGTATTTGCGTTCTCGACATCCGATGCCAACGTTTCGGGTAGGTTGTGGCCAAAAACCGCCGCGCAATCCGGATGATCTTCTTTCCACGCACGCAAGAGCGACACAGCCTCTTTGGCATCAGCGATGCCGGACAGATCAGAACCCAACGTCCGCAGCGCCCAACCTGTATAGAAGGTATGCACATCGATCAGGCCAGGCATGACAGTGCGGTCGCCCAGGTCAACTACCTCGTCCGCCTGGGTCAAATACGAAGCTACCTCACACTTGGTGCCGACAGCCTCAATTCGATTGCCACGGACCGCTACGAAACCTTCAAACGGCAGGTCCCCCGTACCGGTAAAGACGCTCTTAGACGTCAGGACCGTCAAACGATCAGACATCACAACCACCTACACCGGAAGCATGCCAGAGATTGCCGTTACAATCACGCCAAAGACGACCATGAAAATGAAGAACTTCCAAATGGTCTTCCACCATTGGCCAAACGAAATCCTAGCCACGGCAAGACCGGCGACCGTCATGCCCGCTACGGGGCTGATGGTGTTGATGGTCTGGTTGGCAAACTGGAGCGCGGTGACGGCCGCCTCGGGATTGAGGCCCATGAGCTCGGTCAGGGGGCCCATAACGGGCATGGTGAGCGCCGCCAGGCCAGAACTCGAGGGAACCAGCAAAGAGAGCAGGCCAAGGACGATATACATAAACGTGGTGTAGACGGCGGCGGGTGCACCGGCGAGCGCGGTAGCGAGCGCCTGGAGGATGGTGTCGATGATCATGCCGCCCTCGGCGATGACCAGAATACCGCGAGCGATACCGATAACGATGGCAGCGTACGCAAAGTCGGCGAGACCCTTAACGAACTCCTCTGCGATCGTCTGCTGGTCAAGACCGCCCAGGATACCGGCAAGCAAGCCCATGCCAAGGAACACGGCGGAAATCTCATTCATGTACCAGCCCTGGGTAACAAGGCCCCAGACGATAATGCCCATACCGCAAGCAAAATCGATAAGCACGAGCTTCTGACGGATAGTGAACTCTTCCTCGATGGAGGCATCGGTCACGGAAAACTCAATACGCTTGAGCTTATCGTCCTCGTACACAATGGACGACTCGGGGTTTTTCTTGACGCGCATGGCGTAGCGCATGGCCCATGCGATACCGACGGCAGTGAAGATGACCCAAGAAACGGCGCGCAGCCACAGTTGCGGATTACCCTCGATGCCAATGATGCCTTGGGCGATCAAAACATTAAACGGGTCGATGGTCGAAGCACAATATCCCAGGTTAGGACCAAGGAAGCAGATGATGAATGCCGTCATCGAGTCATAACCGATACCCATCATGATGGGAATGAAGATGGCATAGAACGGCAGGGCTTCCTCAGACATACCAAACGTAGTGCCGCAAATGGACAGCAATGTCATCGTGATGGGGATGATGAGGATGTCCTTGTTCTTAAGCTTTTTAATCACACGGCTCATGCCGGCATTCAAAGCGTTGGTCTTGGTGATGATTGCGAACGATCCGCCAATCAATAAGACGAATGCAACGACGTCGGCAGCCTCTTGGATACCCTTGGTGGGCGCTTGCAGGACCGCGAAGATATCCTGGCCCAGATTGATGGTCTCGCCGGTCTCGGAATCGGTGTAGTTCTTATCGACCTGTTCATAGGTTCCAGCAACGGCGACTTCACGCTCGCCCGCCGCTGTCGAAATCGTCTTGCGCTGATACTGACCAGAGGGAACGATCCAAGTCAGGACCGCAAAGACAACGATCAGCAAGAACATGATCGTATAGACATGCGGTAATTTGAACTTAAAACGTCTGTTTGTCTTCTTCGCCTTCGTATCTGACATAGATACCTCCAAAGAACTCGAGACTGCATCGCATCTCGCTTCAACGTTTGCACAATGCAAACGTTCTATGACGTCCCATAGATTACCAGCAGCTTTTTCCTTCATCAAGATAATTTCAAACTGATTGCCGCAACGCGGTTGAACGGTTGCGTTTGCGCCGTGAACGGTATGGAAGCGCCCGGTGAGATGATCCACCGGGCGCTTCCATTCGCAATGTCCTAGATGTCAAAAACGTAGCGAGACCCAACGATCCGCTGACGACCGATGATAAACGGCCGCCGCTGCTCATCGAAAAAGAAGGCTTCCATATAAAACAAGGGCTCGCCAACGGGAACTGCCAACAGTCGAGCGACCTCGGGCGACGCGCACGCGATCTCGAGCGTGCACGGGTCGGTAAACGCGGGCGTGCGGCCCGTCCGGTTGCGCACGAACTCAAAAATGGATTGGTTAGATAGAGGTGCCGTTGATAGATAGGCGTTGTCCTCGTAAACATATATGTTGTTCTCGAGCATGACAGGGACGCCATCGGCAGTGCGCACGCGCTCAACGCAAATCAAGTCAGTTCCAACGGGAACACCAAAGAACTGTGCTTCGGTGGAATCCGCCGGCAGTATCTTTCTCGAAATGACACACGCCCCCGGCTCCATTCCGTTAACGCGGCATGCGTCCGAAAAACTCTGAACGTCATCCTTCTGGCGAATCTTGCGCTTGAGCTTGGGGGCATTGACGAACGTGCCTTTCCCCTGTCGCTTCGTTAGATAGCCCTGCTGGACGAGCTCCTCAATAGCGCGTCGCACGGTAACGCGACCAACTTTATAGCTCTCAGCCAATTCGAATTCGTTGGGTATCCGCGCCCCTGCCTTGTAGGCGCCGGAGTTGATTTCGTTTTTAATGATATCGATAACCTGTTGGTACAGCGGAATCGCTGCTTTACCGTCAGTTAGCCCTTCAGTCGGTGGCATATACCCTCTCCCAGCACAATTAAGTCTAAAGCGGGCTCAGGGGCATTCAACAAGCCCCTGAGCCCGCATTAGCATAAAGTATGCTAGGTGTCGCACCAAAATGTTGGCTATTTACTCATCAGACCCGAAAAACGCGTAACTACCGCACTCCTAAGAAAGCGTGAGCAGCTCCGGTAGCTGGTCGATAATCTTGTCTGCGGCATCCTGGCTAAAGCCAAAGCGCTCCTCGCGCTTGGCAATGACTGTCAGGCCGGCTCGCTTGCCAGCGGTGATGCCAGGCACCGAATCCTCGACGCAGCAGCAGCGATTCGCGGGCAGCCCCAGCAGGTCCAGCGCATGCAGGTAGATGTCGGGCTCGGGCTTGCTCTCCTTAAACTGCTCGCCGCTCACCACATACTCAAAGGCATCCGACAGCCCGCATGCGTTGAGCACTTCCTCGATGCTATCCATGGGAGACGAGCTGGCAAGCGCCACGCGAACGCCGCGGCGCGGCAGCTCTCGAATCGTATCCACGGCGCCTGGGTTAATCAAAGCCTGATAGTCGCGCGGGCGCTTATGAGCCCATTCGTCCCAACGGGCCAACGCTTCCTCGCCAGTTAAATGCCCCTTACCGGCGCGCTCAAACCAATCGACCAGCATACGCAGGAAGAACTGATGCGAGGTACCAACCTGCCCGTTCAACTCCTCTTGAGTCAGGTTAAGCCCAAGCTCCTTGGCAAACGCGGCGGTCTCGCCCAGGTAGTAATACTCGGTATCGACAATCACGCCGTCCATGTCAAAGATCACGGCGTCGAACGGAAATGCGGACACGGCACCCTCCCTAACAAAAGGGCGCCCGCAAGCGGACGCCCGAACCATGCATTATCGGCGATTCTAGCCCAGTAGCTTATCCAGCGCCACTGCAATGCCGTCTTCGTTGTTATTGGCGGTCACCATCTGGGCTACAGCCTTAACCTCATCGACGGCGTTGTCCATGGCAACACCGGTGCCGGCCCACTCAATCATGGACTTGTCGTTCTGGCCGTCGCCAAACGATACGACCTCGCTGGCATCGATGCCGAGCTTGGGCAGGGCGCCCTCGAGCGCACGGGCCTTGTCGATACCGGGCGCCGTGTACTCAAAGTACCAGTCGGCCGTAAACATGCCCGAAAGCGTCTGGGTAAAGGGCGCATACATCTCCTCGTAATGCGCCTGCAGGTAGGCCGGGTCGCCCGCCGTCAGCAGCTTGTCCACGGGATAAGCATCAGCGACCTCATGCAAGCTCTCGACCTCGCGGATCTTAAGGTCGCACGCATCGCGCTCGTATTTGACGATGTTTTTCTGCGAGCCATCCGGCAGCGTAATCATGCAGCGGTACGAATCTTCGACATGCAGATCGCGACCGAGCGAAATCATAGGGATCACGTCAAAATTACGCAGATGATCAATCAGACGGTGCAGTTCGTCAGCCGGCATGGCCTGGTCAAAAAGGACCTCATCGGTCTGAGCGTCGACCACATGCGCGCCATTAAAGGCAACTAGCAGACCGTCATGGTTTTGAAGGTCGAGCTCCTGCGCCAAGGCGTGCAGCCCCCATGCGGGACGACCCGAAGCCAAGATGAGCTTAATGCCCGACTCCTGCGCCGCGAGCAGCTTCTCGCGCGTACGCGGGCTAATGACCTTTTGGTCGTTGGTGAGCGTACCGTCGATATCCATTGCGATGGCTTTAATTGCCATATGTGCCTCCTTGCATCGTTTTTATCGCGCACTATCTTATCCGAGCCGGGGCACGTTCGCACAGCGCGCGTATGACGGTTGCAAAACCACCCCATTTGAAACAAAGGCAAAAAAGTACTTGCAAAGACGCGTTCCGACATATAAGTTGATAAAAGACCGCCGTTGCGGTTTTAAGTAGATCGAGCATATGAAGTTTGAGTTTTAGCGTGTAAGAGAAGGAAGATCGGCAAAGTACAACCCCAAACGCAATGACAACTTAATGAGGTAACTGCCACATGTGAGGCACCCAGGGCATTGCTGTCTCGATTTTGAGCACGATGCCTTCCGCCTTGCATGGGCCGTTCCATCCCGCCCCTACAGCAACTGCCTCACGGGCTCATTGAAAACCGCATAGCACCCCAACGTCAGCACATCACCCACGGCAAGCACATCACTCACGACAACCAACACATCAACAAACAGCACGAACATCAACCGATTGGAGAAGCTATGACAAACCACCACGCTGAAGACGGCGATAAGAAAAGCATTCTGGATGCCCGCATTGAGCGAGCATATGCAAACGAATATGACGCCGCCTTTGCCGCCGCGACCATCAAGAACTACGCGTCGCTACCGCTCGCGACGATCTTGGCCGACCACCCTCAACTGCTGAAGCGCTGCACAAAGATCATGGGCGACCCCGACATTCGCAAGCTGACAGACCCCTATGCCCCAAAACGCGACAACGATTCGTACGTTCTTACCGTAGGCTGCCTAGCCCATATGCTTACGGCGCTCGACACGAAACTCAAGCTCGAATGGGAACCCGACGAGCGTCATGAACTCGAAAGCAAGCGGAACACCCTGCGCACCGCACTGTTCCTTCCGTTGGACGGCCTCAAGCGCTGCAACGTCGAGCTCAATACACAGGCGCGGCAAAAGCCCGGGACCACGGGGCAGAAAACTCCAAGACCCCATGCGGCCATCGTCGACCGCGACCGATATAACCGCATGACCGCGCACTTTTCCGCCGGGGGAGCAGCCATAAGGACGCTGATCGACCTGCTGTGCCTCCTGAGCATCAACGAGCTATTTGAGGGCTATCTCGCCCTTGTTCCCGCGACGGCACCCAAGTCGGTAGCAAAGATCATCGAGACCTGCAGACGCCAGTTTGAGCGCCATCACAATGGCAGCGAGATGAACGCCAGCATCGCGCAGTACTACGCGGCTCATTACAAAAATGACGGATGTGCCCCTGTCGAGCATCAGCTGCGGCTCGCCTACACCACGCCCACCGCAACGCTCCATCGCTTTGGAGCCCTTGGCGCTTGCGAGCCGCACGAACAGGCAGCCTGCCCCACAACCGAGCTCGATCTCAGGCTCGGACGAACCCTGTAGCCCGCCAGCCCCTCCGCGGGCAACAATCCTATTCCACAACACAACCAACAGAAAGGAGTCCTCATGGACACCAATCATTCCCCCATCATCAGCCCTCTCACCATGCGTGAATCCGCCCGAGGTATCACGCTCACCAGCATTTACGATGAGATGCTCGCCCGTCGCGAGCTCTCCGTCATGGGAAACATCGAAACCCCGATGGCCCACGACCTATGCCAGCAGATCCGCCTGCTCGATGCCACCGACCCCAGCCGCCCCATCACCATATTTGTCGCCAGCGCCGGCGGAAGCGTGCGATCGGGTCTTGCAATCTATGACGCCATGCGCCTCGCATCGTGCCCCATCCGCACCGTCTGCCTGGAATTCGCCGCGTCCATGGGCGCCGTGATCTTTATGGGCGGCGACGATCGCCGTATGGCGCCCCATGCAGAGCTCATGATTCACGACCCGCTGATCCCCCAGGGGGCAGGCGGCTCGGCACTTGCGCTGCAGGAAACCAGCCGGCGTCTCATGCAGACCCGCAAGACCCTCACGCAAATCCTCTCGGACCGCAGCGGCCTCACGCCCAAGCGCATCCAGTCCCTCACTGCAAAAGACACCTACCTTTCGGCCGAGCGCGCCGTCGAGCTCGGCTTTGCCCACGAAATCCTCTCGACCACCAAGGAGGTCGCCCATGTCTAACCTCGCCAGCCGCCTCGCCGCATCTGAGTCCGCATCGTCCACCATCCTCGCCAAGGATCGAACGCTTTCCTGCGACACCCGCCAAACGGGACTCAACAACAACGCACTTGTGATCGGCCCCTCGGGAGCCGGCAAGACCCGAAACGTCCTCAAGCCCAACCTACTGCAAATGAACGCAAGCTACATCGTGCTCGACACCAAAGGCACGCTCTGTCGCGAAGTGGGACCCGTGCTGGCAGCCCACGGCTACCGCGTGCAATGTCTCAACTTCGCCGACCTCAACACCGTCCCGGCCCTTGCGCCCGGCATCGAGCGCTGCGGCTACAACCCCCTGAGGCACATTCGCCGCAAGGCGGACGGCAGGCCCAACCAGCAGGACATCCTCTCGGTGGCAAAGGCCATCTGCCCCATCGAGGACAACAACCAGCCTTTTTGGGATCATGCGGCGGCAAACCTGCTGTCGTGTCTTATCGCCTACGTCACCGAACAGCTACCCGCCGACGAGCAGACGATCAGCTCGGTCATCAAGCTGATCGAGCACCTGCAGGACGGTGCCACGGGTCGATTGTTTGACGACCTGATCACGATCGACCCCCAAAGCTATGCCCTCTCGCTATGGCGGCGCTACGCCATTACGCAAAATGCCGAGCGCATGCACGCGAGCATCGTCGGCATCCTTGCCGAAAAGGTCATGTGTCTGGGATTCGACGGTGCGGCACAGCTCTATCGTGAGTGCCATCAGGTGGACTTCGCTTCCATGAGACACACCCCCTGCGCCCTATTTGTAACCGTGAGCGATATTGACCGCAATCTCGATCCGCTGACCGGTCTCTTTATTTCGCAGGCGTTTATGGGCCTCATTCGTGAGGCCGATAGGCAGCCCGACGGCAGCCTGCCCGTGCCCGTGCGCTTTATGCTCGATGACTTCGCAAATCTGCAGATCCCCCAGATCGACAACGTGCTCTCGATTATCCGAAGCCGCAACATCTGGGCAACGCTGCTGCTGCAGTCGACCAACCAGCTCGATGCGCTCTATGGCGAGGCACGCGCACGCTCCATCATGGGCAACTGCGACACGCATCTGGTGCTGGCGTTCCAGGATCCCGAGAGTGCCCGGGTGTTTTCCGACCGCGCCGACGCGCTGCCCAGCACGCTCATGGCGACGCCAATCGATCGCTCGTGGCTCTTTGTACGCGGTCGCACTCCCGAACAGGTCGAGCGCTTTAGGCTCGAAGACCATCCGCTCTACGGGGAGCTGTCCGAGGCGCAGCGAGGCCATGCGGAGACCGAGATCTAGGCGCAGGGTTCTCGCAGCGCGCGGCGCCCCGGCGATGTTCCACAAAGGCCGTGCGCCCCGGGACCACGGCAAAGCAAAGGGGCCCGCATCCGATAGGATACGGGCCCCTGACTATAAGGCGCGACGCGTTAACAGCAGCGACTACTTGCGATGCGCGCGATAGAACTCGATGAGCGCCTGGGTCGAAGCGTCCTGTTCGGCCTTGGCGGCGTCATCGTGGAAGGCAGGGGTGATCTGCTTGGCAAGCTGCTTGCCCAGCTCGACGCCCCACTGGTCGTAGGAGTCGATGCCCCAGACCGTGCCCTCGACAAATACGATGTGCTCGTACAGGGCGATGAGCTCGCCGAGCGCAAACGGGGTCAGCGTGTCGCCGAAGATCGAGGTCGTCGGGCGGTTGCCCTCAAAGCAACGGGCCGGGACGATCTGCTCGGGCGTGCCCTCGGCGCGAACCTCGTCGGCCGTCTTGCCAAAGGCGAGCGCCTTGGTCTGGGCCAGGAAGTTGCCCAGGAACAGCTCGTGCACGTCCTGACCGCTATCGGTCGCAGGGTTGGCGGTATTGGCGAAAGCGATGAAATCGGCCGGAACCACCACGGTGCCCTGGTGCAGCAGCTGGTAGAAGGCATGCTGGCCGTTGGTGCCGGGCTCGCCCCAGAAGATCTCACCGGTGTCGGAGGTCACGGCGCTGCCGTCCCAGCGGACATGCTTGCCGTTGGACTCCATGGTGAGCTGCTGCAGGTAGGCCGGGAAACGGTGCAGGTACTGGCAATACGGAAGCACGGCGTGGCTCTTGGAACAGAAGAAGTTGACGTACCAGACGTTGAGCAGACCCATCAGCGCGACGGCGTTGTTCTCGAGCGGCGTGTTGCAGAAGTACTCGTCGATGGCGTGGAAGCCCTCGAGGAACTGCTGGAAGCGCTCGGGGCCGAGCACGACGATCAGCGACAGGCCCACGGCGGAGTCAACGGAATAGCGGCCACCGACCCAGTTCCAGAAACCGAAGGCGTTGGCGGGGTCGATACCGAAGGCCTCGACCTTCTCGAGTGCGGTGGAGACGGCGACGAAGTGCTTTGCCACGGCCTCGGCGTTCTGCTCATCGGAGCCGTCGATGGCGCCCTGAGCCTTGAGCTGCTCGAGCATCCAGGTCTTGACCTCGCGAGCGTTGGTGAGGGTCTCGAGCGTGGTGAAGGTCTTGGAGACGATAATCACGAGCGTGGTCTCGGGATCGAGGCCGCGGAGCTTCTCGGCCTGATCGTTGGGGTCGATGTTGGAGATGTAGCGGCAGTCGATACCGGCGTCGGCGTAGGGACGCAGAGCCTCGTAGGCCATGACCGGGCCCAGATCGGAGCCACCGATGCCGATGGACACCAGGTGCTCGATCTTCTTACCGGTTACGCCCTTCCACTCACCGGAGCGCACGCGCTCGGCGAAGGCATACATGCGATCGAGCACCTCGTGCACGTCGGCGACGACATCCTGGCCGTCAACGATGAGCTGGCCCTTCTCGCTTGCCGGACGGCGCAGTGCGGTGTGCAGAACAGCGCGGTCCTCGGTGGTGTTGATGTGCTCGCCGGAGAACATGGCGTCGCGGCGCTCCTCGAGCTTCACCTCGCGGGCAAGATCGCACAGCAGCTTGACGGTCTCATCGGTCACCAGGTTCTTGGACAGGTCGAAGTGCAGGTCGCCGGCGTCAAAGCTCAGCTTGTTCACGCGCTCTGCATCGGCAGCGAACCATGCCTTAAGGTCGATACCCTCGGCCTCGAGCTTCTCCTGATGGGCCTCGAGCGCCTTCCAAGCGGCGGTCGACGTAGCGTCGATAGGTGCGGCAACAGTTGCCATAAAGTCCTCCTCAACATACGGGCGCATATCTCCATGCGCCCGGATAATCAGATAACCTTATTCTAGCGCAGGTCAAGACCGTAATCAGCGAGCGTTGCCAATCCGCCCCCAAACGGCGACCGACCAAAAAGGGACAGGTTTATTTTGGCAGGTCAAACGCTTTACCAACCAAAAACAACCTGCCCCTTCCTGGCAGGTATTAGGCCGCGGCGCACACGCTACCGAGCAACTCACGCAGAGGAGACCCGATGCCCTCCAGCAGTTCGGGAGCGATAATGGCAAAAACGGGAACCTCGCCGGCTCCCACGACGGCAGGCACCTTGCCCTCCGAGACAATGCATCCATAAGGGACAAAACCATCTTCGCCGGCATCGAGCGCCGCCATGCGACGCGCGAGTTCGCGCGCAAAGCCGGCAGCATCGGCATCGCCAATCGCCAGGACAAAGTCCACGCCTTCGTCGGTCGCCAGGGCCACGGCTTCGTCGACCAGTTCGTCTCCCCCGTCGCCCTCAAACGAGCCGCAGCGGAAAAGCACACGCTCGAGTAGGGCTCGAGCGAGCGAACCAAGTGCCGCCGAGACAAGCTCATCGCGCGTATGCTTGTCACCGCCCAACACGACCAGTGCCTTGGTGCCAGCGTAGTGGGCAACCAATCGCCCGCACCAGCGAGCCACATCCCCATCCGCAACCAAGCGCGTCGGCATACCAAACCCATAATTGACCATCTTTCCCACAACCCTTCCGTGCGCATAGGCGGTATCAATCGTTAGGCTCATGCTACGAAGCAAGGTTTTCCGAGCTGTTTCGCACTCTTTAGAGCTGCGTTAAAACCCGATGCAGTTGCACGACTATACCTGGCAAAAAGGAACAGGTTTTGACGATGTCCGGACGAGCGGGTATTATCGAACAGATATTCGATAAGAACATGTGTTTGATGGAGGGACACGGATGGCGCACGAGCAGCACACCTATATCTGCATCGACCTCAAGACGTTTTATGCCAGCGTCGAGTGCGTCGACCGTGGGCTCGATCCGCTCACCACCAACCTAGTCGTTGCCGACGAATCGCGCGGACGCACGACCATCTGCCTCGCCATCACGCAGGCCATGAAGGACTTAGGTATTCACAACCGCTGCCGCCTATTCGAGATTCCCGACGGCATCGACTACATCAAGGCCGTACCGCGCATGCAGCACTACATGGAGGTGTCGGCGCAGATCTACGGTATCTACCTGGAATACGTCAGTCCGCAAGACGTTCACGTCTACTCAATTGACGAGTGCTTTATCGACGTGACACCCTATCTGGACCTCTATCACACCGACGCGGAAGGCTTCGCCTGCATGTTGCGCGACGAGGTCCTGGCGCGCACCGGCATCACGGCGACGGTCGGCATCGGCCCCAACCTATTCCAGGCCAAAGTTGCACTCGATATCACCGCCAAGCACGTACCCAGCCGCATCGGCATACTCGACGATGAGACCTTTCGCAAGGAAATCTGGCCCCATCGTCCCATCACCGATATCTGGGGCATCGGCCCCGGCGTGGCAGCACGACTCGAAAAATACGGCGTCTACGATCTGATGGGCGTCGCGGCGCTCGACGAAAACCTGCTTTACGACGAGCTCGGCGTCAATGCCGAGTATCTCATCGACCACGCCTTCGGACGCGAGCCGACAACCATCGCCGATATCCAAGCCTATCGCCCGCAAGCAACTTCGACCACCACAGGACAGATGCTCTCGAAGGGCTATGCCTACGAGCAGGCCTACACCGTCTTGCGCGAGATGGTCGACAACGCCGTGTTGGACTTGATCGATAAGCACGTGGTCTGCGACAGCATCTCGCTCTTTGTGGGCTACGCGAGCGAGCGCGCCGACATACGCAGGCTTGATGCCAGCGGTACTGCACAATATGTGGACGGATGCGGACACCTGCGCTCGAGTACGTCGAGTATCGAACCCACCGCAACCGCCGGCCCCGAGCTCGCGCCCCGTGCTCCCAAGCCCGTCCAGCGCGATGACGAACGGCGCCGCCTGGTGCGCGAAGCGCAGGCAATCGATGGCATCTTTGTGGGAGAGCATGGTGGCAAACCGCGTGGTGGCTATGCCGCGCTCTTTGCGCACTCCAACGCCTCGCGCAAGCTGCCCGAGCGTACCAATTCGTTTAAGAAGATCATGGGCTATTTCGATGAGCTCTGGGCGCAGACTGTCGATCCCAAACGACCGGTCAAGCGCATCAACCTGGGCTTTAGCAATCTTGTGCCCGAGGAATTTGCCACCATCGATCTGTTCAGCGATATCGAGACCGATGAGCGCGAGCGCGACCTGGCGCGCGCCGTCCTGGCCGTGAAAGGCAAGTACGGCAAGAACGCGCTCGTCAAGGGATTAAGCTTTACCGCCGGCGCCACCGCGCGCGAGCGCAACGATCAAGTTGGAGGACACCGTGCCTAAACCCAAACAACAGCCCATGCGCCCGCCGACCGCCTTCGAGCGCCTGGCGGACCCCGAGGGCAGACGCCGCGCAGCCGACCCCAACCTCACTGCCAACGGTGCCGTGCGCGCCAACCGCGCCGCACAGTTTATGCCCTTTGCCGCCCTCACGGGATACTACGAACTCGTGCGCAAGCAGGAAATCACCGTCGAGCAAAAACGTGAGCTCACGGAAGAAAAAGCCCTCGAGCTTTCGCAAAAGCTCGAGGGCCTCAAACGCGGCGACTTGGTGCGCGTCACCTATTACGATACGTACGGCTATCGTAGCCGCACGGGCATTCTCGACGAAGCGTTACCCGCATTCAAGCTGCTCAAACTCAGGGATATCGCCATCAAATTCGACGATATCCAGGACATTGAGCTACGCGGACGAGCCTAGCGACGAGAACGCTTGCGCAAGACGAGAGCAATGCCAAGCACTGCGGCAGCTGCAACCAGCAATCCCAAGACCAGCGTGAGGGTCGAGTCGCCAGCGCGAGGCAGCGAGCCGTCCTTCGGAGTCTTCTTAGCGGTCGTCGTGACGGTGGTCGTGGTGCTGCTCGACTGGTCGTTGCCACCCGTCTGGCTGCCGCCAGGCTGATCGCCGCCACCCGGCTGCGAAGGATCGGTGGGTTCCGTCGGATCCGGAGTACCGGGATCAACCGGATTCTCCGAATTCTCCTTGCGCTGGATCCAGACCTGGCAACCATAGAACGGGTTGGCGGTACCAAGGCACAGACCCTGGTTGGTCACCGCAAAGGTGCGCAGACCATGGTTATACGGATCGTTAAAGCCATTGGTCGTCAGCGTCGTAAAGTTCACGCCGTCCTCGGTCACATACATATCAAAGCCGCGCTCGGCATCGCGCAGGTAACACATGCACGTAAGGACACTCTGCAACTTCTTGAGGTTCTCCTCGCTCAGCAGCTTATCGAGCGCATCCTGAATATCGCTCGGCAGCTCGGTGCCATAGGCATCCTCGTACTGCTGCTTAAGGCTCTCATAGCTATCGAGCATGTCCTGATACTGGTCGGCAAAGGACTTGAAGTACGCGATCTCGCCATCGATCTTCTGGACATAAGCGGCGTCGTCCTCAAAGTCCTGGGACATCGTCGCGGCCTGATCGCAAAGACCGCCCGCGGCATCCTCCAGCGCATCGCTCAGATCGCCAAAGCCCTTAGCAACCTCGGTCTTCTCGTCATCGACATCGACGGCCTTGTTTGAATCATCAACCTCAGCAGCTTCGTTCGAATCATCGACCTCGACGGCCTCGTTTGAATCATCGTCCGCAAGCGTGTTCACGGGAACGATGGGGTCGTCAGGCGATTTCTTGTCGAGCAGGTGATTGAGCAGGTCCCTAAGGCGCTGAACCTGAGAGTCCCACTCCTCGGGCGTCATATCGATAATGTCGCCATTGGAGAACTGGCCGATCGGCTCAAGCAGGCTCGCGGTATCAAAGGTACCGATATACAGCTTGCCGTCGAACTTCTGCATGCGCCAAATGTACTGGTTCTCGTTTCGGCCAAAGCCCGAAGTCAGGCCGGAAATACCGCCCTCGGGGAACATGTCGGTGCGATCGCCAACGACGAGCTCCATGTTCTCGTCCTTGTCCATGCGATAGATGTTAACCGACTGCTCAAGATTGGCATTCACAAACGAGCAGTCAACGCCACCCATGCTGCTCTTGCCGCCCTCTTCGGTGTTGGATTTGTTGAACAGGATGCGCTCGAGGGCAATCTCCTCGTCGTTGTATTCACCGATATAGAGGTAGTCGTTGTAGACGATGAGGTTGGCAGCGCCAGAACGGGTACGGGCAGGATCGATGCCAAAGCAGTACTTTGCACCGTCCGTCTTCTGATCGCCGACAATGGGAGTCCACGAATAACTGCCGTCGGCATTCTTGTCGCCACGGACCATGGCAAACGACTGCATGGAATTATCATCGGGAGCGTTCTCGGGCGTACCGGTGCAGATGGTCGCATAGAGATGGCCATTGTACGAGACCATATCCCAAATGGCGCCGCCGTAGATGCTGTCCTGATAGCGAATCGCCGGATAGCCAAACAGCGTCTCCGAGTTGGCAATCTCGGTGAAGCTGTCCTGGCCCTTCGAGGGGTCAGACGACGTCAGGATTGTCGACACAAAATTACCGTTCGCGTCTTTACCCACATTACTGATGACGAGCTGGCCATCATGGACGCACATGCCGCGGATACCGGTAGAAATGCCCTGCTTGTAGGCAGCACCGTAATCCTGCATGCTCGAAAGGCCCTGATAGACAACTTTGTACTCATCCGTCTTAGGATCGATCTCGTATACAGCAGGCAGGCCGCCTTTGCCGTCATTGGTCCTGACGCTGCCGCAGAAATAGAGCTTACCCTTATAGCTCACGGCATTGCGGAACAAAGGAGCGACGCCGTTGAGCGATTCAGAGAGTAGCAGCTTGGTCTCACCGGTCTTGGTATTGATCTTGACCAAGATGCCGCCGCTGTCCTTGTCGGCCGTGCCGTCCTCCTTCTGCTGTCCATAGAAGAAGGTACCGTTAAACATGGCCTCCAGCGTCAGGCGCATGGTTTCGACATCAAAGGAATCGCCCAGCGTGCTGTTCATGAGCGTCAGCGTGTTGCCCATCGCCGCATAGCAGGTGCCCACATAAAGCCAGTCACCATAGCTCGCAGCCGCCCAAGTGTAGCTCTGGCCGCGATCGCCTTCGTTGTTGGCCGTATTACCATCGGCGCCCGGAACGGCAACGGCACCGTTACCCTGGTAGTCGACGATGCCATCCGGCTGCGACGTTCCTACCGTAGGATGCGAGAGCTTCTCAAAGGAATACCCATTTCCCGCATTGTAGGTAACGGCACCCGATGCGTCTTCGGCGTGCGCCGGCAGCGGCGATACCAAGATAGCGGCAAGCGCTGCCACCAAGCCAAGTGTTCCCACTCGTCTCATAAGGTTATAGCCTCCCCTGTCCTAAAGCCCAGTTTTAGCATTCTTCATTTCTGTCCACGGTTAATTGCAATCTGAGCACAGCAATAATCAGTGTATAAATATACACCTGTAATTTTTTGGACGGGTTCATAGATGCTCGATTGGTAGCGAATTCCGCGCAAACCGTCACCAAACTCCACTTTTGCCGCATCTAAAGGTTATTTTTGCGCAAATTTTTGGATGCCGATAGTCACAATGGGCAGGAGGCTGGTACCCACCGGAGAGGGCAACGCCTACATTTTCATAACGTAATAGCCCGCACCCCTCACTGCCGTCTCGAGTGTGTCGCGATCAACCGGGCGCTTCGAGCGCACGCGTGCCGTGTGGTCCGCGTACGTTACCGTAGCCCACACGCCATCAAGCGCATTGAGGGCATTCGTCACATTCCGGGCGCAGCCGTCGCAACTCATGCCGCCGATAAGGAGTTCCTCACGATAGGGGTAGTGGGACTCGTCGGTGTCTGCCACCACAACCTTTTTGGCCTTCTTGCCGCTCGCACCATCGCTGCAGCAACTCTTCCCGTGTGTCGAAGCGGCAATGCGACGCAGTCCAAAAAACATGCCGACGGCAATGACGGTCAGCACGATGAGATTCGCAGGGTTGAGCAAGTCACTCATGCGTTCCCCTTTCAGTAGCACTATCTAGATACCCCCATGGGGTGTCCCCATCTTAACCCAAAATCATGTCCGTTCGGTCAATTAGTTTTCCTCTTCAAACTTTTTTGTTGACCATGGCTTACTTTCGTGTATAAGTTTTCCTAGGCTAACAGTTTAGATCCGTAAGGAGCGACGTGACTCGAACCATAGACATCCCAACGTTTCAGGCAGCAGTCGTGCGCAACTGCTCCCCCACGCTCGCGGGCATCAAGCCGGCATCGCTCTTTACCTATCCAGGCACCTACGCCCACGGGGACGGCTCGACCGCAACAGAAACCATCGCAGAACGCCGAGCACGCCTGCTCAACGTTATCGCCCAGTGCAACCGCGAGCTTGACCCGCTTGGCATCCACCTGAGTGTTTTGGTCTGGCGGCCCTGCGGAGCGCTCGTGTACGTGTACCGAGCCAAAAGCCTCACCACCTATTTCGCGGACCCTCGCGCCAAAACGGCGCTCGCCTCGGAAGGCTACGACACGAGAGACCTTTCGACATGCCTTGTGCATTTGGCATCACGCATCACGCTCGCGAGTAATAACGTCGCGGAATGCGCCTGTAGCCAGACTCGATGCGCACTACCCCAGCAAGCTAGCTGCAGCAACGACTGCACCTGCGAGTTTCCGCACGAAATAGGCTACTTCCTAGGATATCCCTACGACGACGTGCACGAGTTTATCGTCCAGCGCGGCGAGAACTATAAGGTCTTTGGGGCCTGGAAGGTCTACGCAAATGTCGAGCAGGCACTTGCGACGTTTGATGCCTACCGCGCCTGCACCCAATACTTCACCTTTGTCTATCAGCAGGGCTACAGCTTGGCGCAACTTGCCCAGGCAACCCGATAGAACATAGAAGCCGTGGCAACCTGCCGCACAACTGAAAGGACTCAACATGAGCAAGATCGCCGTCGTCTACTGGAGCGGCACGGGCAACACCGAGGCCATGGCAAACCTCGTTGCCGAAGGTGCAACCGATGCCGGCGCCGAGGCAGAGGTCATCTCCTGCGCCGACTTCTCCGCAGACAAGGCCGCTGGCTATGACGCTATCGCCTTCGGCTGCCCCGCCATGGGTTCCGAGGAGCTTGAATATGATGAGTTCCAGCCCATGTGGGATGAGGTCAAGGAGACCCTCGGCGACAAGAAGGTCGTCCTCTTTGGCTCTTATTCGTGGGCCGAGGGCGAATGGATGGACAACTGGAAGGCGGACGCCGACGAGGAGGGCGTCAACGTCGTCGATTCCGTCATCTGCTACGACGCCCCCGATGATGAGAGCGAAGCGGCCTGCCGCGCCCTTGGAGCCGAGCTCGCCTAGCGGCAATGAGCTCCGCCCGCAACGCGCATTGCAACAAAACACATTCGCGTCCCAACAAAAACGGGAGCCGGATCACATCCGGCTCCCGTTTTCTGCTATGTCAGTCATATAAAGCGGCTACGAGATATTGCCCAAGAACGCCTTGGTGCGCTCGCTCTTGGGGTGGTCGAAGACCTCGCTCGGCGTACCCTCTTCCACAATGACGCCGCCGTCCATAAAGACGACGCGGTCGGCGACATCGCGGGCAAAGCCCATCTCGTGCGTCACGACGATCATGGTCATACCGTCGTGCGCCAGGTCGCGCATGACGCCCAGAACGTCGCGCACGAGCTCAGGGTCGAGCGCCGAGGTGGCCTCGTCAAAGAGCATCACGTGCGGGTTCATCGACAGGGCGCGGGCGATGGCCACGCGCTGCTGCTGGCCGCCCGAGAGCTGGCTCGGCATAAAGTCGATGCGCTCGGCCAGGCCGACCTTGGTCAGCTCCTCGACGGCGATCTTCTCGGCCTCTTCCTTGCTGCGCTTGAGCACCTTTTGCTGCGCAAGCATGACGTTCTTTTTGACCGACAGGTGCGGGAACAGGTTGAACTGCTGAAACACCATGCCCAGGTGCGTGCGCACTTTGTTGAGGTCGACGCCCTTGGCACACACATCCACGCCCTCGACGACAATCGAGCCGCTCGTGGGATGCTCCAGGCGATTGATGCAGCGAAGCATCGTCGACTTGCCCGAGCCTGAGGGGCCCAAGACCACAACGACCTCACCCTTGTGCACATCCAGATCGATATCGCGCAGGACCACGTTGTCCCCAAAGGCCTTCTGGAGGTTCTTGATGCTGACGACGACCTCGTTCGAGTTATTGGTTTCGCTCATGATAGGACCTCCTTACAGACCGGCGATGTGATCGGCGGGCGTCGCGACAACCTGTCCGGCGCTCTTGGCGGGACGCTTCTTCTTGGTCTCGGCCGTGCCCAAAAGCCTCGCCTCAAGACCGCTCACCAAGCGAGCGAGCGGCAGGGTGATGACCAGATAGAACAGGGCGGCAACCACGTACGGTGTAATGGAGCCCGTCGTGGCCACGATGGTACGGGCGTTCATGACGATCTCGACCACACCCACGGCGGCAAGCAGCGACGTATCCTTGTAAAGCAAGATAAACTCGCTGGTCAGCGTAGGCAAAACATTACGGAACGTCTGCGGAATCATGACATAGAGCAGCGTCTGGAACGCGTTCATGCCCAGCGAACGCGCAGCCTCGTTTTGGCCCTTGGGGATCGATTGAATACCGGCACGGAAGATCTCGCATAGGTACGCAGACGAGTTCATGGCCATGACGATAACGCCAAGCACGTAGTCATCAACCTTGACGCCGGCCAACGGCAGACCGAAGAACGCGATATAGATCTGCAGGAACGCCGGCGTACCGCGGATGATATTCACATAGATGCCGGCGAGGCAGCGCAGGATGCGCGACTTGGAGATGCGCATGAGCGACAAGGCAAAGCCAAAGGGAATTGCCAGCGGAAACGCCACAAGCACGATCGAGAGCGACATAAGGAAGCCCTTAAAGACGATCGGCAGGCTTTGGACCAAAATGACTGGGTTTAAGAACAGGCGCAGGAACATATTGGAGTTCCAGGCCTCGACCCACGGCTGCTCCTTAAGATCGGCCAGGAAGTTATCGAATGCCGTCACGCCCTTGATCTCCACCGACGGAATCTTGGAGATCTTCTTGGTCGAGCCATCGGCCAAAGTGCAGGTGCCGCTAAAGGCCTCATCGCCGCCCTCGACGGGGAAGGTCACGCCGTAAACCTCGACACGGAAAAAGCCGCCGGCAGGCGCCGTCTCGCCAAAGTCGATCTTGAGCGTCTGGCCGTCAGCCTTGCACGTGGGCTTCATGGGCGTACGATCCATGAGGTCCTCGCCCGAGAGCATCGTCAATCGCGTGTCATCGGTACCAAACGTCGTGCCGTCGACAAACGTCAGCGAAAGACCGCTCAGCTCCTCGTCGGCATCGGCCTGGACCTCCCAGGTAATGCGCGTCTCGGTACCGCCGACCACAGCGCTGCCCGAACCAGTGTTGGGTCGGGCGGTAATCTTTGCGGTCTCAAGCGCCTGGGCGGTCGTGGGCGCATATGCCCCTGCGCACACCAGCGCGAGCGCCACGGCCATGGCGCAGGCTAGCTTTTGGAGCAAGGCGGGCAGTGGAAAACGCTGCTCCGCGGCCCCTTTGTTCAGTCGAGACAAGGTGGCTCCTATCGTAGAAGTTGCCGGCAAAACGAGACGGAAATACTCTCCGTCAAGAGAGGCGCAAAGGCCCTCTCCGCCAAAACGGAAAGGGCCCGCGAGCAATCAAGTAGCTATTTTACTTGATGTTGTACTTAGCCATGAGGGCGTCAATGGTACCGTCGTCGGTCAGGTCCTTGATGGCCTGGTTGATGTCTTCCTTGAGCTTGGTGTTACCCTGGTTGATGGCGATGGCGTACTCCTCGCCGGTGCTGATCTGCTTAATGGTCTGGCAGGTGTTGAACTGCTCGGCGGTCAGCTGGCTGGCAACGGAGCGGTTGGTGACTACGGCGTCGCCCTTATCGGACTGCAGGGCGCTGAAGCACTCGGTAGCGTCCTTGTAGGGGACGATCTTGGCCTTGGGGAAGTTCTCCTGGGCAAAAGACTCGGCGGTCGAGCCAGACTGAACGATGATGGTAGCGTCGGCGTTGTTGAGCTTCTCGCTGTAGTTGTCGGCCGTGATGTCGGTGTTATCGACCTTGGTCACGATAGCCTGATCGTCCATGTAGTAGGAATCGGAGAAAGTGACTTCCTTCTCACGCTCGGGCGTGTCGGTGATAGCCGCGATGGAGACGTCGTACTTGGCGCCCGAAGCGACACCCGGAACCAGCGTGTCAAAGTCATTGTTGACGTACTCGACATCCAGGCCCAGCTTGTCACCGATAGCCTTGATGAGCTCAAGGTCAAAGCCCTGGTAGTCGCCGTTGTCATCCTTGTACTCAAACGGCGCGTACTCGGCAGAGGTGCCGACGGTCAGCGTGCCGTCCTTGACGAGCGCGTACTCCTTGGAGCCGTCGACCTTCTCGACCTTAGCGTCGTCAGAGCTGCTGGAACCGGCATCAGAACCAGAGGTGGCGTTGGACGAACCGCAGCCCGTCAGAGCAAGGGCGAGCGCCATAGCACCCGTGGCGGCAAATGCGCCAAGCTTCTTCAGCTTCATAATCAGTCTCCTTCCGGTGACCTCGTTTGATTCAGAGGTCTGCAAAAACTGTTGGCTATTATGCACCCGGAATTACGAATCTGCAATGAGAAAACTGATTGAAACAAACCCATAACGTGAATGGAATACTCTACTTTGTGACAGTCATTACTGCTGCAATGACCTTAATAGTCTAATTTCAGCTGCATAACCTGCAAGTTCGTTCGGAGTCTCCAAAATAAACGGCAGCGAACGCAAGTGGCCATTCGATACAATATTCTGCATAACCTGCATACCTCCACCAAATTCCTCACTGCCAAGGTATCCCTTGCCGATGCACTCGTGACGATCTTTATGGGCGCCACAAGAGTTCTTCGAATCGTTGATGTGTACGGCATGCAAGCGATCGATACCCACCACGCGGTCGAACTCGTCGAGTACGCCGTCCAGATCATGGATGATGTCGTAGCCGGCATCGCTCACATGGCAGGTGTCTAGGCAAACGCCCAGCTTGGCCGACAGCTCGGGGCGTTTGCCGGCAACACCCTCAATGATGAGCGCCAGTTCCTCAAAGCTGCGGCCCACCTCGGTGCCCTTGCCCGACATGGTCTCGAGCAGCACCGTCGTCTGCTGGCCCTCAAACATCACCTGACACAGGGCGTCGACAATCATCTGAATGCCGGCGTCGGAGCCCTGCCCCACATGCGCACCGGGATGGAAGTTGTAGTAGTTGCCGGGCAGCGCCTCCATGCGCCGCAGGTCCTCTGCCATAGCCTCCAAGGCGAACTCGCGCGCCCGCTCTTTGGCAGAACAGGGGTTGTAGGTATACGGGGCATGCGCCACCAGCGGTCCAAAGTCGTTTTGCGACATAAGCTCGCGCAGAGCCGCCACGTCATCCATGTCAAGTTCTTTTGCCTTGCCACCGCGCGGGTTGCGCGTAAAGAACGCAAAGGTATTGGCGCCAATGGACAACGCCGTCTCCCCCATTGCCCGATAGCCCTTCGTCGTCGAAAGATGACACCCGATCGTCAGCATCTCCAGCTCCCTCCTCATCAGTTGCGGTGAAATACGGTCTATTGGTGCCCTATTTTGGCGCAAACAGACCGTATTCCACCGCAAGTTATAAAAGGGGCATCAGGGGCAAAGGCCTCCAAGGCATTCCAGGCGCTGGCGCCATGCCCCCACGCACTAAAGTTTCAAGCGAATCGCATCGATAATGCGCGCGCAGCGCTGCGTGGCGGCAAGGGGCATGACGGGACTCTCGAGTTTCCCCGCCCGGATGAGCTGGGTCGCATGCTGGATTTCGCCGTAGAAATCATCGATCTCAAACGGGGCATTTATTTCGAGCGTTCGACCGTCGGAATACTTCACATGGGCGAGCTCGGGGCGATGGAGACGCTCGATTTCCAACGAGCCTCGCTCACAGACAATCGTTAAGCGGCTTTCATATGTTGCTTTGCCGTCGCACACCATATGAATGGGTATACCGCCGACGCTCATACGGATCTCGTCGGCCCAATCGACGCGGCCGCCTGATACGTCACGCCAGCGAACTTCACGGGATGAAACCTCGCACGCGCCCGCGAGCAAATCCTCAAACCAACCGACCGCATAGCAGCCCATGTCATATAGACAGCCGCCCTGCAACGAATCAAGCAGATAGCCCGAAGGAGGCTCGCCGTAATCGAGCTTTTGCACGCTTTCAATCGAGACAATACGGCCAAGCTCACCCGACGCAAGCAAGTCCTTCACGCGAGTGCGCATCGGGCAAAACCGATTCTTCATCGCCTCCATAAACAGCACGCCGCGCTCACGAGAGGTGGAGGCAATCGAGAGAGCCTCTTCCTCACTCAAAACGGCCGGCTTTTCGCACAGCACGGCCTTTCCCGCGCGCAGTGCCCGACAGACCCAATGCGCATGCATGCCATGTGGAAGAGCCAAGTAGATTGCGTCGACATCGGGGTCGGCAATCAGCGCATCATAAGCCACATCGCCGCTATCGTCAGCCGTGGCATAACTGTGCGCGGCGTCAATCGAAAACGCCCTGCAAAACTCCTCAACATGCGAAGGAGTGCGGCCGGCGGCAGCCACAAGCCGTGCCCCGTCCACCTCCTTGAGCGACGATGCAAATCGATGCGAAATGTGTCCAGCGCCCAAAACGCCCCAACAAACCTCACGCAAATCATCACATGAATCCCGATGACCCACGACAGCCCCCTTCAGTTGCGGTGAAATAGTTCCTGTTTGGCCCCTATTCTGCCGCAAACAGGAACTATTCCACCGCAAGTTATAAAAGGGTCATGAGGAGCGCGTTTTGCCGAAGGCCTTAAGCACCGCCGTCACGGGACCAGGCTGGAAACGTCGGCGCACATCGTCGAGACGCTCGGGAATATCGATGTGCTGCGGGCAGTGCCGCGCGCATTTGCCGCATTTGACGCAATTGCTCACCAACTTGGGCTCGCTTGTGCGCACCGCGCTCGCCGTAAAGTATTGAGACAGCCCCGTAAACCAGCTGTGCGCATAGCTTGCGTTGTAGGCGGCAAAACATCCAGGGATATTGATGCCTTTAGGGCACGGCATGCAATAGCCGCATCCCGTGCAGGGCACACGGTTCGATTTCTCAAACTCCATCAACACGCGCGCAATCGTGTCGAGCTGGTTGGCCGTCATCGAATTCGGCAACGCGAGGTCTGCCAGTGACGAATTCTCGTCCACCTGCGCGGTATCGGTCATACCCGAAAGCAACATGGTCACCTGGGGATGATTCCACACCCACGAGAGCCCCCAAGCGGCAGGCGTATGCAAATGCCGATCGCATGCACCATCGAGAACAGCGCGCGCCCGCGGAGGCAATTTGCCTGCCAAGCGTCCGCCCAAAAGCGGCTCCATCACAAACACCGCGAGACCTCGCTCGGCGGCGGCCATGAGCCCCGCCGTTCCCGCCTGATATCGTTCTCCAGCGTAGTTGTACTGGATCTGGCAAAAGTCCCACTCATACGCATCGAGCATCGTAAGGAAGTCCGCCGCGCTGCCGTGGTACGAAAAGCCTATCTGACGAATACGCCCTGCAGCCTTTTGCTGCGCGATCCAGTCCTCGATGCCCAACGCCACCACACGTTCCCACTGGGCGGGCGAGGTAATGTTGTGCATGAGGTAATAGTCGATATGGTCAGTCCGTAGGCGGCGCAGTTGCTCGTCGAAGAACCGGTCGAAATCCTCCGCGCATTTGCACGAAGCATGCGGCAGCTTGGTTGCGAGCAAAACCTGGTCGCGCAAGCCCAGGCGCTCAAGCGACGCACCCACGCACGCCTCGTTGCCGGGATAGAGATAGGCCGTGTCCAGGTAGTTAATCCCCTGCTCCACCGCACGGGAAATGATGGCATCGGCTGTCTTCGCATCCGGACGTCCCGGCGCACCGGGAAACCTCATGCAGCCCAGACCCAGAGCGGATATTCGGTTGCCGCTTTTGGGGTCAACGCGATATTGCACGGCCCCTCCCTTCGCCATCAGCGCCCCGGCAAGGCGAAACACAATGGTCACGCAGCCGAAACATCGTGGAATCGCAATCGAGAACGTATCGTAACGCAGCAGAAATCGAGCTGTCACGGCACCGCTTTAACATCAGCAAAAAGCCCGATGAAAGGAGCCGGGCATGACCACGCGCATGTCTTTGCGGTCTGCCCTGCAGCGTAGCGTCCAGGCAAACGTTTCTTTTTTATAACAGCCGCCCCGCGCACCCACCAATCACCCTGGCAGCATACAATCCATCAGGCGCCCCTTACGCGGGCGCCTTTTACATGGGGAGATGATTCACATGCAGATCAACAAGGTCGCCTTTATCGGCAAGGGCGGCGTCGGCCTGCTCTACGGCAGCATGATCGCCCGGGCGCTCGGCAACGACGCCGTCGAATACATCATGGATGACACCCGTTTTGAGCGTCACGCGGGCGATGCGCTCACTGTCAACGGCAAGCCCTGCGATCTCACGTCCGTCCGCGCCAGCGAGGCGACGCCCGCCGATCTGGTCATCCTGACAGTCAAGACCACCGGTCTCGACCAAGCACTCAAGACTATGGAGCGCGTCGTGGGACCCAACACGCTCATCGCCTCGCTATGCAACGGCATTACGAGCGAGCAAAAGATTGCCGAACGCTTTGGCTGGGAGCATACCGTTCTTGGTATCTGCCAGGGCATGGACGCCGTGTTCCTCAACGGCGCGCTCACCTTTACCAATGCGGGCGAGATCCGCTTTGGCGCGGCGGCCGGCACGGACCCCGCGACCGTCGCCGCTATCGACGGGCTCTACACGCGCTGCGGCATCGCCCATACCGTCGAGCGCGATATTGCGCACCGCATGTGGGCCAAACTCATGCTCAACGACGGCATCAACCAGACCTGCATGGCCTACGGCGGGACCTACGGAAGCGCCACGGAGCCGGGCTCCGAGCAGCGCCGCTGTTTTGTCTCCGCCATGCGCGAGACGCTTGCGGTTGCCAACGCCGAGGGCGTTGAGCTGACCGAAGCAGACCTGACGCAAATGGTGCACCTCATCGAGGGAATCGACCCCGCCGGTATGCCCTCAATGGCTCAGGACCGCATCGCGCAGCGCAAAACAGAGGTCGAGGAGTTCGCGGGCACCGTCCGCCGCCTCGCGGCCAAGCACGATATCCAGGTTCCGCAGAACGAATGGCTCTATCAGCGCATTCGCGATATCGAGGCAAGCTGGTAACGCCAACGCGCCGCATTCAACAGCCTTAGCAGCAAAGCCGCCGCAAGGAGCACTCCCCTTACGGCGGCTTTCATCTTCGTCTATGACCGGCGGTCAATCTCACAACAGCTAGCGTTGCGACTCCGGAACCTCGTCCTCATCGTCGCGACAAAGGACAACACCGGCGCTTCCCAGCAGCGTGGCCGCGATCAGCACGCCGACCACGATAGGAGCAGCCCCGCATGTCCCCTGCATGCCCGCGACGAGCGCGGCCGTGGGACCAAGGCAGCCAAGCATCAACGCGACGGCGGCAACGGTAATATCTCGAGCATTCACAAGACCACTTCCTCCAAGAGAAAGACCTTATTTCTCAAGAACCAGTGTGCTCCGCATCCATTCGCCCAGCGTACCGCCACGGTAAGGGCTCTGTTAACTCAAACGCATACATAGAACGGACGTCCTTACGTTGCCCTAAAGCTCGGTAAAGACGCCCGTCCGCCAAATATCCGTGATGCAGAAAAATTACCAACCGGTGTAGTAGTCGGTGGTTCCGGCAGCGCAGCCGGAGTCATAGACCTTGCAATCACCCTTGGAGCCCGTAAAGGTCGAGCCCTGGGCCATATCGCCCGCGGCAACAACGTAATAGCCGTCGGAATCGCGCCAAAAGCCCTCAGAATCCTGAGTCCATTCGCCCGTGCGATAGTGATAAAGCACATTGCTGCTGTAATAGGTCTCGCGGCGCCCGTTGTAGTTATTGACACCCGCAGAGCGCGTCAGGCCCGATCCGTTCGCGCAGGACGCGGCAGACGCGTAGGACGAAGTGTAACCGGCGTTGTAGTACGAAGCCTGGGCGGCCTCGGCAGCCTCCGCCTCGGCGGCAGCAGCCTCGAGCGCATCGCGCTTGGCATCCTCAAGCGCAGTGCGCAGCTCATCGAGCTCGGTCGACTTCGCATCGACCTCCCCCATCGTCAACAGGCTGCCCGCGCCATCGATACAGCCCTGCAGCACAGCGCGCTCGTCATCGGTGGCATAGTCACCGTACATGTTCATGATGATCTGAGCGCGCATCTCCAGGGAATCGCGCTTGGCCTCCATCGAGGCGTTCCACTCCTGCATGGAACCATAACCATCGCCGCGATAGTCAACGGGCTGCACCAGCGTCGTCTCAGACGGCGTAGATCCAACCGTATCGGACAGTGTTGCGGCGTGGGCATCAGTTGCACCGGCGCCCGCCAAAAGTGCCACGGTCAGAGCGGCGGAAAGGGCGGCGGCTTTCGGTTTTCGTGAATCAATCCTCATGTAGCTGGAAACCTCCGTAGTGCGTTTTTGCTGCGTTTGAGCTGCGTGTGATTCGATCGCGCTGCATAGTACCCCGAGCAAATCGCGACCTGCGGTTTTACTTAAAAGGCGCACGTCAATTGCGTAAAACTCACATCCTCTCAACAGGAGTTTTCCACAACTCGAATGCATAAAGCGTGTCAAAAACCCTGTTTTTGCGCCCTCTCTATGCAAAAAAGGCGCCTGTGCAACCATTGTTCGCACAGGCGCCTTGAGCAGGCATTTTATACAGTTATACCTATCGAGTCGCAAGGGGTCCTTGCACAAGTCGCCTTACTCGTCCAGCGCGGCGAAGGCCTGCTTCAGATCCCAAATGATATCCTCGGCATTCTCGGTACCGATGGAAAGACGGATCGTGGAGGGCGTGATGTTCTGCTCGGCGAGCTCCTCGGCAGACAGCTGGGAGTGCGTGGTGGTAGCCGGGTGCACGACGAGCGACTTGACGTCGGCCACGTTGGCGAGCAGCGAGAACACCTGCAGATGATCAATGAACTTCCAAGCTGCCTCCTGGCCACCCTTAATCTCAAAGGTAAAGATCGAGGCACCGCCGTTGGGGAAGTACTTCTGATAGAGCTCGTGATCGGGGTGCTCAGGCAGGCTCGGGTGATTCACCTTGGCAACATGGCTGTCACCAGCCAGGAACTCAACGACCTTCTTGGTGTTCTCGACATGACGGTCAACGCGCAGCGACAGAGTCTCGGTGCCCTGGAGCAGGACCCAGGCGTTGAACGGGCTGATGCAGGCGCCCTCGTCACGCAGCAGGATGGCGCGGACATAGGTTGCGAAGGCGGCGGGACCGGCAGCCTCGGCAAACGAGACGCCATGGTAGGAGGGGTTGGGCTCGGCGATCTGCGCGTACTTTCCGCTCGCCTTCCAATCGAAGTTACCGCCGTCGACGATCACGCCGCCCAGCGAGGTGCCGTGGCCGCCGATGAACTTGGTTGCGGAGTGGACGACGATGTTGGCACCATGCTCCAGCGGGCGGAACAGATACGGGGTGCCGAAAGTGTTGTCGACGACAACCGGCAGACCGTGCTTCTTGGCGATCTCGGAGATGGCGTCGATGTTGGGGATGTCGGAGTTGGGGTTGCCGAGCGTCTCGAGATAGATGACCGTGGTGTTGTCCTTGATGGCGCCCTCGACCTCGTCCAGGTTATGAGCGTCGACAAACGTGGTCTCGACGCCAAACTGGGAGAGCGTATGCTCCAGCAGGTTGTAGGAGCCACCGTAGATGGTCTTCTGGGCAACCACGTGGTCACCGGCCTGGGCAAGAGCCTGCAGGGTATAGGTGATGGCAGCAGCACCGGAGGCGACGGCGAGACCTGCCACGCCACCCTCGAGTGCGGCGATACGGTCCTCGAAGACGCCCTGGGTGGAGTTGGTCAGACGGCCGTAGATGTTACCAACATCGGCAAGGCCAAAGCGGTCGGCGGCGTGCTGGGAGTTGCGGAACACATAGCTCGTGGTCTGGTAGATAGGCACGGCGCGGGAGTCGGATGCGGGATCGGCGCTCTCCTGGCCAACGTGAAGCTGCAGGGTATCGAAACCAAAGGTGTGCTCGGGGTTGTTGATGAACTGGCTCATGATGATCTCCTTGATCGAACAAAGATAAATAAATAAGAGAGAAGTAAGTCGCTGTCTCCTGATCACGCCGACGGGCGCAAACAGGAGCCCGGCATTCGTCTTGGTAAGCAATTCATATGCGGGCCTCCTTTCGCATCCCGGTTCCGTGGTTGGCTTAATTACCTACCGCCTTTGTGTGTTTTGAATAGTACGAGCATTGTTCCCCTCGGTCAATCACTTAAAAGCGCTAACCTGTTATCGGTTTTATAGATAGCAATCGAAAGGATGGCGTCGATGACCCTTCAGCAGCTTCGTTTTCTGATTGCCGTGGCAGAGTCCGGCTCAATCAACGCCGCAGCTCAGCGCCTCTATACCGCTCAGTCCAACATCTCAAACGCCGTCAAAAGCCTGGAGCAGGAACTCCACCTGGAGATCTTTACGCGCTCCAGCCGCGGTGTCACGCTCACCAACGACGGCACCGAGCTTTTGGGCTATGCGCGCCAGGTCGTAGAGCAGGCCGATATGCTCGAGGCCCGCTACGAGGACGGCGGCACCCCGCAAGCCCGCCTCGCCATTTCCGCCCAGCATTACGCCTTTTCGGTCGAGGCCTTCGTCAACGTCGTCGAGCGCTGCCGGGACGACAAGTTCGAGTTCATCATGCGCGAGACCACCACGTCGCAGATCATCGATGACGTCCGCGCGTTTCGCAGCGACATCGGCATCCTGTATCTGGACGACTTTAACAATCGTGTCCTACAGAAAGCCTTTACCGATGCCCGAGCAAGCTTCCATCACCTCTTTGATGCAAAGGTCCACGTGTTCGTAAGTGAGCGCCACCCGCTTGCCCGCCGCCCGCAGCTGTCCCTTGCCGACCTTACGCCCTATACGCGCTACAGCTTTGAGCAGGGAACCTCAAACTCCTTCTATTACGCCGAGGAGCCGTTTAGCTACATCCCCTGCGATCGCAACATTCGAGTCTCTGACCGCGGCACGCTCACCAACCTGCTGATCACCTCGAACGGCTACACGCTCTCCACCGGCGTGCTCTCAAACGAAATGCAATGGGGCATGGCATCGATTCCGCTGGCAGATGCCCCGACGATGCACGTAGGCTATATCATGCACGATGAACGCAAGCCCTCTCCCCTGTTGCAGCAATACCTCGACGAGCTCGACCGCATCATCCAAGAAAACCAGCCATCAGAGGACGGGGTAGATATGGTAGATTGCTAGCCCTCGGCGAACGCGGCGCTACAATGGTCACTCACACGAAACGTACCCAACGAAAGGAACCATGTGAAGGTCATCATCTATACCGACGGCTCGGCCCGATCAAATCCGGGACGCGGCGGCTACGGCGCCGTGCTCAAATACACCAACCCCGCCGGCAAGACCTTCACCTCCGAGCTTTCGCGCGGCTACGCCAAGACCACCAACAACCGCATGGAGCTCATGGCGGTCATCGTGGCGCTCGAGGCGCTCAACCGCCCCTGCGAGGTCGAGGTCCATTCCGATTCGCAGTACGTCGTCAACGCTTTCAATAAACACTGGATCGACGGCTGGAAAAAGCGCGGGTGGAAAACTGCCAACAAGCAGCCCGTCAAGAACCGCGACCTGTGGGAGCGCCTGCTTGCCGCCAAAAGCAAGCATAAGGTGGAGTTCATCTGGGTTAAGGGGCATGCCGGCCACGAGCTCAACGAGCGCTGCGATGAGCTCGCCACCACGGCGGCCGACGGCAGCAACCTCGATATCGACACCGGCTTTAACGAGAGCGACCTGTAATAGCGTTTTCGCGCAGCTTTATATCCCCACGCGCTACACTCATCCTGTAGACCAAACAACGCAAGGGGGACGTATGCTGCGCATCGCGACCATCGGCACATCCATGATTACCGACGACTTTATCCAGGTCGTCAACGCCAACGACCAAGCCGCGTTTGTGGGCACGCTCTCGCGCGATGCCAATCGCGGTGCTGCCTTTACCGCCGAGCGCGGTGGCGAGCGTAACTTCACCGCACTTGACGAGCTCGCGTCCGCCGCCGACGTCGACGCCGTCTATATCGGCAGCCCCAACGCACTTCACTACGAGCAGGCCCTTGCCTGCATCGCCGGTGGCAAGCACGTCATCGTCGAGAAACCCTTCTGCGCCACCGAAGCGCAGGCGCTGGAAGTCTTCCGCGCTGCCGAGGCAGCAGGTGTCGTGGCCCTCGAGGCCATGCGTCCCCTCCACGATCACGCCTTCCACGCCATCGAGGACGCCCTGGGCGAGATCGCCCCCATCCGCCGTGCCTCATTGCGCTTTGGCAAGTATTCCTCGCGCTACAACGAGATTCTCGCGGGACGCGCCACCAATATCTTCGACTGCAATATGGCATCGGGTTCCCTCATGGACATTGGCGTCTACGCCGTCGAGCCCATGGTCGAGATTTTCGGCATGCCCTCCGGCCTTACGAGCATGACTACTCTGCTCGACCCCACCACGCGACAGCTCACGCACGGCCCCATCGACGGCTGCGGTTCCATCCTCGCCAGCTATGGCGGAGGCCGCATCTCCGTCGAGCTCGCGCACTCCAAAATTACGAATGACCTACTGCCCTCGCAGATCGAAGGCGAGCGTGGCACTATCCAGATTGACCATCTGTCAACGCCCCGCAACGTCCGCATCGACTATCGCGGCGACGTCGTACGCGGCTCGGCGACCGAGGCGCCGCGCGAACAGGGCGACAACGGCCGCGTGCTCGACCTGCCCAAATCGAGCAACACCATGGAATACGAACTCACAGACTTTATCACCGCCATCGGCGGCATCGATAACGTCAAGGAAGAGATTTGGGAGACCCCGGCAGGACGCCACGAGCTTGGCCACTACCGCGATGTCACGCTCGTCTCACTACGCATCATGGATGCCGTGCGTCAGCAGGCCGGCATAACCTTCCCGGCCGACGCAGGCAAGCAGGCATAGCGATGGGCCTCTTCGATACGTTCTTCTCCAGCGTCACCGGCGGCAGTCGAGAGCCTCAAAAACCGTCAAACGTCGAGCTCGAGCTGCGCCGCAGGCTTACCGTGCTTGCAAGCGACGAGGCCACTCAAGACACTCCCCTGCGTTATTTCCTGCGCTGGGCGGGGCAAGTCCAAGGCGTTGGTTTTCGCTTTACCAACACCAACCTCGCGCAGGCACGCGCACTCACCGGCTGGGTGCGTAACATGGAAGACGGCTCAGTCGAGATGGAGATACAGGGAGCTCCGGCAGACATCCTATCTCATCTCGAGGCACTTCATGCCTCCTACGAGCGCATGGGAACGCGTTTTCGCCTTGTAGATGCCCAGGCCCGAGCCCCACTTGCCAATGAAGACGGTTTCAGTCCTCATTATTAGTATTGTGTGCTAAATACGGTATCATTTACCTACGACCGTTGATAGAAAAGAGGCGAGGCGCATGGCGGTGCAAAGAAGGAATACCAAGCAGCGAAAGCTGGTTCTTGACGCCGTGCGCCAAAGCTATAACCATCCCACCGCCGACGAAATCTACAACGTCGTGCGCGCGCAGGATGACAAAATCAGCCGCGGTACGGTCTACCGCAACCTCAATCTCTTGGCCGACGCCGGCGAGATCCTCTCCATCAAGACGCCGGGCGGCAGCCGCTTCGATCGCACGATCGAGCCGCACGCACATATCATCTGCACCTCATGCAGCCGCGTCATCGACGTACCGCTCCCCTTCGATGCCCAGCTCGACGCCAAAGCGTCCGAGCAAATCGGCTGGCACGTCACGTCGCACTACACCATCTTCGAGGGTCTCTGCCCCGACTGCCGGTAGATGTTTGGAACATGCCTTAAAATCCACCTTTCCGCACTTTGCAGCAAAAAGTAGATTCCTAGACATGTCCCAAATGTCTACTCAGCAAGTAGACGACGCAGCTCTTCTTCGACCGTGCGCACGTAGCGGACGCGGTCGTTAATGCCACGCATAGAGGGGTTGCAGCTCTCCATCAGATAGGGATGGCCCACGACGTTGAGCATGTCGCGATCGTTTTCGTTATCGCCAAACGCCATCATCTCATCGGGCGAAATACCCAGGGCACGACCGTAATCGGCAAGCGCGGAGCCCTTGCCCGAACCGAAACCGATAAAGTCCGTCCATTCGGTTCCCGACGTCATCACGTCAACACGGTCGCTAAAGAGGCGCTCAAAATACTCCAGGGCCGCCGGCTGATCCACCTCGGGCGTCTGGAAGGCAATCTTAATGACGTCCTCGTCGATGTCCTCGGGGCGGTCGACCACCGCCACATCGCAGTGGACCTCATAGCGCAAATGATCGACGAACGTATCGTTGCCGCTCATGGTGTAGAGGTGTCCCTCACACGAAAGGGTCACGTCGGCATGGGGATACGCAACCACGGCATTCGCGATATCCATAGCAAGGCTACGCTCCATGGAACGCTTGACAACAGCACGCCCCCCGCTCATCACCAGGGCTCCGTTTTCGCATACATAGGCGAGCTCATCGGCCACCGGGGCAAACAGGTAGCGCAAGCTCGCATATTGACGGCCGCTCGCCGGCATAAACACGATACCGCGACGATGCAGTTCATCGATGAGTTCAAAGGCCTCGGAACGCGGCTCGCGCTCCCCCGGATGCAGCAACGTGCCGTCCAAATCGCATGCAATCAGCTTGATTCCTTCAAGACCCATATGCTTCCCCAAAGCCTCCTATCAACAGCAAGACGGACCTTGATTGGTCGCCCCTCAAAGCCCGCCTTGCGTATACACGCGCTTAGCCGCGCGTCTTTTTTACGATGGTAAAGTCGGGAGCCATGCTCACGACGGCCTCCGCCGCACTCGACGCAAAGCGCCGGTCCGAATCGAGTTCACGGGTAACCGTCGAGAGCCGAACGCCCTCGACGCCCCGGAGCATGCGGCCCAAAACAGGCTGCACCGGCGTATACATGCGCACGGTATACTCGTCCGAATCGCCTCGAAAAAGCGGCGCATGCATATTGCCGATCTCCCAGCACGCATGCGCGAGCGCAATCGGGTCCATGCGGTCAACTTCGACCAAATAAACCTCGGCGCTGCGCAGGCGCACGACAACCGCCACGGGCACCACGCCCGAACGGTCGACGGCGAGCACGTCGCCGTCGACAAAACGACCGCCGTCGGCAGTATCCAGCCGAACATCGACCGTGCGCCCCAGCTCCGTCACGCCCACAAACGCGCATACATCAGCCTGGTCCCAATCGAGCAGTAGCTCGTCAACTTCAAAGACGCCGCCCAGCTTCCGGCGAAGCAGAAGTTCATAGGACGGATCGTTGAGATTTCCCAAGCATGTCGTCGAAACCAAGCGCTCAGGCATGCTCTAACCCTCGACCTCGACGAGCTCGATATCAAAGTTGAGGTCCTTGCCGGCAAGCTCGTGGTTGGCGTCGAGCGTCACAGCCTCGGGCGTCACGTCAATGACGACGGCGGGGACAGGCATGCCGCTCGGCGTGGACAGGAAGAGCTTCATGCCCTTCTCGATCTGCTCGATGTTGGGAACCTGCTCGGCCGGGAAGGTAATAACCATCTCGGGATTGTGCTCGCCGTAGGCATCGGCAGCAGGAATGTGCACGGTCTTCTTCTCGCCCACCTGCATGTCGACAACAGCGGCGTCGAAGCCCTTGATCATCTGACCGGCGCCGCAGGTGAACTCCAGCGGCTCGCCGCGATCGTAGGAGCTATCGAACTGCGTGCCGTCGTCGAGCGTGCCGCGATAATGAGTCTTGACCTTCTTGCCCTGGTTGGACATGGTAACCTCCGTGATAAGGGCGGCGCACAACGCGGGCCGCCGTGAACATATGGCGCTAACTATACCCTAGTCATACAATTCAATGACAGTTTGCAAAGAAACGCTGCAACCGGAGGAACCATGGCATATCCCGTATTTGACCTACACTGCGACACCGCCGACCGCATCGGCTGGGCCACGCTCGATCTCGACCTGCGCTTTACCGCCGGCACCGACGGTTATTTCCCCGGCGACGAAACGCATCCGCAAGATTTCGACCTCATCGAGGGCAACGCCTGTGCCATCTCGCTCGCAAAGATCGGCAACACTCCATGGGCACAGTGCTTCGCCACGTTTGTCCCCGATGAGATTCCCACCGCCCACGCCGCGCGCTTCCAGGCGCAGATCATGGCGCATATGAGCGGCCAGGCAATGCTCAACCACGACCGCATGGTCAACGTACGCAGCGCGGCAGACATTCGCCCCGCGCTCAAAGACGGCAAGGTCGCCTGCATCCACACCATCGAAAACGCCACGTTCTTTGCCGAGGACCCCGCGCTGATCGAGGTGCTCAAGAGCTTGGGCGTACTCATGTCATCGCTCAGCTGGAATGCGCAGGGACCGCTCGCGAGCGGACACGATACCCACGCCGGCCTCACCGCCGCCGGCATCGAGGCACTTACGCAGATGGAGCACGCCGGCATGGTGCTTGACGTCTCCCACCTCAACGATGAGTGCTTTGACGAGGTTGTCGCCCACGCCACACGTCCCTTCGTCGCCAGCCACTCCAACTCCCGTGCGGTTTGCGGCGTCAAACGCAACCTTACCGACGACCAGTTCCGCACCATTCGCGACATGGGCGGCATCGTCGGCCTCAACTACTGCAGCGAGTTCCTTTCCAACGACGCAACCGACAAGACAGCCGCAGACGTCACTTTCGACCAGCTGGCGACACATATCGAGCACTGGCTCGACCTGGGCGGCGAGGACGTCATCGCGCTCGGCGGCGACTGGGACGGTGCCACGGTGCCCGCCTTCCTCTCCGATGCCAGCAAGATGCCCGAGTTCCAGAACATGCTCTCCAAGCACTTTGGCAAGACCGTGATGCAGAAGCTCTGCAGCGATAATGCCCTTGCCTTCTTTGAGCGTTATTAATTTCACATCCCCTGAGCGGGCCGGCATGCCGAACGGTCGACATGCCGGCCCGTCCCCAATCTGAAGGATCACTTTTGACGCAGCAGTTTACGATTTCCGTATCCCGACCGGATGGGACGCCCATCCCCGTCGTCGTTACCAAAAAGTGCGTCAAGAACTTCAACCTACGCGTCACATCGAGCGGCGAGGTCCACGCCAGCGCACCACTTGGCGCCAGCCGCGAGCGTATCGAAGCGTTTGTGAAGCGCAACAGCGCCTGGATTATCAGCCGACTTGCCCAGCGCGAGCAACGTCAGGCGGCGGCGCGAGAGCCGCTCAGCCCCTCGTCCATCATTGCACTTTGGGGCATGCCCATCACGGTACAGGACGCACTCGATCACAACTTTGCGTCACCCGCACCGCGACCCAAGCAGGCCACCTTCGCAAGCTTTATGGGTGCCGACAAATCGGACGAACGCCTACAGGCCAAGCGGTACGCAATCCTCGACGGCCTAACGTCCGATGAGCTCCAAGCCCACATCGACCAGCTCTATGCCTCCGAGGTCACCACAGCGCTGCGCGATATGGTGCATGCGTACGAAATCGCAATGGGCGTCAACGTGGCCCGCATTTCCGTACGCAGCATGAAAACGCGTTGGGGCTCATGCACACCTAAATCCGGCGCTATTCGCATCGCGCGCGAGCTCGCCGCCTACCCCGTCGAATGCCTCGACATGGTTGTCGCCCACGAGCTCGTCCACTTGCTCGAGCCAAGCCACAATCAGCGGTTTCACGCCCTGCTCGACACGTACTGCCCCAACAATAGAGCCCTGTCGCAGCGGCTCAAGCAGCCACCCCTCAACAAGCTCTAGCGTCGACTAGCGCACGCGCTCGATCTCGACGCCGCAGCTTGCCAGGGGAAGACCGACGGGAGCCCAAGGCTTATCGAGCTTAACACGCACGCCAAGCAGCAAGGGGTAACGACGCAGCAGCATCTGGGCCACACCCTCGGCTGCCGCCTCGATGAGTTTAAACGTATGCTCGCGCAGATAGCCATCGACATCGTGGCACACCGAGCCGTAGTCAATCGAAGCGTCCAGGTTATCGTGCTCCCCCGCTGCACGCAGGTCGGCATAGAGCACCAAGGACACGATGAACTTCTGGCCCAGCGCATTCTCTTCGGGATACACGCCGTGGTTGGCAAAGACCTCGAGACCGTCGATAGTAATGCGGTCAGCATGGCGCAGATCGTCATAACTCACGTGGGGCACCGCCGTTGCGGTGGATATTTCGCCCCTTCCACGGCGGGCGAGCTCGGCGCCTTCAGTCTTGGTTGCATTCTCGGGCAGTTTCTCGTTGCTCATCGCGATCGTCTCCTTCGTTTAGAACCCCGACCGCGCAAACTAACTACACGCGAATCGACAGGTTCTTTTTATCATCGCTCCAGTTGCAAGCATTGCGCGCGGGGCATGCAAAGCAGGCGCGCGACGCTTTGTCGGCTGCATAGAGCAGACGCTCAAGCGGTTGGCTGTTCACACGCAGCTTTCGATGGCCCAGAATGGCCGTCTTAATGGCTGCGGCATCGGCCGGCTCAAACGCCACATCATCGGGCATGCCGCCGAGAATCGCATCAGCGACGCGTTCGCTTGCAACATCATGGGATATACCCGATTCATACTGTTCATCTTTGCCGATATCGTGAAGAAGTGCCGTGGCGTAGATGACCTCACGGTCAAATTCGAGCTGTTCCTCGAGATTCTTGATCCACATAATGCGAGCGACATCGAGAAGATGGTCAATACCGTGGCGGCAGAAGATGCGCCCCGATTCCAACTGTGCAATGTTACCCAGGTGCCGCCGGAACAGCCCGTTGGCGCAAATGTAATCAATGCGAGGCATGGCACCAAAGGGAGCCAAGCCCGAAGCCATAAAGCCGCGACGCGACGTCCCCTCATCGGTCTTCGATGTAAAGTCGTTGACGACCCTCATGCTAACGGCCCAGCATCCTAAAGAACCGCTCCTCGAGCGCGGGATCAGTCTCAAAGACGCCGCGGCGAGCGAGCGTCACGGTCTTGGTGCCGGGCTTTTGCACGCCGCGCATGGTCATGCACATATGCTCGGCTTCCATGAGCACAATCGCTCCCTGGGGAGCGAGATAATCCATGAGAGCGTCGGCAACCTGCGCACACAGCTGCTCCTGCAGCTGCAGACGGCGGGCATAAACCTCAACCGTGCGGGCGAGCTTGGAAAGCCCAGCCACCCGACCGTTAGGGATATAGCCGATCGCAGCCTTGCCATAAAACGGCAGCAGATGGTGCTCGCACAGCGAGTAAAACGCAATGTCGTGCTCGATAACCAAATCGTTCGAAGCGACGGCAAAGGTTTTGGACAGGTGCTCCTCGGCACTCTGGTCCATACCGCCGGCGATCTCACCATACATACGGGCAACGCGCGCCGGGGTCTCCAGCAGGCCCTCACGAGTTGGGTCCTCGCCTATGCCCTCAAGCAACAGCTTAATGGCGGCCTCGACTTTTTCCTGATCGACCATCTGGGCCTCACTTTTCCGATTTTGCGTTCGCGCTATGGTACCACGCCCTCCGGCATCGGCCACAGCTACATAGTATGGGTCGAATAGACCGGATCGTCCCGCCAAAGCTCCACGGCGTCGCAAAGCGCAACGTTCTCACGCTCGACACGGGCACGCGTGGCGTTCATATCAATCACGCGCTGATTGCTCGAGCCCCTAAAGCGCAACGAGATATCGTACAGATCCTGAACGAACGGGCCATCCACCAACATGTCGAGGCAGGCCAGGATACGGTCCGTCACCTCAGTATGATGACGGCCACCCGGCATAAGCTCCTCGAGCACGTCGCCGGTAAAGCACCAAATGGTCTTACCCGACCCCTCGGGATAGGCCGCACGCACGCGTTCGATAAAGTCAACAAGCCCCGCCTGATTCTCAGGCTCCATAGGCTCGCCGCCCAGAATCGTCAGGCCATCGATAAAGGGATGGTCGAGACTCTCGATAATCTTATCCTCGACGGCACGATCGAACAGCTCACCCGCAGCAAAGTCCCACGCGACAGAGTTAAAGCAATTCTTGCACCCACGACGGCACCCGCTCACAAACAGAGAAGTACGAACGCCTTCCCCATCAGCAATGTCGAAATACTTGATGTTCGCGTAGTTCATAAGTAACTCTCCCGGGAGGCCGGGACATATCATCCCGTCCTCAAACATTCTCGGTCTTCGGCCTGCGAAACTGCGGGCGGGACGATATGTCCCGGCCTCATGCAAAGGGTAACTCAATGAACGAAGCGAACATCGAGCATAGGGTTCGAGATCTAATAAAAACTGGGTTGCGGCTCAACCGCCATCGCAAGTAAATCGCAGCTGCAGCTCGAATTATCTCCGCTAAGAACTTCGAGGAGTGAGCAGACCGCATGCCGCATCTCAGCTACGTCAACTTGGCCGCCCCGTAGCGAGGCCCCGGACCTTTGCTCGATATGAGTTCCGCACGAACAGGAGGCGCCAGTGGCGCCTCCGTCGTGAGCCAGGACTGTCCGAAATAGCGAGTAAAGGTCCGGGGCCTCGCTACGGGGCGGCCTGGGATGGTTATTAGAGATGCAGCACGCGGTCGCGGATCTCCTCGGTTCGGCCCTGGTTCCAGAACTGGGTACCGATGTAGCCGCACGTACGACGAGCGACGTTCATCTTCTCCTGGTCACGATTGCCGCAATTGGGGCACTCCCACACCAGCTTGCCGTCATCCTCGACAATCTTGATCTCACCGTCGTAGCCGCACACCTGGCAGTAGTCGCTCTTGGTGTTGAGCTCGGCGTACATGATGTTGTCGTAGATGTACTGCATCACGCGAATGACAGCCTTGAGGTTGTCCTGCATGTTGGGAACCTCGACGTAGGAGATGGCACCGCCCGGCGAAAGCTGCTGGAACATACCCTCGAACTTGAGCTTGTCGAATGCGTCGATCTCCTCGGACACGTGGACATGGTAGCTGTTGGTGATGTAGCCCTTGTCCGTCACGCCCGGGATGATGCCAAAACGACGCTGCAGGCACTTGGCGAACTTGTAGGTCGTCGACTCAAGCGGGGTACCGTACAGCGAGAAGTCAATATCGCTTTCGGCCTTCCACTCGGCGCACTTGTCGTTCATGCGCTGCATGACGGCCATGGCAAACGGCGTGCCCTCCTTCTCGGTGTGGCTGTGGCCCGTCATGTACTTGACGCACTCGTACAGGCCGGCATAACCCAGACTAATGGTGGAGTAACCGCCCACGAGCAGCTTGTCGATCGTCTCGCCCTTCTTCAGACGAGCGAGGGCGCCGTACTGCCACAGAATCGGTGCGGCGTCAGAAAGCGTACCCATCAGGCGCTCATGACGGCACAGCAGGGCACGGTGGCACAGCTCAAGGCGCTCGTCGAAGATCTTCCAGAACTTATCCATATCCTGGTGCGAGCTCAGCGCGACATCGGGCAGGTTGATGGTCACGACGCCCTGGTTAAAGCGACCATAGTACTTGGGCTTGTTCGGGTCGTAGTTCAGCGCGTTGGCAACGTTGTTAAAGCCGTTGCCCGAGCGGTCGGGCGTCAAGAAGCTGCGGCAGCCCATGCAGGTATAGCAGTCGCCGTTACCCGCGGTCTCGCCCTTCGACAGCTTGAGCTCGCGCATCTTTTTCTCGGAGATGTAATCGGGCACCATACGCTTGGCAGTGCACTTGGCAGCCAGCTGGGTCAGGTAGAAGTACGGGGAATCCTCGTGAACGTTATCGTCCTCGAGTACATAGATAAGCTTGGGGAATGCCGGGGTGATCCATACGCCGGCCTCGTTCTTAACGCCCTCGTAGCGCTGGCGAAGCGTCTCCTCCACGATCATGGCAAGGTCGTGCTTCTCCTGAGGCGTACGGGCCTCGTTAAGATACATAAAGACCGTCACGAACGGCGCCTGGCCATTGGTGGTCATAAGGGTCACGACCTGATACTGAATCGTCTGGACGCCGCGACGGATCTCGTCACGCAGGCGATCCTCAACAACCTCGCGGACCTTTTCGGGAGATGCGGAAACGCCGAGCTCCTCGAGCTCGCGGGCGACCTCGCCGCGAATCTTTTGACGGCTCACCTCGACGAACGGGGCGAGATGGGTCAGCGAAATCGACTGGCCACCGTACTGGGAAGAAGCAACCTGGGCGATGATCTGCGTCGCGATGTTGCAAGCGGTCGAGAAGCTGTGCGGTTTCTCAATCAGCGTACCCGAGATAACGGTGCCGTTCTGGAGCATATCCTCCAGGTTCACCAGATCGCAGTTATGCATGTGCTGGGCAAAGTAGTCCGAATCATGGAAGTGAATCAGGCCCTCATTGTGAGCATCCACAATCTCCTGGGGCAGCAGCACACGCTGAGTCAGGTCCTTGGAGATCTCGCCGGCCATGTAGTCACGCTGAACGGAATTGACGGTCGGGTTCTTGTTGGAGTTCTCCTGCTTGACCTCTTCGTTGTTGCACTCAATCAGCGACAGAATCTTGTCGTCGGTCGTGTTCTTCTGGCGCTTCAGGCTCTGAACATAGCGATAGATGATGTAATGGCGAGCGACCTCGTAGCAGTCGAGACGCATGATCTCGTCCTCGACCAGATCCTGGATCTCCTCGACCGACACGGTGTGACCCGCGTTCTCGCATGCCTCGGCGACGTTTTGTGCCGCGTAAACCACCTGGCGGTCGGTAAGACGAGAGCTCTCCTCGACCTCCAAGTTTGCGGCGCGGATGGCATTGACGATCTTATCGATGTCAAAGACAACCTCGGTGCCGCTGCGCTTGATGATCTTCATCCTCTTGCCTCTTTCGCATCGTAGCCTCATCGCGCTTCAGAGCCAAACGATACCCGGCAGGGCTTGCCCCTGTCTTGCGGCGCCGTCGCGCAATCTGTGTTCTCGATAAACCATAAGCCTCCATGCGGACATTCCCTGGAGCCGATCAAGCGGCTCAAGGACACGTTCAAAAGAGGCAGTTAAGGTCTTCGTTCTCTGTCCGCCATCTATCATACGACAAAGACGCATCTATATCCTGTATTCTTTTTTTAGGTCAAACACAACATATAGTGTTTCAGCAGGTCAAAGCAATTAGTCATTTTGCAGACGCATTAAAAATGAGGGGTTCTTGGCAAGTCGGTAAAACGTTACCAACACGGCTACCTGCATGGCAGTTATAAAACCCCCTTAGTCAAGCCGCTGACAAATCCTACCAAAACCAAGCCGCTCACGCCAAAAGAATCCAAAAGATTGTGCTTGACCAACATGTTGCGGTCACGATCGACCAGGACGCATGCAATCTGCCGGCACCTCTACGGGATGCGAAGACCATCGCGTACAGACCTTGGATCAATATTTGGTGGCTTATATTGGCGGCGTGCTTGGTGGCAAAACAAAACAGCCCAGAGGACATAGCCTCTGAGCTGCGATCATTTGGTGGGCGTTAGAAGATTTGAACTTCTGACCTCTTCCGTGTCAGGGAAGC
>UQLJ01000004.1:0-103761 GCA_900541825.1 uncultured Collinsella sp.
ATCTACACTCGACTAGTCGTCGGCAGCGTCAGATGTGTATAAGAGACAGCCCTTAGCCGGTTGGGCTCTCTTACGCTGTATGTACTGATGATTCATGTTGCAGAAGATGACATATTAAGGTGGGGGCAAATCGTAGAAGCGGTTGGCGCACGTAGCCAAGGGTTGGCGTGGCTTGGTGTACTTGTTGTTCGAATTCTTGCTGACGTCTGCATTGCCGTGCTATTGCAACGTTTGATTCAGTTTCTGATGTCTAAAGCCCAAGCTGTTAAATAGCCGGTACTATCATGAATCTGTCGTAGGTTGGTAGACCCGGTTCCGGCTCCGTGCGATTCCCAGATTCCCTATTCGACCTTCATGCTGTCCATCTTCTCTGGCTTCTGTGCTATAAAATGATCGTGTAGAGCGCGGTCTGGGTTGCTTAGGCGATGCAAAGATGAGACGGCGCTGCGAGATCGACCGCTAGCAATAAAAGGCACCGGGGCCAATGTCGGTCCCGGTGCCCAAGTGTAATAACGATGGTGCTGTTTTGCGATATTCGGTAGTGTTCAGGCGATTGAATACTCAGTATAGGCTATTAAAAATCAATCTTATATAGTTTCATATCGTCTTTTGCTAAGACAAGGCTAAAACCGGGTGTATTTTCGTTAATCGATGTTATGCCGCTCCAATCACTTTCGTTATAGCCTATAAAGAATCTTTCTGGTTCATCTTTAGAATCTCCGTCATCAAGCATCAGGACATATTCAATATGGTCATTCTTAAGTGCATCTTTGATTTGCTGGCAGTTCAGATAATTTGATAACTGATTTCTATAGAGCCAGCTATGTTCTGTCTCCGAAGTACTCTTTGCGCCGCTGACGTGTGGATCTCGATAATATATATTCAGATCTTGAATGTCATAAGCAAAGCAGCTCCCATCAAATGGAATGTTGATGACTTTTGTTTCAGGTTCAATGAGCTTGCCTGCATTCTCAACGAAGTCTATTTCATCAGATGAATATACACTTGGGGACTTTTTGTCAAACTTGTAATCAAGAAGCCTCGTGTAGTCTTGAAAAGATGCTGGATAGCCCAGATAATTTTCAATGAAAAACGGGAAGCAGACTACCAGGATAATCAAAACCGATGCGCTCAGTTTTATTATTGACGTTCCTATGGTTTTTATGCTAAGCCAATTCGATACATTATTTTCTAATAATGAAAATAATGAAGCTATTCCAATGCAGATTAAGGGCATAGCGGCTAAAGATGTGCAGGCCGCAATCCTATTATGATCGCAGTACCAAAAACCACAAAGATATTGTTTTACTACTCCATCACTGGTTACTGCAACAATAAACATGAATGCGGTAAGCAGATAAGACGCAACTATCCAGCGAAATTCTTTTCTTCGCATTGTGCATACTATTCCAATGCAGAGCAGAATTAGCAAAATTGGATCGCTGGAATCTCGGGTAAACCCAAAAAATAAAAGGGAAATGATCGCCTTGTGTAAGGACTGATTTGCGGGCCATTTGTAGTTTACAACGCCTTGAAATGCTGGAAGCAGAAAACAGATGGTCCATATGGCTATGACGAAGCCAAGGAAGCCAAGCGTGGCAAATACTGGAATGAACTTCCCCTTTTTAGTAGTAGCTCTTACTTTACTAAAAAGGGTATCAGACAATAATCCAATACTAAGTACACCAAGTGTAAAGAGCCCATTTGGGTGTGATCCGCATATTGCAATTATCGTCAGCAAAAACAAGAGAACTTGAGATAAATCCAGTTTTTTATCTTTAATTGCATTGCAGATTTCAATCTCCACTGAGAGTGCTGCGGGAATTAGGGAAAGGGACAATAAATTGGGATATAATGGACCCCATACAATGAACCTCCATGGAAATCCCACGATTAAAAGACAGCCCACGGCGCCAGCGATTGTTAAGTTTCTATTGTTGGGTTCAATTGCTCTGAACAGCGCATAACAACCCGACGTATATACCATTGCGATGATTACTGCGGCTGTTATATTTTCAGCCGCCTGGACAGCTACGCCTGAGGTGAAAATCGAAAGTGCTGCGAGTAAATGAAATACAGAAGGGTAAAAGGTGCCTGCAGTGTTAATATCCGGGCTGACCGAAGTGTCAAAATAAGCGCTTGTGGATAAAACTGACAAGATTTTACTCGATGCCATGTTCTTAATAATGGCTAAATGAGTCGCATTGTCATTGTCTGGTTGAAATGCGTCAAAGCCATGTTGGTGCATAAATAGAACTAAAAGAACTAATAGAACACCAATAAACACGTAGAAACTCAGGATGAAAAGTTGATCCGCTTTGTTGTTAGAGGAACCGTATCTATGTTTTATGAGTGAATAGATTATAAGCAGAACGGCCGTTGGAATCAGGAGCATCGATATTACGCCTGCATTAATATTAAGAATATGAAGAACTACTCCTAAAGTTAGGAGAATGCAGCAACTAACTGGAGGTGCTATCGCTATCGATTTTGCATTGTCGTATCCGAGGCATTTGGTTAATAAACAACCAGGTGCGAATATGGAAAAAGTAATTGTAATTAAAGCAATAGCGATAGCCACGAAAGTCCAATCAGCTAAAGGAATAGCATAGATGACAAATTTAGATTCCTAGGTATCTTTTCCAAAATTCGTCTGATGTAACAATCGACCTACTCCGTGAATAGGCTTCAGAGAGTTCTTTCTCACATCTCTTATATTGTTTAACATCGGCTTTGTAACGCTTTAGGAGCTTGGCGTACTCCTCGGTATCTTTTGTCCTAATACAGCCCATTCGGTTGTACCAGTCAATAACAATAATGTACCTTTTCCCTCGGATTGCTCCGGCGGGATATTCCCAACCGTGTACGGGGATGACTGCAAATCCAGAACCATTTCCTGTTAGAAATCTTTGCTTATTGTCGGTAATAAAATCGACCAGTCTTTGCGAAATCGATCTCGGCTTGTCTCCAGCAATTAATTGTCTATCAATATTATCAATGGAAAAGCCTTCAATTCCTATCTTGCGAGCTTGTCTCTCTAGCTCGCTGAATGGAACCATTGCTTCCTTCTTCTTATTTGCCTCCATGAACGTTTTCTCTGCAATTCCGATTTCGCTATAGAAATCGGGTCCTTTCATGAAGTCCTCGAATGCATCAAGAACTAAGCTGGCATTTTTATAACCATACTTTTTGAGCTCGAGTCGAACGTTATTTTTTAATTCGTACATGAAATCAGAGTTTGCTCCGAATCCAGTGGTGAATTTGGCAACAAGCGTGTTCCTCGTTGTTTGGTAGCGCTCGACCGCCGCGTTGTATCTAACATGAAAACTTTCGTGCCAGATGCAGATGCTGTTCATCGTCATAAAAGGTTTATTGCATCGAACGCCGTATTCCGCATCATCGCACCTAACAAAATAGGGAAGAGGCAATCCGTTTTCTTCTATAGTGCTCATCGGTATACAGCAATACCACCATGCCGCGTAGCGGGCGTTGGTGTCACGAATGTTTTTTGGGATTCTAAACGTCTCATTATAAACAATGTCTTCAAAACGGGATAGGTATAAGGGCGGTTTAGCGGGGGAGAAAGAGCCGAGAGGGGTCATATAGCCAGTGTCTTCCCACTGTTGATCAGCAATGCCGTAATTTAGCATTGCGCCGCTAATCATCGCTTCGTTATAGTCGTTGTTTACTATCCTTAGCAGGTTATAAGTTCTTTTGATGCTCTCTGGAGATACAGCTACGTCGTCGTCCATAAGCAGAACGTGCGTTGCTTTCGGTTTCTGCTCTTTGGCAAGAATCATCCCGTAAGTGAAGCCGCCTGCGCCGCCAACGTTCTGGTTAGGATGAATATGGACATGGCCGTTTTCCAGGGCTGATGAATCGAGCGTTCTGCCATTATCTATTACGTGCATATTAAAGTGGTCGGCGATTGGGTCGGCGCTATCAAGGATTGCCGTTTTGACGAGCTCGATATTGGACTTAATGTACTGTTCTTTTTTGAAGGTTGTAGTAGCCAAAACAAGCTCAACGTCTTTTAGGGGCTGATCCGTCAAGACTGAGTAGTAGCTGTTTCGAATTTGTACGGGTCCTGTAGTACGAATGATAAAACCGACCAGAATTGTGTCATCGCTCGTTACCAGTTCGGTATCTAGAACAACAAAGGAGTCGGATTGCTCTATGCATCTTTTCGTGGCATCAAGCACAATTGGACATGATGAAAATCTATCAGAGGTTGTTTGCAACACCTCGCACGAAGCACCCTTTAGTTCGAGGTGAAGATAATACTTTTGTGCGTTTGTATAAGTATTAAGTTTATTAATCGAAAGCGCGTTGAAATAAGTGCTGAAGTCAAATTCGCCTTCGCCGTTGAGTTCCCAGGCATCACTATCGGGAAGAAAGACAACGGGTTCAGTTGAACGACAATACAAAGAGGGATAATTGACCGCGCGTGCGCTGTGCTCCAAGAGTACATTTGCGAACTTCATCAGGGGCATTTAAATCTCCATTTCTTGTAAATAATCCTGATTCATTATATAGATATACGCGATGTTTCACATTATTCATAATGTGTTGTAGATGCCTGCAGAGGTGCCTTGATTCTCATTTTCATTGCAACAGCCTCAGGACTCAGCGCAACGCGTTGCGCTGAGTCCTGAGGCGCGAATCCGGGTAGGCAACCCCAGAGGGGCCGGAATCCCCCGGCCCGCGATGGAGGGAGGCCGGCATGTCCAGACCCAAGCTGTCCGGAAGGTCGTACGGGAGGCTCACGAGGCACGAGAGGAACACGGTCGAGAGGATGCTCGACCGCAACCGCAGCGCCCGCGAGATCGCCGCGGAGCTCGGCAGGTCGCCCTCGACCGTGACCAGGGAGGTGGCGGCGCACCGCTACGTCACCGCGCCGCGCTCGCGCTACGGCGAGCCCGCGCCCGCGGACCTGTCGGGGGCCTGCCCCAGGCTCTCCGCGTGGCCGAGGTGCTGCAACGGCTGCTCGCACAGGAGGGGCTACGGCTGCTCGAGGAAGCCCAGGGTGTTCTACAGCGCCAGGAGGGCGCAGGAGGCGGCCGACGCCGAGCTCTCGGCGAGCAGGTCCGGGATCGACGAGACCGAGGAGGGCGCCGCCGCCAAGCTCGCGGCCATCAGGGACGGGCTCGCGCGCGGGCTCTCCCCGCAGCAGATAGCGGCGACGACCCCCGGGCTCAGCGCCTCCACCGTCTACAGGTGGGTGGACGCCGGCTACGACGGCATGACGAACATGGAGCTCAGGCGCAAGGTCGGCTACAGGCCGAGGTCGCGCCGGGCCCCGAAGAGGGCGACATCCCACTCGGCGCGCAGGTCGCACGCGTCGTTCCTCGCGCTCGGCGAGGACGCCTGCGCCGCGGCCTGGGAGATGGACACCGTCGAGGGCTCCAGGGGCGACTCCGCCAGGCTCCTCACGCTCCTGCACCGCCCGAGCCGCTTCCAGCTGGCCCTGCCGCTGCCGGACGGCACGTGCGCCTCGGTCCTGGCGGCGCTCTCCTCCCTGCGCGGGGTCCTCGGCGAGGACGGCGCGAGGCGCGCCTTCGGCGCCGTGCTCACCGACAACGGGAGCGAGTTCGCCGACGAGGGCGCCATCGCGGCGCTGCTCGGCGAGCGGGACGGCGAGACCAGGCTCTTCTACTGCGACCCCCGGCAGAGCCAGCAGAAGGGCGCGTGCGAGAAGAACCACGTGGAGATCAGGAAGCTGCTGCCCAAGGGCGCCGGGGCCAGGTTCGACCGGCTGACGGCGGCGGACTGCGCGCTGCTCATGTCGCAGGTGAACTCCGAACCGAGGGGGGCGCTCGGGTTCCTGACGCCGGCGCGCGTGCTGCGGATGGCCCTCGGGGAGGACGCCTCCGCCCTCATGGACGCGTTCGGGATAGAGGAGCTGGCGCCCGGCGAGCTCGACCTCACGCCCGGCTGCATCGAAAGGGCCAGGGCCGCGAGGGGCGAGAGGCCGCTGGCGGGATAGGCGGCGGGCCGGGACATGGGCCGGAGGGCCCGTTGCGCTGAGTCCGGAACGGCTGCGCGGCGGGCTGGCGGAGCATGCGGCGGCGGCATGGGGGCACCGGACTCCACAGCCCCTCCACCTGCTGAAACGAAGTGATGGCCAGGTGCCGGGAGCTATTTCCGCGTTGCGCAAGCTGCGGAAACGCGGGGTCCGTTCAGACTGTTGCGTTGAGATTGAAAATCAACCCTCCTGTAAAAATGTCGGAAGCAATCGTAAAATTGCACAACAACGCCGCACCCGAAAGTCAAATGCGGCGTCTACATCAATACCTATGTTGTATCGCTATGCGAATGGCTCGTCCTGCTGTATGGGAAACGTCACCGTAATGGTGGTTCCCACGCCCAACTCGCTCGACAGATCGAGCGTGGCGTGATGATACAGGGCCGCATGCTTGACAATGGCAAGCCCCAGACCGGTTCCGCCGCGTGCCTTGGACCTACTCTTGTCCACGCGATAGAACCGCTCAAATACCTTGCCCTGTTCTTCAGGCGCGATACCGATTCCCGTGTCGGCGACCGCAAGGAACGGATGGCCTTCGTCGTTGGTGCCGCACTGCAGCGTAACCGTACCGCCGGGTCGATTGTAGCGGATGGCGTTGCTTGCCAGATTATAGATGAGCTCGTCAATCAAGCGCGACACGCCCTCGATGACCACAGGCTTGGTCTCATGACTTATCGTCACATTCGCCTGACGGGCGACCTGTTCAAGACGCTGCTCGACCGCGTAGATGGCACGCGAGAGCTCAATAGGCTCCGTGGACCCAATGGGCACCGCCTCGCCCTCAGCTGCACGCTCGGCCTCGTCCAAGTTAGACAGCGTAAGGATATCGTTGACAAGCGCTGCCAAGCGGCCCGCCTCACGATAGATGCGACCGCCAAAGTTGCGCAGGTCGCCCTCGCCCTCGACCATGCCGTTTGCGATGAGCTCGGCATAGCCCGAAATCGCCGTAAGCGGCGTCTTGAGCTCATGGGTGATATTCGCCGTGAACTCGCGGCGCATACGGTCGTTGTCCGCCAGCACCGCCATTTGGCGCTTGAGCTCCTGGCGCTGCGACTCAATACGCTCAAGCATGGGGACCATCTCGGCATAGGCGTGCTCATAGCTACGGCGTGGGTGGTCCAAATCCACCTCTTGCAAAGGCGCGATGATGGCACGGGACTCGCGGCGCGCCATAAAAAACGAGAGTACCGCACCCGCTGCTGCGATAAGCAGCATCGGCGCCACCATCGACAGCAAAATCGCCGCAACGCCAGGCTGGGCCTGCGCCAAGCGGACAACCTGGCCGTTATCAAGGGCGACGGCGCGATACAGCATAATCTCGTCGAGCGTAGAGCTTGCGCGCTCCGCGGAACCCGAACCACTCTCAAAGGCCTCGATGACCTCGGGGCGATCGCCATGGTTGGGCAGTGTGGAAGGCGACGCCTCGTTGTCGTAGGCAACCGATCCATCCTTGTTAATCAGCGTGATGCGCAAGTCCTCTCGATCGAGGCTACGCAAGAACGGGATGGGCTCCTGCTGCTCGTCGAGGGCGGCAGCAATGAGCTCGGTTTCTTGCGCCAGGTTGGCACTCGTGGCATCCGCCAAGGTGTTTTGCACAAAGAACGCACCCAGCACCGTAAACGCCACGATAACCGCCATGGCGCAGACAAAGATCGTCACAAAAACGCGGTGCGACAGCGTATGTTTTCCCTGGGGGGCGAAGACCACGGGTTACTCCTCCGATGCGGTGGCCGCGGTGTCGTCACCTTCGGCACCATCACCGGCAGAAGGCTCGGCCAAGCGGTAGCCCACGCCGCGCACGGTCTCGATGGCGCTGGCATGCTCGCCCAGTTTTTGGCGAAGCGTCTGCACGTGCACGTCAACGGTGCGCGAACCGCCGTCGAAGTCCCAGCCCCACACGCTCTGCAGCAACGACTCGCGGGTAAAGACCACGCCGGGCTTGCGCATGAGGTACTCGAGCAGGTCGAACTCGCGCAGGGTGAGCTTAAGCGACTCGCCGGCAACAGTCACCTCACGATGGCTGGGCGAGAGCACGATGTCGCCCACGCTGAGCACATCGCTTGCCTGTTTGACCATGCCGCCGCGACGCAGCAGTGCGCGGCAGCGGCTGGCGAGCTCCATGAGCGAAAACGGCTTAGTCAGGTAATCGTCGGCACCGCCATCGAGCGCCATCACCTTGTCGAGCTCGGTATCCTTGGCGGTAAGCATCATGATGGGCACCGTCGCCGTCAGGCGATCGGCACGCAGTCGACGCATAATCGCCAAGCCATCGGTATCGGGCAGCATGATGTCGAGCAGGACGGCATCGGGTACCCGTCGCGCCACGGCAGCCTTAAACTCACCGTCGCACGAAAAGCCTTCGGCCTCAATCCCCTGCTTGCGCAGCGCATAGACCGTCAAATCCCTGATGTTGTCATCGTCCTCGACGTAATAGATCATGTTGAACCCCTTTGCGGCCGGCATGACCGCATCTTAACCCTAAAGGTACCTTTACTAGATGGTATCAGCCAAAACGCCCCGTCAAATAATCCGCCGTGCGCGGATCGGTCGGATTCTTGAAGAGTTGCGCGGTGGGCGCGTGCTCCACCAGCTCACCCAGCAAAAAGAATGCGACCGAATCGGAGATACGCGCCGCCTGCTGCATATTGTGCGTAACGACCACGAGCGTGCAGGTCTCTTTGAGCTCGCAGGCCAGCTGCTCCACCACCAGCGTCGACACAGGATCAAGTGCCGAGGTCGGCTCGTCCATCAGCAGAATGTCGGGCTGCACGGCAAGTGCGCGGGCGATGCACAGACGCTGCTGCTGGCCGCCCGAAAGACCCAGACCCGACTCTTTGAGCTTGTCCTTGGCCTCGTCCCACAGGGCGGCGCGTCGCAGGGAGTCTTCGACCAGCTCGTCGAGCACGACGCGATCGCGCACTCCCATTCCGCGAGGACCGTAGGCGACGTTGTCGTAGATGCTCATGGGAAACGGGTTGGGGCGCTGGAACACCATGCCCACGCGCTGGCGAAGGCGGCAGATGTCGTAGTCGCCCAGGATATCTTGACCATCGAGCGCAATCTTGCCCTCGATTCGGCAGTCCTTGATGCCGTCGTTCATGCGGTTAAAGCAGCGCAGCAACGTGGACTTTCCGCAGCCCGAAGGCCCGATGAACGAGGTAATCTGCTTGTCGCGGATCTTGATATTCACGTCCTTGAGCGCATGGTGGTCGCCATAGAACAGGTCGAGGCCCTCAACATCGATTCGCGTCGGCGAGGCGGCAAGATCCTCTGCCGTGGGGCGAGTCGCATCCCCAACCTCGCGCTCGTGCGCGGCCTCGGCCTGCGCTTTCATGAGTTCTTCAAGCTCCGTGGGCTCCACAGCCGCAGCAGCCGTCATACCGCATACCTCCACATCGATATCAATTCAGCAGTATCGATAGTAGGAATCGCGGCTCATATGCACGTGAGCGCATTGTCAAGTGTTTGTAAGGGCACACTGGCTATGCGGCGGGCAGCTCGATGGTGAATATCGTGTGTTCGGGCGTCGATTCACATGCAACGGTACCGCCGTGCGCGCATACGATCTCCTTGGCGATGGCAAGCCCCAGTCCAGCGCCGCCGCGATTGGTCGCACGCGCCGCATCCAGGCGATAGAACTTCTCAAAGATCACCTTGAGCTTTGCCTCAGGGATGGGATCGCCCTGATTGATAAAGCGCACGCGCACGCCACCGCCGTCCCGGCGTCTGGCCTCGATCGTGATGGTCGAGCCCTCATAGCTATAGGCAATAGCGTTTTTCATGATGTTGTTGAACACGCGAGCCATTTTGTCGCCATCCACGAGCACCGTCAGGTCCTCGCGAATATCAACTTGGACTTCCTTATGCTGCTCGTTGAGGATGGGATAGAACTCGTCAGTCACCTGAGCCAGCAGCAACCCCAGATCAACATAGCCGCGCGTGAGCACGATATCGTGGAAGTCAAAGCGCGTGATATCGAAGAACTCTTCGATGAGCGTATCGAGCCGGTGCGCCTTGTCGAGCGCCACGCCCGTAAAGTGCGCACGTTGCTCAACCGGCAGCTCGGGAGCCTCTTGCAGCAGCGAAAGATAGCCCACCACACTGGCAAGCGGGGTGCGTAGGTCATGTGCCAAGTACGTGACCAAATCGTCCTTGCGATGCGACTCGTCACGCAGAGCTTGCTGCACCTTGCGCTCACGGTCACGCACGCGGTTAAGGGCGCCCTCGACCTCCAAGAAGTCGCCGTCGATGTTATCCCAGGTGTCGGGGTGATCGATCAGGCGATCTTGAATACGAGCGGCCAGCACACAATCGGCATGCTGCTCGCCCTGCTCGTAGCCCTGGTAGTACAGGGCGCGGCCACACAAGAACAGCACGCACGCGGCAAGCGCCAGCACAAAGCCAAGCATGTTGAATACAAAGCCGGCATCGAACAGCACCGGCCCTTCGATGCCGCCGAGCGCCATGGCGCCAATCGCCAACGTCATGGCCCACGCGGCGCCGCCAATCACCACGCAGCGGCACACGATCTCAAATCGATCGATCAGCAAAAAGCCGACAAGCAGCACCGCCAAGATTCCGACGATGTTGTCGATGCCAATCAGCAGCAGGCTCAGCAAAAAGAGCAGCACCGTTGCAAGCGCGCGGTTGTCGACGACCGACCTCACGTATTCAAAGAGCCGATCGGGCACCTCGAACGCTTGCCTATCGTCTTTTGTCATATCAAGATCCTCACAAGCGAAAAGCGTTATTCGATGATGTAGCCGACGCCCCAGACGTTTTTGATAAAGCGTGGCTTTTGTGCGTCGTCGCCGATCTTTTCGCGCAAGTGGCGAATATGCACCATCACCGTATTGTTGGAGCCGGGCATAAAATCCTCGCTCCACACCGCGCGGAACAGGTCCTCCACGGCCACCACGCTGCCGCGATGCTCGACCAGATACAGCAAGATTGAATACTCGGTGGGTGTGAGGCGTACCGGTGCACCGTCCACCGTCACGGAACGAGCGTCGCGATTGATCTCCAAGCCGTCGAGCTGAATGGTCGGCGACTCGGCCGCCTGTGCACGGCTACCGTAGCTGGTGTAGCGGCGAAGCTGAGCGTGCACGCGCGCGATGAGCTCCAGCGGACGGAACGGCTTAACCACGTAATCGTCCGCGCCAAGCGAAAGGCCCCCGATCTTGTCTTGCTGGGCATCGCGCGCCGTCAGCATGATCACGGGATAGGTATGGCTGGAACGGATCGTACGCAGCAGCTCAAACCCATCGATATCGGGCAGCATGACATCAAGCAGCGCCAGATCGAACTCCTGCTCCAAAATCGCCTTGGCAGCATCGGCCCCGCTATAGGCAATCTGGACATCAAAGCCCTCTTTTGTAAGGTAGATGCCAACCAAGTCGGCGATGGCCTTCTCGTCATCAACTACCAAAATGCGCTCGTTCATGCGTGCTCCTCTCGCGCTCCATTATGCCTGAGGCGACGCACGCCACACACAACAAGCGTGGGTGATTAAGTCGGCCTTAAGCACCCTTGTGCCCGTTCGGGTGCGGATGTGGGCCAAGCGCGCACGCGATGATCGCCGACGCCGGCAAACGATATACTCTAGTGTTTCAGAAGAGACCATCCCGTCGAAAGCGAAATCTGTGAAGTCCCTCACCTCTTTTGCAAAGCGCTCAGCCCAGCTTGCCGCCGGCTTTGTCTGCGCTATCGCCCTTGCCGCCGGCGTGCCCACCGTCGCCGGCGCCCAAGTGCTCACGACCGACAATGTTTGCGGCAAAACCGCCGATGTGCGCGGTATCACGGCCGAAAACCTGCCCGATATCGATGCGACCAATGCCCTCGTCATGGGCAAAGACGGCACCGTCTACTATGCCCGCGGCGCCGATGAGCAGGTCAAGATTGCCTCGATCACCAAGGTCATGACCGCAATCCTAACCGTCGAGAATTGCAAGATGGACGAGAAGGTCACGGTGAGCAACGCCGCAGCCACCGTGGGTAATTCGACCGCCGGCTTGCTCGAAGGCGACGAGCTTACCGTGGAGCAGGCACTACGCGGTCTGATGATTCCCTCGGGCAACGACGCCGCCATCGTGCTCGCCGAATATGTGGGCAAGAAGATCGACCCCAAGACCAAAGACGCCGAGGCCACATTTGTGAAGGCCATGAACGAGCGCGCTAAGAAGCTCGGCTGCACCGGTACGCTTTTTGAAAACCCGCATGGTCTGGACTTTGATGAGTGGGCTGGCAATATGCACTCAACCGCACACGACGTAGCGCTGATGATGCAGGAGGCCATGAAAAACGACACGATCCGCGAGGTCGTAGCGAGCGAGGATTCCTGGATCGAGGTCACGAGCGCCGACGGCACCGACCATTCGCATTCCATGGACACGCATAACTATTTGCTGGGCCAAGATGGCAACATCGGCGGCAAGACCGGCACCACCGACGACGCGGGCTATTGCTTTACGAGTGCCTACAACCGCGATGGCGACGAGATCTACACCGTCGTTTTGAACTCCACCACCACCGACCAGCGCTTTACCGATACCGCAACCCTTGCCAATTGGTACTACGGTCACAAGGTGACGGTCGCGATCGCCAACACGCAGGAAAAGACCGCCAACGGCAACCCGCTTATGGCACGCATTGGCCAAACCGACTGGACGGATAAGACAATCGACGCCACACTCGCCGATCCCACGGCGCAAGCGACCGTGTTTTCCCTTGCCGGCGAGGTGACTGAAAAGGTTAGCTACGACGATCTTTCGGGCACGGTGCATGTGGGCGACAAGGTGGGCAGCGTTACGCTCAAGCAAGACGGCACCAAGATCGCCGTCATGGACCTGGTTGCTGACGAGGAAGGCGCAGGGCCGAATCCCATTGAGTGGCTCCTTGTGAAGCTCGACCGCCTGGGCCGCCGCATCGACAACCGCCCGCTCACAGCCGAGAGCGAGACCGTCGCCAAGGCGCCCGAGATGTAAGATCGAAGAACAATACACTCGCTGAAAGGAGGCGTCCAACGGGGCGCCTCCTTTTTTGAGGGTTCGAATCCCCAGTTAACATTCTCCTAATCAAAAAAGGGCCCTGAATGGGACCCTTCTTTCAATTCATACTGGCGGAGAGCTGGGGATGTCCGGGCATGCTACGCATGCCCTCCGGCTTCAAAGCCTGGCGGCTTTTCGCCCACGGGCTACAAACGCTTTCGCGTTTGCTTAACGCCCGTGCCCTCTCGGGTTCGAATCCCCAGCGCCCTTTCTCGATAATAAAAAAGGGCCCCCGATGGGACCCTTCTTTAAAGTTAAACTGGCGGAGAGCTGGGGATTCGAACCCCAGATGCCCTTTTGGGGCATACTCGCTTAGCAGGCGAGCACCTTCGGCCTCTCGGTCAGCTCTCCGTAACAGCCGTTCTATAGTAACCAAACAGTCGAGGATGGGCAAGAGGGAATTTGGAGCGATTCCATTTTTACCTTTCCCGCACCGCCTCCAACAAATAGTCGCGCATATACGGAATTGCAAACGAAACACAGCCATAGCCCGCAGGCTCAATCAACCCCGCATCGATGAGACGTTTACGATACGAGCCGACCTTGTTCGCCGGCAACCCCATCTTCTTGGCGATATCACCGTTGGCAATCTCATCGCCCTCGCATTGAGCCATTGCCGCGAGATACTGAAACTGTCGCTCTGAAACCCTGCGCAGCGCCGGGGCAATCACCATAGCATTAAAGCTATCAAGAGCCGCTTGGATACCTTTACGCGCGGACCCTTCGTTCACGCTCTCCGCCCCGCTGCGCGCAGCAACCTGCCAAGCGTAATATCCGACCAACTGGACCATAAAGGGATAGCCTGCTGAAGCCTTTGTTAATAGCTCAGCGGCGTCTTCATCGAGCTCCTTGCCCGCTCGTCTCATTGTATCCTCAAGCGATCCACCGACTTCAAAATCGGAGAGACGAGTGAGTTCGATATGTTTTGCCCGCTGAAGGAAGGTAAGGGTATCATCAACCACCACGCCATCCACCGATGTTGGCAAGCCGGCGAATGCAAAAGCGACATTCGCCCCTTGGCGAATCAAAAGCTGCATCTCATTGCCCAGCTCGCGCATTTCCTCAGTTGAGGCATCCTGAATCTCGTCGAGCGTAATGAGCAGACCTCCGCGCTTCGCGGCATCGTACATTGCCTCGCCCAGATGAGATGCCGACTTCGATACCTCAACGGAGCCAAGGCTGACTCCTAGAATTGATGGGGAAATCGACATTGACTCAAGACGAACATTTCGTTGTAGAGCCTCGAGGATTCTACTGCAAAAACCGGCATTCGAGGCGACGTCAACAACCTCGAATCCTTTTTTTCGCGCAAGATCACCCAATGCATTGAGAAGCACCGTTTTACCTGTGCCTCGGACGCCCGAGATGCGCATGAGTCGATCGGGAGCACCAGGACCATTCTCAAGGGCCTCGGCAAAATCATCCAAAACAGCGTCACGTCCGATAAGCTCAGGCGGATTCATGCCCGCCGTTGGCTTAAAGGGATTAATGGCTTTCGACATTCGACCCTCCTCTGCTAGTTTTAACAACTTTAACAAAGTTTAGCAACTTTAGCAGAGTTTAACAGGTTTAGCAGACCTAGCCGCTTTTGACCTTACCGGTCCTGCTGGAGCCACCCACTTGAGCAAATACAAATGGCTCCATTCAATTTGTCGGCAACCTGCTCGATACAGTAATTCGTACTTTAATTCGCTACGACTTAATTCGTTATACCTTATCTATACGCAAATGTTCCCGGTACGCCGGCAGCAGTAGCCCCTTCGTTTTGTCGGCATGGTGAGCAAATGGGATGACAAGCGCGGTCCAGCCCTTCTATGCCGCCCCTACCCCAGCGAGCGGTTGAGGGAGCCGAGCTCATCGTTACCCATGGTGCGCCACATTTGATAGATGCAGCCGCGCGCCAAGAAAAAGAAGCCGTTGTCGACGAGTTGCACGGCGGCATCCGCGAGTTGATTGGTCACGGCGGGCACCGGCGGCAGCTCAAGACCTGCCTTGCGGATGGTCTCGACAGCCTCCTCAAACGTGGGCGGTTTGATGACGCCCATCTCGTTCATAAGGCCCTGCATTTCCTCCTGCGCACTGCCGCCCGACTCCTCGCCACGCGGCACCAGGCGATAACATGCCAGCGCCAGCTCGAGCTGGTCGCAGTTCCAGTAGGCGAATGCCAGGCGATAGAACAGGTAACCGATCGAAGGCCGGTCGCTGGCAATGCGCAGGCCGTGACGCGCTACCTCGATAATCTCGTCATAACGCTCCAGGCGTGCTAGCACGTTAATCAGGGCAAAGTGAGACTGCATGGACGAGCGCGCCAAGTCGTAGAGACGGCGCACCTCGGGCAGCGCACGCTCAAAGTCCTCTTGTTCGGCGTAAAAGCTGCAAATCTCGTGCTGGGCAAAATACAGCGCATCGGGAGCGCGAAGGATACGCACGGAACGGTCCTCCTCCATCACCGGCAGCACCATGCGCACCAGCTGGTTGTCGCAGAACTGGGTCTGCACTGGGCCCGTCGCCAAAAGCTCAGCAACAGTACACTTGGCTTCCAGCTCCTCGACAAGGCGAGAAAAGCCCTCGAAAGCACCGGCTCGGTCAACTTTGGATTGCTCGCGCAGCTCGACGACACGGGCGACATACGGATCGTTGTCCTCCTCCATGACCTCAAGCTCGTCAGCCGTATCAGCGAGCAGCAGATCGCGAAGCGCAGGCGGCAATGGACGATGGTCATCGCGTGGTCGGGCGTGAACCTCTGCAGGCTCAATCATGTCCGGCGCATCTGCCTCATATGCCTCGAGCAAATGCTTGCAGGGCATGTCGTCCATATCCATGCTCTCAAGATCCTTGGCGACAGAAACGCAATCGGCCAGATAAGCCGCACGGCCAAAGGAGTACGTTTTAACAACGCGCTCGCCCTGCTCGCCGTCGGGAGCCGCAATCTGCACGTAGCAGCGCGTGATGCGAGCACCCGAAGCAAAGCAAGCCGCCGCGAGTGTAAGCGCAATACGCGCATCGTGCTCGGTGGCCCATGCTGCGCGCTTAGGCTCATCTACCTCGCGCCAGGCGTCATCTTGAGCATCGTATTCGCGCCGCGGCATAGCATCGACAACCGTGCGGCCAAATCGCACCAGCATGATGCCCTCGGCGACGTTCGCTCGATAGGTGTAATCGAGCCGCGTGATCACGTTGAGCGCTTCTACGATACGTGCAAAGCGGGTGCGAACGTCCCACTCTCCACCCGGCTGGCACGCAACCGTCCCCGGCTTGGCCCACGGGTTGTCATTCGACAGCGTTTCGAGCAAGCGAGGAACGTCGTTTGTCGTCTTGCTGATATGCCATAGGTCGAAGAGCGAGCAGCCCTCAAAGCTTGGCGACGAGGCAACGGGGCCCAACCCTGCTCCAATACGCTCAAGGATGCCCGATAGGCGGTTCAGGCGGCACTCGACGGCAAGCAGGGTATCGATCTCGTCCTGGTCCAGCGGGCTACGGTCAAAATTGAGATAGAAGAGCCTCGAGCGATCGATGCGCGCCAGGCTCATTTCGGTTTTAGCCGCTATGGTGCGCAGGCGTGGCAGATTAACTTCGCCCATCAAAGCGGCGGCATAGCGCTCAATGCCACTTGGATTATCTGTATGGTCAATGCGGTAGAGCAACGTTTCAATTGCATCGGGCAGCGGCGTGGAATCAAAACCCAGCAGTACCTCAACCGGCTCGGGGAGTTTTACAAGTTTGATCTTGTCGACGGCATTTTTCATGCCCTCGTCGAGGCCGTCACCGTTTGCCGTGCTTGAGATGGAGTTTTCAGAATCGGCGAATATCACGTAACGCAAGAACATCGAGGCCATGAACTCGCCGTAGCGAAGGCTGCGCGTCGAATTCCACGTCTCGCGATCGGATTGTTCGCGCATGGTTCCTTCGGGAGAGCCGATGACTCGCGCCCGGGAGCGCATCGTCCCATCGGCACCCCTGACCGCAATCTCACCGATGTTGGAATCGGACTCGTCGAGAATCAGTTGCATGTCGGGATCGTCGGGCAGCGACATCTCGTTAACGGGACGGTCCACCTTATAGACCTCACCCGAAACGCTCACGTAGCCCAAAAGCGACACATGGCTTTTGCCGACGAATTCGACGACATAGCATGATTCATGCGGGTCCTCGCCAAAGAGCTTCCAAACCACGCCATACGAGCGTCCCGCAGGCTGCTCGGGCATGGCCGGAAAGCGCTTTTTGGGATCGAGAAACCTGAGCTTGTATGTCGGACGCTCTGCCACGAAATATCACCCTGATCGGCCGTCTAAAGAAAGAGCGCGCCACGGGCTCACCGAGGCGCATACTCGAAATCTTACACGAGTCGATGAGAAATAGTCCCCTTTGACCGAGGTTCGAATCCATGCGGTGTTTACGTAAAAGAAAAGCCCCCGTCGCCGGAGGCTTTCAATTTCAATTGGTGCGGCGTATAGGATTCGAACCTATGACGTTCTGATTCGTAGTCAGACCCTCTATCCAGCTGAGGTAACGCCGCAGCGCAAGACATATAAAACCACTTTAGTTCGTTAGAGTCAAGCAAAATCTCAAACTTTTTTTCGCGCGGGCCGCAATTTGTCACGCTGCACCACAAGCATCGGCGCTTCTCGTGCGATCGATTGGCTTTTCGATCACATCGAACCCGGCGCCAAGCTCCCCCAGAAGCGACCGCACCCGTTGCGCACAGTCGTAGTCGGCAAACGAGATGCTCAGCATTCGGGCCACCTGATTAGAAGTTCCAACGCCATAGAAGTGCTCAAGGACAACAAGCGCCTCATGCGTCACAAAGGTCTCGACCACATGCGGCGACTCCTCGTAGCACCATTGCGTCAACGGCCCCTCACTCGTCTGTCGAACCACCAGGCCACCCATGCCAGACGGCTCACACGTTACAAGCAGGTACTCCCCGCCCTCGTCGCTCTCAAACAAAACCACCCGATCATCAAACAGCTCCATCGCGTCCCCTTTCTCTCGCTCTTATTTAGCAAAAGCATAGCAGGTAGATGGCTGTATACAGAACAGTTGTTCGTGTGTTTTCTATCGAGCTGTCCGCACGGCATGGTATGGACCTACGCACGAAATAGGGCGCCCCCGAAGGAGCGCCCTTGCATATCCCCTATGCAGGCAAGTTACGCGACCGGCTCGATCTTCTCGAGACCGCCCATGTAAGGACGCAAAACCTCGGGGATCGTGATGGTGCCGTCGGCGTTCTGGTAGTTCTCCAGAATGGCAGCCATGGTGCGGCCGGCCGGCAGGCCGGAACCATTGAGGGTGTGCAGGTAGCGCGAACCCTTGAAGTTCTCGGGGTCGCGATACTTGATGTTGGCGCGGCGAGCCTGGAAGTCACCGCAGTTGGAGCAGGAGCTGATCTCCTTGTAGGCGTTGTAGCTCGGCAGCCAGACCTCGACGTCGTAGGTCTGACGGGCAGAGAAGCCCAAGTCGCCGGTGCACAGGCTAATCACGCGATACGGAAGGCCCAGCTGCTGCAGCAGGTACTCGGCCTCGGCGGTCATGCTCTCGAGCTCATCGTCGGACTCCTCCGGCTTAGCGAACTTGACCATCTCGACCTTGTCGAACTCGTGCTGACGGATGATGCCGCGGGTGTCGCGACCGGCGGAACCGGCCTCCTCACGGAAGCAGGGGGTGAAGGCGGTGTAGCGGCGCGGCAGGGTGTCGGCATCGAGGACCTCGCCGGCGTGCAGGTTGGTGAGCACGACCTCGGCGGTAGGGATCAGGAAGTTGTCGCCCGAGACGTGATAGGCGTCATCCTCGAACTTGGGCAGCTGACCCGTGCCAAACATGGTCTGACGCTTGACGACGATAGGCGGCCACCACTCCTTAAAGCCACGGCTGGTGTGCGTATCGAGGAAGAAGTTGATGAGGGCGCGCTCCAGGCGGGCGCCGGCGCCACCGAGAACGGTAAAACGGCTGCCGGAGAGCTTGTTGCCGCGCTCGAAGTCGAGGATGTCCAGGTCGGTGCCCAGATCCCAGTGCGGCTTAAAGTCGAAGTCGAACTCGCGCGGGGTGCCCCAACGACGGCGCTCGATGTTCTCGTCCTCGTCCTTGCCGTACGGCGTGGCCTCGCAAGGAATGTTGGGCAGGTGAGCCATGAAGTCGTACTGCTCCTGCTCGAGGGCAGTACGACGCTCGGCCAGACCGTCAATCTTCTCGTTGACGGCGCGCACGGCCTCCTTGGCGGCCTCGGCCTCGTCCTTCTTGCCCTCCTTCATCAGGGCGCCGATCTTCTTGGACTCGGCATTGCGCGTAGCCTGGAGCTCCTCGACCTCGGTGATGACGGCACGACGCTCGTCGTCGAGCTCAAAGAACTTCTCGCGATCCCAAGACGTCTGGCGGTTAGCCATGGCGACATCGATGGCATCGGGGTTCTCGCGAACAAACTTGATATCAAGCATTAGATCCTCCGGCGATATACATTCCATTTAGGTTGCAACCTTGTACATGTATGGGCAAGTATATACTTATGAGCGTTTACGACCCAACTCAACTACGCAAGAAGGCACCCAATGGACGCAGTTTTTTCCTTTTTGTTTGGCACCCGCACCGGTTTTGCCATCCTTTTCGCCGGCGGCATCCTGTTATTTGCGATTCTTGCCTTTGTAATGGAGAAGCGTACCCATAAGATGTACGTCGACCGCGGACCCAAGTCCGAGGATGAGGAAGACAGCTTCTGGGACTAACCTGCCAAAAAGGGCCAGGTTTATTTTGGTCGGTTTTATCTGGGCAAACGCAAGCGCCCCGCAACCGGTAACGATCCGGTTGCGGGGCGCTTTTCGCACATACGACAAAACCGCAGGAAAAACCTGCCAAAATAAACCTGTCTTTTTTGGTCGGTTTTATTGGAGAGTTGCGTCAATTGCCTTGACCAGGGCACTGCGCATGCCGGCGTCCTCGAGCGCAACGACGCCCTTGATGGTGGCGCCACCGGGCGAGCATACGGCATCCTTCATCGCCGCAGGATGCTGACCAGTTGAAAGCTGCAGCTTTGCCGTACCCAGCACCATCTGGCTCACAATGCGATAGGCATCGGCACGCGGGATACCGTGCTTGACCGCCGCATCGCCCAGGGCCTCGATTGCCATAGCGACAAATGCCGGAGCGCAACCACCCACCGTGCCGCCCACAAACAGCAGGCTCGTATCGAGCTCGACCACCGCACCGAGCTTGCCAAGCAGATCAAGCACCACTGCGCTCTGCTCATCACTGAGCGTGGAAGCCTTCTCGCAAGCGATGACGCCCTCGCCCACCGAAACCGGTGTGTTGGGCACCGTCGAGATGTGCGCGACGCCCGGCAGGACCTGCTCCCACTTGGCACTGTCCCAGGTCCAGGCAACCGACAGAACGACCTTTTTGGCAAGAGCATCCTTGAGCGGGGCGAATACCTTCTCGATCATGTACGGTTTAACCGCAGCGACCACGATATCGGATGCGGCGACAACCTCGGCGGCATCGTGGCAAGCGGCCATCCCACGCGCCTCACAGCGCTCAACCAGTGCGTCGTAGCGACCCGCACAGGCGCACATGTCGCTCGCAGCTACACCGGCAGCGATCCAGCCATCGGCCATAGCGCTCGCCATATTGCCAAAACCGACAAATCCAATCTTCATATCTCATCGTCCTCTCAGACACGCTCTTCAAAACGAAGGCTATTGTCCCACGGCATTGTTTCGTATTGCCGACCTATTTGTGATACGGCTCACCACGGCTGATCTTGCAAGCGCGATAGATTTGCTCCAGCAGCACCACACGCGCCAAGTTATGCGGCAGGGTAATGCGTCCAAAGCTGAGCATCTCGTCGGCTCGTACGCGCACGTCATCGCTCACGCCGTCCGATCCGCCAATCACAAAGGCGATGTCGCTGTTACCACGCAGCATAAGATCATCGAGCCGCGCCGAAAACTCCTCGCTTGAGCGCTCTTTGCCCTCAATGGCCAGCAGGATCACATGCGCTCGAGACGGCAAGGCAGCAAGAATCGCCGCCCCCTCCTTGTCGCGCGCGGCATCCACGCCGCCCGCCTTAGCCGGGTCGATATCGGCCACCTCGCGGATATCAACCTTGGCATAGGCACCTAGGCGCTTGGTGTACTCAGCGCACGCGTCCTTCCAAAAGCGCTCCTTGAGCTTACCGACGCAAACGACGGTGTATTTCACGCGCGTCTACTCCTTCGAATCGTTTTGAACTTTGCTGGCGGTCAGCATCTGCTCGAACATCGAGGCCGACTGCGAAAAGTCGCTCGGCAGCACGACCGTCGAGGTTTTACCCGTGCGAGCGAACTCCGTCATCATCTCGGACCACTGCGTAAACATGAACAGTTGGTTGGCCTCGTCATTGCCGACACCCGTCTCCTGGATGATCTCGAGCGAATCCTTGATACCCAGCGCGATGGCCTTGCGCTGGTTGGCGATGCCCTCACCCGCCTTTTCCATTGCCTCGGCCTCGGCGGTCGCCTCGGTGACGCGCTTGATGCGGTCGGCCTCAGCGAGCTCCTGTGCCGCAGCGCGCTTGCGCTGGGCAGCGTTGATGTCGTTCATGGAGTTCTCAACCTCGGTCGGCAGTGCGATTTTGGTGATGAGCGTCGACACGAGGGTGAAGCCGTAGGCGGCCATCTGCTCGGAAACGGTAGCGTTGACATCCTTGGCGATGTCATCCTTCTTGGCAAAGACCTCATCGAGTGTGTAGACGGGGATCGAAGAGCGCAGGGCGTCGGTGATGAAGTCACGCATCTGGTCGACGGGCTCCTGCAGCATGTAGTAGCTCTTGTAGATACCCGAATCTGCCGGGCCGGCGCCCATGTCATAGCTCACGTGGTACTGAGCAGAGACCTCAAGGCCGATGGTCACGTTGTCCTGGGTCTTAACGTCGATACCAAAACCGTTTTTCATGGTGCGTAGACTCACCGTGGCGGCTTTGCGGTCGATTACGGGCACCTTCATGTGGAAGCCCGCGTTGACGATGCGGTTAAACTTGCCCAGGCGCTCGATGATTACGGCATGCTGCTGTTCAACGACATAGCAGGCGTTGGGGAGCAGCAGCAGCAAAATGATGATGGGAAGCAGAAGACTCGTAAGGGCGGCAATGATTCCGGACAACAGCATGGTCTCTCCTCTGATAGGCACACGTTGGCACTAGGATACCCGTCCAAGGAGATCGTGCATATCAAAAAAGCTCCCATTGCTGGGAGCTCTTCCATTTAATGGTGCGGGCGAAAGGACGTCCGCGTATCCGCTTCGCGGATCCGCACCGGCTTCGGCCGCCTGCCGGCGTCCTCGCCAGCTCGCTAAAAACGCTCCGCGTTTTCTTTACGCTCGCTCCTTCACAGGTTCAAGTCCCTGCGATGGGCCCATAACAAAAAAGCTCCCATTACTGGGAGCTCTTTCATTTAATGGTGCGGGCGAAAGGACTTGAACCTTCATGGGGTTGCCCCCATACGGACCTGAACCGTACGCGTCTGCCAATTCCGCCACGCCCGCGTGCAGGAATTAGAATAACGGAGCGCCACCACGAACGCAAGAACTATTTTTGAAAAAGTTTGCAGGCATTCTCCCAAGCGGCTTGCGCGATTGTTTCGGCGTCCTCACCAGTGCGATCGACACGGTCGTTAACCAGCGCGTTTGCCGTAATGGAGATCATTGCGGGTTCGCATTCAAGACCGCGGATGGGCTCCGGAGCCATATACGGGCAATCCGTCTCGAACAAAATTCGATCGAGTGGGGTTGCCGCAAATGCCTCGCGCACGTCGTCGTTGCGCTTAAAGGTGGCCGCACCACCATAGGCGATATAGCAGCCCAGCTCCACAAAGCGCTCCATCGTGGCGCGGTCCTCGCCAAAACAGTGCAGCACACAACCGGCCTGGGGCACACCCACCTCGCGCAGTACGTTGTACGCATCAACGTGCGAGGTGCGCTCCCCATCCGAGTCCTCGTGCCGCAGGTGTAGCTCCACCGGCACATTGCGGCGCACGGCAACTTCGAGCTGACGTGCCATACAGTCAATCTGCACGCTATGGGGCGCCGGCGCGACGTCATCGTCGTAATCCATGTGGTAGTCCAGACCGATCTCGCCGATACCGGCGCACAAAGGGTCATCGAGTGCGGCAACGACCTGTGCGTGAACGTCGTCGGTATAGTCCGGCGCGCCATACGGATGCACACCGGCAAGATACTTGATCTGCGGGATATCCTGCATCGGCAGAATTTCGCGCACGAGCCAGTCGCTATAGTCCGTCACGCTGCGTTTGTCAGCGATGGGGTCGAACATCGTCACCAGCAGGTCGACACCCGCAGCTTTGGCGCGCACGAGCGTCTCGGGCACTTCTTTGCCCCAAAACGAAAGCAGATGCGCATGCGTGTCGGCAAGCGGTGCCAAGGGCACGGGGCAGGCGACCGTCTTCTTTTTCTTGGTAAACGTCACGCGTGCGGTATTAGGCATCATGGATTAGCTCCTGGGCCAGGCGGACAAAGTCGGCAACATCAAGCGTCTCGGCGCGCGTGGTGGGTGCGATACCGCAAGCCTCAAAGGCGGCATCGAGCACGTCCTTGGCAAAGCCGTTGGCGCTCATGGAATTGCGGATGGTCTTGCGACGCTGGGCAAATGCAGCATCAATCACGCGGGCCACAAATTCGCGATCGAGTCCTTCGGGCACCACGCCGTCAACACGGTCGATACGCACGACAGCCGAGTCCACGTGCGGCGCCGGCATAAAGCAACGCGGCGGCACCTCAAAGCGACCCGTCACCTGCGCATACAGGCCGAGCTTTGCCGTATAGCCGCCATAGGTCTTGTTGCCCGGCACTGCGGCAATGCGATCGGCAACCTCCTTTTGCACCATGACGACGGCACGCTTGAGCGCCGGCATCGTCTGGAAAAATTGCAAAATGATCGTCGCCGCCACGTTATAGGGCAAGTTCGCGACAAATACCGTGGGCTCGCCACCGGCGGCTTGCTCAATCTGCTCCGGCGTCACCTTGAGCGCGTCGCCCATGATAAAGCGGAAGTTGGCATAGTCGGCGGCATGGGCGTCGAGCACCGGCTCGAGCTCGGGGTCGGCCTCGATTGACGTGACGCACGCCGCCTCCTGCAGCAGCGCAAGCGTGAGCGTACCAACGCCCGGGCCAACCTCGAGCACGTGCTCATCGCCTGCAAGCTCGGCAAGCTCGCAGATGCGCTCAATCACATGGTTGTCGATCAGGAAGTTCTGGCCCAGGCGATGCTTGGTCGCAAGGCCAAACTCCTCCAGCAGCTCCCTTGTTGCCGTGGGGTTTGCCAAAGGCGAAGTTGTCATAGTTGCCTCCTTAGCATGATGGCGGCGTCTTGAAACGAAAGGGCATGGACCGTTGCGGCCATGCCCTTACATCTAAACAGCAAATTGCCGATATGGCGCGCTACGTCTTAGCCCAGACGCGGGAACAGCGGCTCACCCTTCTCAACGGGCTGACCACCGGCAAGCAGGCCCCAAGCGCAAATGCCCTTGAGGTCGTCGCTCGCGGCCTCGTTCTCACAGGACAGGCGGCGCAGGGCCTCGACGGAAGTCTGAGGCATGAGCGGCATCAGCAGGTGAGCGGCAATGCGGATGGCCTCGAGCAGGTTGTAGATCACGAACGCCAGCTCGTCAGCCTTGGCCTCGTCCTTGGCAAGCGCCCAGGGCTCGGAGTCCTCGATGTAGTGGTTGGCAGCATGGATGAGCTCCATGACCTCATCCTTGGCTCCGCCGTAATCGAGCACGTCCATCTTGGCCATGTAGCGGTCGACCAGGCCATCGGCGATCTTTGCCAGCGGGTTGTCAAACGCGTCGAAGGATGCGGGCTTGACGGGCGCGCAACCGTCAAAGTACTTGCCGCTCATGTTGAGCGAACGCGAGATAAGGTTACCCCAGCTATTGGCCAGGTCGGCGTTGTAGACCTGCTCCATGCGATCGAAGCTGATGGCGCCGTCGGTGCCGGGGACCACATCGGTCATGAAGTAGTAGCGATAGCCCTCGACGCCCAGCATATCGATAACGTCCTGCGGAGCGATGGCGTTGCCGCGGCTCTTGGACATCTTCTCGGCCTTGCCTGTCTCGGCATTGCGCACGGTCAGGAAGCCGTGGGCAAAGACGTGCTCGGGCAGGGCCTCGCCGATGGCCATGAGCATGGCGGGCCAAATCACGCAGTGGAAGCGGATGATGTCCTTGCCCACGATGTGGAACTGCGCGGGCCAGCGATAGGCCAGCTCGGCACGCGCCTCGTCGGTGTCGACACCGTAGCCGACGGCCGTCATATAGTTGAGCAGCGCGTCGAACCACACGTAGGTCACGTGGCCCTCGTCAAACGGGACCTGAATGCCCCAGTCAAAGCTCGTACGGCTCACGGAAAGGTCGTTGAGGCCGCCTTCGACAAAGCTGCGCACCTCGTTCATGCGGAACGCGGGCTCGACAAAATCGGGGTGCTCGTCATAGAGCTTGAGCAGCTTGTCCTGGAAGGCGGAAAGCTTAAAGAAGTAGGACTCCTCCTGCACGCGCTCAAGCGGACGGTGGCAGTCGGGGCACAGGTGCTGGCCGACGCTGCCGTACTCCTCGTCGCCCTTCTGGACCTGTGTATCGGTGAAGTAGGTCTCATCAGGCACGCAATACCAGCCGTCGTAGCTGCCCTTATACAGGTAACCGGACTCCTTCATGCGCTCCCACAGGTACTGCACGGCATGATGCTGGCGCGGCTCGGTGGTGCGGATGAAGTCGTCGTTGGAAATCTCGAGCTTGCTCCAAAGCTCCTTGAAGTGCGGGGCCTGGCTGTCGGTCCACTCCTGCGGCGTCATGCCATGCTTGGCTGCGGCCTCGGCGACCTTCTCGCCGTGCTCGTCCATGCCGGTCAGGAACTTGACGTTATAGCCGGCGGAGCGACGATAACGGGCCTGAACGTCGGCGATGATGGTGGAATAAGCCGTGCCCAGGTGCGGATCGGCGTTGACGTAGTAGATGGGCGTCGTGATAAAGAACGAAGGCTTGCTTTGATCCATGGGGTTTGTCCTCCAGAAAAACGTTGCATACAGAGGATGATTCTAGCGCAAGGGCTGGATATCCTCCATCTATTGCATATCGAGCACCATGGCATAGACATCGCGCTTGCGGCGCGAATACTTCTGAGACAGGCGCTTGGCCACCGCAGACGCGGGCTCCCCCTCCTCGAGCGCGGCGCGGATATCCTCGCGCAGGGCCTCGTCGGGATCCGCTGCCGCGGCGCCAACCGGCACGGCACCGGCCTCCTCATCCTCGCTCGGCGGCGCGATGACCAGCGCAATCTCGCCCTTTACCTCGCCGCGAGCACGCAGCTCCTCGGCAAGCTGGGCAGCGGGCCCGCGCAAGACTTCCTCGTGCAGCTTGGTGAGCTCGCGGCAGACGGCAACCTCACGCTGGGGAAAGACCTCCACCACGGCCTCGAGCGTCGCCACGATGCGATGTGGAGACTCGTAGAAGATGAGCGCGCCGGGCACCACGGCAAGGCGCTGCAAACGGCGCACACGGTCGCCGTGCTTTCGGCCCAAAAAGCCCTCGAAGAAAAAATGCTCGCAGGGAATGCCGGACGAAACGAGCGCCGTGACGCAAGCAGAGGGCCCGGGAATAACTTCTACGGGCACATCGGCCTCACGTGCCGCCTCGAGCAGCGCCTGGCCGGGATCGGACACGCTCGGCATGCCGGCGTCCGAGGCAAAGGCGAGGGTCTCCCCCGCCAGCAGACGGTCGACTAGGCCGGCGGCGCGGCTGGCGATCACATTCTCGTCGCAACGGACAAGCGGCTTGGAAATGCCCAGGTGCATCAGCAGCTTTGACGTCACACGCGTGTCTTCGCAGCAGATGGCATCGGCGGCGGCAAACGCCTCGCCAACGCGCGGGGACAGGTCGCCCAGGTTGCCGATGGGCGTGCCGACCACATAGAGTTTGCCCGTATGGGCGCTGTTTTGCGTCATATCAACCTATTCAATCATGCCGCGCTCGAGCGTACCGAGCGCCGCGCGGGCGTCCCATGCTGCAATGCGCTTCTCGGTCTTCCACGTTTGGAAGAACCAACCGGCAGCCGGCGCAAAAGAAGCCAGCTGATTGGCGATAAACACGCGCTCGTAGGCATTGCGGCCCTCGGGCGTAACCGACGAGTTGGCAAAGATCGCCGCGCCCGACCATTCGCCCACCAGCACGGGGAACCCAGTCGAAATCGCTTCTTTGAGCTCGAGCTTGTTGCGCGAAATCGCCGTCGTCAGCCCGCGGGGGCTCGTGATATCGAGCGCATACTCGTCACGGTAATGGTACAGGTGAAGGTCCATGTAGACGTTCTTGTACTTGGCGCCGCGCATAAAATGCTTCCACTCGTTGGGATGCCCCGACGACGAGAAGACGACGATCTTATCCTCGGGCATATACGAACGGACGAGCTCGTAGGCGTCGCGATAGAAGTTGCGCAGGTAGTGCGCCGGAATGCCATCCGTCATGGTGAAGAGGCTCTTGTGGACGCTCATCTGCGGCGTGTCCAGCAGCTCAATGCCCAGCAGGCTCTCGGCCTCGCCGTAGCGATCGGCCAGGCGCTCGAGCACGTCGAGCGCAACATGACGGCCGTTGGTGGACGAATGCCACTCGGCGACAGCCTCCGGCGTGGCGGGCGAATCGTTGGAATCGCCCTGGCCACCGGGCACAGTTGCCAGATCAAGCAGCACGCGGATGTCGTACTTGGCAGCCCACTCAATTGCACGGTCGATGTAGTCGACAACCGAGATGTAGGACGCATCGGACTCCTGCGAGCCAAAGGCATACCAAGGCACCGGCAGGCGCACGGCGTTGAGGCCGATCTGCGCCATACGGCGAAAATCATCCTCGCTCATAAACGTCTCGTAATGACGGCGCATGCGCTCGTTATAGGCGGCGGTGCCCATGGCCTCCTGCAGCTCGGCCGCGTTGGATGCACCGGTCGCCGCGTATAGCGACGGGGTCACCCAAGGCTCGGGAATAAACCAGCCAGAGAGATTAACGCCGAGTATCCTCTCCATCACTGCCCCCTTCGGATCGTGCAGGCTGAGCCTGCATCGTATTGCACAGGAAAAGTATCGTTTTGAGTATACCCGCGCGTGCGGACAGACGACCGAACGGTCTGTAAAGTGGCGCAAAAGCGGAAGGAATGTCTGGGCGGGCCCGAGATGGCGCGCCGAGATGTACATATGCGCCGGAAGTAGGCGGCCGGAAAGCGCATCCCGTTTTTCGCAAAAGACTGGGATGCATTTTCCGTTCGAGGCCTCAACCGGAAAATGCATCCCGTTCTGAGCGCGGGATCTGGGACGCAGTTTCCGCCAAAGACCGCAAAAGGAAAGCACATCCCATTCTGACGCCGGATTCCGGGTCGCGCTTTCCCAAGCGGCCTCAAAGCGGAAAACGCATCCCACTCTGAAGCCAAATTCCGGGACGCAATTTCCGCAGAGCCCTCAATAAAAGAAAAGGACCCCTTTGCAGAGGTCCTAGTCAATTCAAGGTGGCGGGGAAGGGAATCGAACCCCTGACACGAGGATTTTCAGTCCTCTGCTCTACCAACTGAGCTACCCAGCCATTTGAGGTGTGCCTTGTTTCAAGGCTTGATTAGTATAACCAAGGACGCGTTCCGGTCAACCGAGAATTTTAAAAAAGTTTTTGAGCACAGCCTCGGTTCTATAAATCGGCACGTCAGAGGCATCAGCCGGCAGCAAGAAGTTTTTCACTCAGAGCCGCACGGGCAAACTCACTTGGCGTCATCCCCTCGGCAGCCGCCCGTCGACGAATGGCCTCCTTCATTCCCAGAGGAATCTTGACCGACAGCGTTGCCGTCCCCTCACCTGAGAGCGGGGGCCGTCCATGCACAATCCCGCCAACGGTGTGTTCGCCATCCGGAAACTCTCCGCGCTCGTACGACTCGCACCACGCGTCAATCATTTCATCCGTTACAACCTGACCATTAGCGGCCGTATACGTCTTGCCCATCATCGACCCCTTTGCCGAGCCTGTTCAATCTCCTGCCAAAATTTCTTCTGGACTGGAGACAAGGCATGAATGATAAGCCACCCACGGACAAGCTCCACCGCGACAAGCTCCACGCTTCGTCCGTCTGAGAGCCATCCAATTGCAAGCCATCTCGGCGGCTCGTCCTTCGACTCGCGACGAATGCACTCAGTAACCGCAAGCCAAGCGCTAAGCACCTGCTTTTCCGTCAGGTGCTTTTTAGCGTTGGGATGGATCTCAACATCCATGCATCTTCTCCTCCATCTTACCCAATTTCGTATGACGAAAGTCCACTGTCGCCAATTCTTAAGCCGGCACGCGTTGGAGAGCAGGAGTCGAAACAATGATTGAAGGACGCTCTAGTACGGCCCAGGCGCCGAGGCAAGAGCACATGTGCCAAGGACGGACGTTTTCGTAGCGCGCGAGGATATTGCCGTCGCGATCGATGAAGGCGATGTCGATGGGATAGGCCATAAAACACGTATGGACCGAAGAGCAGCGTGGAAACGCCATGACGAGCGGCAGGCCGTTGGCGGCAACCGGACGCCGTCCCAGCATGCCGCGCAGGCGCACGACAAACGACTCCGCCACCACAAACTCGGCCGGCGTCCAACCCAGCCTGTTGAGTGCCCGCGCGTAAGCGATGTAGGACGAGACCGCGGTCACATGACCACCCCCGGACGCCATGGATCGACCGTCACCGCGCGCTCGTGCGACAACGTTGTCGGCGCCCCCAGCGAAACGCCAGCGATGCTGAGAGAAGTCGGCCACGGCTCATAGTGCATGGTGCAGGTGTAGGTCCTAAACGTACCGGATAGGGAGAGCAGGCCACCATCTGATGCCTTCGCGCCTTGCTCGCTCGACACTTCGATCTGCAAGTCATAGCCTTCCATGGCATTCAGAATTTGAGTCTGGACCGTCACCGAGGCATCGGCAGAGTTCTCGTCACCCTCCCCGCCCGGTGCCACAGCGTGCGCCAACACGATGTCGGGCACCACGCGGTCGAAGCGCGCGACAGCGCTGGCAAAGACCATGACGTTGTACACGATGAGTGCCAGCACCAGCAAAACGGGCGTAACCACTGCCATCTCAACCGTCGCTTGGGCGCGCTCCTCGCGCAGACGCATGCGGATACTCATTACGACCCACCGCCCAGAGCGCCAACCAGCGTGGCGACATCGACGGTGAGCGGGATGGAGCCGCCGCCGGGCAGAGGAATCTCCGCAAGTGTGAACACCGTGCCGCTAATGGTGCGTTCGACTTGATATTCCAACGCCTCGCAAAGCGCCTTGGGATCGGTCACGCCCAACGGAATACTTCGCAGTTTGTCTTGCGCTTGAGAGAGACCCGCAATGTCAGACCCCGGACTCTTAATGACATTGGCGGAATCGGTCAGCACCGGCTTTCGCAGGCGCAAGTCGCACGGTTCCAAACCCAGCGCCGCCACGGACGCCGAAACGGTATCGCCGAGCCACGATGCGATGGAGCCCAACGCGCCGCTGCCCCCTCCTAGGCCTTTAATCATCTCGTCCATAAGTTCGTCGGCCGAACCTTGGATATCACCGTATCCTACGAGCAGCCGTCCCCAAACATCCATGACGCCGTCGAGCACGCCGGCAACGCCGCCCGAGCGTTCCTTCAATGTCGAGAAAAATCGCGAAAGCACGTTGTTTTGCGCCGTCGCCTCATCGGGCGCCAACACCGCGGCAGAGATAGCACCGCGATCGCCAAGCCTGACTGCCGTGTTAAACGAAGAGTTGAGCTCATCGGGGCTCGAGATGGCACCCGAAACCGCAAAGGCGACCACGCCGTTGCGACCGGGCGGAGCGATACGCGGGCGCTCGCCCGAAAGCTCCTTGATGGCCTGGTCAAACGTATTGCCCGCACGATCGGCCTCGTCTTCGGTCTGACGCTCGAGCCCGAGCTCTTTGTTGCGGCATTCGACGTAGTCTTCCAGAGCCTCTTTGAACTTGTCAAAGTGGTACTCGAAGCCGTTTTCGATGAACGATGGCGGCATTAGGGCGCTTCCAAGCGTAACCACGCCGAAGCCGCACGCTTCGCATGTATCACGACCATCATAATCAGCAACAGATGCCAGCCCACTCGGAGTCCCTTTCTGATAGACGGGGCATTCGACTCCATAATGCAGGTATGTTCTGCCGTCGTTGTTGCTTACAGGCCATGCGGCATCGGTGTAAAGTTCGGTCGGCCGCACCTCGTTTGGGACACGCGGCAATAGTGGGATATAGGCAGAAAACCGTTCGCCATCATCTTTTATGTATGCTCGATCGACCTCTTCAATCGCATAGGCATAGAACGCTTTTCGAGCGGCTGACTGCGCTTTCATCTCGACGCTCGATCCCTGAGGTTTTTCATTCGCCAAGCGCTGTCGGTAATAGGTTTTCGCGCGATTGAGCGCTATTTGCGGCTCCCATGTGATGCTCGACTTTTCATGACGGTTCTGGCTGTCAGATAGTTCTGCTAGTTTTTTCGCACGCTCCCACATACACGAGTACTTGCCAATCGAACTCTCGTCCGACCCGCCACAATCCGCCAGCCAAGCGCGCTCTTTAGCCTTCGCCGTCTCCTCCGAGGCCTTCCGCAGCTCCTCGGCCGCACGCTCTAAATCATCTGATGTGCCTTTAATGGCATCGGTCGAGATCTCGGACCCCTCGAGCGCAGCGAAGTCCGACTCGGATGTCTTGGGCACGGCAAGCGCCGTACCGGTATAGGTCACACTATCGGTATCCTGCGCCGACACCGCCTGCGTGGCACGCGCGGCGATCAGATACGGCAGAGCCGTCTCGATTTTCTGTAAGCCTTCCGATGCGCTTTTGGCAAACTTGTTGCGCGTTTTAATGATCTCAATCCCGGTGTCGACCATATTGCCGGCAACTGGTTCGGCACCCGGGATGAGGATGGCGACCAGGCCCGTCCCGATCGTGGCAAACCCCGCTAGGCCCAAACTCAAAATGCTCGCATCCACCACCGTGGCAGCCGTGTGATAGGACGACACCACATTGGCGCCTGCCAGCGCGCCGCTATCGGCAGCCACCTGGGTGTCCCCCGCGCGTGACATGCTCCATATCGCCGCCGTCGACGAAAACAGCAGCGTGAGCACCACCAAGATGACCACCGCAGAGGAAAGCGTGGTGTAGGCACCGTCTTCGATAAACAGGTCGATACCGGCTCGACCCATAAAGCCGCCTCGCTTGCGATGGCAGCTCGGACAGCGCGTCAAAACGCGTCTAGACCAGAAACGCTTAATCCCATGCAGCAATCCACGAATCATAATCTCCCTCCAGCCATTCGGGACGTGATTGATACGAGACATCGACCTTGAGCTCAACGTAGCCGCCCTCGGCGGTACCACCCATAACCTGCGCAAACGCACCGATCACAGGCAACGGCTTGACCTCGCCGGAAACGGACACGGACGAGACGCCGCCCGCATCGGCCCGGCTAAGCTCGACATCCCACGACAGCGGCCCGCCGGCATGAAAGATCGAAACGTTGGGCACTGCGGCAAGCCGGCGGAGGGTGAACTCCTTAAGATCGTCGTCCTCCGCCGTCGTCGTGGTCATGAGCCGCGCGGTCTCGGCGGCGGCAGACTCCATGACCGCGCGCGTATAGAGCAGGCACACCGGTTGCAGGGCGAGAAGGATGAGCGTCAAAAACGTTGGCAGCAAAAAAGCGGCCTCGACCGTAGACTGCGCCCGGTCCTCGCGCGCGATATCAATACAACGCGATGTCCTTAGCGCCCGCAGCGGCGTCGATAACCGACGTCGAGGCAACGCCATGGGATGCCGCCCGCTCAACCAGCGCCGCCAAGCGCCCATCGGTGCCAGCACGCCAAAGCCCCGCGATCGCCAGCACGATCGATAACAGCGCCACCGTGACGATGGCGTATTCCACAGTCGCTTGGGCAACCTCTTCACGCAGAACGCCATGCATTTCACGATCCCTTCTTTGAGCTTATTGTTTGCGGGACCAGACGCACGGCGCGCAGACGACACGAAGCATCGCCAGCATCCGCGGCAACCGTCACCATATCGACCCAGCCGCGCCCATCGCGCACGATGGCGCCCCATACGTTGCCCTTAATATCGAGATAGCCGCTCAGGGCGAGCTGGGCCGTTGGCACCTCGCGGTAGGCGCGTAACATATCCGCCGCTGCCTCGGTCATCGGTCGGTCCTCGGACCATGCAAGCCGGACCGCAATCGCGTTGTCCTCAGGCGAATCCGTCGCAGTGCCAGACCGCTTGCCGAGCGTCCGCAGAAAGGTTTGCGCCGTGACAGCGACATCCGAATCGTCCACATCTCGTATCTCATCTTTTTGAGACGCCACCGCCGAATCTGAGCCCGAATCGAAGGCGGCCCCAGGACGCTGCTGCCGCGCGGCGTTAAGCCCCCAAAGCACCGCCGCTATCGCCACGGTCAGGCAAGCAAACACCAGCAGCACCCCGATGGGGCGCTCGCCCTCTACAGGCTGTTGATGCCCTCGCTGATAGCGTTCCATAGATCTTGGACCTTGCCTTTAAATGCAACGATGGCAATAATCGCGATCACCACAAGCACGCCCACCAAAATGGCGTACTCGGTGGTACCCTGCGCGCTCTCCTCCCGCAACAGCTCCTTGGCATGCTGGCGAGCGCGGATCGCCCGGCAAAAAGCCCAGCTCCAGACCTTGCCAGCAACGTCAGTCATCGTGTTCATGTATTCCTCCCTACATCATCCCGCCTGCTCCCAACAGCGGGCCCAATATGGACAGAAGCAACGCCGGCAAGATGAGCGTGCCGGTGGGAATCAGCAGCTTGACGGGCGCACGCTCGATCTCGCGCTCGACCGCGGCGCGATGAGCCGCACGGATCTCGCGACTTTGAGCGGCCAGCGTCTCGGCAAGTGGGGCACCCAGAGCGAGCGCCTGCCCCACCGTGATGGCAAAGGTCTCGAGCGCTCGCACGTCCAGGTCGCGTGCGGCGGCCAACAACTCGTCCTCACGCGTGCCCACGCCCACCTGCCACGCCATGCAGGCCCGCTCAAGTCGAAGAGCCAGCACTGACCGGCGGTTGGCGCAGAAAATCTCAAGCGCCGCATCAAACGAAAGACCGGCCGAAAGACCCAAGCGCACAACATCGATCATCTCGGACACTTCGCCGAGCGATACTCGCGCCGGGCCGCCCGCTCCAACCGCGCCCTTCATTCGCGCGGCCAGAGCATCGACCACCGAGCGACCCGCGGCAGCGACCAGCACCGCCTCGCGCTTGCAGGCCCCTGCGATCTTGCGTGCATCCGCCCGATCCAAACCCGTCGCGACAAATACACTCAGAGCGCACAGGCAAGCCGCAACTGCAACCGGGGCGCTCATAGCTCCACCCGCATAATGCGCCGGATAACCACCAGGGCAACGGCGTTGAGGGCAAGACCCAGCACCACAGCGGCCGCGCCGGCAGGCGTCGCAAGACCGCGACGAAAATCTGCCGAAAGCAGCGCCAACACCGCGCACATGCCCGTCGGCATCGCCGCGACCATATGCGCAGACATGCGAGCCTGCGACGTCTTAACATCCAGGCGGCGCTTGAGCTCAATGCGCTCCCCCACCATGCTCGACGCCTCGGACAGTAAGTCGGCAAGCGGAGCACCGGTGCGCTGAGACACCTTAAGCGCCAAGGTCACAAGCGAAAGGCCGGGGGCGTCGATGCGCACGAGCAGGTCATCGAGCGCGTCGGTCGCCGAGATGCCGCAATCGATCGCCGCCGCCACCCGCAAAAACTCGGTATGCACCGGCTCTTGCGCATGAGCGCCCACAAAGCGCATGCCCTGGGCCAGCGAATGTCCCGAGGCAAGCGACATGGAAAGTGCGGTAAACGCCTCGGGCATGGCCTCTTCTGCATCGTGTTGCTCGCGCCGGCTCTCAAAGCCATCCCGAGCGGCGCCAGCGGCAATCGGAGCAACAAGTCCCAAGGCAAACCCGAGGGGCGATAACGACACCATCGTTAGTAAAACGCAGCAGACACCGCTCGATAGCAGCAGAAACGCCAAACGCTCCGAAGCATCCTCGATCACGAGGCCAAGGCGACGCGCCGGAGCCAGCGATGCCCACGAACGGGCAATCTTTTTCAGCAGATCGTTTTCCACCAGCTCACGCGGCAGCTTCTCTGCCACCGTCTCGAACGCCTGACGCGCCAGCTCCGCCGGCGGCACCTGCGGCACACGAGGTTCCGCCCCGCACGCCGTCGCGACAGAAAACCCTGCCAAACCCCCTACGACGAGGGGCACAGCGACCTCCATTCGTCCACCTCCTCTTGTGTGAGCGTCCCCGACCGCAGGCCTTCTGCGATAAACGGCGGCTCGCGGTCAAGCGTCCAGGTGCGCTCGGCGGCATCGAAAGTCACATAGCGCTCGAGCTCTACGCCGCCCGACGCGGCGCGACACACCCCCGAATACGAGGAGACGAAGCGCCTGCCATCGGCGTGGCGCTCGGACATCACGATGCCGTCGAGCGCCATGGCAATCTGCTCCTCGATGAGCTCGCTCGGCAGATCGATGCCATAACGTGCAAGCAACGTCAGACGCACCACGGTCTCCTGCTCGGAACCCGCATGAAGCGTGGTGAGCGACCCGTCGTGGCCCGTGTTCATGGCCTGCAACATGTCGCAGCACTCGGCACCGCGCACCTCGCCCACCACGATGCGGTCGGGGCGCATGCGCAGGGCATTGGTCACCAGGTCGCGGATCGTCACCGCGCCCTCGCCCTCAATTGAAGCCTCGCGCGCCTCTAGACGCACCACGTGCGGATGATGCGCAAACTTGAGCTCGGCAGAGTCCTCGATCGTCACGATGCGCTCGCCGGTGGAGATCTCGCATGACAACGCGTTGAGCAGAGTGGTCTTACCAGATCCCGTGCCTCCCGCAACCGCCAGGTCCTGTCGCAGCGACACCGCGCACGACAGCAGCTGCGCATACCAAAGCGGCAGCGACCCCAGCCCCACAAGCTCGTCCAGCGAGCAGATACGGTCCGAGAACTTTCGGATGGTGAGAATCGGTCCGTCAATCGCCACAGGCGGAATCACCGCGTTGACGCGATAGCCCGTTTTGAGGCGGGCGTTGACGATGGGGCTGCGCTCGTCGATACGGCGGCCAAGTGGCGAGATGATGCGGTCGATAAGCACCCGAATCTGCTCATCATCCTCAAACGCATGCTCGATGGGATACAAGACGCCGCCGCGTTCAAAGAAAGCCGAGCGGCAGCCGTTGATCATGATTTCGGTAACGGTGTCGTCCTCGATGAGCGGCTGCAACGGTCCCAAGCCCACCACGTCATCCAAAATCTCGTCGATGATGGTCTCGCGCTCGGGCGTCGCGAGATCGGTCGGCTCCTCAACATTGAGCGCCGCCTCCACCGCGGGACGCAATTCCGAGCGGGCAAGTACCGGGTCGATATAGGCGCTGATACGCGCCACTTCGTCGTAACCCATGCGGTCCATCACGGCGCGCTTAGTGCGTCGTTTCACCGCGCGGCGACGCCCCGCATCTACAGGAGCTGCCGCCGCTGCAGCGCCGGCAGCCTTAATCCTCGTTTGCAGGCTCATCGCTGATCACCCTCGCGCGACCAGGGAAGGCGGATACGCGGGCGTTCGGTACGCGTTGCACGGTCGGCGACCATATCGCTCCAAGGGCCGACGGCGCACCCCAGTTCCACGAGCATCTCGCGCGTGGCCTCGCGCACGCTGGTCGCAAAAGCGCTCGTCTGACCCACTGCCTCGTCGGCGCGCCCAAACGCCATGAGCGCGGCGAGATCCTGCCCGCCATCGGCGATACGAATCTTGGAGCTCAACGCACAGGCAATCTCAAAGCGCATGGCGACGTCCTCGTCTGCCCCGCGCGCACCGAACCGGTTGAACACGGCGCTCATGCGCGTGCGCGGCACACCTACTCGACTTGCCAGTTCAATGACGCGCGACGCCGATGTCGCGGACGACACCGCCGCATCGCCAACGACCAGGCAACGGTCGCTCGCCGCCACCGCAGCCGCCACGGCATCGCCCCAAAAGACCGAGGTATCGATAAAGACCACGTCGGATTCGCGACGCAGGACATCAAGCAGTAGCTCCACCGGACGTGCCATGAGCTCGGCTTGCTCGGGCGCCGCGACGGGACCCCAGAGCGTAACGCCCGGCGCCACGCGCATCGATGCGGCTACGATATCCGGCTCGGTGAGCGTGCCCGCCGCCGACGGCTCGATAAGTGCCGCCATATCGCGCGGAGCATCGACGCCTAACAAGTCGTAAAGGTTTCCAAACATCAGGTCCAGGTCGAGCACGGCGGCACGCAAGCCCAACAGCGACGATGCGTGTGCCATGGTGGCAACGATCGTCGACTTGCCGCAACCGCCCGAACCCGAAATGGCGCAGATGACCGGAGCTCGATGCGGCGGAGCGGCAGCGTCTGCCGGCGGCATCGGAGGCGGCGGGGCGGGCGTCGGTGACAGCGTCCCCGTCTCCTCCGCCGCAACTACACGCTGCGTCCAGGCCGGCATGGCAGCTTGTTCGGTCTGCGAGGCAGGCTCGTTCTGCGCAATCTGCTCATGCTGCATCAGCGACAACTCGCCGCACCCGGCAAAGCCCTCAACTTCGTCGAGTTCATCCGCCAGATTCACGCCGTGCACGTATCCCATATCTACAGCCGGAGAGTCGCCAGCATGCTGCGCCGGCCCTTCAGCGTCATCGCATACAAGGGGGTTCCGGGGGCGCCGACCATGCTCGGCTTCCGCTTTTCCATAATCATCAACACGCGGGCCTCTTGTAGCGCGAGGCACCCCGGGTTCCCTATCAACAAAAGCATCGGGCTCAATCGTCATGCGCCGATCGGAATCAACCGCTCCCTCGCCCGCTCGCCCGTTGCCGCATATACTGTGCGCAGCGATGACCTCGGTCGCCCCCGCGCGAAACAGCCCCTCGATATCCGACGGATCGAGCGTTTCTATCAACACGACCACGCGACTCACGCGGCCTTCGGCCGTCAGGCGCGCAACAGTCTTGCGCACATCTTCGGTATCGAACAGAGACGCCGCGATGATGGCAGCTCCGCGGCGCGACGGAAACGCCCGCGCCATGGAAACCAGTCCGTCCAGGTCACCCACGCGAAGCACCTGTGCACCCGTATCACGACCCTCGACTTCCCGCTGCAACAGCCCGTAATCGCCGCACGCGCAGCACGCAAGCCAGATCGCCTTCATCACTCGTCGCCTCCGCTCTTTTTGCCGCGCGCCGTGGCGGGAATCGTCAAGCTGACCGTTCCCTTGCCCGATGCCCCCAGCAGTTCCTTGACGTCTTCGGGGTCAGCCGCCAGCGTCACCCATTCGATCTTGCCCTCGCGCGTGGCACCGGAATCCTCACTGGTATCGATCACGTACGCGCCGCACAGCCGATCGGTTACGCCGTCTTTTTGCACATACACATCCACGTAGCTGCCCACGCCCGTAGCACCGCCGACCGAGTGCTCGGCATCGACCGCCACCGAAACGGCGACCTTGCCCTTAGGCACCTCGAGCTTGTGGCTCTCGGCCTTGGTGTAGACATTGCAGATCACGGCGTTTTTGGGAATACGCGAAGTCGTCACGTCGCCGCGCACCTGGCGCAGCTCGGTCGCCGCGTCACGCGGCAGCAGACTTGTCAACCATTCCTGGGTTATGACATTGGTCTCATCGAGGGTCTCGCCCACATCGATATCGCGCGCCGCGACGCATACCTCGACGCGATCGCCACCGTACCTGGCCAAGGTCTCAGCCTGGACCTGTTCGGCTTGCGAGCGGATCGACGAGCCGTAAACCATACAGAGCAGAGCAGCGAGCACGCCCGCGACCAGACTGATGGCGATGCGCTTGCTCTTGTTCACGGCCGCTCCTCTCATGGCAGTGCCGGGCGAATGCCCGTACCACCATTGTCTGGGCGGTCAGAGTGCAAAGCGCCGCAATCGCGATCTTGGTTTTCGATGTCAAACCAATCGCTGACCAAAAGCTGACCAGCCCGTCAAGCTCGTGGCAAGGTTTTGGTCAGCACGTCAGCAAACTGCATGTTTCGAGGCTTTTCCGCAGCAAAAAAGCCGTCTCCCGAACAGTTGGGAGACGGCTGTCATAGGAAAAATCAATTACAGATGGACATCGGAATCGAGCATTTGAGCACTCACGCGCATGGATGACGCCAAGTTTTGGAACGTTTCCAGACGCAGACTGTCGATCTGCCCGGCGTCCTCGGCCTCGCGAACGGCGCAACCCGGCTCATGGGTATGCGTGCAGTCGCCAAACCGGCACGCGCGCGATGCCTCGACAATCTCGGGGAAGGCGCGCGCCAGACCCCGCTCGTGACCCACGAGCGGTAGGCTGCGCAGGCCCGGGGCATCGGCGATCACACCGGCGTCGCCCGGCAGCGCCACCATCACGCGCGCGACGGTAGTGTGACGGCCCTGGTCGTCGCGTTCGCGCACACCGCCGGTCGCCAACGTATCGTGGCCCAGCAGTGCATTGAGCAGCGTCGACTTGCCGGCACCCGACTCGCCCAGAATCATGGCGCAGCTCCCGGCAGGCACGCAGACACGGACCTCGTCCAGGCCGCGGCCCTCGGCAGAGGACGTCACGATCACGCACACGTCCGGACCCACCAGGCGGCGCACGCGGTCCAGATCGCGCTCGAGCTCATCGGCCTCGCAGCGGTCGGCCTTGGTGAGCACCACCACCGGCTCGGCATCGCAATCGAGCGCCAACACCAGTGAGCGCGCGACGCGATCGAGCAGCACCTCGCCGGCGCCGAGCGCCTGCACGATTAGCACGCTATCCACGTTGGAGCAGAGCACCTGACGCTCTCCGCGGGCACGGCCGCGCCAACGCTCAAAGCTCGTACGGCGCGGCAGCACGCACTCAATCACGCCCATATCGTGCCCGGGAGCGCGGCGCACCGCCACACGGTCGCCCACGGCAGGCAACAGGACCTCGTCCTCGCCGCGCGACTTGGCAAACCCCACGGCATGCTCGGCGCGGAAGGTATCGTTGGCAGTCGCCACCAGCGGAAACCCGCGATCCAAGCGCACCACGGCACCGAGCTGCATCTGCTCGGGTTCCTCAGCCTGTGCGCAAAAGTCGTCAAATGCAGCCTGCTGAGCCGCATCGACCGGCAGGTCATCGAACGCCGGAACATCCTGCAGCGCATCAAGCCCCGGCACGCTTGCCAGCAACTCCTCAGCAGATGCAGGGGCTTCGGTCGCGAGCTTCCGACGACGATCGCGCTTAGCCCGCGCCCCCGTCGTCTTTTTCTTCGCCTTAGCCTTAGCCTTGCCCACAAGCGCCTCCCAGCACAAAACCACACAACTGAGCAGGTATTTTAACGCATTGTTCCGTCCGACTTACCAAATGCTGCGGCGTACTCGTCATCATCCATCCAATCGATGATGTCGCCGGGCTTGCAATGAAGCGCCTCGCACATTGCTTGAAGTGTAGAAAAGCGGATCCCCTTGAGTCTTCCCGTTTTAATTCGAGACAGATTAACAGGCGATATTCCAATGATTTCGGCAAGTTCCTGCGACGAGATTTTACGGTCCGCCATCACGCGGTCAAGACGCATAACAATCGGCACCGTGCCACCCCCTAGAGAATCTCGTCTGCATCTTCCTGCAATACCCTACCGTATTCAAAGACCCCCGCCAACGCAAAGAAAACGAGTCCGTAAGAAAGCGATTGAAAATCAAACTCGGGAAACACGGGCTCAGCCGTTCCAAGAACATTGCTGTATGGTAATTGAATCGTCGGCCATATGATGCTGATGACGGCTTTTACCGACATCAGGAGGCCAGCCGCGACCAAAATCCTGGTCTGCCACTTACCAAAAGGACGACCCTCATGCCTGACTTTCGCCGTCAGAATCGTAAACAGAAGAAACGTTGCAGCGTCGCAAAGCGTGCTAACCATAAACAAGAGCAGAAATCCGCCGCTCACCGCAGAGATACCCTCGATGAGCAACAGGTTCGCAAGATGAACGAACAACACCACGCAACATAGCGCTTGAACCGCCAGGGCGATACAGAAGATTGTCAGAAAACTCGTCGTCAACCGCAGATGTATATCGCGATCTTTCATTTCTCCTCCTTTTTTCCTTATTTCCCTGCGTTCATTGTACTTTTCAATCCAACCGCTCTCGCTCAAAACCGTTTACCAGCAAATCGATACCGTTCATTTTTAAGAATCTTTATTTAATGTTTTATATAAAGTAATTTAACTTTATAGAGTTTGGAGGACCCATGAGAAAGCAAGCCGTCCTTATCCTTATCTTATCGCTGTCCCTTTTCGCCCTCTTCTCGTCAGTACGAACCAATTCCGATCCAATCAATATCTCATTGCCCGAATTTCGATCGAAATTAAGCAAAGGCGACTCTTTTATCGTGCAAATTGAGCTGGAGGGCTGCCCGGCCTGTGAAGAGCTCCGTGCGGCAGAACGCTCGCTTTCGCCGAGTCTCAAGAACGACATCGAGATCCTCGTTGTCCCTAAGAGCCAAAAGGAGGTTGATAGGGAAACACTTAAGGCGCTTCTGCCGTCATTCGAGTTTTATCCTTCAATTTTTGCCATCTCTGAAGGAAAGATAGCGTCCGAGTTCGACCTTTCCACGCTTGATTCGTTTGAAATGCGTTTCACGGATTGGAGGCTGAATCTGAACAACACAGCAATGTCAAGCTAAATGTCAGGAGGATACACATGCTACGTAACGTTCCCGTAAGCCGTAAGTCATTCATCGCAAGCGCAGTTGCGCTTTGCTCAATTGCCATTTCACCAAAGCAATCTAAGGCGCAACCTCTTGAAGTAGAGTTCCCTTCTGCCGAAGAGTACATTGAAGCTGTCAATGAGTCCGGCACAGGATGGACGACATACGCACTAGATGAAAACGGAGATGTCCAAATTATCGATCGATTCCAGACCCTGTCTTTGGATGATTTAGCAGCTGCCACACGCGGCGCTAAAGAATGGATCGTCAAAATTGCCATTTTTATTGGAAAAGAACTCATCGGCTATGTAACGGGGGTTGTAATCGACGGACTTATTAAGAAGTTCATAAGCATAACCGGAGGTTATTGGACTGAGTATGCAGCAAAGCAACTCCTTGGACGCCCCGTACCCGCAGGCAACACGTACCGTCTACCTTGCAGCGTCTATCCCCCCCAACTCCGGAGAATACATTCGTTGTATAAATAGTTAGGATACGGCTATGTTGCCAGTCATCATTGCCCCCGTAATTGGTGTATGGGGTATCCAGTATTTCCTCAACAAGAAGTGGCTCTGGGGCATTGGGTGCATAGCGATAACATTAATATGCTATTTCCTTAGCCTCATTGTCAAAGCATGCTGGCCGAGCGCCATCTCTTTTGGAATTGCTCTTCTCAGCTCGGTCCAGCTATATGGAAGCAAAAAGGGTTTGTCCTTCTTTAATGCCCTGATATCGGCTCCGCTACCTCTGCAAATCTACTGGGGAATTATGGCCGTCATCGTTCTCTTTATGCCCCAAATCCCCTTCAGCGACGTTCCCGGCTTCTCCTAACGCGTCGCCGATTCAACCCCATACAATCCAGCTCACAAAAAGAGTCGGTCGAGCAAATGCTCTAAAAATAGAGCTGGCCGGGCAAAGCCCGACCAGCTCACAAACTTTCCCTCAGCCCTTTTTCATCCGCGCGCGAGAAAGCCAGCAAGGATACCACAGGGCCCGCCCCGGGAGTGTTTTCTTCTGAGCGATCCCGCAGCGCGAAGCGCGAGGACCAGCGAAGAAGAAAACACGCCGGGGCGGGCCCGGACAGGTTAACTTACTCCTTCTCGACCGCGCGCATGATCGCCTTGTAGATCTCCATCAGCGGGATGATCAGGAAGGCCAGGCCCAGCGCGGCAACAACACCCTTAAGCTCAAGCGTCACAGGGCCAAAGAACATCTCGGCAAGCGTCGGCTGTACGGTTACGACCACCGTCAGCACCAGCGCCAGCGCGGCCGAAGCCCAAAGCCACTTGTTCTGCTTCTTCATGCTAAACAGCGACGCACGACGGCTGCGCATATTGAAGCAGTGGAAGATCTCGACCATGTTGAGCGTGATGAAGGCCATCATCACGCCTTCCTCGTCGGCATTGCCGGCGATCATATCGGCGATGTGGATGTAGCCCATGTCAAAGTACACGCCCACAAAGAAGCTCGCCAGCACCAGCACGGTGATGATCAGGCCCTGGACCACGCAGTCCAGGCCCATGTGACCGGCAAAGACGCCGTCCTTGGCGTTGCGCGGCTTGCGCTTCATGATGTCGCCCTCGGCGTCCTCCATGCCCAGCGCGAGCGCGGGGAAGCAGTCGGTGACCAGGTTCACCCACAGCAGCTGCACCGGCTGGAAGATGGTAAAACCGATAAGCGTGGCAATGAACACCGAGAACACCTCGGCAAGGTTAGCCGAAAGCAGGAACTGGATGACCTTGCGGATGTTGTCGTAGATACGACGGCCCTCTTCGCAGGCACCGATGATGGTGGCGAAGTTATCGTCGGCAAGTACCATGTCGGCGACGTTCTTGGTAACGTCGGTGCCAGTGATGCCCATACCCACGCCGATGTCGGCGCGCTTGATGGACGGGGCGTCGTTGACGCCGTCGCCCGTCATGGCGACGATCTGGTCGCGCGACTTCCAAGCCTCGACGATGCGGGTCTTGTGCTCGGGCTGGACGCGGGCGTACACGCCGTAATCCTCGATGTGTGCATCGAGTTCCTCGTCGCTCATGCGGTCGAGGTCGGCACCGGTGATAGCCTGGCTGCGATCGGCGACGATGCCCAGCTGCTTGGCGATGGCCACGGCGGTGTCGATGTGGTCGCCCGTGATCATGACGGTGCGGATACCGGCATCGTGCGCCTCGCGGATAGCATCGGCTACCTCGGGACGGACCGGGTCGATCATGCCGGACAGGCCGCAGAAGACCAGGTCATGCTCGAGCGCAGCGGGGCTGCAGTCGGCGGGAACCTCGGTGTAGGTGCGGCTCGCCAGCGCCAGCACGCGCAGGGCCTCGTCGGCCATGGCCTTGTTGGCTGCCACGAGCTCGGCGCGGCGCTCCTCAGTCAGCGGAACGACCTTCTCACCGTCATAGATATGGGTGCACAGGCCAATCACCACGTCGGGCGCGCCCTTGGTGTACTGCTCGTACTCGCCGTCCAGGGTCTCGACGACCACGGACATCATCTTGCGGCCCGAGTCGAACGGGGCCTCGCCCACGCGCGGGTGCTCGGCAGTCAGGCCAGTAAGACCAGCCTTGCCGGCATCATTGACGAGTGCACACTCGGTCGGCTCGCCCACGGCCTCGCCCAGCTCCTCGTCCCACTGGGCATCGGAGCACAGCGCCATGCCGGCCAAGAACTTCTCCTTGGGCGCAGCGAGCTCGTGCTTGACGACGGTCATCTTGTTTTGGGTAAGGGTGCCGGTCTTGTCGGAGCAGATGGTCTGTGTGCAGCCGAGGGTCTCGACGGCAGAGAGCTTGCGGATGATTGCCTGGCGCTTGGCCATCTTGGTCACGCCGAGCGACAGCACGATGGTCACGACGGCGACCAGACCCTCGGGGATGGCGGCGACGGCGAGCGAGACGGCGACCATAAAGGTATCGAGCAAGGCAGTCGGGTCGGTAAGGACGTTGCCCACGCCGTGACGGATGATGTCGACGCCAAAGATGACGACGCAGATGACGATAACCATAATGGTAAGGATGCGGCTGAGCTCGGCGAGCTTCACCTGCAGCGGCGTGAGCTCTTCCTTGGCCTCGGCCAGGGCGCCGGCAATCTTGCCCATCTCGGTGTTCATACCGGTGCCGACCACGACGGCGCGACCGCGACCGTACACCACAGTGGAGCCCATGTAGCACATGTTCTTACGGTCACCGAGCGGCACGTCGTCGGTGCCAGCGGCGAGCTCGATCACGTTGGCGTGCTTCTCGACCGGCACGGACTCGCCGGTCAGTGCGGCCTCTTCGATCTTCATCGTGGCGCTCTCGAGTACGCGGCAGTCGGCCGGGACGGAGTCGCCCGCCTCGAGCATGATCACGTCGCCGGGGACGAGCTCGGCGCTCGGCAGGTGCACGAGCTTGCCGTCGCGCAGCACCTTGGACTGCGCCGCGCTCATCTCCTGCAGGGCCTCGAGAGCCTCCTCGCTCTTGGCTTCCTGGACCACGCCCAGCACCGAGTTGACGATAACGACGAACATGATAATGGCGACGTCGGCAAAGTCGGGCTCGCCCTTGACCATGCCCGTGAGTGCGCTGATGACGGCGGCAACGATCAGCATGATGACCATGGGATCGGCCATCTGCTCAAAGAAGCGCTTCCACAGCGGCGTTTTCTCGGCTTCCTCAAGCTTGTTAGGGCCTGTCTTGGCGAGGCGCGACGACGCCTCGCCGTTGCTCAGGCCGAGGTTCTCATCGACACCTTGGTCGCTGAGCACCTCCGCCGCGGCGGACAGGTATTCCTTTTGCATATAGAGTCCCCTCCTGGGATTCGGGCCACTCAGCAGATTGATGCCCGATCATAATTCCCAGGAGAAGGGCAAGGGCTCATCAAGGCTGCCGTGCTGAGCGGCAGTTGATAGTGGAGCTATGGTACCCCAAAGCGACGCGTCTAGCCAAAACATTCCATCTGGAAACACGGCACAGGCGCAACGGTGCAGACAGTGTGATGCTCAAGATTGGTAAAACGTTTTTTCTTCGGCGCATCGTCAAACTGAAATATCGCCCAGATAGCAGCGGTCAGAACGGTTGATAAAGTTTTTTCATATACCGTTTTTACCGCAAAAAATGAACTTCTAATTCGGCATACGGTCGATTTTTGGGGGTGTTCGGTCGTCATTTCGTTATAATCATCTCAGTTTTATTTCTTATGGTTTATCTATCAGCGCAAGACGATGTCAGATGGAGGTCTGAATGTACAAGCGCACTAAGATTGTATGCACCATGGGTCCCGCCTGCGATAGCGACGAGACCATCCGTGAGATGATCAAGGCGGGCATGAACGTCGCCCGTTTTAACTTCTCGCACGGATCCTACGACGAGCACCACGGTCGCATCGAGCGCGTCCGTCGTATTTCCAAGGAGCTCGGTCTGCCCGTCGGCATCCTGCTCGACACCAAGGGCCCCGAGGTCCGCACCGGCCTTCTGGTCGACGGCAAGAAGGTTGCCGTCAAGACCGGCGATAAGATCGTCGTCACCGCTCAGCCCACGTCCGAGGATTTCCACGGCACCGCTGAGCACATCTCCCTCGACTACCTGGCCCTGCCCTCCGAGGTCGAGAAGGGCTCCCTTATCCTGATCGATGACGGTCTGGTTGCCCTCGAGGTCGAGTCCGTCGACGGCCAGGACATGACCTGCGTCGTCAAGAACGACGGCCTGATCGGCGAGCGCAAGGGCGTCAACATGCCCAACGTCAACATCTCGCTGCCCGCCATCACCGAGCGCGATCGTCAGGACATCCTCTTTGGCCTGACCGAGAATATCGACTACATTGCCGCTTCCTTCATCCGTGACGGCGAGTCCGTCCGCGGCATCCGCGAGCTTTGCCGCGAGAACGGTGGCGAGCACGTGACGATCTTCCCGAAGATCGAGTGCGCCCTGGGCGTCGAGAACTTCGACGAGATCCTCGAGGCTTCCGACGGCATCATGGTCGCCCGTGGCGACCTGGGCATCGAGATCAAGCCCGAGCTCGTTCCGCACATCCAGAAGGAGATCATCGCCAAGTGCAACGCGGCCTACAAGCCCGTTATCACCGCTACGCAGATGCTCGACTCCATGCAGCAGAACCCGCGCCCGACGCGCGCCGAGGTTGCCGATGTTGCTAACGCCATCTACGACGGCACCGACGCCGTTATGCTCTCTGGCGAGTCCGCTGCCGGTAAGTACCCGGTCGAGGCCGTCAAGATGCAGGCCAGCATTGCTCTCGAGACCGAGAAGTACCTCCCGGCCCACGCTCCGCTCGAGGTTCCGGCCGACGCTCATGGCACCCGCGTCGTCAACAACGTTGTGGGTATGTCCGCTGTGAACATGGCTACCACCGTTGGCGCCAAGTGCATCACCGTGCCGACGACCACCGGTCGTACCGCTCGCCTGATCTCGCACTTCCGTCCCAACATGCCGATCTGCGCGTTCTCCCGCCACGAGTGGGCTGTCCAGCAGATGATTATGTACTGGGGCGTTATCCCGCACCAGGCCGAGATTACCCAGGGCACCGTCAACGGCACGATCGTCAAGGCGATCGAGACCGCTAAGGAGCTCGGCTACGTCGAGGCCGGCGATCTGACCGTCGCTACCGCCGGCGATCCCCGCATGAGCGTCCAGCTCGAGGACAAGGTCTCCTCGACCAACGTCGCTTACGTCGCTCAGGTACGCTAAATCGTACTTGCAAGCAGATTTGCATTGCAAAGGGCCCGGAAGGCATTGCCTTCCGGGCCCTTTTTAAGACCTTCTTCATATGCCGCTTCATCGATTTGCGTTCAGTCGCAAGCCTCTCCGATGCCGAGCGCACCACCGAAGACGCCCTGCGACGGGAGCCGTTGGTCAATTGGGATGAACTGTTCACCGTCAAGCCGGCCAGCTAGCAGCTAGCAATCAGGGGCAGCGCAGGCACATCGGGCGATTCGACACGGGCGGCAAAACCCGCCTCGGTCAGCTCGATCACCTCGGTAAACGTTGCGTCGAAGAACTCCTCGGTCAGCAGGCGGTATGGCGGATGGTCGGGCTCACCGGGGTTTTCGCGCACGATCTCGTGCATAACGCCGATGGTCTTGAGCACATACTCCTTATGGATGGGATACTGCCCAAAACGCGTCGCAGCGGTATACAGGCGATCGGTCGCACGCGGAATCGAAACAATGCCGAGCGTCTTGCCAAACCAGTCAAAGTCGCCTTGCTTTTTAATGCGGAATTCCTCGCACGGCTTGCCGCCGTGCGCCTCCAGGTACTGATTCACGCGCGTATTCCACACGGTATCGGCCACGAGGTGAGACCAAACTCCCAGCGTAAGATCGAGCAGCGACTGCGCCACGTCATCGGGCGCGAGCGAAAGCTCGCTAGCACCGGGACCGACAACCGGCTCGGCATCCCTGTAGCGCTGGGGATAGTGCACGCGATTCAGTCGCTCGCGCTCCTCGATAATCGAGGTCGCCGCGGCTAGCGCACCGGTGGGTGAACTTTTAAGCAACGGTGCCACATAGGTATCCCAGAACTCGTGCTCACGCGGCTTAGGGATAGGCTCGGGCTTGGCAAAGTGCGTAATGCGGTACGGGATGGGATCGGCGATGCCAGGGACCATATAGCCCACGAAAATATCCGGAACCACGCAGCCAAACAAAAAGGCATTGCGGTCGCGCACGCTCTTGGCAAGCGCACCGGTGCGCTCCAGCAAACGCTCCGTCTGAGCGATATGAATGTTCCAGCTTGGCATAGCCACCCCCATAAAAAACCTGGATAACTATACCATCACGGCAAAGCCGCGCGGGCGGCTACGCACGCTCTACGCAGCAACTAGTCCGTAGCACCGCTTTCGGTTCCATACGACGGCGAAGGCGCCTCGACCACATGGTGATATCGATCGATATAGATTGCACGGGCACCCAGGCGTCGCACCAAATCCTGGTGATGTGTGCTCATCAAGACCGTCTTACCCGCCGCGACGTAGGCCAGCAAGAAGTTGACCACGATGTCGCATGAATCCTCGTCGAGCCCATTAGTAGGTTCGTCGAGAACCAAGATATCGGGGTTCATCGATACGACTGCCGCCAGCGCCACACGCTTCTTTTGCCCACCCGAAAGCTGATAGGGCGAGGCATCGACCAGGTCGGCAACTTGAAACAGTTCCATGGCATCGTGCACGCGACGGTCGAGCTCGTCTGCCGGCAGCCCCATCTGCGCGGGACCAAAAGCAACTTCCTCACCCACCGTAGCGCAGAACAACTGGGCGTCGGCATTCTGGAACACAAAGCCCACGCGCTGATGGAACCGCTGGGCCGTCGCGGAATCCTTGAGATATGCCGCATCGACCATACACCCGTCAAACAGGTATGCCCCTGCGTCCGCGAGTTCAAGGCCGTTAATAAGACGCATAATCGTCGTCTTACCGCAGCCGTTGGGACCGAGCAGGGCAACGAGTTCACCACGATCGACCTGCAGCGACACGCCATCGACAACCGTATGCCCCGCATAGGAGAACACCACGTCGAGCAACTCAATAAGCGGCGCGCCCTCGGCGCCGCCCGCACCGTTCGTGCCCGCCGCACTATTCATATCGATCGTCAAAACGTCGCCCTTCCCTACTCACATCGACGGCTAGACCGCCCGCGCTACAGTACCGCACACAACACGGCGAGCAACGCCACGCCGACCGCATAGACCGCATCGCGCCAGCCAAAGCCGCCCCGCGCAGGAGCCGGATACGCACCGGCAAAGCCGCGGCAGAGCATGGCCTCGTCCATCGCGCGGCTGCATTCCATCGCCTTGATAAACGTCATGCCCATGATACCCGCGATCGAATCGGTACGCGAAAATCCCTCAGGCGCACGGCCAACGCTGCGCAGCATGACCGATTCGCACAGATCGTGCGCCGTGCGTCCCAGCACCTCGATATGCTTGAGTGCCATATCAAAGGTAAAGATGACCTCGTCGGGCAGGTGCAGCATTTTGAGCGCCGCCGACATGCGGCTCCAGGTAAGCGTCCACGAAACGCCCAGCACCAGCGACACATTAATGAAGGTCTTGAGCGCGATCTTGAGCATGGCGCCCGTGGCAGACGCGCCCAGCAGCAGGGCAGGCAGCGCCAGAACCACCGCAAGCCCCGTGGCGCCAAGCGCCGGTACAAAAGTCGCGCGCAACCCGCGCGCGGGGCGCACCGCGACCAGCACCAGCGCGATAGCCGCCATCAGCATCAGGTACAGCGGGCTCTGCGTCAGACACACGCACAGGACGCAAACGAACATCCCCACCAGGCGCACCGGAGCCGAAACGCAAGAAAGGGCGCGGTCGACCATCGACCCGCCCTCGTGCGCGCCTCCACCCAGGCGAACCCGCTCAAGCAGGCTCGCCAGGTGCAGGACATTCTTTTGCATCACACGATGCCGAGCCCCCACGGGCTCATATCGCTCCTCGGCCGCAAGCCAGCTAGGCAGCTCGGCTATTGCCATGAGCACCGCTTTCCTTAACCGTCAGCGAGATCAGGCGGAATGCGATGGTGAGCACCGCCACGCCAATCACGCCGGACAGGATATACATGGCAGCCTGACCGGCAAAGTCAAGGCCCTGCTCCTCGGAATAGGCCTGCAGATAATCGCCCGTGGGCAGGACATCGGCAAAGGTCGGAGTATCGAGGCCAACCGAAGTCTGCAGACTGTCGTCACCAGCCTCCTGAACGGCGGTCGCGGCGCCCTCGGCGTCCCACTCGCCCCATGCGTCACCCGTGGCCAGCAGGCCCAGCGGCGTGGCCACGACAAGCACGGCGACCAGGATGAGCGTGGGGACCAGCGAGGTCTTCTTGGCGGCTGCGCCCTCGGCAGTAAGCTGTCCATCGGCGGCTTCGGGGCCGACGATAACGCCCGGCGCCGTCTTCTTGATAAAGCCGTAGATCGCGGCAGTCGCCACGCCCTCGACCACACCGGCTACCAGCATGTGCGGAATCAACATGGCCGGAATGGAAAGAGACAGCGGGAAGGGGCAGTATAGCGGGGCACCCGAGGCGTTGGTGAAGAGCATCGGCTGAATGCCGAACTCGATGGCAGCGCACAGGGCAGCCACGCACAAGCCGATCCAGCCGCTCACGATGGCAGAAACCGAAGTGCCCCAGCTCTTGTCGTGCAGGCGGCCGTTGAGCGCACGGAACACGATGGCTGCCACAAACGGCAGCACAAATGCCATGTTAAAGCAGTTGGCTCCAAAGGACAGGATGCCGCCGTCGCCAAACAGCAGCGCCTGCAGTGCCAGTGCGACCGAAACCGCAATGGCCGCGGCCTCGGGGCCCAGCAGCAGCGCGATGAGTGCACCGCCGACGGCGTGACCCGTGGTGCCGCCGGGCAGCGGCACGTTAAACATCATGAGCAAGAAGGAGAACGCAGCGCAGATGCCCAGGAAAGCCATGTGCTCGCGATCGAGCATGGCGCGTACCTTTTTGATGCAATGGACCCAAACGGGCACCATCGCCACCGCCATGACGGCATCGGTCTGCGGGGACAGATAATTATCTGGAATGTGCATATACGCCTCCCGGTTATCGGCGCACGGAATTGCAACGCCGCTTGAATCACCTTGTCAGTGTTACGTATTGTCAGATTCGTAACACGCCGCGGGCTATCATAGCAAAACGGCGCACTGCCGACAAAGCAGCACGCCGTTATGTAATGCGCGTGTCATATATGCAGGCTCAGCAGCGCCTTATACCGGCCATAGCAGTCACGTAGGATTCGGCAGCAGCCACCGCTGACCCATACCCCAGCGCAGAACCTAGCCGCGGACCTCGCCGTTTACGCCCTTGCACACCTTGGTGACGATCTTCTGGTGCGCCTTCTCGACCTCTTCGCTGGTGAGCGTGTGGTCGTCGGAGCGATACGTAAGCGCAAAGGCCATGGATTTCTTGCCCTTGCCGATGCGGACCGGATCGCGGTAGACATCGAACAGGCGCACGCCCTCGAGCAGTTTGCCGCCGGCACTCGTAATACGACGCTCAAGATCCTCGCAGGTCACAGTGTTGTCGACCACGATAGCAAGGTCGTGCTCAACGGCCGGGTACTGCGAGAACTCACGGTAGTTCTCCTGGTTGCGGGCGCCCTTGATCAGCTTGTCCAGGTCGAGCTCAAAGGCAACGACGACCTCGTCAATGCCCATAGCCTCGCGCGCCTCGGGGTGGATCTCGCCAACCCAGCCCAGCACGGTACCGCCCGAGAGTACCTCGGCAGCACGACCCGGCTGCAGGAAGGCATAGCTCTCGCCCTCGACGGGACGGAAGCGAACCTTCTCGATGCGCAGCTGGGCAAGCAGCTCCTCAACGATGCCCTTGCCAAAGAAGAAGCGCAGCTTACGGTACTTCATGTTCCAAGACCGCTCGCTCCACTGGCCCGAGAGCACGCCCGCCACGGACTTGGTCTCCTTGGGCAGGCTGGCGTTCTCGCGACCGTGGAACAGGCTGCCGACCTCGTACAGATGCACGTTGGGCGTGCCGTGGGCCTCGTTGTAGGCCACAGACTGCAGCAGACCCGGCAGCAACGAGCGGCGCATCTCGGTCTGCTCGGCGACCAACGGGTTCATGAGCACCACGGGGCAGCCGCGGCCTTCGGTGGACATGCCGATCTTCTCCAGGTCGCCCGGGGCGGCAAAGCCAAAGGTCGTGGTCTCGTTGAGGCCGCAGGCGCGCAGGATCTCGCCGACCTTGCGGGTAAGCTTCTGCTCGCGCGTCAGACCGCCGATGTGGTTCTTGGCAGCCGGAATGGTCGCCGTCACGCGGCCCATGCCCCACAGGCGCAAGACCTCCTCGATCAGATCGATCTCGCGCGGCAGGTCGGGACGGAAGCTCGGCGGCGTGACCATAAAGTCCTCGCCGTCGCGCTCGACGGTGCAGCCCAGGCGGATGAGCGAGCGCTCGATAAAGTCGGGCTCGATGTCGGCACCGCAGATGGCGTGTACGCGGGCCAGGCGCAGCTTAATGCTGTCGATGGTCTTGGGCGCGGGGAACACGTCGACGTAGCCGGGAGCAACCTCGCCGCCGGCGATCTGTTCGATGAGCGCGCACGTCACATTGGCGACGTCCACGCAGCCGGTCTCGTCGACCTGGCGCTCAAAGCGGATGGAGGCGTCGGAGATCAGCGAAAGATCGCGGCTGGTGTGCGAGGTGCGACCGGCGTTGAAGCAGGCGCTCTCGACCATCACATCGACGGTATCGTCCTCGATCTCGGAATCCATGCCGCCCATGACACCGGCCAGCGCCACGGGACGCTCGCCGTCGGTGATGAGGCCCATGCCGGCATCGAGCACACGCTCCTCGCCGTCGAGCGTCGTGAACTTCTCGTCCTGCTGGGCGGCGCGAACCACCACGCGACGATGGCCATCGCGCTCGGCAAAGGTGTCCAGGTCAAAGGCGTGCAGCGGCTGACCGGTGAGCATCATCACATAGTTGGTGATGTCGACGATGTTGTTGTGCGGGCGCACGCCCAGGGCGTTAAGGCGCTTGACCATCCAGTCGGGCGACGGGCCGACCTTCACGTTGCGCACGATGCGGGCGACGTAGCGGTCGCACAGGCCCTCGTCGGCAATCTCGACGGAAAGCTCGTCGTCGGTCGCGCGGCCGGTCTCCGCCTTGATAGCGGGCAGCTCAACGTGGAAATCGCGGTCGAAGATGGCACCGGTCTCGCGGGCCATGCCGATCATGGACAGGCAGTCGGGGCGGTTGGGCGTGATCTCGCAGTCGAGCACGGTGTCGCTCGAGCCCACGTACTCGGCAAACGGCATGCCGCAGGGCGTATCCTCGGGCAGGATCATGATGCCGGAGTGGTCGCCGCCCAGGCCGAGCTCGCGCGCAGAGCAGTTCATGCCCATGGACACGACGCCGCGAAGCTTGCTCTTCTTGATCTTGACGTCGCCGGGAAGCACAGCGCCGATCATTGCCGTGACGATGTGGTCGCCAGCCTCAAAGTTCTGCGCGCCGCAAACGATCTGCAGCGGGGCGGGGTTGCCGTCGGCGTCGAGATTCTTGTCGCCCACGTCAACCGAGCACACATACATGTGGTCGCTATCGGGGTGCGGGGTCTTGGTGAGCACCCTGGCAGTCACCACGTGGTCGAAGGACTCGCCCACGGTGTCGATTGCCTCGACCTCGGTGCCGGTACGGATATATTCGTCCGAAAGGGTCTTGGGATCCTCCGGAATATCGATCATGGTCTTGAGCCAGTCGTAAGAAACACGCATCTAGCTCTCCTTTCATACTGAAAGCCTGCGAAGAGATGCAGGTGGAAACTTCAACTTTGTGAACATTCCTTACAAAGCGAGGGTTGTCCAAGTGCGGCAGATCGGCCCGAAAGAGGAGCGCCGCGTACTTTGGTACGCAAGCGACGAATGAGCGCCGAGGTGCCGTGCTTGGGCAAGCCGCAGCCTAGAACTGATTCAGGAAACGCATGTCACCAGTCATCAACGTGCGCAGGTCGGGCAGGTCGTAGCGCAGTGCCGCGACGCGCTCGGCGCCAATACCAAAGGCGAAGCCGGTGTACTTCTCGGGGTCGATGCCGCAGTTGATAAGGACGTTGGGGTCGACCATGCCGCAGCCCAGGATCTCGATCCAGCCGCTGTGCTTGCAGAAGTTGCAGCCCTTGCCGCCGCACACGTGGCAGCTCACGTCCACCTCGCAGCTCGGCTCGGTGAAGGGGAAGAAGTGCGGGCGGTAACGCGTCTTGCGGTCCTCGCCAAACATGCACTTAACAAAGTAGTCGAGCGTGCCCTTAAGATCGCCAAAGGTGATACCCTCGTCGACGACCAGGCCCTCGATCTGGTTGAACTGCGGCAGATGGCAGGCGTCGGCCGTGTCGGGACGGTAGACGGTACCCGGGCAAATCATGTAGATGGGCGGCTTTTGCGACTCCATGGTGTGGATCTGCACGCCCGAAGTCTGGGTGCGCAGCAGTACGTCGGACTCGCCATGGGCATGCGCCTCGGGGTGCGCGACGCTGCCGGGGTTGTTGTCGACCACGTAGAAGGTATCGCGGGCCGAGCGACTCGGGTGATCCATGGGAGCATTGAGCGCAGTGAAGTTGTAGTAGGAGGTGTCGACCATAGGGCCGGACTCGACGGTGTAGCCGATGCCGCAGAAGATGTCCTCGGCCTCCTCGATGATCTGTTTGATCAGATGCTGGTGACCGATCTGCGGACGGATGCCCGGCAGCGTAATGTCGACGGCCTCGTGCTCGAGTGCGTGCTTGAGGGCGGCGGCCTTCATCTCGGTGGTGCGCTCGTCGAGCATGCCCTCGATCAGCTGGCGCATCTCGTTGGCGCGCTTGCCCATCATGGGACGATCCTCGGGGGCGAGCTTGCCCATCATGCGCATCAGGCCGGTGATGCGACCCTTGCGGCCGAGCAGCTCAACGCGCGCGGCCTCGAGCTTTGCGGCGTCGTCGGCGCCTGCGACGAGCTCCTTGGCCTCTTCCTCGAGTTTGACCAGATCATCAATCAGACTCATGTCTTCCCTTTCGTCTCTCGCGCTCCCCGCTTGCCGAGGCGGCTGCCGCCGTCTGACGTTGCGAAAACGCGGCCCGGTTCGGTAACAAAAAACCGCCCTCGGGCATGTACATTGCCCAAGGACGGTTGAATTCCGCGGTACCACCTTGTTTGACCCGGCGGATGTCTGGCCCGCCGCGCCCACTCTGTGCCTCTTGTCGCGAGGCTCACGGCTTCCCTACTGGGACTTTGCTGCCACTGGCCGCGTGCCCGTTGAGGTCGCTGCTCGGGAGTGAACGCTTGGCCCTTGCCACCGCAGGAAGGCTTGCAGCCCATGACCTTCCCTCTCTTGCCGGCGACGCGGCGGGCAAAACCCTCTCCGTCAACGCATTGGGCTATAGGATAACACATTTCGCGAGCGCATCGCCGCGTTCCGTTTTGTTCGCGCTGGGTACAAGGCAGGTAGCTGTGCAAACTGGCCGCGCACCCGCCTGCGGCGCTCGGCCTGCGAGATTAAGGATACGGTATGGGAAAGAAACTCGATAAGAAGGCCAAGGCCGCCGTGGCAAAGGCCGCCAAGGGCGTCAAGGCCGCTAAAGTCGACAAGGCCGTCAAAAAGTTCCGCAAACTCGAGGGCAAGCTGTGGACTCGCGAGTACCTGCTCAAGATTGCCGAGTTCGATGGAGCGACGATTGCTCCTGCCAACGGTGCTGCCGCCCGTGCCGACGCCATGGGCACGCTTGCCGGCGAGCATCACAAGCTGCTGACCAGCGAGAAGTCCGTTGAGCTCGTACGCTCGTTAGCGCGCGAGACGGTTGCAGGCGGACACGTAGACGACCCGCAGCTGCTCGACGAGATCCGCGTGCTCGGCCGCGACCAGTGCGAGGCAAGCGTTATTCCTACCGAGGAGGCCGAGGCCTGGACCAGGCTCACCTGCGAGGCCGACGCCGTGTGGCGCAAGGCCAAGACGGCCAACGACTGGGCGAGCTTTGAGCCCTATGTGGACAAGATTGTGGGCCAGCTCAAGCATCAGGCCGAGCTTATGGACCCCAAGCGCGACCCATACGACGTTTGGCTCGACCAGTACGAGCGCGGTCTTTCCGCCAAGAGCTTCGATGCGTTTTGTGACGAGGTCAAGGCAACGGTCGTGCCACTCGTGCACGCCATCGGCGAGCGCGGCCAGCAGCCCGATGCCGACTTTTTGCACGCCCGCGTGCCCGAGGCCGCCCAGCGCGCCATGAGCTTCGACCTGATGAAGCTCGTCGGCCTGAACCTGGACGACACCACGCTTGCCTTTACCGAGCATCCGTTTAGCGAGGGCTTTGCCGTGGGCGATGCGCGCATCGCGACGCACATCTACGAGAACGACTGTATCTCCAACGTCTTCAGCATCATCCACGAGGCAGGTCACGCCATGTACGAGCTGGGCGTGAACCCCGCCTATGCGCGCACGTGCCTGGAGGGTGGCACCTCCATGGGCATCCACGAGAGCCAGAGCCGCTTTTTCGAAAACACCGTGGGTCGCAGCCGCGCCTTTATGGGACCGCTGCTCGAGGTGCTGCGCCGCCACGCACCCGAGGTCTACGGCGACGTCGACGAGGACACGCTCTACCACGCCGTGAACATCGCGCAGCCTTCGCTGATCCGCACCGAGGCCGACGAGCTCACCTATCCGCTGCACGTTATGGTGCGCTACGAGATCGAGCGCATGCTGTTTGCCGGCGAGGCCACGGCCAAGGACATCCCCGCGCTTTGGAACCGCTTCATGGATGAGTACCTGGGCATTCCCGTTCCCGACGACACGCACGGCTGCCTACAGGATACGCACTGGAGCGGCGGCTCGTTTGGCTACTTCCCCACCTATGCGCTGGGCAGCGCCTACGACGCCATGTTTGTGCCGGCCATGTGCCGCGACGGCGTCGACCTTACCGGCGCCTGCGCGAGCGGCGACCTGACACCCGTCCGCGCCTGGCTGGGCGAGCACATTTGGCAGTGGGGCCGCGCCAAGGACGCGCCGGAGCTCATCAAGGGCGCGTGCGGCATGGCGTTCGATGCCCGCTACTACTGCAGCTACCTGCAGGACAAGTTCACCACGCTCTACGAGCTGTAAGGCATAACCGACACGCCAACGCAAAGGGGACGCCGCGGAACCAATCCGCAGCGCCCCCCTTTTCACCTAGTCGTTTAAGAACGTCCCCAATGACTACCTTACAGAGCTTCCAGCGCGGCGGCGATGCGCTTCATGGCGGCATCGGCGGATGCTTGGTCGGGCGCCTCGGCCAGCACGCGGATAACCGACTCGGTTCCGCTCTTGCGTACGAGCACGCGGCCCTCGCCTGCGAGCGCGGCCTCGGCCTCGGCGATGGCGTTCTGCACACCCATGTTCTCGAGCGCGGCGTCCTTGTCCGCCACGTGCACGGCCACCTGCGCCTGCGGCAGCAGCTTGCACGGAGCCGTGAGCTGCGAGAGTGTCTCGCGCTCGGCACGAATCACTTCCATCACGCGCAGCGAGGTCATAATGCCGTCGCCCGTGCGCTCGATATCGCCAAAGATCGTATGGCCCGTCTGCTCGCCGCCCAGGCTGTAGCCGCCCTCGCGCATCTTGGCATACACGTGGCGGTCGCCCACGCCGCTGGTCACGGCGCTCAGACCGGCAAGCTCCAGCGACTTGACCAGGCCAAAGTTGCTGGCAATCGTCGGCACCACGGTACCGCCCGAGAGTCGCCCGTGCTTGTTCAGATACACGCCGCACACGTACAGGATCTGGTCGCCGTCTACCACGCGACCGCGCTCATCCACGGCCAGGCAGCGGTCGGCATCGCCGTCGTAGGCAAAGCCCACGTCCAGCCCCTGCTCCACCACGTGGCGCTGCAGGCGCTCCATATGCGTGGAGCCGCAATCGACGTTGATGTTGAAGCCATCGGGCGCGGCATTGATCACGCGCACGTCGGCGCCGAGCGCGTCAAACACCGGCTTGGCCACCGAGGAAGCCGAGCCGTTGGCGCAGTCAATACCGATCTTGACGCCCTGCAGCGAAAAGTTCGCGCTGGCAATGAGCGAAGCAATGTAGCGGTTGCGGCCCTGCATGTAGTCCACCGTGGCGCCGATGTGATTGCCCGTTGCCAGCGGCACCTCGCTCTTGCCATCGATATAGCCCTCGATGAGCTCCAGCACGTCCTCGTCCATCTTAAAGCCGTCGCTGTTGACGAGCTTAATGCCGTTATCGCAAAACGGGTTGTGGCTCGCGCTGATCATGATGCCGCAATCGAAGCAGCCTTCCACAGTCTGATGCGCTACGCCCGGCGTGGGGATCACGTGCAGCATATAGGCGTCCACACCGCTCGCGACCAGGCCGCTCACCAGCGCCGCCTCAAACATATAACTCGAGCGACGCGTGTCCTTGCCCACGATCACGCGTGCCTTGCGCTCGCGGTTGGCGCCGTAATACCAGCCCACAAAACGGCCAATCTTATAAGCGTGCTCTACCGTCAGCCCAACGTTGGCCTCACCGCGAAAGCCGTCGGTGCCAAAGTACTTCATATCTTACTTATCCTGTTCGAACGTTTGAGCGGTTGGCGTGGTACGAACCTTAAGCTCTTTGTGCCCAGAGTCCTTCGAAGTCGTGACCGTGTACTCGACCTTTATGTCTTGTCCAAGAAGCATGTGGACACCGCCCCATGCAACCTTCAAGCCATCGTGCGTCGCTTCGTTCATCTCGATAGAACCGGAGCCCGAAGTCTTAATATCCGAAATGCTGCCTCCCGCAGGAGCATAGAGATAAAGCCTCAGCACCTCATCATCAATATCCTGGCTAATGCCGTTATGGCCCTGGAAATAACCAGGCATCTCGGCCTTCTCCTGAGGGGTCATCGTGTTCTTGAGCGAGGTGGTCACTCGATACGTCATCGAGCCATCGGCATTTTCAACCGAAGAATCGATGGTGACTCGCTTATCGAGGAACCAATCCATCTTTGAATAGCTGTAGTTGTTCACATAGACGCCCAAGATCGGAGCCTCCGACGTGTCGGTTTGGAGAGCGCCCGATATTCCAAGAGCCTTCGCGGCCTTTTCCTCGTCATCATTTCTCGAATACATGAGGATGCGACCCTCGGAAGCACCCTTTTCGATGGCGGCAGCAATCTTAGTAATATCGCTGGAGCCCAGTTCGTCCACGATCTTGTTAAAAGCCGATCCGGCAACCGCCGCAAAAATGGCGTCCTGTTCCTCTACCGGGTAATTCCAATAAATATCGTGCAGCAGCACCTTTGCGGCGTTACTTCCATCAACGACGGTGCCGTCAGGAAGCTGTGTGCCGCCTACAACGCCGAGCATATACTGCAAAAATACCGGATCGACTGCAAATACGCCGTCGATGTCATCTCCGACAATGGCCTTCTGCATATCGCTGGCAAGCTGAGCCGCACGCGGATAATCGGGCGTCATCGTAACGTCGCCCATCGTGTATCCGAGCGTGTTGAATCCGGTCAGGCCCCATCCGGTCGTGAACAAGTTTGCCTCTTCATCGGTGATGGGAAGCGGGCTCAAAGGCTCTTTCATCATGTCGACTTTGACAAAATCGCCCAGTTCGAGCTTACCGTCAGTCACCGACATCACGCCGCGAGAACCGGGGAAACCGCCGCAGGCGCGGATCTCGACATTGCTCATCGCGAGCACAAGGTAATGACGCGTCTGGCCGTTGGCGCCGAGCATCTGGGGAAGGACGGGGGCGACCTTCTCCGCCGCGTCAACCGCACCGTTGAGGGTGGCAAAGCCGTCCTTGGCCTTATCGACCAGCTCGGTCACCTGAGAAATATGAGTATCGCCAATGCCCTGGATCTTCTCGTTGGCGCTCTTGAACACCTTCGAGCTGCTGGAAAGCGAATCGGCGACCGCCTGCAGCGCGGACACGTTAATCATGCCGTCCTGGAACAGTTTGCCGGGCGTAGCCTGCGAAAGGTTATCGGCCATGGGAACCAGCGCATTGCTCGAGACATCGGACAGGGCGTCAATCATGGTGCGGGCCGCATTGATATCGCTGCCATACACCGGGATAAACGAAGCCGCCGCCCACAGCGGGCTCGAGGTCTCCGCCTTCATGCTGTTGCAGAGCTCATCGATCTTCTTCGCGTCGTCAGGCAGCGTCGAAAAATCGCCCGACGTGACCTTGTCCTTAAGACCACCGACGATCTCGACAGCCTCCTTCGCTTCGCTCTTTACGGTCTTTGCCGAGTTAAACAGCATAAAGCCGCTTGCGCCAAGCGCAACGAGAAGCACCGCGACTACAGCGGCAATAATGGCGCCGGTGTGACGCTTTTTGCGCTCGCCCTTGCGATGGCGATGACGGACCAGACCGTCAGAGGTCGAACTCGACGAAGCGTCGCTACCGTAGTTCAAGCCAAAATCGTAATAATCTTCCTTGGAACCCGAGCCCGCAAACTCGGCACCGCTATCATCCAGGCGGGAGAACGTGCCAGTCTCGGAGGCGCCGGTGTAGATCGTGCCAAGGTTGCCCGTAAGCCCCGCGCCACCGGCAGAGGGAGTATTGTTGTCGGCCTTGCCGGCATTAACGTTGCCGGCGGCATTCGCGGCGTTGGCAGCACCTGCGCTGTTCGCAGGTGCCGAAGGAGCCCCGCTCGGCTGCGACGCGGAGGTTGCACCGCCCGCAAAGACATTCCCTCTTGCACGACCGGTCTTTTTTGCCTTTTGAGACTGCTCGTACAGAGCGGTAAACATCGCCGTCTCGCCCGGGGACACGCGCTTACCGGAACCGCCCTGTCCAGCGCCGCCCGGCGTGCCGGCCTTACCAGCCCCGTTCGGACGCGGCGGAACTGCAGGGAGGCCGCTATCGCTGCCCTTAAAGTGATTACCAGCCATAAAGAAATCCTCGCAATTGAGTCGCAATGAAAAAGTCCATAACGTTACTAGTTTATGGCATTTTGAGCATCGACAGCTAAACTCCAGACACGGACATCAATTGGCGAAAATGCGGCACAACACCTTTTCTGTCTTGGCGGCGGTGCCAGCTACACCGTGAGGAACATCATCACGATAATCATGGCAAAGCCGATAAGGTCGGTCGGCAAAAACACCGTCCCCAGCATAACGGCGCTGGTGATGGTCGCCGAAACCGGCTCCACAGTTCCGATGAGGCTCGCGCGCACCGAGCCGATGTCCTTAACGCCCTGCATATAAAGCATGTAAGCAAAAAACGAGCCGATAACCACGAACACCGCGAGCGCCTCGATGCCGGCAGCGTCGAGCGCCGGCATATGCGCCCAGGGCTGCACGAAGACGCACGAGACCACGCCCGCCGTGAGCATTGCCGAGCCCGTGACGATGGGGCTGCCGTATTCGGGCAGGATCTTGGCGGGAATCACCGCCATACACGCGGCGCTGACCGCGCACATAAGACCTGCTGCCAGGCCAAGCGGCGAGATATTCAGGCTGGTGGGGTCGCCGCCGGTGGCGATTAAAAAGGTTCCACCCAGAGCCAGGCCAATGCCGATGACTTCGCGAGTACGCGGCATACGGCGATCGGTCACGCAGGCGTAGCCCATGATGATAACGAGCTGCAGGCACTGGAGCACCGTCGCGGTTCCGGCGTTCGTCAGGCGCACGGCCGAAAGATAGCAAAACTGGTTGAACAGCAGGCCAAAGGCGGTAAAGAGCAGCAGCTGCTTGCGATCGGCGGGTGTGATCCAGAGCTTAATCAGGCGCTCGCGGTCGCGCGTAACAACCACGGCCATAAAGAGTAGCCCGGCGAGAATCTGACGCACGCTCATAAGCCACAGCGTATCGACATGGTAGGTATCGAACAAAAAACTCGCGCTGGTGCCCGAGAAGCCCCAAAACGAACCGCCCACCAGCGTAGCCAAGACGCCCGTGATCATCTTGCGCGTCGAAGCGCTGTTCAGGCGGTCGCGCCATGCGCGACGGGTGTTGCGGCTGAGCTCGTCGGTGCCCTCGGGCACATCAATGTTCGATATATCGGTCATCGGCACCGAAGCCCCTGCGCCTTCGACCTGCTCGACACACTCTTTGCTCATTCCACTCCCCCGAAACAGCCTGGAAACAATTCGGCTTACCTTACCACGGCGAAGTCACCAGCTGGAGGCTTGTCCGCTTATCGGTAGGACAATTCCGCAGGCGTCTTTCCATAGCTCGATACCGCAATGGCCTTGCATTATGCGACAGCCAAATCGCGGCAGCAGGCTCTTTTGAAATGGATGCGACAAAGCCCCCGAATTCCACAATGTAAGCGATTTTTAAAAATGTTCTTGCCACCGAGTTCAGGCTCCGTTATATTATCCCTTGCGCGCTTGCGCACCCTTGATCGGGCGTTTAGCTCAGGGGGAGAGCGCTTCCCTGACACGGAAGAGGTCAGAAGTTCAAATCTTCTAACGCCCACCAAATGTTCGCAGCTCAGAGGCTATGCTCTCTGGGCTGTTTTGTTTTATGTCGCCAAATCCGCCGGCAGTTCCAACCGTCCAACCAGCCAAAAGCCGACCATCTACTTGCCGATCTATCCATCGGCATAACCAATCAGTCCGCACCGCAACTTCTCGGCAAAACGCCGCGATGTCTGCGTCCTGCGGTATCCTTGAGCCACTTGCACCTGCAGCACCAAGGAGCCGCCATGCGCACCGAGCTCGATGTCCCCTTTTCGCACAAAGAAGAAGCCAAGGCGCTGGGCGCCAAATGGGACCGGACCAAGAAGATCTGGTATGTACCCAGCGGCGTCAACCCCGAGCCCTTTGCCGAGTGGCTGCCCGGTGTTGACCGATCCGACCCCTCAGCGCCGTATATATATCTAGTACTGGGCAAGCGCGAGTGCTGGAAGTGTCACAAAGAGACCTCGGTCGCGGCCTTCGGCATTCCCTATCGAACCGATAACGACGAGAGCGTCGCCATCGCGCGCGCGCCCAACGAATCCGGGCACATTGCCATCGACACGGCCAACGCCAACGCACTCGCCATCGTGCCCGCTCTTGGCTGCGTGCCGGGCGAGATCCGCGACTACCTTCATAAGCGCTGCGGCTACAAGCCCGTAGGCGCGCGAGCCTCCAAAGCCCCGTCGCTCGGCAACACGTGCACCAGTTGCGACGCGCTGCAAGGCAGCCGCTATCTGTTCGAGGAGCCCTCGTCCCCGTTTGCCCTCACTGCCATCAACAAGCTGCCGGCACTGGAGTTTATACGCGTCGAAGTTGCCGGCGTCTTTGGCGTCCCGGCCACGCGCACCGACTTTGACCAAGCGCTCTTTACCTGGGCACGCGACCATCACGCCGAGTTCCACAGGCAACTCGGTGAGGGGGTTTATTTGTAGAGACGGAGATGCCTTCACAGCCAGCTCCTCCGCATCACCTATCCCTCGTCGCCGGCGTCATACACGATATCGAGGCCACAAACAGGGCATTTCTCCGGATACACCGGCATATGAACGCCTGTCTGTTTTCTCACTTCGTCGCTGAGTCTGTCACGCGCATCGATGAACCGAATGTCGAGACACGGTATTTGCGAGCCGCAGCAAGGGCAGGTGACAGCAAACGACCCGCAATCAACTTCTACGCCCGGAAACATATTGTTGTCGATAAGGGCACGCGGCAGTTTTCCGTACTTCCCCATCACGATATCGCCTCGCCAGCTCACGCTCGCTCCCTTCCCGTTATTCAAACCAGGAAGAGCATGCACCAGCAAGTGCGCGCGAGATTGCATCGCCACGCGATCCGATCAAACAACACGATCGTAAAAGACCGCCAAAGCCAAATACGCTAATACGGCAGAAGCCCCGCCTTTTCACGCTTCTTTTCCGAGCGATCGAACTCAATGCGATGGGCCTCAAGAAACACCGTATTGGGTCGCCACTGACGCTCATTCGGCTGCCTTAGCGTCGCACCCGCAAAGGAAACGTAGTCGGTCTTATCCAGCAGGTACGATCCGCACAGCCGATATTCGCCGCAAACAGGCTCAAACGAAATCAGGTGAGCATCGAATAAAGCATGTAAGTCGCGCCGAAGCAGAATGCCGTTGCTGGCAACCTGCGATTTGGGTCCCGAGTAATTCTCGATATGTGCAGCTTCCAGAGCTTCGCTGACGCCGCAGTCCGACACCGCGCAACGGCCATCATAGGCGGCAACGAGCTGCTTGCGGAACCATTGCTGCCCCAATCGCTCGCGCCTTAACGCATAGCGGACCTTTTCGTCGTCGGTCGTACCCTGTCCGGCAAACTCAATATCGACGGGCATGTGCTTCAGATAACTCATGTCGGGCGCAAAACGAGGGTCCGGTCCGCCTTTATGAACAGGACCGTGCAGAACAAACCATCCGTTTTTGGGCTCGAACCGTTCAACAAACGCAAGGCCGAGCACCTTGTAGCCCACCTCGGTTGCAAATATGACTCCGACTGGAACGCCACATTCCATGCAGTTGAGCATTTTACGGTTGTAATTCTGGTCTCGAAAACCAACGGTACCCGGCGCTTGAACCGAGTACTTAATGACCCACGTACCATCGTCCAAATAGAGCGGAGGCACATCGGTGTAGAAGCTCTTTTTAGAGTTATGGACCGAAAGCGCAAAGATCTTATTGGGATCTTGCTTCACCCGATCCTGGCCCGGCCAGAAGATCCCTGAATCCCGCGTTACGGGAAAGAAGTCCGAGCCAATTCTCAAACGGTACTGATACTGAGGGCTATCTTCCTTGGTGTGGTGCGGAAGGCTGGTCCAAACGCCGCCGCGCTGCTCCTCACCCAGAAACCACTCCCATGCCTCAACGTATTCGGAAGGCACGAGACTGCAGGCGCGGTCATAGCTTGGTCCATCCATCAACGGAACAGCAAGGTCAATGTCGTTCATCGCCAGCACCTACAACCATACGAACGCGAGTCATGCCCCTCAATAATATGGCCGAGAGTCAATTATTACGAGATCTCATTCCGCGATCGGCACATCGTTGATGCTCTCGGTTTGCCGCTGGCGCGCTTGTACCCCGCTACCCCACTTCCCTGTATACTGATGTAGCACGTGTTTCATCCGGGCTTGTTGGACCGGGTCGTTCATGGGAGGGTCTTATGGCTGCCTCGAATCCGCCTAAGGGGAGCGTTTCTTCTTCGTCCATCAAGCCGGTTACGCGCAAGGCCGTGCGTTGCCAGCGCGAGGTCGCTTGGCTTGTCACGCAGGCGGCGGGCAGGCTTGTGGCGACCACTCAGGACGTCAATGCGCCTACGCCGAGCTTTGTGCTGGCAGTGGCGCTGGATCGAGTACGCCAGCTGGAACTCGCCGCACAAGAAGACGGCAGCCATCTTGGCTACCAGGACGCTATGGCACCCGACCTGTTGACCTTTTGCCGCATGGCCAAGTTGCCTGCCGCGCCCAATGCGCTTTCGGACGCAGGCTACATGTTTACGCTCTCGGGCGCGGACCTTATCCGCGACATCTATGCATACTGTAGCGAGCTCGCCGAGCGCCACGTCTTTGACGCGGCAGAAGTCAAACCGGGAAATGTCATCAAGTTGGTTCTTAGGCTGTTCTTGACAGACGGGTTCGGGGCCATGCCGGCGTAAGCCGAGTCTTTAGCATCACCGTCGACTGGGCAACAACCGCTTTACCTTAATGGACGCCAATCGAGGGTCGATTATTGGGTCGCCTCGTCCGCTAACGCATCTATCCCACGCACTCCGACAGTCGATACTTGCGGTTGCGGCTCGTCGCCGGCGCCGTGGGCTCAAGCTCGCCTTGAGCAATGAGCGCGTTGACGCGCGACCTAACCTGGGAAATTGTGAGCCCTGTGCGCTCTGCCAGCTCGCGCGTCCCCAGCTCGCCGTAGTGTTTGAGTGCCGTCACAATTAAGCCCCCGCCATGATCGACCGGCTCGATCTTTGAACGGTAAAGTACGACCTTGAACCGATCGAATCCCGGGCGGAACAGGGGATCGGCCAGACCATACGCGCGCATGGCATCGATCATCATCGGGATGCCCGAGCCATTGCCCTCAACCGGCGAACCTGCGCCATCCGGCAGCGGAACAATCGACATGAGCTTCACAAGCGTCGCGTTACGGCATCGGGAGCTGCCGTCAAACAAGCTCTCGCGAGTCATTCCCCCGTAAAGGCCGCCAGGATTCGTCACCTCGACACGATCGTCAAAGACGTCGACGGCAATCGATTGTCCACAGAACCGATCCCCGTATTCTCGATGGATTACGGCGTTGGCGATTGCCTCGCGCAGAACCTCCTCGGGAATCTCAAGCGAGTCGACACGCGAGACGCCTTGGACGGTCGAGGTTCGCCGCAAATTCTCGGCGACGGCTGCGACGGCATCCGAGATCATCTCGCCCAACGTTCCCTCACAGATTGTGCGGTCCATGAATCTCAGCGACCCCGCCATGCCCTTCTGAGTTCCCGCATGGACAGCCACGTCAATGAAGAGCTTGGGATAGAACTGCTGAGGGTAGGTGCCCACAACTAGGAGTCCAGCCTTGGTGACATTGCCCTGGGAATCAAGGATATTTAGGCGCTCCAGCTTCGTTTGTTTGTCCGGCGCGCCGCGCATTGCCCGGGGCGTCAACGAGAAAGCCCGATCTATCGTACGGTCGACCAGCGTCTCGTCGAGATCGTCCGCGCCCGCACCCGCCACCGCGTCGCGATCGCTCGGAGTCGCTCGACCGTATGACGCCAATGCGAGCACCTCGGTCGATGAAAGCGGCACATCTTTGTCATCGATGCGCTTGTAGCTGCCGCCCTGGGCGCCCCGCTCTATGACATAGCAGGGCTTGCTCGACGGATCGAGCTCCTCAATCGTAATGACGAGAACGATGACGCCCTGAAGCTCCACTCGCTCGATCGTGTATTTGGGCGGATTGGCCAGCTTTCCTCGACCGCCCGCATCACCCATGCCTGACACAAATTGGTTGAGCACTTTCTCGGTCTCGAAGTTCTCAACCGGGACAAAACCTGCGCGCTCACTCACTCCGAGCACGATGGTTCCGCCGGCAGTGTTCGCGAATGCGCTCACCGTTTCCCACACGTCGCGGGAAAGCGTCGTGGCGCTCTCCTTCACTTCGACGTTAAGATCATCCGAGCCCATACGCCTTAAAGACTCAAGCAGACCGGTCAGCTCGTTTTCGTTCATCTGCACGTCCTTTCGCTCGGTCCCGCGGAGAATGCCGCGGATAGATTTCCCTCGTCTCTCAGTTATCTCTCGTAATTATCTCTCATTTATCTCTCTATCTCTCGGCTTAGAGATAAGAGATAGATAGAGATGGAATGTCTACCATTTGCTTCATTTATACATATTTTTGCTGGTAGAACAATCGGTATTGAGACAATACCATGATTACCTGTCTCTTTGCTGCTCAGTTATCTCTCATATTTTTCTCTCATCTTCCTGTCATCTCTCATATTAGAGACGAATGAGAGACGAGAGATACGCGAGTGATGGACGAGCGAGGATTTTCGGACGGTCGGATATCGAGAGTGTCCAATTTTCCACGCTCGTGCGGCGGGCACGCGGGACCTATGCCCAATCCGCTGGCATCGTCGTCAGTTCGCCGCAGAGTCGCGGCCCCATATGGGTATACTCTCGAGGATTCGGCTCGATTCGCCCCCGCTGGGGCGTCAAAGGAGACTGCATATGTCCACCACCTCAACCGACCCGCGCGCCGCAGCCGCCGCGCTGCTGGTGCCCGACGCCACCTGCCATGGCTTTACCGTCGAGCGCTGCGAGACCGTGCCCGAGCTCGACTCGGACGCTTACGTGCTGCGCCACACTGCCTCGGGCGCTCGCCTGCTGTACCTGGCGTGCGACGACGAAAACAAGGCCTTTGCCATTGGCTTTAAGACGCCTCCGGCCGATTCCACCGGCGTGTTCCATATTCTTGAGCACTCGGTGCTGTGCGGATCGGCCAAGTTTCCCGTCAAGGAGCCGTTTGTCGACCTGATCAAGAGTTCCATGCAGACGTTCCTCAACGCCATGACCTACCCCGACAAGACCATCTACCCCGTTGCCACCACCAACGAGCAGGATCTGTACAACCTGATGGACGTGTATCTGGACGCGGTGTTCAACCCGGCCATCTATACCAAACCCACCATTTTTGAGCAGGAGGGCTGGCACTACGAGCTGGACCTGCCGGAGGGCGTCGAGGGCGAGGGCGGTGACAGCTTCGCGAGCCTGCGCGAGGGCACGCTGCGCTATAACGGCGTGGTGTTCAACGAGATGAAGGGCGCGCTGTCCGACCCCATGAGTGTGCTGGACGATGCCGTCAACGCCGCGCTCTATCCCGACACCGCCTATGCGCACGAGAGCGGCGGCGACCCGCGCGCGATTCCCGCGCTCACCTACGAGCAGTTCCTGGACACGCACGCGCGCCACTACAATCCTTCCAACTCCTACATCACGCTCTACGGCGACCTGGACGTGGACCGTGCACTGGCCTTTTTGGACGAACGTTATCTGTCGCAGCCGAGTGCCGCGAGCCGCCGCATGGACGCTGCCGTTGCCGCCGGCGAGGACCCGTCCACGCTGGCGCCCAATCCGCTGGACGTGCAGGCGCCCGTGACCTGCGAGTACAAGCGCATCGAGATGGCCACCACGCCCGAGAACGCCCTGGTAGGCCTGGGCCTGGTGCTGGGCAGCGCGCTCGACCGCAAGCGCACGATCGCGGCGGATATCCTGTTCGAGGCACTGCTGGGTTCCAACGAGGCACCAGTTAAGAAGGCCATTCTGGCCGCCGGCCTGGGCGGCAACGTGGTGAGCTACACCGCGGCCGAGAGCCTGCAGCCCTACGAACTCATCATGCTGCAGAACGCGCAGCCCGGCGTAGCGCGCGAGCTGCGTCGCGTGTTCCAGGACGCCTGTCGCGACCTGTGCGAGTACGGCGTTCCGCGCGAGCGCCTGGAGGCTATCATCAGCAGCAACGAGTACGACCTGCGCCAGCGCGACTATGGCATCGCCGACGGCGTGGCCATTGCGTGCGACGTGCTGAGCACCTGGCTCTACGATGACGACGCCGCGACGCTGGCGCTCAAGTACGGACCGGTGTACGAAGAGCTGCGCGGCGAGCTGGACGGCAGCTACTTTGAGGACCTACTGCGCGAGCTGGTGCTGGAAAACGACCACATGGCGTTGGTCGAGCTGGTTCCAGTGGATGCCGGTGCTGGCTCGGAGAGCGCCGAGGCCGCCGAGCTGGCAGCCAAGCGCGATGCCATGACCGATGCCGAGCTGGCCGATGTGGTCGAGCGCACGGCCGCACTGCGTGCCGTGCAGGAGGCGGAGGACACGCCCGAGGACAAGGCCACGCTACCGCGTCTGCGCGTGTCCGACATTGGCGAGGCGCGCCCCGAGCCACCACTGGTCGTGGACACGACTGCGCCCATCCCCTGCCTGCGCCACGGCATCCCCACCAACCGTCTGGCCTACGCCATGCAGTACTTCGACCTGAGCTGCGTCGCATTTGAGGACCTGCCCTATGTGACGCTGCTCTGCCGCCTGCTCAAGCAGCTGCCCACGCGCGAGCATTCGGCCGAGGAACTCGACAACCTGCTCGCCGGCAAGCTGGGCTTTCTGAGCTTTGCGACCGAGGTCATGACGCAGCCCGACGTGGACGGCGTGCGTCCTTACCTGCTGGTGAGCGCCGGCGCCCTGTCCGAAAAGATCGACGCGCTGGCGAGCCTGCCGCGCGAGGTGTGGTCGAGCACGCTGTTGCTCGATGCCGACGCCGACCGCGTGCGCGACGTACTCACGCAGATTCGCATTGGGCTTGAGCAGGGCTTTATCAACAACGGACACTCGGCGGCGCTGGGTCGCGCGATGAGCTACAGCTCACCTTCGGCCGTGGTACGCGAGCAGCTTTCGGGCGTGGACTTCTACCTGTTCCTGCGCGATTTGCTCGAGCACTTTGACGAGCGCCTGGACGGCCTGCGTGCCAAGCTTGCCGAGCTGGCAGACCGCATCTTTGTGGCCGATGGCTGCATGGCGAGCTTTACCGGCAGCGACGAGGACTTTGACGCGTACTGGAATGCTGCGGGCGACCTGGGGCTGGGCGCGGGCGACGGCACCGATGCCGGCCGCAACGCGCTCGTGGTGCCGACGCCGTGCGACCGCCACGAGGCCTTTGTCATCCCCAGCGACATCTGCTTTGCGGCAAGCGCGTGCGACCCGCGTCGCCTGGGCATTGACGTGACGGGCGCCTGGGCGGTTGCCGCCAACGCGCTCTCCTACGACTACCTGTGGAACGAGATCCGCGTTAAGGGCGGTGCGTACGGCTGCGGATTCCGCGCGGCCGGTGAGCGTCAGACGGCGTTCTACACCTACCGCGACCCGGCAATCGACCCCTCGCTTGAGCGCGTAGAACGCGCGGGCGCATGGCTCGGTAGCTTTGAGCCCGACGAAGCCGCCTTTGAGGGCTTCATCGTGAGCTGCGTGAGCGGCATGGACGCGCCCGTGAAGCCGTACGCGCTCACCAAGCGCCGCAATACGACCTACCTGGCTGGGCTCGATCCGCACGCGCGCGAGGAGCGCCGCGCCCAGATGCTCGCCGCCACGCCCGGTGAGCTTCGCTCGCTCGGTGCCGACGTGACGCGCATCGCAGCCGAGTCGCCAACCTGTGTCTTTGGCGGCCGAGACGTCATCGCCAAGAGCAACGCCGGCTTCAACGTCGTCGACCTGCTGGCCTAACCCACAAAGGTAGATTTTTGGGACATGCCTGAAAATCTACCTTTTTCTTTTGCCGTTGCTTGGGCGGGGCAGCTCACCCCGTCCCACCAGTTTGTCTAAATCTGTAACATCTAGGCGGCAATATTGGCTCCAGATGTTACAAATCGAGACGTTTTCGGATGACGCCGGCCCTTTGTCTCAATCTGTAACATCTAGGTCAGATTTTGCCGAGTTACTGTTACAGATCGAGACAAACTGCCGCGAACACCCGTTCTTCATCAAAACCACCACGAAGGGAGTTCATGAACTGTCCCCTTTGCGATGACTTATGTGGTGGTTTGGGTGTTTGCCCAGATAAAACCTGCCAAAATAAACCTGTCCCTTTTTGGCAGGTTTGCTAGAGGAGGTTGGGATGGACAAGGTTGAGCTGCGACGGGCGGTGATTTCCCGGCGCGATGCGATTGATTTGGATGTGCGGGCGGCAAAGTCCGCCGTTGTCTGTGCGCGGCTTGTTGAGCTGTTGGATCGCTTGGGTGCCGCGGCGCCGCGCATCGTTGCCGTCTATGCCGCGATGGGTTCCGAAGTCGACCCTGCCGCGTTTGCCGCAGCGGCCGCCGCGCGCGGCTGGCGCGTGGCCTATCCGTGCATGTTCTCGGCAACAGACGCCGCAGCTTGTGGCCAGCGCATGTGCATGCGGGCAGTTGCCGCCGACGATGCGTCCGCGGCTCCGTTTATCGCCCACCCCACGCGGGCCTTTGCGGCCACGGACATCGACAGCAGCTGCTTCCCCATCGTGCCTGCCGAAGCTCTCGGCATTGTCGTCGTGCCGCTTGCAGCCTTCGACCACGCTGGCGCACGCCTGGGCTACGGCGGCGGCTGCTATGACCGCTACCTGCCCATGCTCTCACCCGCATGTCAAATCATCGGCATCGCCTTTGACGAGCAGCGTGTCGACCACGTTCCCACCGACGCCCACGACCTGCCGCTACCCCACATCATCAGCGCCTGATCGCCGCTGTATCGCACCCGCAAGATGAGCGTGGAAAATCTCCCACTTTGAGCCCCCTTACGAGCCAAAAGTGGGAGATTATCCACGCTCAACCATTGCGCGTCCAGATTTCCACGCTCGTCCGTCCGGATTTCCACGCTCGTGCGGCTCAACGTCCTGCAACCGCCTCAACACGCACGCGGCACGCCGGCGACCCTGAGCTTGCGATCGAGCTTTGTCGGATCCCTTAGATCATCCCAGCACAAGCGCACGATCTTGCAGTTATCAAGCAGCGAAAGCCTCGACTCGCGCTGGCGCTCATCAAACTGCGCCTTCGCGAGCTTGCCCTCCTCCGCCGCCTTCTCGCTTTTAACGAATCCGTCGAACTCCCCGATAATCAGCCGGTCGCCCACACGCCACAAGTAGTCAACGCGATACGGCCGCCCCGGCTCAACCGGGTCGAACAGCTCAACTTGCAGCTCCGGCGTCTGCCAGCCGCGCTCGATCATCAGGGCGCGCGCCTTGGACTCGCCGCCGCTTTCTGACAGGCCATCGGCATACCGCGCAACACTTCGCGCCGTCACAACACCGCGACGATTTAAGCCAAGCTTGTTGATTGCCTCAACGAGATGCTCCTTCGACAACAGCTGCTCATGAAGCGCCGAGTCCGCAATGATCAGTCCCTCGACAAACGACGCATCGACCAGGCAATCCGTAATCGTTTGATCGATATCGGTCACGGCAATATCCATCTGGATTGCCCGTGTTTGACGAGCATAACGATGGCGAATCACCTGAGAGCCGGGCGTCGTCGATTGCGCCGGCGCCGCGGCGATATGGATGTGCGTCAAATTGGCATGCGAAACCGAAAGACCATAGATAACAGCCGCCGTATAGGAGCAAAACGTCCAGTCGGGATGCTTTTGCGCAAGAGCCCGCACCCGATGCAGATAACGCTGCCGAAACTTGAGCTCGGACCAATAATCCGGACGCGCATACAGCCCCGGCATGACCGCCTCTAGACTTCCCGCCGCCACCCGCCGCTCAATCTGCTTTGCCTCCGCCGTCGTGCGTGCGTACACGCAGCTCATCTGCTGTTCGCATGCTTTAATGTGACTTGTAAGCCTTTGATTCGCCGTCATGTTTCCCATGTCGCCTCCCAACTCTTGGTACGGCGCAAACGTACCAGACGGTTTCATGCGAAGTCTGACCAAATGCTGTCCAGGCGCTGACCAAATGCTTGACGGCTTTGGACGTTTTAGACTGATGACTTATATCTGCAGGTAGGGTGGTTGTCGAGAGGTCCCCGTCTCCATAATTTGGCGCCTTGGTCCATCGGATTATCAGAAAGAAAAACCCGTCGAGATTCAAGACCACGCCAAATGCGACTTTGCCTCTGCACGCACCGTCTCCTAGCCGAGCCATCGGCATCTACATGCCTAAAAAATGAGCGTGGATAATCTCCCGTTTTGAGCCTAGTTTCAAGCCAAAAGTGGGAGATTATCCACGCTCGATTTGTAAATGTCCGAAAATCCACGCTCGTCCGTCCGAAAATCCTCGCTCGTCACGTCACGGCAGCAGCCACAGCCGCAGCCTAGTGCTCCTCGCCGACGCGGGCCAGGTCGTAGGGCGTGGTCTGGTAGACGTAGTAGTTGAGCCAGTTGGTGTAGAACAGCTGAGCCTGGCTGCGCCAGACGTTGCGCGGCTCGGCGGTGGGGTCGTCGTTCGGGAAGTAATGCGCCGGCACCTGAGGGTTGAGGCCGCGCTTCACGTCGCGCTCGTACTCCAGGCGCAGCGTGTCGGTATCGTATTCGGGATGACCAAAGACAAAGAAGCGGCGGCTGTCGGTCGACTTGACGATGTACAGGCCCACCTCGTCGGACACGGCCACGACCTCAAGCTGCGGCTCGGCCTCCACGTCCTCGCGGCGCACATCGGTGTTGCGCGAATGCACGGCATAGAAACGGTCGTCGAAGCCGCGGACCAGCGGGCTTTGCGGCTTCACCAGATAATGCTCGAACACGCCGCTCGCCTTTGCCGGCAGGTCGTACTTCTGGATACCGTAATGATGGTACAGGCCAGCCTGCGCGCCCCAACAAATGTGCAGCGTAGAATGTACGTGCGTAGTGGACCAATCCATGATCTGGCAGAGCTCGGGCCAGTAGTCGACCTCCTCGAACGGCATCTGCTCCACGGGCGCGCCCGTGATGATCAGACCGTCGTAGTGGATGTCGCGGATGTCGTCGAACGTGCGGTAAAACGTCTCCAGGTGGCCGGCGCTCACGTGCGTGGCCTCGTGCGTCTTGGTGCGCAGCAGGTCCACCTCCACCTGCAGCGGCGTGTTGGAGAGTTTGCGCATGATCTGCGTCTCGGTGGCAATCTTGGTGGGCATGAGGTTGAGGATGAGCACGCGCAGCGGACGGATGTCCTGGTGCAGCGCGCGGTACTCGGTCATGACAAAGATGTTCTCGCTCTCGAGCTGCGCGGCGGCAGGGAGGGCGTCGGGGATGCGAATGGGCATGGATGCTCCTTACGAGTCAGTTGCAGCTATGGTACAACGACCGGCCCCATCCGCGCGAGTGTATCGCCCCGAGACACCGCCAGTGATCCAAAACAGCCAAAAGTAGAGATTAAGGCATGTCCCAAAAATCTACCGCGCTTTAGCCTGGCAAAGTGGCGGCAGGAAGCTACAATGGTTCGACGCGAAAAACTCGGCCGAAAGGATACGTATATGTACCAGACGCGTAAGATCGGTGTGGTCGGCCAGGGCCACGTAGGAGCACATGTCGCCAACAGCCTGCTCATGCAGGGTATTGCCGATGAACTGTACCTGTGCGATATCAACGAGGCCAAGGTGACGTCCGAGGTCCAGGACCTGCGCGACTCCCTTTCGTTTGTCCCGTACAATACCAAGATCGTCAACTGCTACGACCACTACGAGGAGCTGGCCTGCTGCGACGTCATCGTCAACGCCGCCGGCAAGGTCGCACTGGCCGCTGGCAACCGCGACGGCGAGCTGTTCTTTACCACCGACGCCGCCCGCACCTTTGCCAAGCGCATCGTCGACGCCGGCTTCGACGGCATCTTTGTGAGCATCTCCAACCCCTGCGACGTCGTGTGCACCGAGCTGTGGCACCTGACCGGCTACAATCCCAAGAAGATCATCGGCTCGGGCTGCGGCCTGGACTCCGCCCGCCTGCGCACCGAGATCTCCAAGAAGGTCGGCGTGAGCCCCAAGTCCATCGACGCCTACATGATCGGCGAGCACGGCTTTAGCCAGCTGGCCGCCTTTAAGGCCGCGACCATCGCCGGCAAGAGCCTCAACGAGCTTCAGGCCGAAAACCCCGACAAGTACGCCTTCGACCACATGGAGGTCGAAGAGCTCGCGCGTAAGGGCGGCTATGTGACCTACCAGGGCAAGCAGTGCACCGAGTACGCCGTCGCCAACTCCGCCGCGCGCGTCTGCGCTGCCGTGCTGCACAACGAGCACGCCGTACTTTCGGCCTCTACGCTTATGACCGGCCAGTATGGCGAGGAGGGCATCTTTACCTCCCTGCCGTGCGTGATCGGTGCCGAGGGCGTCGAGGAGGTCTACACGCTCGACCTTTCCGAGTATGAGCTCGAGGGCTTCCACAAGAGCTGTCAGCACATCCGCGATAACATCGCCCAGCTCGACTGGTGGGACGCCGAGGCATACGACGCGAAGTAGGCCGCCGGCCGCCGCAACCTTGCGAATCTAAGCGCGATACTAAGCGGGCCGTGCCGGAAATCCCCGGCACGGCCCGCTTTTTGGCTCACGCGACACGCTCGCGGATCGAAGGCGAATGCTTTTCCCGTTACCTAGTACTGCTCGATGCCCATGTAGCGACGAACCTCGGGGCTGTGGTTGAACACCTTGCCGCGAGCGGCACGCAGCTCGCAGCTCATCGCATAGAAGAAGATCGGCTCCAGGAACGAACGCACGCTGGCGGGCACCTCGCCCACGCCGTACTCGATCGCATCGAGCACCATGACCGTATCGGTGTGCGTGTTGAGGAACGCCAGCGCGCGCTCCTCCATGGGGCGGCACTCGCCCGATCCAAGCTGCACAAAGTAGAACACGCCGGGCTCGGTGGCCTCGAACGGGCCGTGGAAATACTCGCCGGAGTGGATGTAGCAGCAGTGCTGCCATTGCATCTCCATGAGCGAGCAGATCGCCATGGCGTAGGTCTGGCTAAAGTTGGGGCCGGATCCCAGGATGTAGAAGAACTTATGCTGCTGGCAGAGCTCGGCAAAGCGATCGCCCAGCTCGGCGTTGACTTTCTCGCGGGCAGCGGGCAGCAGGGCATCCATCTGCTTAAGGCCGGCGTACATGTCGGCGAGTGCCTCGTAACCCTCCTGCTGGTCGAGCAGCTCGGCAGCCATCAGGACGCCGATGCCTTGCGGAACCTCGGCCTGCGGCACGCCTTCACCCCACGGATAGACCCAGGTGGTCCACTTGCCGTTATCAATCTTGGAGCCCTCGCAGTCGGTGAGGGCGACGACCTCGGCGCCGACAGCCAACGCCATCTCGCAGCCGTCGACGACCTCCTGCGTGTTACCGCTGTGGCTGCAGGCAACGACGAGCGACTTCTCGCCAAGACTCTTGGGAGCCATCAGGCAAAACTCGCGCGCCGTGTAGACCGTCGAGGCAAACGTGGTGGCCTCGCGCTTGAGCAGCTCGTTGGCCGGCATCAGGTCGATCATCGAACCGCCGCAGGCAATCCAAAAGACGTTCTCGACCTTGCCCTTGCGCTCGATAATTTCCTGAATCAGATCACGTGCGTTCATGCTGATGTTCCTCCTTGTGTGGCGGCTTTTGGCGACGGCTGCTCGTACCTGCTGTCATTCTATGTTGTTCTATATATACCACGCAAGCAGCCACGGTGGAAGCCATTGCGACAAATTTGTTCCATGTTGTTCTATCTGTGGACGTTAGATGTCGAACACGTAGCGCGAGCCCACGATCTTTTGGCGTCCGAGCAGCAAGGGCCGCTCGTCCTCATCGGTAAAGTACGCCTCCATATAAAACAGCGGCTCGCCGACCGGCACCTCCAGCAGTGAGGCCGCCTGAACATCGGCAAGCGCAATCTCCACGGTACAAGGGTCGGACTTGAGCGGCGCGCGGCCCGAATGCTCGGCAACGAGTGCAAAAATGGAATTGTCCGTGAGGTCCTTGTCGGCAAGCGTCTGCAGGTAGGGATGGTCGGCCAGCACAAAGGCGTTGTTCTCGAGCATGACGGGCACGCCGTCTGCCGTGCGCACGCGCTCGACAACGATGAGCTCGCAGCCGGGTTCCACCCCAAAAAACGCCGCGTCCTCGCGCGTCGCCGCAACCACCGTGCGCGACACCAGGTGTGCTCCGGCCACCATGTCGTTGGCAGCGCAACCCTCGGAAAAGCTCTGAACGTCACCCTTTTGGACAATCTTGCGCTTGAGCTTGGGCGCACACACAAACGTGCCCCTCCCCTGCTGGCGGTTGAGATACCCCGCGCGCGACAGCTCCTCGATGGCGCGGCGCACGGTGATGCGTCCCACGCCGTAGTACTTCGCGAGCTCCATCTCGGAAGGAATGCGCGAGCCGGATGTGTACACGCCACGCGCGATCTCGCCCTTTAGGTCGTCCATAACCTGCTGGTACAGCGGCACAGCGGATACCTCAGTGCGCTCGGTTTTATCGTCGAATGCCATCGTTACGCTCCATCCCGTGCATGCTCGGACTCAAACTCTTCAATCGCCGCCATAAACTGCTCGCCAAAGGCGTCGGCCTTTTTCTCGCCGATGCCGTTGACCTGGATAAGCTCGTCGCGCGTCTGCGGGCGTAGGCGGCACAGACCGCGCAGGGCCTTGTCGGAAAAGACCATGTACGGCGCCATCTCCAGCTCGGTCGAGATCTCCTTGCGCAGGGCACGCAGGCGCTCGAACAGCTCGGCATCGTCACCCACGCGCGGGCGCTGATCCAGCTCGGCCTCCTCGCGCAGCAGATCCACCGCACGGCGGGCGCGGGCCGAGGCCTTGCGCTTGGACGCACGACGCTTAACGGTAAAGGCAAACGCCTCGTCCTCGACCTCGCCGGCGCGCGGACCCAGCCCCACGACCGGGTACTGCCCCTGCGAGGTGGCCAAATAACCGCGACCGCACAGCTGGCCGATGATGTCCTTGATGCGCCCGACCGATTCACTCGACAGCTCACCGTAGCCGCGGTCCTCGTCCAGATGCATCTGGCGAATGCGCTCGGTGTTACCGCCATGAAGCACGTCGGCGATCAGCGACTTGCCAAAGCGCATGGGACGCGTGGCCACATAGCGCACGGCAGCGCGGGCCATATCGGTGACGTCCTCGACCTCGAACTGCGTGAGGCAGTTGCTGCAGTTGCCGCAGCCCTCGGCGTCATCCGTGGCGGTGGCGCCCGCACCAGCCGCAGCAGCATGCTCGGCCGCGGCCTCGTCGCCAAAGTAGCGCAGCATGTATTCGCGCAGGCAGCCGGTAGTATTGCAGTAGCCCTCCATCTGGCTGAGCAGACGATATCGATTCTGGAGCGCCCACGCGCGCTGCTCGTCGTCGAGCGCCTCATCGGCAGCATCGCCGCGGTCGATCAGAAAGCGGCGCATGCGAAAATCGTTGCCGTTCCACAGCAAGTAGCAGCTGGCCGGGTCGCCATCGCGGCCGGCGCGGCCCGCCTCCTGGTAGTAGGCTTCGATGCTCTCGGGCACGTTGTTGTGGATCACGTAGCGCACGTTGGGCTTGTCGATGCCCATGCCAAAGGCGTTGGTGGCAACCATCACCTGGATATCGTCGTCGATAAAGGCGCGCTGGCTTTGGCGACGGGCGTCGTTGCCCATGCCGGCATGGTAGCGGCCAACGCGAATGCCGCTGGGGCCCAGCGCCTCGGCAAGCTCGCCCGCCAGCGCATCGACCGTCTTGCGGGTCGAGCAATACACGATACCGCTCTCGCTCGAATGCGCGATCACATAGTCGCGCACCCAGGCAGTCTTGGCCTTGTCGCCCATCTCCTCGCAACCAAAGTAGAGATTCTTGCGATCGAAGCCCGTCACCACCGTCGCAGGGTTTTGCAGGCCGAGCATCTGCTGAATGTCCGCACGCACGCGCTCGGTCGCCGTGGCGGTAAACGCCGCCACGATCTGGCGCCGCGGCAACGAATCAATAAACTCGCGAATCTGCAGGTAAGCGGGGCGGAAATCCTGGCCCCATTGGCTCACGCAGTGGGCCTCGTCAATGGCCACGAGCGGCACGCCAATGCCGCCGTCCGCCGCGGCTTCCTGCGCAAAGGCCAAAAAACGCGGCTCGAGCAAGCGCTCGGGCGCCACGTACATAAGCTGGTAGCGGCCCTCGCGCGCCCGCTTGAGCACGGTGTTTTGCTGGGCCGGAGTAAGGCTGGAGTTGAGATAGCTGGGTCGCGCACCCGCCGCGAGCAACGCACGGGTCTGGTCCTCCATAAGCGACAGCAGCGGACTCACCACAAAGGTGATGCCGGGCAGCATGAGCGCGGGCACCTGGTAGCAAATGGACTTGCCGGCGCCCGTGGGCATAACACCCAGCGCATCACGACCGGCAAGGATCGCATCGACCATGCGGTCCTGTCCCGGGCGAAACGAGGTGTAGCCAAAATAGGCGCCGAGCGTGTCGAGCGCCATCTGCTGCATACTATCGGTCATGGTTTCCTAACGTCCAAGTCATCTGCCGCCGATTATACGCCGCCACGCGGACAGCAGCACACGGCCGCCGCCCAGACTAGTCGTTTAAGAACGCCCCCAACGGCTAATCTCTTGACAAGCGCGGAATTATCGTAGGTTGAGCATAAGTCAGCGAAAACGCCCCTAGGCGAGCAAGGTGACGTGAAAGAGGAGGGAAGCGTACTTTTGTACGCGACCGACGATTGAACGTCAGATTGCCGCTTAGGGGCGTTTGCAGCGTCGACCGGTCCGCCGTTCGTTAGAACGGCGGAACCAAAGGCGCAGCGTCGAGCCGTTGCGCGGTTTGGAAAACCGCGCAACTAGAGCTACATCACCATGACGTAACGGCTACCCACGTAGTACTGTTTGCCGAGCAAGACCGGCTCATCGTTGGGACCGGTAAAGCCGGCACGCAGGTTGAGCAGCGGATCGTGCGGAGCAATGCCCAGCTCGGCCGCCTGCTCGGTATTGGCACGAACGGCCTCGACCGTGCGGTAGCCAACCGAAACAATCGGCGTTCCGCCAACACGCTCGACCTCGGCAAAAATCGACTTGTCCTCAAGATCGGCCGTCAACAGCTCACGGTAGGCGTCAAACGGCACAAAGATGTTCTCCTCAAAGATGGGCTCGCCGTCGGCTGTACGCACGCGCTTAATATGCAGCAGCAGCGCGTCCTTCTGCAGGCCAAAGAACTCCATCTCGTTTTGACGTGCCGGCACAATCTGGCGATCGACCACATGTGCGCCCGCCTTCATGCCATTATCGGCACACAGCGCGGTAAACGTCTGCAGCGTCGAAGCGTGGAACTGGCGGTTGATGTGCGGCGTGGAGACAAAGGTGCCACGGCCCTGCTGCTTAACCAGGTAGCCATCGGAGCACAGCTCCTCGACGGCGCGGCGCACCGTAATGCGGCTCACATCGTACTGCTCGGCTAGCTCAAGCTCGGACGGAATACGCTCCTTGGGTGCATAAACACCTTTCTCGATCGCATCCTTAATTTCGTCGTAAATCTGCTGGTAAAGCGGTGCATTTTTGGGTGCAGGCATATCTAATCACTCTTATCGAAATATCGAAATAACTAATACGTATATAACGTCTAGTTTCATATTACCTCATAATGATAAAACGATACACCCTCCCTACCAAAAAGCGACAGCTTCATTTTGGTAGGTTTTATCTGGGCAAACGAGAGCCTCTCGAAAGCAACGGGGCTTTCGGGGGGCTCGTTCGGATGGGTTGCGCAGGACCGGCAAAATGCCAATACCCTACTTGCCGTCGTCCTGCTGCAGGCTGTCCTGTTCGCTGAGGCGCGCCTGCCTGCTGGCCATGCGTGCGGGCTTGTCGGGATCGGGAACGGCCGTGGGCATGGGCTCGTCGACATGACCACCCCACCAGCCGCCCACAAAGTTGAGCGTGTGGAACACGTTGATCACGGCGCCGGAATCAACGTCGCACACCAGCTTGATAATGTCCTGACTCTCGTAGGTCGAGACAACGGTGTTCAGCAGGTACATCTTTTCGCGGCTATATCCGCCGACGACCTCGGCGCAGCTAATGCCGTGCTGAAAATGGTTTACGTAGGCAGTCATGACCTCGTCTGCCTTACGCGTCGTGATCTGCAGCGTCACGCGATCGTAGCGACGATAGAAACTGTCGATGGTCTTGGTCGAAATAAACTGGAACACGATGGAATACGCCGCCTTGTCCCAGCCAAACATAAAGCCAAAGATCGCCAGGATAAAGCAGTTGAAACCAAAGATGACGCCCCAGATGGTCTTGCCCGTGTGATTGGAGACCCACAGCGCGATAAAGTCGGTGCCGCCGGTGGATGCGCCGGATTTAAGTGCGATGGCAGCGCCCAGACCCGAGACCACGCCGCCAAAAATGATGAGCATGATCTTGTCGCCCAAAAACGGCGCGAAGTGAAAGACGTTGAGGAACAGCGACGAGAGCACGACCTGCATCATCGAGAAGATGACGAAGCGCTTGCTAATGCCGCTCCAGCATAGGAGCGCCACGGGAATGTTGAGCGCAAGCATGCCGAGCGAGATGTCGATGTGAACGCCGCCCAGCGAGGTAACGCGATCGAGCAGGACCGCGACGCCGGTGAGGCCGCTCGGAAGCAGGTCGGCGGGCTGAATGAACGCCTGGATCAGAAATGTTTGGAGGACGGCAGAAATTGTGACCGCCACGGTGGTAATGGCACGGCGGACGATGGTGAGGCGGCCGAGCACGAGCACGCGGTCCGTGAGCTGATCGATGGCGTTCGCCACGCAGGCTCCTTTCGAAGGCAGATGTAGTTGTGGGGTATGTCCGCGATTGTAGCATGGAGCGTGCGGGGGCGCTTCAATTCACCCTCTCTCGACAACCAAAGCGGGACCAGCAACCCCACGACCAAAGGCCCAAATTACAAGTGAGTAGACTTTACGCGACCTGCAGAGCACACCCAAAACCGCCACCCCTGTGACCTGCGGTTTTACTAGAGCAGATGCGCTTTGTGCTCGTCCTGCACCAAAAAGTCTACTCACTTAGTCCGAATCGAAGCCAAACGGATCAAAATCGAAACCAAATTGAGCCAGTCCACCGCAAAAAACGTTTGAACCCGTGCTTCTCGCGGCGGATTGACACTACAAAGCGGCCAAAATGTCGGTCAGATTATCAATAACGGCATCGGCTCGCGATTGATCGAGGTTGACGCCCTCGTGCGGGCGCAGTGCCAGGACGCGGGCGCCGGAACGTTTGCCAGCCTCGATGCCCAAAGGCGAGTCCTCGATAACCAGGCACTCGGTAGGCCCCACACCCAGCGCCTCCATGGCACGCAGGTAGATCTCGGGGTCGGGCTTAAACGCACTGCACTCGTGACCGCTGATGGTGTAGTCCAGCACGTCGGCGATACCGGCAATCCCCACCAGCTCGTCAATGAGCTCGCGATAGGACGAGCTTGCGATGGCGCACTTCACGCCGCGCTCGTGCAGCTTGCGCATCACCGGCTCCGTCTGCTCGTTGAGCAGCTCGGCATACGGAACGGGATGGTCTGGGCTGTAGACCTGCTTGTACTCCACGCGCAGGCGCTCGCGCAGCTCAACATCGTCAGGTACCAGCGACTTCCAAATGGCGGGCTCGTTAGACCCCGAAAGATCGGGGATCTCGTCAAAGTGAAAGCCCTTCTCCTCCATAAACGCCACGCGACGACGGTTGTAGAACCACTCGGTATCGACCAGCACGCCGTCCATGTCAAACAGCACTGCCTTGATCATACGCATCTCCTCCCACCTGCCAAAAAGGGACAGGTTTATTTTGGTAGGTTTTATCTGGGATTTGCGACGCAACAGACACGCCCTCCCCAGAGCAAAAAAGGGGACGGGGCGCAAACCCCATCCCCTCTCAATCAACCCGTAAGGTCTACTTACTTGTGATTAGTAGGAAAGCTTCCACATGTAGCGACGCATGGTCAGCGGGTGCTGACGGGCCTCTGCGATCTGGTTGCCATACTCGCGCATAACGGCGAGGTGCAGCAGCGGGTTGAAGTAGGTGATGACGCTCGCGGGCACGGCGTCGGCCAGGCCGTAGTCCTTGGAGTCGATCAGAGCGACCTTGGCGCCCATGCGCTCAAGGAAGGTGAGGGCGCGGGCGTCCATCGGACGGGTAGCGCCATCGGACATGAAGAAGACGTAGGGCTTACCCTCGGTGGAAACCTCGAACGGGCCGTGGAAGTACTCGCCGGTGTTGTAGGCGGCGGCGTCGATCCACTGCATCTCGGTGAACAGGAAGGCGGCGTGAGAATAAGCCATCTTCTCGGAGGCACCGGAAGCCATGAAGTAGATCATCTTGTCGTCCTTGAAGTCCTCGGCGAACTTCTTGGCGAGCTTCTTGCAGTGCTGAGCGGCGTTCTCGCAGAGCTCGAAGACGTTGGTGAGGCCGGTGATCATGTCCTCGTAGTGGTCATAGCCCTCGGTCTGCTGAAGGATCTCGAGAGCAAGAGCGATGGCGTAGCCGGGCTTCTCGCACTTGGCAGCGAAGTTGGCGTGGAAGCCGTGAACGATGACGTAGTCAGCGTCGACGGTCAGAGCGGAGCCAGCCTTGTTGGTGAGGGAGACGACCGGGCAGTTGTGCTTCTTGGCGGTCTTGTTGGCCTCGACGGTCTCGGGCGTGGAGCCACCGAGGGAGCAGGTGATCACGAAGGTGTGCTCGTTGACCCAGGAAGGCGTGTCGTAGTTGAACTCGTTAGCGGTGAAGATCTGAACGTTCAGCTTGTCCGTGTTGTTGGCCAGGAAGTACTTGGCGGGGTAAAGGTCGGACATGGAAGCGCCGCAGCCGACGAAGGCGACGCTGTGGATCTCGTGGTTGGACAGGACGTCAGCGACGATCTGCTTAGGGAGGTTAAGGTCGATCTCGTACATCTGACACATTCCTTTCGATTTTTGCGGCGCCACATTGCCGGGCGCTCGCAGGGTTACCGTGATTTGGACCGAGTCGCCGGCCCGTTGAGGATGTGACAAAGGGACTGCCCCTTGTCACGTATAGGGATGGAAGCCTGCCTGGGGTATGGGATGCCAGGCAGGCCCCCGGGGGAAAGCGGTTAGACGCTTGGTCGCGACTAGGCCAGGATGCCGGCCGCGGAGAGGGCGATGCCGCCCACGATGGCGATCACGAGAAGCCAACCGGTGTTGACGTTCTTCTTGATGAGCCAGTACATAAGGCCAGTGAGGCCAAGGGAAATCATCTGGGGCATCATGCCGTCCAGGATGTCCTGGATCACGACGGTGCCCTCAGCGAACTGCAGCGGGGTGGTGGCGCCGATCAGCGTAGCGATCATGCCGCCCACGGACATAAGACCCACGATGCCGCAGACATACATGAGCTTCTCCATGAGGTCGCCGCCCTGAAGCTTGCTCAGGTACTCGTGGCCGCCCTTATAACCCATCTTGGCTGCGAACCAAGTGATCAGCACAGAGGGGACGATGGAGATGAGCATAGCCAGGATCGGGCCCATGATGGAGCCCTGCTGAGCCAGCTGAACGCCCAGGCCAAAGGCGATAACGCGGATGGTGCCCTGGAAGAAGGAGTCACCGATGCCGGAAAGCGGACCCATGAGGGAGGTCTTGACCGCGTTGATCGAATCGGGATCGAAGTTCTCGGGATCCTTGGCGTACTCCTCCTCCATGGAGGCGGAGAGGCCCAGGATGAAAGCGCTCGTCTGCGGGGTGCAGTTGTAGAACGCCATGTGACGGTGGTAAGCCTCTTTCTTAGCAGCGAGCTGCTTGGGGTCGGACTCGTCCGGATAGAGGCGATCGAGCGTGGGAACCATGCCGTAGAGGAAGCCCATGTTCATCTGACGCTCGTAGTTCCAAGAGGCCTGGATGGCCCAGGAGCGCCAGAAGAACTGGCTGACCTTCTTGTTCAGGGACACGTCCTTGGTTGCGGTTGCCATAGTGTGTTCCTCCTTAGTCTTCGTCGTCTTCGAGCGGATCGTAGTCGGAATCGACACCGGCAGCTGCATGGGAACCGTTGAACTTGAAGCCCATGAAGACGACAGCCAGGCACACACCGATCAGAGCGACCGCGATGACGGACAGGTTGAGGTAAGCGGCGAGCAGGAAACCGATGAACAGGAACGGAGTCATACCCTTCTTGATCATCATGGTGAGCAGCAGGGCCAAGCCGTAGGCGGTCATGATCTTGGTCGAAACGTTAAGACCGGTGGACAGCCACTCGGGAACCATGTTGACGATGGCCTGAACCAGGTCGGTGCCAACAAAGACGGCGAGGAAGATCGGCAGGAAGTACATGACGGCGTACAGACCGGAGCCGGCGCAGATGTGCATACGGTAGGCGGTCTTGAACTTTCCGTTATCGATCGCGCTATCGGCCACATGGGTGAGGGCGGCGATGATGGAACGGAACACGATGCCGAGGAGCTGACCCAGGACGGCGACCGGGATGGCGATCGTCATGGCGGTCTCGGCGGAAGCATCGGTCAGGCACGCAAAGGCAGCGGCCACGATGCCGCCCAGGACCATATCGGGCGGAACGGCGGCGCCGACCTGCACCAGGCCCATGGACACGAGCTCGACGGCGGCACCGACGGCAAGGCCGGTGGGCACATCGCCCAGCAGCAGACCGACGAGTGTAGCGCCAACGAGGGGCTGCTCGAAGTTAAGACGACCGAGCAGGCGGGAGTCCCACATGCAGAACACGCCGACGAGGCCGACGAGCACCGCACTGATGAACGTATTCATACCCTTCTCCTTTCAGTCAGGCAAAAGCCTGGTTGATTACAGCTTGGCGTCGATGTCGACGCTCTGATACGTAGGGGTCTGCTGGACATAGAGCTTGATGCCCATGTCGAGCAGCTGGTTGACGTCGGCCTTCTGGGTGGCGTCGAGGAAGACGGAGCTGTCCTTGCCGCCGACCTGATCGGCACCGTCGTGGTTGGCGGTGGCGCCCAGGTTGATGGCGTCGAGCTTGTAGCCCTGGCAGAACTGCAGCATCTCGGCAGTGTTGCCAAAGACGAACATGACGCGCTCGCCGAGGGTGTTGAGCTTGTCCATCTTGGCGAGGGCACGCTCGACGGTGAAGACGTTCAGGCGCACGCCCTGGGGCTTGGCCAGCTTAAGAGCGCCCTTCTTGATGTCATCGTTGGCGGCAGCGTTGTCGACGACGATGATGCGCTCGGCCTGAACCTTGGTGGTCCAGGTAAAGACGACCTGGCCGTGCAGCAGACGGTAGTCAAGACGTGCGAGGACGATCTTGGCGGGACCGGAGCTGTGACGGGACGCCTTGGCCTTCTTGGCGGGAGCCGCGGCGGCCTCGACCGGTGCGTTGGGGTTGGTCAGACCGGTGCGGGCCTCATTGATGAGGGCCGCGAGCTCGGCGCCCTTGACGGGGACGGGGCTCATAGCGAGCGTGAGCGCCAGCGGGATGTTGAAACCGCTGACAACCGTGAACTTCGTGCCGTTCTTGGAAAGCTCGACCATGTTGTTGTTGACCGAGCTGCCGAGCATATCGGTCAGCACATAGACGGTGTCGTCCGCGTTGAACGTGGCGATCATGGCGTCCACCTTATTGGTGATGGGCTCCTTGTCGTCACGAGCAAGCGACACGACGTGGACGTTCGACACGTCGCCGAGAACCATCTCGAGCGTGTCTTTGGCGCCTGCGGCCAGGCCGCCATGAGATGCGAGAATGATCTGATTCATCTTGCCTCCTCCTTTTCATTATGGTCATTATAACGTCTTATACGTTGCTTATATTGCTAATTAGTATAAAGACCGTTCGCGGGTGAAAATCGACCGTTGACGGGTTTAACGTACTTGAAACGTTGGGGCAGGGCAGGCCGGCGCTGGCTGGATAACCCCAGGTCGGACGCCGCGCTCAATCCCCTATCGCACGAAGTACCAGGGGCTTTCCTGCACGGTGGGCTCCAGCGCGATGCCGGTGCGCTCGCGGAACAGATCCATGTCCTGCGATTTCTCCGTCCACCACGCGTTGGGCTTAAAGGTCATGCTCTCAACGATATGGCCGACAAAGGCGCTGTTGCGCAGCTTGGAGAAATCGGTGTTCATAATCAGGATGGACGCGAGCACCAGCACGATGCCCAGGACCTTGATCGCGCCGGCGGGCTCGGCATAGATGCCAATACCGACCAAAACGGTCGCCACGGTTTCAAACGAAGCCACGACCGGCACCTTCGACGTCTCAAGATCCATCGAAAGGCCCTGCATATAGAAGATGTACGCAAGAGCCGTCGGAATAAAGCCAAAGCCCGCGAACAGCAGAATGAGCTGCGGGGACATTGCCGCGGCCACATCGGACCACGGAGCCGAAAGCACTGCCATAAAGCATCCGCCAAAGACAAAGCCCCAAAACGTCACCGCCAGAGGATGCAACGTCTTGGTGGCCATGCGACTAAACACAGCCAGTAGCGCACCGCAAAGTCCGGCGATCACACCCGACACGACGCCCCAAGCCGAGAAATGGAAACCGGACAGGTCGCCGCTCGTCACCGCGAGCACGCAACCCACAATGTTAAAAACGATGGCGACGAGCTTGTTGGGGGTCACGTCCTCGCGATAAAGCACGCGGCCGAGCACGACGCCAAACACCGGCGAGGTGTAAAGCAGCACCGAGGCCGTGGACATACCCACCTCGCCCATGCACTCGTAATAAAGCGTGTTAGCGGTGGCGAGGCCGATAATGCCAAGAAGCGCGCAGGGAACAAGCTCTTTAGGACTTGCCTTGAACAGTGCCATGGCACCCGAGGCTTTTCCCTCACGAGCACCTCCCTGGCAACCCATAAATGCCAAGACCGGAGCCATTAAGACGGCACCCGACAACAGGCGAAAGGCCGCCATGCTCTGAGACGAAACACCCAGGGCCGATATTCCGTTAACAAAGATTCCGATGGTGCCCCACATAAGCGCGGCGATCAGCACCAGCACATAGCCCAGATTGCTTTTCTTCAACGCAGCCTCCTCGATATTGTTTCCAATATGTTTCACACTACGTTATAGTCGTTATATACATTTTTCAAGACACAAATCGGCGAGCGGAAAAGTGATCCGTTTTCCTCCGTCCCCAGCGGATTACTTGGCGGTTGCGGTGAAATAGTTCCTAAATAGAGGCTTCAAGCCCCCAAACAGGAACTATTCCACCGCAACTTATGAGGACATCGAGCTGTTAGGCCGCTCTATCCCCTAGTAGTCCAGCTTCCACATGTAGCGGCGCGTCATGTAGTCCTTGTGGGTGACGGCAGAGAGCGCACGCATGTACACGTTGTTGAGAATCGGCGCAAAGATCAGGTGGTTGAAGTATTCGCTCACGCTGTCCTTGATGTCGTTGAGGCCGAGCTCCTTGGCGTCGAGCTGATAGACGCGCTCGCCACCGTACTGGTTGACGAAGCGGATGCCGCGCTCATCGTTGCAGCGACTGCGGCCGACGCTGATGAGCTGGAACAGCGAGGTGCGCTTGTCCAGAATCTCGAAGGGGCCGTGGAAGAAGTCGCAAGTGTTGATGGTGCAGGAATCGATCTGCAGCATCTCCTGCACGTTGCAGATGCTAAAGACGTAGGCGGCACCAAAGAGCGGGCCCTGGGCCATGACGTTGATGCAGGGCTTGTCGGCATTCTGCTCGGCCCACTTGGCAGCGAGCGGACGGGTGTACTCGACGGCCTTGCGATAGATGGGGTCGACCAAGTCGAACGCGGCCATAGCGGTCTCGTACTCGGCATAACCCTCGGTCTGCTGCGTAAGCTCCATGGCGATCATGGTCACGACGGCGGAGTTGGTACGGCCCATGCAGGACTCGTCGACGGCCAGGCTGTCGTACTGGATCTTGTAGTCGCAGACCTCGGTGAGGGCGGACTCGTCAACATAGATGGCGATGGTGCTGGCGCCGTGGTCCTTGGCGACCTGGGCGGCGACGATGGTCTCCTTGGTGCCGCGCATGGACACGACGACGGCCAGGGTGTTCTCGTTAACGTAGGCGGGGGTTGCGTGCACGAACTCGTTGCTGGTGTAGCTGGAGCTCACGACCTGCGTGGCCTCGTGCTCCATAAAGTACTGAGCAGGATAGTTGCCGCCGTTGGATCCGCCGGCGCCAATCCACACGACGCGCTTGATGCCGCCCTTGTCTGCCTTGTCAGCCAAAACCTGGGAAACGACATCCTTAACCTGTTCCTGAGTAGTCATCGTGCATCAGCCTTTCTTCTCGTTTGATGCTCATCACAGACATACAAGTTACATACATGTTTTGGTTATGTCGACTAGTTGTATGCTATATTTGTCTTAGAAATTTTGCTGATGCGGTTTTCGATAACTAGCTACCAGCTGTTTTGTTGTTGTATTGAATACATGCTTGATTAGACTCGCATACAAGTTAGATACAGGTTGATCGCATGAACGCTTCGTCTAAAAAGAAACTGGCCCAATACGAGCGCTTGGCGGGCATGCTGCGTGACCGTATCGCTGCCGGCGTCTACGCGCGCGAAGACAGGCTGCCGTCCGAGATGGAACTCGTGGACGAATCGGGGCTGTCGCGCAGCACCGTGCGCCACGCCCTTAAGGTGCTCGTTGATGAGGGCCTGGTGCGCACCGAGCGCGGGCGCGGCGCCTTTGTGGCCGACACGCCGGCGCTCCACGAGAACAACCTGGTGTTTTCGAGCTACACAGCGCAGGTCCAGGGTCAGGGCATGAAGCCCACCACGCGCACCGTGGACTCGGGCTTTGCCAAGGCGGCCGGCAGCATAGCTAAGTTCTTTGACGCCGCCGTGGGCAGCAAGCTCGTCAAACTTGTCCGCCTGCGTTATCTGGACGATGCGCCGTTGTGCCTGGAGACCACCTATCTGCCGCCAAGCTTCGAGGCACTCATCGACCGCGATATCAACGGTTCGCTCTACGCCACGCTGCGCCAAGAATTCCATCGCGCGCCGGCACAGGGGCACAAGACCTTTGAGGTGTGCTATGCCTCGCAAAACGAGGCGTTTTTGCTCAACGTTGAGCGTGGGCAGGCGCTGATCCTGATCACCGACTACGTCTACGACACCGACGGCCGCCCGCTCCATGTCTCCAAGCGCATCCAACGCACCGACCGCGCCAAATACACCGAGCCCATCGGCTAACCTGTCCCTAAATGGTAGGTTTGGGGAGGTCGGGGAACCAGGTTGGTTTGGGTTGGTTGGGTGTGCGCTCGGCTAGGACCAACTCCATCCAACACATATCGTACCAACGACCGAACTTTTGGGCGCAGCGATCGAAGGCGCCCACCAGGCGATATCCCATATGGGCATGGAAATCCTGGCTGTTGTGCGTCAGGTACTCATCGTCCTTGTCGTGCGGCACGGCGATGAGCGCGCACATGTTGGTGATGCCCATCGCGATCAGGCACTGCTTGAGCGCATCGTGCAGCTTGCGGCCCAGCCCGCCGTGGCGCACGTCGCGCGCCAGGTAGATCGACGTCTCGACCGACCAGTCATAGGCCTCGCGGCTGTTGAGCGGACTCACATAGGCATAACCTACCGGACGCCCGTCCAGCTCCATCACCAGATACGGATAGCGCTTGAGCGTGCGCTCGATGCGCCCGGCGAACTCCTCAACGCTCGGCACCTCGTATTCGCAGGTAATCGCCGTCTGGCGCACATACGGCTCATAGATGGCAAGCAACGCCGGCGCATCATCGGGCGTCGCCAGGCGAATCGTCGGCTCGGACATCTCGGTCATACAACCCTTCTCTCTCAAAAGCAAAGGCCGCCCTGCGCCAAACCAAGCGCAAGGCGGCCCCTCGTCATTACATCAGGCTACAGGACAGCCGCCAACGCGTCGATGTCCTCCTGCGTCGTGGCCCAGCTGGTGCAAAAGCGCACCACCGTGTGGGTCTCATCGTACTTTTCCCAGTACTCAATCGAGGCATGCTCGCGAATGCGGGCCATATCCTCGTTGGGCAGAATCACAAACTGCTGGTTTGTGGGCGTCTCCAAAAAGAACTGGTAGCCGCGCTCGTGCAGCACACGACGCAGCGCCTGAGCCGTCTCGATCGCCTGTCGACCAATCTCAAAATACAAGCCGTCGGTAAAGAGTGCCTCAAACTGCACGCCCGTCAGGCGGCCCTTGGCCAACAGCGCGCCGTGCTGCTTAATGCGCGGAATGGGATGTGCCGGGGCGTGCATGCCGCAGAACACCACAGCCTCGCCGCAGAGCGCACCGCACTTGGTGCCGCCGATGTAGAACACGTCGCACAGCTGCGCCAGCTCGGGCAGGGTAATGTCGCACTCATCGGCCGCCAGCGCATAGGCCAGGCGAGCACCGTCCACAAACAGCGGAATCTCGCGCTTCTGGCATACCGCATGAATCGCCGCGAGCTCGGCCTTGGAGTACAGCGTGCCGTACTCGGTCGATAGGCTCACGTACACGGCGCCCGGGAACACCGTGTGCTCGTAGCTCTCGTTTTCGTAGAACACCTGGATATAGTTCTCGAGGTCCTCGGCGTGCATCTTGCCCTCGTAGCCGGGGATGGTGAGCACCTTGTGGCCGCCAAACTCGATGGCGCCCGCCTCGTGGCAAGCGACGTGGCCAGTCTCGGCAGCAACGACGCCCTCGTAGGGCGCAAGCAGCATATCAATCACCGTCGCGTTGGCCTGCGTGCCGCCCACCAGAAAAAACACGTCGGCATCGGGGGCCTGGCAGGCCTCGCGAATAAGTTGCTTGGCACGCTCGGTGTGCACATCGGTACCATAGCCGGGCTGCGGCTCCATATTGGTGTCGACGAGCGCCTGCAGCACTGCCGGATGTGCGCCGTGGGAATAGTCGTTGTTAAACGCGAGCATGGCAATCCTCTCTTACCGGGTATCGGCCAGATGATTCAAACGGAGCTATTGTACGCCGTTGGGATAGGCAATGCGCGCGGCAAGGCACTCAAGCGCCAGTACCAGGGCAAAACCGCAGCTCACGTCACTCAAAAAGTGCGCTCCGATCACGATGCGGCCAAACGCGACGAGCGCCGCGACCGCAGCCGCCGTCCAAAAGGCCACGCGGCGGCGCGACGGTTTTTCCTTAAAGGCCGCCGCGGGAAGCCCGGCGAGCATAAGACCGATCGCCGCGTGCGCCGTGTGTCCGCTCGCAAACGACTTGAAGCCGTCCTTAATCACGCCGGCGGCAATAAAGGCCCACTTGTCGGGGTTGCCGATCACCCACCACGGCTGAAACTCGAGTCCCTGCGTCACCTCGATCACGCGCATGCGCGGGCGCGACCACAGCGGCTTGACAATCACGTTGAGGATGATGGCCTGAGCGACCCACACGACAAGCACCATCAACGCCCAGCGCGTGAGCTCGTCGGGCTCGGTCGTGCGCGTGAGGCGATAGACGATAAGATTGGCGGCGATGACCAGCACAAACGTCAGTACCAACTGAACCGCGATGAGTTTGCCGCCAACCCGCAGGGACGAAACGATCTCGTAGCCGGCCAGGCCAACGTTGATCAGAACGCCCAGCACGGCGAGCCATTTGCTCCCCCTGGAGTCGGGACGCACCGCGCGCACGAGCATAACGCCCGCGATGCTCGCCGTCAGCTCGAACGGCAGCTCGCCGGCGGCCTCGATAAAGCGACCGTACATGCTGCCGATATTGAACAGCGCGCTCGAGATCTGATAATCGAAGAAACTGCCCACGCCCAGACAAAGACACAGGACAACCGCGATAATGGCGACATCTTTCTTATAGATGTATCCGAACATGCTTTCCTTTCGATGGAGCTGGAATCAACCTGCAACGTGGCGGGACAAAGACGACTTCATCCCGCCACGCCCCCTACTTGTTAGTCGTCGTCGCTAGCACCCAACTGCTGCAGCAGCATGAGCGCCGCGGCCACGGGGCCGGTGCCGTCGTTGGCGTCGAGGCCGCGACCCAGGCCGCTGCCCGCACCGGCGCCCGCCTTGTAGGGCACCGACAGCTTGCGGCTCTTGGGGAAGTTCACCGCGCCATAGCGGGTCTTAAGCTCAAAGGCCACCTTTTTGGGCACGTCGACGCCCAAAAACGTGATGCGACCACCGCTGAGCGTGACGCTCTCGAGCCCCAGGCGCTCGCCGCGAATGCGGATGCGCGCGCGGTTGAACAGGTTGAGTCCCGCCAACGGCAGCTCGCCATGCGCGGCCTCGGTCTCTTCCTGCACCTCGTCGATGCTCTCCAGGTCCTCGGCCGCCGCGAGCTTACGGTACACGAGCACGCGCTGATCCACCGCCGGCAGGTACTCCTCGGACAAGAAGTAATCGGCCGGCAGGTTAATACCCACGCTCGCCGCTTCCACGCCGGCGTCGTCATCGCCGCGCGCCTCGGCCACGGCCTGGCCCAGCATCTGCGTAAACAGGTCAAAGCCCACGCTCGACAGGTTGCCGTGCTGCTCGGCTCCCATAAGCGAGCCGGCGCCGCGAATCTCCAGATCGCGCATGGCGATGCGCATGCCGCTGCCCAGGTCCTGAAACTCGGAAAGTGCGGTCAGGCGCGCCGTTGCCTCCTCCGTGAGCGGCAGCTCGCCCGGGAACATAAAGTACGCGTATGCCTGCGTGGCCGAGCGGCCCACGCGGCCCTTAAGCTGGTAGAGCTGCGCCAGGCCCAAGCGTTGCGAATCCTCGATAATCAGCGTGTTGGCGGTCGCGTTATCGATGCCGCTCTCCACGATGGTCGTGGCGATGAGCACGTCGATCTTTTTGGTCGCGAACTCAATCATCACATCCTCGACCTCGCGCGGGCTCATCTTGCCGTGCGCCACGCCCACGCGCGCCTCGGGCGCGGCCTCGTGCACACGCGCCACGGCGTCGTCGATGGTCTTGACGCGGTTGGACACGTAGTACACCTGGCCGCCGCGACCCACCTCCAGGCGAATCGCCGCGCTCACCACATCGGGGTCGTACTCCCCCACGTGCACGATCACGGGGCGACGCCCGGTGGGCGGCGTGGTGATCAAGCTCATGTCGCGCACGCCGCTCGTGGCCATCTGCATGGTTCGCGGAATCGGCGTTGCCGAAAGCGTAAGCACGTCAATCTGCTCGCGCAGGTTCTTGAGCTGTTCCTTGTGCTGCACGCCAAAGCGCTGTTCCTCGTCGATGATCACCAGGCCCAGGTTCTTGGGGTTCACATCGGCCGAAAGCAGACGGTGTGTACCGATGAGCACGTCGATCGTGCCCTCGGCAAACGCCTTGAGCGCGCGCTTTTGCTGCGCCGGCGTGCGGAAGCGGCTGAGCACCTCGACCTCGAGGCCAAACGGGGCAAAGCGCTCAAAGAACGTCTCATAGTGCTGCTGGGCCAGAATGGTCGTGGGGCAGAGCACCATGACCTGGCGGCCGGAGTCCACACACTTAAACGCCGCGCGCAGGGCAACCTCGGTCTTGCCGAAACCCACGTCGCCGCACAGCAGGCGGTCCATGGGCTTGGGCGCCTCCATGTCGGCCTTAATGTCGGCGATGGCCTCCAGCTGGTCGCGTGTCTCGTCGTAAGGGAAGCTCTCCTCCATCTCGATCTGCTCGGGCGTATCGGGCGGACAGGCGATACCGGTAATCGACGAGCGGCGCGTATACAGGTCGACCAGGTCAAACGCCAGTTTTTTGGCATTCTTGCGCGCCTTATTGGTGGCACGCGTCCAGTCGGCGGTATTGAGCCTGGTCAAGCGCGGTTTATCGCCGTCGGGACCGACGTAGCGCGTAATGCGGTCGACCTGCTCGAGCGGCACGTAGAGCTTGTCGCCGTCGGCATATTCCAGCAAAAAGTAGTCGCGCTCCTTGCCGCCCACTTCCTGGCGCGCGATCTCGCTAAAGAGCGCGATACCGTGGGTAGCGTGCACCACGTAGTCGCCCGGCTTAAACGGGAACGTGATCTGCGTAATGTCCACCTTGCGGCGGCTGCGCGCGCGGTTGGCGTCCATGCGGGCGTTGAGGTCGGCGATCGAGAACACGGCCAGGTTGGCATCGGGCACCACCACGCCCTGCGGCAGAGCGGCATCGACAAAGGTCACGCGTCCGCGCGAGATGGTGGGCACGGCGGCACCGGCGGCAGCCTGGGCCGCGCCCGCCTTGAGCGAGCGGGCGTTGAGCGCGTCGACCTTACGCTCGCGAATGGAAGCGTGGGCCTCCTGGCGTGCGGCACGGTCGGCAGAATCTGCCGCTGCCACGCGTACGTGCTCGCCAATGACGCCGGCATTTTCGGGCGCCGCGGTCAGCGACTCCTCAAAGGTAATGCCCTCATCGCCAAAGGTGAGCTCCATCGACTCGCGCGCGCCGCGATCGGGAATGGCGAACACGCAGGCGTAGCGCTTGCCCACGACTTCCTGAATGCGCGTCATAAAACGGTTGTCCGAGCCCGCAATGGCCGGCTGCTCAATCTTGAGCTCGGCCGTCACCGCGCCGCCGGCACGGATCAGGCTCACGTAGTTCAAACGCTGCTGGGAACCAAAGTCGAGTTGCTGGGCACGCACATACAGGCCGTCCAGACGGTCGACCCCCGCCTCGCCGGCACGTGCCTCGATATCCTCGTAGGCGCGCAGGCAATCGTCGAACAGCGAGCGCGGCTCGGACAGGACCACGAGCGCCTTGCCGCTCACGTGCGCCAACGGGCTTACGGTCTGGCCGTACATCACCGGTAAAAAGCGGTCGAGCTCGGGCGTGACGATGCGTGCATCCACCATCTCGAGCAGCGCCGCCAGCTTGCTGTCGTCCTGGCTTGCGCGGTAGAGCGCCACGTGCATGTTGTGAACGGCATCGTCGGTAAGCGCCAGCTCACGGCAGGGGAAGATCTCGATACTATCCTCGTTGCCGATGGTCTGCCCCGTGGAACTCACCATGCGGCGGATGCAGTCAATCTCATCGCCAAAAAACTCGATGCGCACGGGCGCCTTTTCCTGTGCGGGGAACACCTCGACGGTGTCGCCGTGCACGCGGAACAGGCCGGGCGCGTCGGCGGCGCCGGCATTGGTGTAGCCCATGCCCACCAAGCGCTGCGGCACCTCGTCAAAGGGAATCTCCTCGCCCACCGCAAAAGTAGTGGACTCCCAGTAGCGGCTCTCGACCGGCGGCACGCAGCGCAGCAGCGCGCGGGCCGAGGCAACCATGATGCAGTTGTCCCCGCGCACGATGCGCCCCAGAGCCTCGCAGCGCTGCGCCACCACGGCGTCGTCGGGCGCCTGCTCGCGCCACGGATAGTCCTTGCGCTCGGGAAAACGACACACGTGCGCCAGGCCCACGTAGGCGGCAAGGCTACGCGCGGCGCGATCGGCCGCATCCTCGCCGCTCACGATATAGACCGTCGGGCGCGGACGGCGCGCAAACTGGGCGGCTGCCATAAGCGTGCGGCCCGACTGCGACACAGCCAGCGTCACGTCCTCGCCAGCATCGAGCCCGGCCTCGACGGTCTGCAAGGCCTCGGCAGTGTAGAGCTGCGCGGCTATACGGTGAATGAGCATGCTGTTCCTCCGGCATTGCAACGCCAAAAGCCCGCCGGGGCAAGCTCGGCGGGTATGCGGCGGATTTCATTGCCTGTCATGGTAGCGCATGGAGAGGACTCCGGCTCAAGGGCAAACCCAGCCCCGCAAAAAACGCCAGACGAAGATGCGTTCCGCCCTACCCCGCTACGCGCACGCTGGGGCACAAATCTGCCAGCGGACACTCGTCACACTTAGGCTTGCGGGCGTCGCAGATCTCGCGACCGAAGGTGATCCACTGATGGTTGACCGACTCCCAATACTCGTGCGGCAAAATCTTGAGCAGATCCTGCTCGGTCTTGAGCGGCTCCTTGGCATGCGTCTTAGGGCTCAGCATCAGGCGGTGCGCAATGCGGTTGACGTGTGTGTCCACCGCAATACCCTCCACGATGCCATACCCCACGTTGAGCACGATGTTTGCCGTCTTGCGTCCCACGCCCGGCAGCTTCACGAGTTCCTTCATGTCGGCCGGCACCTCGCCGCCATAGTCGGCGACGATCATCTGCGCGGCCTCGACGGCATGCTTGGCTTTGCTCTTGTAGAAGCCGAGTGACTTGATAGTGTCTGCCACGTCAGCCACGCTCGCCCCAGCCATGGCCTCGGGTGTGGGCCACTGGGCAAACAGCCGCGGCGTCACTTTGTTGACCTGTGCATCGGTCGTTTGCGCCGAAAGCAGCACCGCGATTAGCAGGCGGAAGGGATTCTCGTGGTCCAAAAAGCACTCGACCGGGCCATAGCGACGGTCGAGGCGCTCACACACCTCGATGGCGCGCTCGCGCTTGGTGGCATTGGTCTCGCGTGGCATAACGACTCCTTGGCTCAACGGCACAATAAACTCATGGGCACAATTGTCCCACGTCCGAGACGCTTACGCCTCCAAGAATGCGCCGGTCTGACGGCTCCACAGGCTCGCGTACTCACCACCCGCCTCGACGAGCTGCGCATGCGTGCCGTCCTCGACGATCTCGCCATCGGCCAGCACCACAATGCGGTCGAGCGCCGCCACGGTGGACAGGCGGTGCGCCACCACAATGGAGGTACGTCCACGCATCAGGTTTTCGAGCGCCTCCTGCACCAGTGCCTCGGACTCGCTGTCGAGGGCAGAGGTCGCCTCGTCGAGCACCAGGATCGGCGCATCGGTCAGAATAGCGCGGGCAATGGCCACGCGCTGGCGCTGGCCGCCCGAAAGCTTAACGCCGCGCTCGCCCACCGTGGTGTCAAAGCCACGGGGCAGGCGGTCGATAAACTCGGTCGCATTAGCCAAGCGAGCCGCCTCGCGGATCTGCTCGTCGGTGGCGTCGGGGCGGCCGTAGGCGATATTCTCGCGAATGGAGCGATGGAACAGCAGCGCCTCCTGCGGCACGTAGGCAACCTGGCGGCGCAGGCTCTGCTGCGTGCAGCGCGAGACGTCCTGGCCGTCCACGAGCACACGGCCGCCCTGCACATCGTCCAAGCGCAACAGCAGCTTGGTGAGCGTCGTCTTGCCCGAGCCCGATTTGCCCACCAGGCCCACGCGCTGGCCCGCCGCCACATGAAGTGTCAGGTCATCGAACACGCTCTCGCCCGCCGCAGCGTCACGGTACGCAAAGCTCAGGTGCTCAAAATCAATCGCGCCCTCGGTCACTTTGAGCTCAGGGGCGTCCGGGTCGTCTGCCACCAGACGCGGCTCGTCCAGCACGCGCGTCATCTCGGCCGCATCGCCCAAAGCGCGGTTGATGCGCTGCATCATGGAGCTTACGTAGTTCAGGCGCATGGTGAGGTTATAGGTGTAGGTAAAGATCATGACGAGCGAGCCGGCCGAGATGCCAAACCACGCGTTGCCGCCCGCCACGAACACACTCACCACGGCCATGGTGATGACGATAAGGCCCGAGGTCGTAAAGTTGCGCTGCATCATGGCGTGCATCGAGACCGTCTCGGCGTCGCGCGCGGCACGATCGGCGGCGTCGAACAGATCGCGTTCAAAGTCCTCGCGCCCACAGGTCTTGACGGCCAAGATGTTCGTGACCGCGTCGGAGAGCACGCCCGAGAGCTTGTTCTGCGCAGCGGACGTCGCGGCCGAAAGCGGCATGATGCGCTTGTACATAAGCCAGACAAACGCAATGTAGACGACCATGATGCACACCAGGATCACGGTAAACGTCGGTACCACCGGGGCGAGTGCGGCCACGGTGCAGACGACCGAGGTGATGGTGGGGATGAGCGAATACACCGTCACGTCCACCAGCCCCGTATAGCCGCTCATAAAACGGCTCGTCTGGCTCACGAGTGATCCGCCAAAGCGGCTGGTGTGAAATGTCATGGATTGGTTGGAGAGCGTGTCGAAGCATAGACGCGCCAGGTGATAGTTGCCCGCAATCTCGAGCTTGTAGACGGTGTAGTCCTGTAGCTTGGAGAGGATCTGACCCACCAGGTTAACGAGTACGAGCGCCAGGATATAGGGGCCGAAGACCTCAAACACCTGGTCACCCGCCGCGGGACCGGCTTGAACGCGGTCGACAATGAGGGCCATCACATAGGTATTGGCAAACGTCAGCAAAAAGATGTAGCCCGCCGACGAGAACACCGAGAGAAAGACAATCAGCGGCTGCGTGCGCGTGACACCCCAAAACCGCTGCAGCGTGCGGCGCACGGTGGAGCGGCTGAGCGGGCTGGTGCTTCTCTGAGACATAGACTTCCTTTCGCGTCTGATAGGGCGAAACGCCATTGTTGCACACCGAAGCGCGCTTCAGGCATGCGCGATGCGAAAAGCGGTGGGGCGCCCGCGTTTACGCCGGCGCCCCACCGTCTTGTTGCAATTAGCCTTCGTCTTCTTGGTCTGTGAGAAGGTCCGCGGACGTGAGTCCCAAGATCTCATCGGCTTGGTCGACGTCTTCCAGTGCGTCGATGTCCTTGAGCTTGCGCTCCATGACGTTGGTGCGCGTGGTGATGATGCCCTCGACCGTTTTGCCCGCGGTCTCGATCTGCTGCTGGGCGCGGCGCAGCGCCGCCTGATAGCGTGGCAGCTCGGCCTTGACGGCAGAGAGCACACGCAGCACGTCGTCGGTGCGTTTTTGCAGCTTAAACGTCTGGTAGCTCATCTGCAGACTGTTGAGGATGGCCGCCATGGTGCTGGGGCCGGCAACGTTGACGTGATAGTCGCGGCCCAGGGTCTCGATAAGCCCGGGGCGACTGACGACCTCGGCGTACAGACCCTCAAAAGGCACGAACATAATGCCAAAGTTGGTGGTCGCGGGCACGCTCAGGTACTTTTCGCAGATGTCCTTTGCCTCGCGCTTTACCATCGCATCGAGCGTCTTGCGCGCGGTGGCCACAGCCTCGGCATCCCCCGACTCTTGCGCGTCGAGCAAGTGCTCGTACGCATCGCCCGGGAATTTGGAGTCAATCGGCAGCAGCACGGGATCGCCCTCGTCCACCGGCAGTTTGACGGCAAACTCAACGCGCTCCGAGGCGCCAGGCTTGGTGGCGACATTTTCCAGATACTGGTCGGGCGTAAGGATGTCCGCCAGGATTACACCCAGCTGCACCTCGCCCAAAATGCCGCGCGCTTTTACATTGCCCAGCACGCGCTTGAGGTCGCCTACGCCGGTAGCAATGGACTGCATGTCGCCCAGGCCCTTGTACACAGCCTCGAGCTGGTCGCTCACCTGTTTAAACGATGCAGACAGGCGATCGTTGAGCGTACGGGAAAGTTTCTCGTCCACCGTCGCGCGCATCTGATCGAGCTGCACGTTGTTGTCCTTGCGGATGGCGCCCAGCTGGGCATCGACCGTCTCGCGCACTTTGTCCAGGCGGCGCTCGATGCCCTCGCGGTTGGCACCGAGTTGTTGGGCCGTCTCGCGGCGCAGGTCGTCCATACGGTCGCCAGCCTGTGAGAACTCACGCGCGATAGTCAGGTAGCGCTGCTGCTCTACGGCCGCATCGGTCGTCTGCTGTTGCGCGATGGCATTTGCCGTGCGGCGGGTTTCTGCCAACGCGACGTTCAGGGTGCCGAGCGCGTTGTTGGCCTGCTCGAGCGCAGCCAGCATCTCTGCCCCGCTATCGCCGCGCTCCCGCAGCTCGGTGCGAAGGCCCTTGAGCTGCAGGGCACAAGCCACAGCAACCCCCACCGCCACCAAGGCAATCACAACAAGCACGATATCAATAGCAGACATAGACTCCGCCCAACAAACTCAATCGGTCATCAATCAAAACCGCGATCAATCTTACCCCGCCACACACACCGGGCGCCCGGCCCCTTCTTGGGCGCCCCTCTCCTCCGCATATTCCATAATGCGGCGCGCCGTTTTCCTGCTCACCTTTGAGTCATCGCCGGCCAAGTATGCGTATACGTTTCCTTTATTCAGGCGCAGAGCACGGCAGAGGCCATAGCGCGTTACACCCGATTCCTCCAATGCTTCCAGCGTTTTCTTTCTCATCAGGGCGTTCACCCTTCTATCGGCCGCCGGCTTTTCCTTCACCGCTCTATACGCACGCCAAACGTTGGCATAACGATTAGGGAGCTCACTTTTGGCGCATAGAGACGCCATGCTACCCGCTTGGCCGTACAAGAATAAAACGTCTCGGTAATCCTGTTCCATCCACGAGCCCTCGGATAAACCCAAAACGTATTCGGCTTTTCCTTGCGCTAAAGCGAGCAAAAACAGAGGCTCCGCCACGCGCGGCGCATCCGTCGTCGCCTGCTCAACCAATTTTCTAAAACTCAGCGACTGCTGTCCGGATAGCTCTCGGCAATAGCCTTTTAAGAATCCCTCAAAGGTCAGATTCAACCGAGCACCTCCTTTCTGTATTGCCTGTATGCACAGACCATCTCTTGATAGCTTCGCTCCGAAGGCGACGACGCCAGTGCTTCTCCCTCGTCGAATATAAGCCGTTCGAGCAGACCCCAATCAAGTTGGTCGACGAATGCCTGACTATGAAGATCGATGATGTCGTTCGGACGGTAGGCATAGAGCTTCATTAGCGCCAGGTCCTCCAAGGATGGCGTAAAGTACCTGATAAAACGCGCCCCAATATCCAAGGGAATCAAACGGTCTTCGTAATTGAATGGCATCTGATTACAATATGCCACCGCCATACCATTCACCTCGGGGTATCGAGCTATGATCTCGCGGAGACACCTGTCTGCCTCAAACACATCAATGTCATGTGTAACCGACCGATTCGTCACATCGTTTAGCATGAAGGCGCTTCCTCCCACCAATACAACGCTCGGTCTATCGTCTCTTGGACCTATTTCCAGCTCCGCCTCTTCGTCAATGCCTAACAGAGTCTGCTCTAAATCCTGCTTATACATATCAAATCCTATTATTATTCATCTTCAATAATACTATTCAGTCGCACGATAGGGCCCGTAAGATGCAAGGATTCCACTCGTGGCGATAATCCTTGCATCCAAGAAGACCAATGGCGGCAAACGTCAGCCTTCCCAACCGACCTGGAAGGTTGTTATGGCATCGCCTAGGCGCTGGCCGAGGGCTGACAGATGTTGGAGCACCTCGTTGGGCGATGCGCCGTTGAGGATGCACGTGAGGGCATACGACGCCAGAAAGATGGCCGCAAGCCCTAACGGGATGAGCACGATCATCGCCAATGTGCGCAAGCGCTGGCCCACACGGCGACGACGCGCACGACGCTTGTCGAACGCGAGCTCCTGCGCATATGAATCTTGCTGTACGGAATAGGCCTCTGGCGCCGATTCACACCCGGGCACAGCTGCAGGTACAGCAGCGGGCACGACATTTTGCGCAAAGGGCTGGGCTGCCGCCCCTTGCATTTGCATCTCCATGAGTCGTTGCTGCTGACGCAGCATGCGCTTAGCTTGTTGCTGTGGAGTCTCAAGAAACAGGTCCATGTTGGCCTCCAAAGTCGGAGAATTCGACGCTTACGACCAGCATCCCGCACCGCCATGACCGCGACAACGCAATCGCCGGCAATAGCCACAAAGTTTCTTTTGCTCAAAAGCTGTCGAAAAGCTCAACAACTCCCCTACCAGCACTTTCTCTGAGCTTTTTTCGCCAGCAATCTTTTGGCCTTCCACCCTTACGCCAACTGACCAAAATCTAACCAAAAGCTTGACGGAAATTGTGGAGACCGGGACCCCATACAAAAACGTGCCGCCCCAAAAGGGGCGGCACGCAAACTTCTTATCTGCTTTTCTGTAACGAGCATGCGACGACCCAACGCCGGGGCGCAGGGCGGGGAAACCTTTGCCTCGCGCGACCCTGCGAAGCCGTGAGCGAGAGGGAAAGGTTTCCCCGCCCTGCGCCCCGTGGTCGGTGAGGACCGACTACATGCCCGCGAGACCGCGGGCAGCGGTGGCGCACAGAAACGCCAAGGCTAGAATCACGAGCGAGCCCGCAATATCGGCCACCACGCCCGCAAAGCGACGCTCAAACAACCAGCTCTCAAAGTGCGGGGCGACGTTGCGCCAAACACGCCACAGCAAGATGCCCATACCGATGACGCCCGGGATATTGAGCAGTAGGATCTCGGAGCACAAGAGGCCGATCAGGTTGCCGGCGGCAAAGCCCGCATCACCCTCGCAGTATTTGCGATAGACCATATACAGCATGTACGCCACAAACGGCTGCAAGCACGCAGAAATAAACGTGACCACCATCGAGGGCTCCTGCGAAAAGACCTCGGTGAGTTTATCGACACTCGTGGCGTCCTTCGAAGCCAAGAATAAACCGATAACCACAAGGGGCACCACGCCCAAAATTACCTCGACCAGAGTAAACAACTTGGCAGTCAAATCCTCACTAGCCGAATTCAAATGGGGCGCCCACTCAGGATGAGCATGCGCGCCGACTTTCTTGTCCTTCTCAGCACGATCGGCCTTTTTACCCTCGGCAACCCGACGACCAGGATCCTTGCGAGTTCCCGCCGCAGCAACCCGAGCCCGAGACTTCTTACCCATAAAAAACACCCCATCAGGTAGTAGATAAACTAAAAGTCGCTACCCAGTGTACCCCCTAAACAACGGCGCCGCCCCAACCCGGAGCAAGCCCCGTCAACCAAATGGCCGCAACCCAATCCCTATACAAAACGTGCCGCCCAAAAGGGGCGGCACACAAACTTCTAATCAGCTTTTCTGTAGCTGTCTCTTATACACCTCTCCGAGCCCACGAGACTGCAGCTAATCTCGTATGC
>UQLJ01000005.1:0-95845 GCA_900541825.1 uncultured Collinsella sp.
AGCTGCGGAAACGCGGGGTCCGTTCAGACTGTTGCGTTGAGATTGAAAATCAACCGCCTGCAGAGGTGCGCGACTTACAGTCAATTTAGGCGATAATGTTATTGCTTGTATCTTCTCGAAGGTAAGTATGGGAGTTAATTTTGAAATTTAATTATAAGTTAGCCAACATAGTGTGCTGCGTTGATGACCACGCGATTTCCCACTCGGAACTCTATTATCGGATTGAGCGTGGCAGCATTGTGCGCACCCTTCCGGGGGGCTGCTTGCAGATAGATGGAACCGTTGACTTTATGACGTATGTCAACGGATTTTCCGCTTTGAAATGGAGACAATATGCGCAGCTCGATGAGGTCTGTCTGGATTTGGTCCTTGATGGATCGGGGCTTGTGCACATTTATGGCGTAGAACATGGGTCACTCGATCCAGTACAAATTAAACAGGCTCCTTTTTCTCCTGAGAATGGACCGAGCTCGTTGGCCATTAGTGTCTGTCTGGAGAATTTTGACTTTATTGGGTTCTCTATATCCTCTGAGGAATCGTCTACCGCGACTTTGGTTAAGGGCTGTTATACCGCAACTGTGGATGAGGACGAGGTAAATCGTGTTGACCTCGCTTTGTCTACGACAACGTTTAAAAATGAGAGATATATCCTTCCCAACATTGATCTCGTTAAAGCCGGCATCTCTAAAGAGGACGGTCCAATCCGCGATCACTTCCACATGTTTGTCGTCGACAATGGCCAGACGCTCGATTCTGCATTACTTTCCGATGGGCTAGTCACCGTGCTCCCGAATCCCAACACGGGGGGTTCGGGAGGTTTTGCGCGCGGAATGATGGCGGCCACTGAAATTCCTGATCAGTTCACCCATATCATCTTGATGGATGACGATGTCTCTATCATGCCCGAGAGTTTGATTCGTACGTACAATCTCCTCTCTCTCGCTAAGGGCAAATATAAGGATGCCTTTATTAACGGCGCCATGCTCTCAATGGAGGACCCTACTCGTCAGTTTGAGGATGTCTCGTATGTGGCGACTACCGGTGCTTATCGTCGCGTAAAAGATGATCTGAATGTCGGCAAGCTGGCTGACATCCTCGAAAATGAACGCACAAATGTTGAAGTTGATCAGGCCTATGGAGCTTGGTGGTATAGCTGTATTCCGGTGAAAGCTATCGAAAAGAACGGCTTTCCCATGCCTTTCTTTATTCGCTGCGACGACGTTGAGTTTGGCATGCGCAATAAGCCTGTCTACATGACCATGAATTGCATTTGCGTGTGGCATGCAAGCTTTGAGGGGCGTTTCCGCGCTTCGGTTGATTGCTACCAGTACTTCCGTAACTTCTTTGCCATGATTGCTCTCGATGATTGTGCTGATGAGAAGATGTTTGTCCTTCGTATTCAGCGAGGGGTGCGTCAGAACTTGCGCGATATGGACTATCAGGCTGCCGAGTTTATTCTCGATGGCTTTGAGGATTATCTGCGTGGCCCTGAGTATCTCCAGAAGCTTGATGGCGCCGCGACGATGATCGGCAAGGGTAAGTTAAACGAAAAGCTGATTCCTGTTTCCGAAATGGATCCAGAGCTTCTTCGCAAGGCCGGGGTTACGGAGCAAGTGCTCGCTAATGTTAATCTGGAATCCCATCCTTCGAAGTTTATGAAGTACTGGAGATCTATTCCTTACGACAAGCACTATCTTCCCGATGCACTGTTGCGCGGTAAGCCCGGCTATGCAGTTAAGAATGGCAGCTGTACGCTCGAAGGCAATTCGACGCGTTGCAAGACGCTGGTCTTTCTTGATCCGACCCGCGAGAAGGGGTCGGTCCGCACGATGGACCGAGCGCGGTTTAAGAGTATTCGCCGCCGAGAGCACGAACTGATGGAGCGATATCGTAAAGAAGGCAAGAATGTCAGGGGGGCATGGAAAGATGCCATGCCGTACATGACTTCGCGAGAGTTCTGGGAACAGTATTTGGGTCTTAAATAAGATGAGGTCCGGATTAAGTCCGGACCTCTTCTTATTTCGAATAGGTTTTATAGGCTTGTAGCTCCCATTGCTTTCGTTCTACCTTCGCAACCGAGTCGAGAATGAGCCCCGTTGCCAGGCTTAGCCCGCATAAGAACATGAACGAGACGGCGAGCATTGCGGTGGGGAAGCGAGGGACTAATCCGGTCTGGATGTACTCTGCGACGATTGGTATACCGAGGGCGAGCCCTATGATGGCAAAGATCATCGCGATAAGACTAAAGAACTTGAGCGGACGATAGTCTTTAAAGAGCGTTCCAATCATTGCTATGACTTTAATACCGTCGCTAATTGTGTTGAGCTTGGACTCGGAGCCGGCAGGGCGATCACGATACTCCACCGGTACGTCTTGAATTCGCCAGCGGTGATCGACGGCGTGGATTGAGAGCTCGGTTTCGATCTGGAAGCCCTCACTCAAAACGGGGAAGGTCTTGACGAAGGGTTTGCTCATGGCTCGGTAGCCGGTCATCACGTCGTCAAAGCTGTAGCCGTAAATCCATTTGATCATCGCACGAACAAGGTTGTTGCCAAAGCCGTGAAAGGCTCGTTTATTCTCTTCGGCATAGGTGCCGTTTGACAGGCGATCGCCAACGGTCATATCTGCTTCGCCGTTAAGGATGGGCTCACAGAGCGATTTGGCGGCTTCGGCGGGGTAGGTATCGTCGCCGTCGACCATCAAGTAGCATTCGGCATCGACATCGCGGAACATTTGGCGGCACACGTTGCCTTTGCCCTGCCTGGGCTCGTGGCGCACCGTAGCCCCGTGGTGCTTGGCGATTTGCGTAGTGTCGTCGGACGAGTTGTTGTCGTAAACGTAGACTATTGCACCGGGTAGCTCTCGATGGAAATCGTCGACAACTTTGCCAATCGTCAGCGCTTCGTTGTAGCAAGGGATTATGACGGCGGTATTCGAATAGTCCATGTAGGACCTCCTTTAATGACTCAGCTGGTCGAAAGTATACCTATCGCTCGTCCCTTTGCTTAGATATGGGTTAGTTCTCCAAATTTGTTGCGGTGGGTAATCGTCTGCGCGGGAGGGCTATACTTTCCACTGTTATGTTTTACGAGACAAGGAGATGGTCCGTGGCTGACAACGTAGAGAGTCAGAAAGCGGTGGCTAAACCGGCCTCTCACGCTAAAAATGATTTTGAAAAGGACAAGTTCATTCTTAAGCAGCTTGTCACCAAAGATTTTAAGATTAAATATCGTCGCAGTGTTCTGGGTGTGGCGTGGTCCGTGCTTAACCCGCTGCTGATGATGATTGTTATGTCGATTGTGTTTTCGACAATCTTCGCGCAAGGCCGTAATGGCTCTGTTACCCCCGAGTTGTATCCGCTTTACCTGATTGTCGGTAACGTAACGTTCTCCGTCATGTCCGAATCGACGAACCAGGCGCTCATGTCCATCATTTGGGCGTCTTCTCTGCTTAAGAAGGTTAAGGTCCATCGCTGGGTGTTTCCGGTGCAGAAGGTGCTGTTTTCTCTTGTCAACTTTTCCTTCTCTTTGGTTGCCGTCGCCCTTGTTATGCTCTTTTTCCGTGTTGTCCCTACCTGGCATTTAATTCTGCTGCCGGTTTGCTTGCTGTTGCTTATGTGTTTCTGCATGGGCTTGGGCATGATGCTGTCGGCGCTGGCGGTCTTTTTCCGCGACGTTATGCACCTGTGGACCGTTGTTATCACGGCCTGGATGTATCTGACGCCTATTTTCTGGACGACCGATTACATTAGCCAAATGGCACATTGGATCCAGGTGCTGGTGGTTGTGAATCCCATGTACAACTATCTCCAGTTTATGCGTGATATCTTCCTGTTCAATACCGTGCCTTCTGCGCTTACGTTCGGCTTATGTGTTGCCTGGGCTATTCTTGCTCTTGCTATTGGCTATACCGTATTTCATAAGACCGAGCACAAGTTTATTCTCTACATCTAAGGAGTGCTGTTCATGACTGAATCTGCTATTGATTACAGCAAGCAGCCCCTTGCTGTTGAGGTCAAAGACGTCACCATGATCTTTAATATGGCGTCTGAGTCGCTTACAAACCTCAAGGAGTACTTTATTAAGCTCGCCAAGCACGAGCTGTTCTTTGAGGAGTTCCGTGCGCTTAAGCACATTTCGTTTGATGTGCATCGCGGCGAGGTCGTAGGCCTTGTTGGTACTAACGGTTCCGGTAAGTCCACGATGCTCAAGATCATCGCTGGCGTTTTGGAGCCCAGCGAAGGCGAGGTTAAGGTCCATGGCAATATTGCGCCGCTGATTGAGCTCGGTGCCGGCTTTGACCCTGAGCTTACCGCGCGTGAGAATATCTATCTGAACGGTGCGCTGCTTGGCTATACCAAGGAGTTTATCGACGCTAGTTTTGACGAGATCATTGAGTTCGCTGAGCTTAAAGACTTCGTTGACATGCCCTTGAAGAACTTCTCTTCGGGTATGGTTGCGCGCATTGCCTTTGCTATCGCCACGATTACCGAGCCCGATATCCTAATCGTCGATGAGACGCTTTCTGTTGGCGATGTCTTTTTCCAGCAGAAGTGCGAGCGTCGCATTCAGCACTTTATCGAGAGTGGTGACGTCACGGTCTTATTCGTTTCTCACTCCATGGAGCAGGTTGAGCGCATTTGCCAGCGTGCCGTATGGATCGAGAAGGGTGACCTGCGCATGGATGGTCCCGTGGACGAGGTCTGCAAGGCGTACCATGACCAGTTCAAGTAGGTTATAATTTATTAGCCGTATGAACTTGTACCCGCTTGGACGTGCGGCTATTATGCTCCATTAGCTCAGTTGGATAGAGCAGGGGACTTCTAATCCCAAGGTCGACGGTTCGAATCCGCCATGGAGCACCAGAGAGTTTTTGAAGACCCGGTTATTGTGCCGGGTCTTTGCTTTTTGGGACGCGTGCGCGTGCAGTGCTCCCTCAACAATAAGTCCGATGCAGCGATGCTGCACCGGACTTTCTACATCCCAGAATGGCTATTAGCCTTTGGCTGTTGGGCTCTTACGCCTCCGTGGGCTCCACGCCCAGCTCGTTGCGGACGAGCTCGAAGGCCGCGGCGATGGCCTTGTCCATGTCATAGTACTTGTAGCCGCCCAGGCGACCGGCAAAGATCACGTCGCCCTCCTGCGCCGCCAGCTCCTCGTACTGCTTGTACAGGGCCTCGTTCTTGGCGTCGTTGATGGGGTAGTAGGGCTCGTCGCCGGGCTTCCAGTCGGCCGGGTACTCGCGCGTGATGACGGTCTTGTCCTGCGTGCCGAACTCAAAGTGTTTGTGCTCGATGATGCGCGTGTAGGGGATCTCGCGCTCGGTGTAGTTGACCACGGCCACGCCCTGGTGGTCCTGCTCGTCGAGCGTCTCGGTCTCAAAGCGCAGACTACGGTACTCGAGTGTGCCCAGCTTAAAGTCGTAGAACGCGTCGATGGGGCCGCAGTAGATCGTCTTGGCGGCGATATCGGGCTCGGCGGCGGCCAGCTCCTTGTACTCCACGCCGCAGCGCACCTCGACGCCCTCGAGCATGTTGGCGACCATCTTGGTGTAGCCGCCCATGGGGATGCCCTGGTAGCGGTCGTTAAAGTAGTTGTTGTCGTAGGTAAAGCGGCAGGGGAGGCGCTTGATGATGCTCGCGGGCAGGTCCTTGCAATCACGGCCCCACTGCTTCTCGGTGTAGCCCTTCACGAGCGTTTCAAAGATGTCGCGGCCGACGAGCGACAGCGCCTGCTCCTCGAGGTTCTGCGGCTCGCCGATGTTCTCGGCGGCCACCTGCTCGGCGATCTTGGCCTTGGCGTCTGCCGGCGTGACGACGCCCGGCCACATCTTGGCGAAGGTGTTCATGTTGAAGGGCATGTTGTACATGTTGCCGTGGAAGTTGGCGACCGGCGAGTTGACGTAGTTGTTGAACTCCGCGAAGCGGTTGACGTAGTCCCAGACGTCCTTCATGGAGGTGTGGAAGATATGCGCGCCGTAGCGGTGGACCTGGATGCCCTCGACGTCCTCGGTGTAGATGTTGCCGGCGATGTGGTCGCGGCGGTCGATGACCAGGACCGACTTGCCGGCGCGCCTGGCGGCATTGGCAAAGACGGCGCCCGAAAGGCCGGCGCCGACAACGAGGTAATCGTACTGGGACATGGATATGCTCCTTTGTATGTCAATTGGACAGTTACTTTAGTTTAGGGACAAACATATCTGATGTCTTTGTCCCAGGGATTAGTGTAGCAGATGCTCTTTCAACAGCTCTAGCGCGTGTGCGTAGCCCTTCAGGCCCTCGCCGGTGATGGTGGCGAAGCAGGCTAGGCGTGCATAGCTCACCTGGCGGAAGTCCTCGCGGGTCTCGACGGCGCTGATGTGGACCTCGACGGCAGGGATGGCGACGGCCTTGAGGGCGTCGAGGATCGCGACGCTCGTATGCGTATAGGCGGCCGGGTTTATGACGATGCCGTCGACCTTGCCGTAGGCCTCCTGGATCTTGTCGACGATGCTGCCCTCGTGGTTAGACTGGAAGACCTCGACCTCGTCGAAGCCCTGTGCGGCACCCGCTTCCTGGCAGATCTGCACTAAGCGATCGTAGTTGTCGCTGCCGTAGATGCCTGGCTCGCGAATGCCGAGCATGTTGAGGTTGGGGCCGTTGATGACGAGTGCTTTCATGGTTGCTTCCTTTGCGGTTGAAAAACCACCACAAAGGTGCCTGTCCCCTTTGTGGTGGTTTTGGTTAGAGAGCGGGTGGGAGGGTGTCGAGGAGCGCATGGGCGGTGTTGGCGGCGCAGTCGCGTGAGTCGATGATGTAGTCGGCCCAGGCGCGGTAGCGCGGCATACGCTGCTTGGCCAGCTTGTCGATGCCGTCGCGCGCGGTGATGGGGCGGCCTTTGTGGGCGAGCTCGTCGAGCTTGCGGTTGAGCATCACGATCTGGCTGTTCTGGTGCAGCAGCGGATAGTTCTCGTCCCGCGTGACCACGCCGCCGCCGGTGGAGAGCACCAGGCCGCTGCGCTTGGAGATGTCGGCCAGGGCCGCCGTCTCCTGCTCGCGGAAGGCCGCCTCGCCGCGCTCGACGATAAAGTCGGCGCAGGGCATGCCCAGGCGTTCCTCAAGCGCGCGGTCCAAGTCAATGTGCTCGCGACCGGTGAGCAGGGCGATCTGCTCACCCACACGGGTCTTGCCCGAACCCGGCATGCCAATCAACGCGATGTTCTGCTCGCGTCGGGACAGGCGCTCCGTCACATCCAGGATGCGCTCACGCGGAGTAATCTGGCCGGTATAGCGCTCGACGGCCTGTGCCGCCTGTGCCACGAGCATGAGCAGGCCACCGATGCAGGGGATGCCGCGGCGTTCGGCTTCGAGCATCAGGCCCGTGCGAGCGGGGTTGTAGACAATGTCGATGACGCCCTCGAGCGCATTGAGGCCCTCGAGCGTGCAGGGAGCGTCGGGGCAGTGGGGGAACATGCCGGCGGGCGTGCAGTTGACGAGCAGAGCGACGTCGGACTGCTGCGCGATGTTGCCGTAGTTGACCTCGCTCGTGCGGCCCACGGGCACAACGATGGCGCCCAGATCTCCCAGCACCATACTTGCCGTGGTGCCGGCGCCGCCGGTGGCTCCGAGCACGAGAACCTTCTTGCCGGTAACCTCAACCCCCAGCTCCTCGACTAGGCACTGAAAACCGAAATAGTCAGTATTGTCGCCGCGCAGGCGCCCGTCGGGCAGGCGCGTGATGGTGTTGACGTTGCCCATGCGCTCGGCGAGCGGGCTCAACTCGTCCAGGTAGTCCATGACGGCACGCTTGTAGGGGATGGTCACGTTGGTACCCTCCCATTCGTCGCCCGTCATAAAGGCCCCGAGGTCCTCGGGCTCGCGCTCAAAACGCACGTACTCAAGCTCCGCCAGCTCTTTGTAGATGGTCGGGGTGTAGCTGTGGCCCAGCACGCGGCCCAGCACGCCGTAGGGGCGGGTTGCGGCGGTATCGGTCATCTAGAGCACCTCCGTGTAGCTGCCAAAGTAAGTGAAGCTCTCGCACACGTCGTCGATGGAATCGAGCAGGTCGTCGAGGGCCTTGCTGCCAAAGGGGCAGTCCAGATCAAAGTAGAACATAAACTCAAAGTCGCGGCCGGGGATGGGGCGGCTCTCGAGCTTGATGAGGTTGATGTTGAGTGCGTAGAAGCGCTCGAGCACGCGATAGAGGGCGCCTGGCTCGTTGGCCGTGGTGATCATGAGCGAGGTACGGTTGGCACCGGGATAGACGCGCGGCTCGCGGCTGATGACGACAAAGCGCGTGTAGTTGTTGTCCGAGTCCTGGATGTTGGGCTCCAGCACCTCCAGGCCATAGAGTGCCGCGCAGCTGCGCGATGCGATGGCGGCAACATCGGTGCGCTCGGAGCTGGCGACCATCTCGGCCGACATGGCCGTGTTGGGGTACTTGGTAGCGTGCAGGCCGTGCGCCTCGATAAAGCTAGCGCACTGCGCGATGGCCTGACCGTGGCTGTAGACCTCGCGTATGTCCGCGAGCTTGGTGCCGGGTTTGACGAGCAGGTTGTGATCGATCTTGAGGCGCAGCGAGCGCACGATATGGAAGTCGAACTGTGCGAGCAGGTCGTAGACGGCGTTGACCGAGCCGGCGGTGGAGTTCTCGATGGGCAGCACGCCAAACTCGCAGAAGCCGTCGCGCACAGCGCGCATAACGCCTTCGAAGGTCTCGAAAAACGCGATGTCGGGCACGTCGAAGAGTTTGCACGCGGCGATCTGGCTATAGGCACCTTCCACGCCCTGGCAGGCGACGGTGGCCGTCTGGGGGAAGGGTGTGTCAAAGGCTGCGGCCGTGGCATGGGCCTTTTGCGACACCGTGATGCCCTTGAGCTCGTTGATGTAGCGCTGCTGCTCGGCCTTGCTCATGCTCATGAGGAGACGGAACAGGGTGATGGTCTGCGCCTCGTAGCGCTCGGGCGAGCGGCTGGCGAGGTTGTTGAGCTTGGAGCGCTCACGGGCGGGGTCGAAGACGGCCTTGCCCATCTCGATTTTTGACTTGGCTACCTCGGTGGCAATGTCCATGCGCTCGACAAAGCTGTTGAGGAGCGTGGTGTCGATGCCATCGATGGCCTGGCGGATGTCAGCAAGGTCCATAGGGACCCCTTTCACGTGTCGGTGATTTTTCTCGGACGGGGATTAAAAAATCATTAGGTACACAATGATTTTTTAATCCCCGTTCCAGAAAAATCACTGGGTGGGCGTGGGGGCCGGAGTTGGCCCCCAGAGATTTTTAGAGCTGGGCGGCGTCCTCTAGGAGGGCGTCCCAAATCGCGAGGGCAGCTGCTGCTTCGGCAACGGGGACGGCTCGGGGGACGATGCAGGGATCGTGACGACCGTGGACCGAGAGTTGGGCGTTTTCCATGGTGTCCATGTCTACGGTCTGCTGCTCGCGGCCAATTGAGGGCGTCGGCTTTACGGCCATACGCCACATGACGGGCGCGCCGGTGGAGATGCCGCCCAGGATGCCGCCGGCGTTGTTGGACTCGACCGCAATCTCGCCGGTCTCGGCATCAACGCGATACGGGTCGTTGTTCTCGCTGCCGCGCATGGCGGCCACGGCAAAGCCCATGCCAAACTCCACGCCCTTTACGGCGGGAATGCCAAACGCGATCTGCGCGATGCGGTTCTCGATGCCGTCGAACATGGGGTCACCAATGCCCGCGGGAAGCCCATAGATGCCGCACTCCACGATGCCGCCGATGCTGTCGAGTTCATCGCGCGCGGCCAGAATTTCCTCGCGCATGCGACCGGCAGCGGCGGCGTCGATGCAGGGCAGATCGTTCGTAAGGATCGCCTTGCGGTCGGCCGCGCGATAGACCATGTCGTCCATGGGCAGGTCGGAGATGCCGCCGATCTGCGCGACGTGCGCCATGACCTTGATGCCACGGGCCTCGAGCGCCTGCAGCGCGATGCCGCCGGCGATGCATAGGGGAGCCGTTAGGCGGCCGGAGAAGTGCCCACCGCCCGCGACGTCGTGCATGTTGTGGTACTTCAAGCGCGCAGGGAAGTCCGCATGTCCCGGACGGGGCTTGCGGCGCAGCTCGGAGTAATCCTTGGAGCGCGTGTTGGTGTTCTCGATAATCGCGGCGAGGGGTGCGCCGGTGGTATGTCCATCAACCACACCGGCGATGATATGCGCGGCGTCGGCCTCGCGACGTTTGGTCGCGGTCTCGTCGCGACCGGGGGCGCGACGGTCAAGGAAGGCCTGCAGCTGCTCCTGGTCCACGGCGATACCTGCCGGAATGCCATCGAGCGAGCAGCCGATAGCGGGGGAGTGCGACTGGCCGAAGATGCTTAAGTGCAAGACGTTGCCAAAGGTCGAGGACATGCTATTCCTCCTCGAGCGTGACCTTGCCGCCCAGTAGGCGGTAGTGGTCGAAGAAATCGGGATAGGATTTGTTGACGGCCTCGGCGCCGTGGATCACGACCTCGCCGGTGGCGCGGCTCGCGGCGATGGCGGCCATCATGGCGATGCGGTGGTCGTTGTGCGAATCGACCTCGCCGCCGGTGAAGGCATCGACACCCTTGATGATGAGGTCATCGCCGGCAATGCGCACCTGCGCGCCCAGCGCGGTGAGCTCGCGGGTGGTGGTGACCAGGCGGTCGGATTCCTTGATACGCAGACGGGCGCAATCGCGGATAAAGGTGCGGCCCTGTGCCAGCGATGCCACGGCCGAGATGACGGGCACCAGGTCCGGAATGTCGTGGGCGCTCATCTCAAAGCCGGCGAGCTTGTCGGACTGCACGGTGGCGGCGTTGGTGGAGCGAACGATGCGGGCACCAAAGCGCGAAAGCGCGGCGAGCACGTTGCGGTCGCCCTGTGCGGAGCTCAGCGACACGCCCTCGACGGTGATGGGGTCGGTGCCGATGGCGCCGGCGCACAGCCAAAAGGCGGCGTTGGACCAGTCTCCCTCGACGGCTACGCTGCCGGGCGTGCGGTACGATCCGCTGTTTACGCGGAAGTTCGTGACCTCGGGCTGGCCGTCCTTGGCCGGAATACGTTCGACGTTGACCTCGACGCCGAAGGCCTTCATGGCCTGGATCGTCAGGTTGATGTAGGGGCGGCTCTCAATGAGGCCGGTCACTTGCACACAGGAGGGCTGGGCCAGTAGCGGGGCCGCCAGCAGCAGGCCGGAGATATACTGCGAGCTCACGTTGCCCGGAAGCACAAAGGTGCCCGGGCGCATGCGGCCGCTCGTCTTGAGCGGAAAACCGCCCAGACCCTGTAGGTCGCAGCCGGCGGCGATAATCTCGTCCGAGAGCGGGGACAGCGGGCGGGCGCCTAAGCGTCCCTGACCCACAAAAGTTGCTTCTGCGCCCAGCGCGCAGGCGACGGGCAACATAAAGCGCAGCGTGGAGCCACTCTCGCCGCAGTCGAGCGTGCCGCCGGCTAGGGCCTTGAGCAGGCCAAATTCAATGCTCTTCATGGTGGGGTGGACCTGGAAGCCGTCCTCGACGGTCTCGATGCGAGCACCCAGGGCCGTAAGGCAACGCACCGTAGCCTCGATGTCGGCGCAGGTGGTGTTACAGGCGACGTGTGTCTCGCCGTTGGCAAGCGCAGCGCAGATGATGAGACGGTGCGCCATCGACTTGGACGCGATGGCGGGAACGGTGCCCTTAAGCGGGGACGGGGTGATGCGGGCTAGCATGCGGATGCGTCTCCCTTCTGGCCGAGGCCCTCGGCAATGAGTTCGTGGAAAGTGGAAAGCGGCGTGCGGTCGATGCTGCAGCGGCCAATGCCGTGCGGAATCACCAGGTCGATGGTGTCGCCCGCGCGCTTCTTGTCGTGGAGCGCCTCGGCAAAGACGGCATCGGCATCTAGGTCGCAGCGGGTCTTGAGGCCATGGCGGGCGCAGAGCTCCTCAATACGACCGGGCAGTGCAGCATCGCAAATGCCGTGCAGGGCCGCGGCGCGCGTGATGATGCCCATGCCGATCGACACGCAGTTGCCGTGTCCGAGCTCAAAGTGCTCGCAGGCCTCGACGGCGTGTCCGGCGCTGTGTCCAAAGTTGAGCAGCTTGCGCTGGTTGGTTTCGTGCTCGTCGGCGACGACCACGGCGCGCTTGATGTCGATGTTGCGGGCGATGATGAGTGCTACGCGGGCCACATCGCGGTTGAGCAGCTCCAGCGTGAGCGGGGTCTTCTCCAGCTCGGCGAAAAGCTCCGGGTCGGCGATCACGGCGTGCTTGACGACCTCGCCGCAGCCGTCGGCGAACTGCTCGGGCGTGAGGGTGGCCAGGCACCCCACGTCGGCGATAACCACATTCGGCTGCCAAAAGACGCCGGCCAGGTTCTTGCCGGCAGCCAGGTCGATGGCGGTCTTGCCGCCCACCGACGAATCCACCATGGCGAGCAGGCTCGTCGGGATCTGCACAAACTTGCAGCCGCGCATGTAGGTGGCGGCCACAAAGCCCGCCACGTCGCCCACGACGCCGCCACCGAGTGCCACGATCACGTCGGAGCGCGAAAGCTCGTGCTCGGCCACAAACTCCAAAATGGCAACATAGGTTTCGGCGCGCTTATGGGCCTCACCGGCCTCGAAGGTGCAGATGCTCACCTCGTAGCCAGACGCCTCCAGACTTTGCTTAACGGGCATCTGGTAGAGCGGGCCCACGTTGGTGTCCGTCACGATGACGGCCTTGGTGCCGCCTGCAGTGGCGCGCACGAGCGGTCCCGCCTGCTCCAGCAAAAACGTGCCTACATGCACCTGGTAGGGGCGTGCGGTGTCGATATCGATGGTAATCGCCATAAGCTTCGGTCCTTTCGACCTGGCGTGATAGGTGGTCTAGTGGGAGGCCTCGTCGTCGAGTGCGCGCTTAATGCGGTCGCCCTCGGCAAGGAGATTCTCCAGATAGCGCTGGTCGCGGTCCTTAAGGGCGCGGCTGTAGGCGCCGAGCGAGTCGATTAGATGGTCGATCTCGAAGGCGAGCGCGTCGGCGTCGTCGATCATGAGCTCGGACCACATTTGCGGGTTGAGGTGCGCCACGCGGGTGAGATCGCGGTAGCTACCGGCCGAAAAGCCGTGGTGGACCTGGGCGGTCGGGCTCTTTACGTAGGCGTTTGACACCACGTGCGCTAGCTGGCTCGTGAAAGCGATGACGCGGTCGTGCTCGGCGGCGCTGGTCACGCTGAACTTGCCAAAGCCCAAGGGGCGCACCATCTCGCGCACCTGGCCCAAAAGCTCCAGCTTGAGCGCATCGTCCACCGCGGGCGGCACGAGCACCAGGGGGGCGCCCTGGAACAGGTCGGCGCGGGAGTGCGCGTAGCCCGAGAACTGGGTGCCCGCCATGGGGTGCGCGCCCACAAAGTAAAAGCCGTGCTCGCGGGCAAGCTCAAAGGCGCGTTCGCACACGATGCCCTTGACGCCCACGGTGTCGATCACCACGGGACCCATGATGGCCTCGGTGTCGGTGGCGTCGGCGAGCGCCTGGGCATGCGCCTCGAGCCACTCGATGCAGGCCTCGGGGTAGCAAGCCAGGACGATGATGTCGCATTCGCCGAGTGTCCTGTCGTTGAGCTCTCCGGCGACAGTGCCCATGCTGGCGGCCGTCATGACATCGTCATCGGGGTCCCAGGCCAGCACGCGGACGCCCGCCTGCGCATAGCCGCGGGCAAAACTGCCGCCGATGAGGCCAAGGCCGACGATGCCGGCGCACTTGGGGCCGCCCTGGTTAACACGCGCGTTTCTCACCGTACCCATGGGCTACTCCATGGTCTCTTGGCAGACAACCTCGCGGATGGCTCGGATGAGGCGCATGGTGTCGTCGAACTGATCGGGGGTGAGGGCCTGAGCGCCGTCGGACCATGCGTGGCTGGGCTCGTCGTGGACCTCGATCTCCAGGCCGTTGGCACCGCAGGCGGTCGCGGCGAGCGCCATGGGCTCAACGTAGCGGGTGTAGCCGGTGGCGTGGCTGGGGTCGGCGACGACGGGCAGGTGCGACAGGTGGTGCAGCACCGGCACGGCGTTGAGGTCGAAGGTGTTGCGGGTGCGGGTCTCGAAGGTGCGGATGCCGCGCTCGCACAGGATGACGTTGTCGTTGCCCTCGCTCATGATGTACTCGGCTGCCATGAGCAGCTCGTCGATCGTGCCGGACATGCCGCGCTTGAGCAGGATCGGGGTCTGGGTCTTGCCGACCTCCTTGAGCAGGGGGAAGTTCTGGGCGTTGCGGGCGCCGATCTGCATGACGTCAATCTTCTTGTCCAAGAAGACCTGCACGTCGCGTGGGTCCATGATCTCGGTGACGATCGGCATGTCGAGCTCGGCGGATGCCTCGCACAGCAGGTCCAGGCCGGCGGGACCCATGCCCTGGTAGGCGTAGGGGGAGGTGCGGGGCTTGTAGGCACCGCCGCGCAGCATCGTGGCGCCGGCGGCTTTCACGCGGCGTGCGATGCGGATGAGGTTCTCGCCCTCGACGGAGCACGGGCCGGCGATGACCTGGAACTGGTCGCCGCCGATCTTGACGCCGTGACCGCAGTCGATGACGGAGTCCTCGGGGTGGAACTTGCGGTTGGCGCGCTTAAAAGGCTCGGAGACGCGCTGCACGCGCTCGACGACATCCATGGACTCGAGCAGGAACGGGTCGATCTTGGTCGTATCGCCCACCAGGCCGATGATCGTCTCGTTCTCGCCGCGCGAGACATCGGTCTTGAGTCCTTTTTTCTCGATCCAGCTGACAATGTGGCTGACGGCCTCGTCGCTGGCGCTCTGCTTTAAAATTGCAATCATGGTGTGCCTCTCACCTCGATGGATAACTTTTGCAAAAACGGCCCGCATCGCGAGCCGTGTATATATGGTGCATGAGAGTTTATACTATCTGACTCGCTTTTGCCTTCTAAAGTGGGCCGTTGCGCCGTGTCTCCCACGTAATTGCAAAGCTTTTTCTTTTATTTTGATAGCCCGTGGCGCACTTGGGTATAATGCCAGTAGGTCGCCCTATTAGCTCAGGGGATTAGAGCGTCTGCCTCCGGAGCAGAAGGCCGTTGGTTCGAATCCAACATGGGGCACCATCGAACGTAAGACCGTCCGAACCTCGCATGGTCCGGGCGGTTTTTCTTATACCGACGCGACGTGATGGGACGTGGTATGGCAGCAACGGATATCGAGCGCGGACTCTCAACCGCCGAGGTCGAGGAGCGCATCGCCGCCGGTAAGATCAACCGCAACATGGAACTCAAGACCAAGTCGGTCAAAGAGCTCATCATCGAGAACCTCTGCACGCTGTTCAATTTGATCAACGTGATCTTGGCGTTCCTGGTCATTTTGACCGGTTCGTTTAAGAATCTGACGTTCCTGTTCGTGGTGTTCCTCAATACCGCTATCGGCGTCATCCAGTCCATGCGTTCCAAGAAGATGGTCGATAAGCTCACGCTGCTGACCTCCAAGAAGACCATCGCGGTGCGCGACGGCGCCGAGGTGGAGCTCGACCTGGACCAGATCGTGCTCGACGACATCATCCGCCTGGGGCGCGGCGACCAGATTCCCGCCGACGCCGTGGTGGTTTCGGGCGACGCGCTCGTGAACGAGAGTCTGCTGACGGGCGAGAGCGACCTTATTAAGAAACAGCCCGGTTCCGAGCTCATGAGCGGCAGCTTTATCGACTCGGGCCTGCTGCGCGCCCGCGTGATTCATGTCGGCGCCGACAACTACGTGGCCAAAATTAATAACGAGGCCAAGTACGTCAAAAAGGTCAATTCCGAGATCATGAACGCGCTTAATGCCATCGTGCGCTTTGCGAGCATCATCATGATCCCGCTCGGTTTAGCGTTGTTTGCCTCGAGCGTGAGCGAGCTGTGGGATGCCGCGGGAACCCCGGGCGATAGTGCGCTTTCGTGGTGCTTCTCCGAGCTGTTGGCTGGTCATGTGCCTTCGTCGGCGCTGCTGTCCACGGTGGGCGCCCTGCTGGGCATGATCCCGCAAGGCCTGGTGCTGCTGACCTCGTCGGTGCTCGCCATCGCCACGGTGCGCCTGGCTCGCCGCAAGGTGCTGGCGCAGCAGCTATACTGCATCGAGACGCTCGCTCGCGTCGACGTGCTGTGCCTGGACAAGACGGGCACCATCACGTCGGGCCGCATGGAGGTCGAGGGCACCTACCCGCTGCCTGTTGAGGGTGTTGGCTTTGGCGTGGACTCGGACGAGGCGGCTGTTCCCGTCGATACCACAGTGCTCGATTTTGCGCTGGCTAACGTGGCACGTGCGACTTCGGCCGATGCCAACGAGACCTGCCAGGCGCTGCTCAACTATTACGCCGATCGCCCGGTCGAGGTGTCTGAGCCGCTGTCGGTCATTCCGTTCTCGTCGTCTAAAAAATGGAGTGGCGCTTCGTTTGCGCAGGGCTCCTATGTGATGGGCGCCGCGCAGTTTGTGCTTTCGGAGCGTGTGTTTTCGCAGGTCGAGAACCGTGTCGCCGAGCTTGCCGATGCCTGCCGCGTGCTCGTGGTGGCGCGCGTGGACGGCTTTACACCCGATGGCGATATGGTGGGCGAGGCCGAGCCCGTGGGCTTTGTGACCATCCGCGACGAGATTCGTACCTCGGCGGCCGAAACCATCGGCTACTTTAACGAGCAGGGCGTGACCCTCAACGTGATCAGTGGCGACGACCCGCGTACGGTGTCGTCGATCGCGCGCGTGGTGGGCGTGCCGGGGGCGGACGCTTATGTGGACGCCACGACGCTCGATACGCCGGCCAAGCTCGATGCCGCAGTAGACCGCTACCATGTCTTTGGTCGTGTGACCCCGCAGCAGAAGCGCGAGCTCGTGCAGGCGCTCAAACGCCGCGAGCACACCGTGGCCATGACGGGCGACGGCGTCAACGACGTGCTGGCGCTCAAGGAAGCCGACTGCTCCGTCGCCATGGCGGCCGGCTCCGATGCCGTGCGCAACGTGGCCGAGATCGTACTCGTCGACAACGACTTTGCCTCGATACCCGCCGTGGTGGCCGAGGGCCGTCGCTCCATCAACAACCTGCAGCGTTCGGCCTCGCTGTTCCTGACCAAGACGCTGTTCTCGATGGGCCTGGCGGCGCTGTGCATCGCGCTGCCGCCGTACCCCTTCGAGCCCATCCAGATGACGCTCATTAACTTCTTCTGCATCGGCGCGCCGGGCTTTGTGTTGGGCCTGGAGCCCAACAACGCCCGCGTGAAGGGGTCGTTCTTGACCAACGTACTCAAGCGTGCACTGCCGGCGTCGATTGCGGTCATTTTGGCTGCGGCGCTCGATATCTTTGTGGCGCGCGTGTTTGGCTTTAGCCAGCTCACGCTGTCTACGATGTGCTTGCTTACGTCGTGCGCGGCGAGCGTCAGCCTGATCTGGCGCATCTCGCAGCCTCTCACGCCCTTACGAGTGGTGCTCTTTGTGTTTGTAGTCGCCGGCATCCTAGTGGGCGTTATCGGATTCCCGGAGCTGCTGTCTATTGCCAACCTGTCGATGGGCCAGATGGTTATCTTGGCTGTCATCGTGGTCTTTACCTGCTCGGTGTTCTTTAAGCTCGTCACGATGATGGATTCGCTCAAGCCGCGTCGTCGTCATGCCGCAACTGGTTTTGGCCGCGGTGTGCGCGTCCGCCTGGGTCGCGGTGGCGGCAAGGTGAGCTCGACGGGTTCGACGGCCGAGCGTTTTGCCAAGCGCTTCGCCGCCGACATGGCGCAGCGCCGCGAAGATCGCACCGTTCGCGAGGCCGAGGCCCGCGCACTCGAGGGCGTGGCCCAGCTCAAGAAAAAGAAGGGTACCGGAGCCAAGCGCTCTCGCGTGACTAAGTCCGCCCAAGGCATCAAAGTCTCGATGCCAAGCAAAAAGAAGAAGTAACTACGCGCTCTGCCGATGTTGAATTGGTGCCTTGCTCCTGTGGGGCCGTGGCGATGTTATGCTCTAACCTCGATTGTTTGAATTGCTTCGAAAAGAGGATGCCGTGATCTGCCCGCACTGCCTTAAGACTATCGAGGACGGCGCCTCGTTTTGCCCCTACTGCAACGCCTATGTGGGTCCGGGCGATGGTCCCGAGCACACCGAGTTCGTGTTCTGTGAGGGCTGCGGTGCCCGTCTTTCTCCGCATGATCGTACGTGCCCCAAATGCGGACGCCCCGCTCCGGGTATCCTCTCCGAGGACGCGGCCGCATCCGACCTGGCAGCGGGCCGCACGGCGGGCTTTCCGCGCCTAACGCAAGAGCAGATCGATACCGAGGTGCCTCATGCGCCGGCCTCTGCCGCTGCGGTGCTTTCGGACGCCGCCGACCCCAATGAGACCTGCGTGCTGCCTGCTTTCGATAAGGATTTCGGTATCCCCAAGGTCGATATTCCCACGCCCGTTTCCCTGCATGACGATGCTCAAAAACCCAAGCGCAAGGTGCATCCCGACGAGGACGCCTATCACAAGCACAAGCGTCATATCCCCAAGCCGCTCATTATCATCTCGGTCCTTGCCGTCGTTTGCGGCGGTGCCTATTGGTTCGTGACGACCGATCCCATGGGTGTCATGCCTGGCTTCTACGACCAGTTTGGCCAAGCTGCACAGACCACCTTCCCCACGCGCCAAAAGGGCGAGGCGACTGAGGACGATACCAAGCAGGACGATTCTGCCGAGGTGGTCCAGGAAGAAACCGTGCTCACCGATGATCGGCTCTATACCAGACTCGACGGTCTGTATCAGACCATCATGTCCTACGGTGATGAGGACCAGATCGGCGAGGTCATCGATTCCTTTAACAACGGCTATCTCCGAACGCCGCTGTCCACCCGCCAGGAGCTGTCGCAGAGTGCCTACGCCCTGCGCGACCAGATCAAAAAGACGCAAGATGAGCTTAACAACCTTAAGTATCAGGACGATACGGTCTATGCGGACGACATCGCCCACTTAAAGCAGCTTGCCGAGTGGATGTATGAGCGCGTCGACGTGATCTGCCAAAGTTGGGACATCTCGCTGGCCATTCCCGATGGCGAGTTGATGAGTTCCCACCAAAGCGAGATCCTGGCGCCCATCGCGCAGAGTGGCAACAGCGCGCTTAATCAGTACGACGCCAACGTGGGCTCCTGGAAGCCGCAGCAGCGTTCCTAAAATTAGTTCGCCATAGTCGGCATAACCTACGTGCGCAATTGATGTAAGCGCATGCTTATTGCTACAATTCGTACAAATATGCTTTAAACGCACGAGGAAGGAACCACATGTTTGGTTTTAAGAAAGAGCTCTACACGCCCGAGTATCAGCTTGCCGGCGACGAGTGCGCCGTTATCGAGACGTCGAAGGGTACCATCAAGGTCAAGTTTGACGGCGAGGGCGCTCCCATTCATGTCGCGAACTTCTGCGAGCTTTCCACGATGGGCTTCTATGATGGCCTTAAGTTCCATCGCTATGTGCCCGGCTTTGTCATTCAGGGCGGCGACCCCAATACCCGCGATATGTCCGGCGCCGACGTCGCTGCCGGTCTTGAGGGCCCCGACGGCATGCCCGGTACCGGTGGCCCCGGCTACTGCATTAAGGGCGAGTTTGCCACCAATCCGCGCAACAGCCATGTCGATGGTGCTCTTGCCATGGCACGCTCCATGGACCCCGATTCCGCGGGTTCGCAGTTCTACTTCTGCCTGGGCGCCCAGCATAACCTCGATTCTGGTTACACCGTCTTTGGTACCACGGTCGAGGGTCTCGATGTGATTTCGCAGCTGCGTGCCGGCGACGAGATCGTCCATGTCGAGATCGTTCACGAGTAAAAGGGGGCTTCCTTGAATAGCCAGCTGATCCAACAGGGCCGCGCCGCTTACCGCGCGGGTGATTTTTCCGCTGCAGCCCAGATGCTTGGGGCGGCAAAGACTCCCGATGAGATTATGGGCGAGGCCGATCACCTTCGCGGCAACGCCTTGATGCACTTGGGCATGTATGCCGAGGCCGCCGAGGCCTATGCCGCCGCCCTCAACGACGGTACCTATGGCAAGCGCGGTGCGCTGCTCACCAACCGCGGCAAGGCACTCGCCGCCGTGGGCGACTATACGACAGCCGCCCAGGCGTTCTCTGCTGCTACGCAGGACGCTTCCTATGCCACGCCGTTCAAGGCCTATCTGGGCCTGGGTAACGCGCTGTTCCAGTCGGGCGACTATGCCAACGCGGGTACTGCCTTCCGTCAGGCTGCCATCGACGGCGCCAATCCGGCTCCTGCTGCTGCGCTCGGCGAGCTTGGTCGTTGCTTCATTAAGCTCGGCCGTCCGGCGGATGCCGTGGAGACCTACCGCACGGCTATCGACTTTGCCGGTCCCCGCGACGACACGCGCGCGCTCAACGCCGGCATGGGTCAGGCACTTTCTGCCGCCGGCCGCCCCTCCGACGCACTCGACGCCTTTAACGCCGCTACTGCCGATGGCATCTATCAGCTCACCTCCGAGCAGGCCGACGAGCTTGCCCGCGTGCACGATTCGCTTGCCGCGCTGTCTGCCCAGACGGCTATGGCCACGGCTCCGGCGCCCGCGATGGACGCTCCTGCCGTCGATCCGCTCGATCCTACGGGCGCGACCGGTCAGTTTATGCCCGATCCCTCGGACACCGGTTTCTTTACGCTGTCCGAGTCCGAGATGGTCCAGCAGGACCGTCAGGATCGTAAGCAGGCCAAGGTTCGTCGCCGCCATCGCCACACGGGTCTCAAAGTCTTCATCGTGCTGCTTCTGCTCATTTTGATCGCCGCGGGCGGTCTGGGCTTTGCCTACACGCGCGGCTTTGGCTTCCCGTCTCAGGAGTCTGTCGTTACCGATCTGTTCCAAGCTGCCGGTGACGGTGATACCGCAAAGGCCGAGTCTTGCTTGGCCTCGAGCCTGTCCGAGGACGCTAAGTCGATGATCATCTCCTCGATTCCGCAGGGTGCCACCGTGTCCGTCGAGGGCATGGATCAGTCCATGACCGAGACGACCGCCAAGGTTAAGGCATCGCTGTCCAAGGGCGGCGAGCAGGAGTACACCGTCAAATTCGTGCGCTCCGACAACCATATCGGCTGGGCCGTTTCCTCGCTCGATATGGATTTCTCGGCTGCTGACAACCAGTAGTGACCTTATGGGATTTAGCTTTGCCCGGTGCTTCACCGCAAGTGAGGTGCCGGGCTTGCGCTAGTATGATGAGCTAGTAGTTTTCCAGCAATCATCCAACACATCAGGAGTTGCGTTGTTTTCTTTGATGGATATGTTCTTCGGTAGCTATGCGGGCGATCTTGCCATCGACCTCGGCACCGCAAATACGCTTGTCTCCGTGCGCGGCAAGGGCATCGTCATTCGCGAGCCCTCTGTTGTCGCCATCGACAAGAACGACGAGCGCATCCTGGCGGTCGGTATCGAGGCAAAGCGCATGCTCGGCCGTACGCCCGGCAACATCGTGGCCGTTCGTCCCCTGAAGGACGGCGTCATCGCCGACTTCGACGTTACCGAGGCCATGCTTCGCTACTTTATCGACAAGGCTTCCGAGAAGCGCTATCCGTGGACTCCGCGTCCGCGTGTTGTCGTCTGCGTTCCCTCCGGCGTCACGTCGGTCGAGAAGCGCGCTGTCTTTGAGGCCACGATCCAGGCCGGTGCCCGCCAGGCCTATCTGATCGAAGAGCCTATGGCCGCCGCTATCGGCGCCGACCTGCCCGTCGAGGAACCCACTGGCTCCATGGTCATCGACATCGGTGGCGGTACCACCGAGGTTGCCGTTATCGCTATGGGCGGCATCGTCGTCTCGCAGTCCATCCGTATTGCCGGTGACGAGTTCGACCAGGCTATCCTCACGCACGTTCGTGATGCCTACAACCTGGCCATCGGTGAGCGTACGGCAGAGGATATCAAGATCAAGGTCGGCTCCGCCGTGCCGCTCAAGGACGAGCTCGACGTCGAGGTCAACGGCCGCGACGTGATCACGGGTCTGCCCAAGACCGTGCGCATCGAGAGCGAGGAGATTCGTCGGGCACTCAACAAGCCGCTCGACGAGATGGCCAAGGCCGTCAAGGACGCACTCGACGCTACGCCTCCCGATCTTGCCTCGGACCTTATGTACTACGGCATTTTGCTGACCGGTGGCGGCGCGCTGCTGCGCGGTCTCGATGTGCGCCTGCGCGATGAGACCGGTGTTTCTGTCAACGTCAGCCCCACGGCGCTCGATAACGTCGTTAACGGCTGCGCCCGCGTGCTCGAGGCCAATGCGTTTGATGGCGGCTTCGTCCAGACCAATGCTTAATTTCCAAAAGGTGGATTCCATTTGGCACGATCTTCGGGTTTCTCCACAAATCTGAATACCAAGCGACAATCAACGGGTATGCGCCCGTTGATTGTTTTCAGCGTGATTTCGGTGTTGCTGCTCACGTTTTACATCCGCGAGGGCGAGGCGGGGCCGATTCATGCCGTGCGTTCGGGCGTAACGACGATTACCTCGCCGGTGCGTTTTGTGGGCTCGGCTGTGGCGGCTCCTTTCAATGCCATCGGCAACGTGTTCTCTAACCTTACGGCGTCGCAGGACACGCTCGACGAACTCAAGAAGCAAAACGAGGAACTGACCTCTAAGGTTGCTGAGCTCTCCGAGGCTCAAAAGACCGCTGAGCGTCTGGAAGGGCTGGTCGGCCTGCAGTCGACCTACAACCTTAAATCGACCGCAGCTCGTATTGTCGGTGCCTCCGGCGATGCCTGGACCTCGACCGTTACCATCGACAAGGGCTCTGCCGACGGCCTTACCATCAACATGCCCGTGACGAGTTCTGCCGGTGTTATCGGCCAGATTATCGAGGTATCGGCCAAGACCTCTACCGTGCGCCTGATTGGCGACGAGAACTCGGGCGTGTCCGCCATGGTGCAGGACACGCGCGCCCAGGGTATGCTGCAGGGTCAGGCTGACGGCACGCTGCGTCTTGAGTACGTGAGCGTCGACTCCGATGTTAAGGTTGGCGATATCATCGTGACCTCTGGCATCGGTGGCGTGTTCCCCAAGGGCCTTCCGCTTGGCACCGTCTCGTCGGTTGAGAAATCGGCAAACGATGTGTACTACACCATTGTGGTGCGCGCCCAGACGACGGCCGAGAACAACGAGGAAGTGCTGGTCATTACCTCGCTGACCGACGAACAGTCGGCCTCGGATGAGGACGTGAGTACGGCCAACAGCACGCCGCAGGGAACGTCGCGCGACGCTGCGACCAAGACGAAGGACGAGAGCTCGGATGACAGTTCCGACACGTCCGAAACGACCGATTCCGGCTCGAGCGAATAGGGGGCATGTCCATGGATCTACACGAGCAGGGGATGAGCTCCCGCACGTTTGTGATCGCCGCCATTGTGTGCGTGCTGCTGCAAGCAGGCCTGGCACCGCAGATCTCCATTGCGGGCGGTCGCGTCAACTTCATGATTATCCTGGTGTGCCTAAGCGTGTTCTCGGGCGACCCGACCCGTGCCGTCGTGTGCGGTTTTTGCAGCGGCTTGTTCTATGACCTGTCCGCTGCCGTGCCGGTGGGCGTTATGTCGCTCCTGCTGACCGTGGGTTCTTTTGCCCTGGTGCACAGCGCCGTCGGTCAGACGGGCGGTACCCCGAGTGCGCGCGGCGTCACTGTGGGCGCTTTCGCGCTCGTCATTAATGTGATCTACAGCATCATCTTGCTGTTTATGGGTTTGGAGACGAGCTTTGTCGTGGCGATCTTCGGCCATGCGCTGCCGTCTTCAATCCTGACGGGTCTGGTTGCCATTCCGTTTTTGATGTCCGGCGTCGTGCCGCAGTCCGGCTATGGATTCTCCGCACGTGGCGGACGCCAGGCGGGTATGCGCTTTAAGCCCAAGACCCGTAAGCTTAAATAGGGGAGGCCCGTAGATGTCTTCCCAGATGACGGTTATTATCGCCGGTATCGTGCTGGTTGTGGCCATCGTGGTCGCGCTGGTCATCATGCGTCGTGGCGATTCCCGTTTTACCTACGATACGCAGCATGGAACGGCCCCGCGCGCCACCGAGGGCGAGGGCAATACTGCGGCGACCGCCTTTAAGGGCCGTTTTTCCATCCTCACCACGGGTGTGGGCGCGATGTTTGCGGCGCTTGCCGTCAAGCAGTGGGGCATGCAGATGGTCTCGTCGGACTATTACGAGAAGCAGGCTAATAGCAATCAGACTCGCACCGTTACCACACCCGCTGTGCGCGGCCGCATCCTCGACCGCAATGGCGTGGCGCTTGTCCAGAACCGTCCCTCACTTGCTGTCGTGGCCTACCGCGATCTTGCCGAGGATGAGGTTCTGGTTCGCCATCTTGCCAACGTGCTTGGAATGCCTTACGTGGCGGTCCTTCGCAATATTCAGGACAATACAGAGGGCGCCCAGAGCCTGCATACCATCGCGACGGACGTCCGTCGCTCCACGGTTGCCTATATTCAGGAACATGCCGGCGAGTTCCCGGGCGTCAAGATTGCCGAGCGTACCGAGCGCCAGTATCCATATGGCGAGACGGCATGTCATATCTTGGGCTATACCGGCACCATTACCTCCGAGCAGCTGGAGGCCCAGAATAAGAAAACCTCTGGCGATGATGATGCTTCTGCTGGCAAGATTACGTACCAGTCGGGCGATATCGTGGGCCAGGCGGGCGTTGAGAGCTACTACGAAAACCTGCTGCAGGGTATTCGTGGTGAGCAGACCGTCAAGGTCGATGCCTCGGGCAATGTGACCGGTCAGGCCGGCGCCGTGCCCGCGAAGGCCGGCTCTGACATTAAGCTCACGCTCGACCTTAAGATCCAGCAGGCCTGCGAGACGGCGCTGGCGAGCGCTATCGAGCTTGCCAAGACCACTGGCTACAGCAATGCCGGCAACGGCGCTGTAGTGTGTCTCGATCCCAACAATGGCGAGATCCTGGGCATGGCGAGCGAGCCCAAGTTCGATCCGTCCGTCTTTATCGGTGGCGTCTCAAACGACGTGTGGACCGAGCTCAATGATGACAGGGGTTCGCACCCGCTGCTCAACCGCGCCATTAGCGGACAGTACATGTCGGCCTCGACCATCAAGCCGCTCTCGGCACTGGCCGGTCTTGAGTTTGGAACCTACACGTCGGGGCAGACGACCAACTGCACGGGTTATTGGACGGGTCTGGGCAAGTCGTGGGGCAAGTACTGCTGGCTGCACTCCGGCCACGGCACCATGACGCTGCAGTCGGGTATCGCTAACTCGTGCGACCCCGTCTTCTACGACATGGGCAAGGCGTTCTTTTATGACGAGCAACATTCCGAGGGCCTGCAGGAGGTCTTTCGTCGCTGGGGCCTAGGCAAGACCTGCGGTATCGATCTGCCGAGTGAGGGCGCGGGCCGTATTCCCGATGCCGAGTGGAAAGAGTCGTACTTCACCGACGCATCTGCCGAGGACCGCAAGTGGAATGCCGGCGATATGACCAACATTGCCATCGGCCAGGGCGACATCTTGGTGACGCCCCTGCAGATGGCGTGCGCCTATATGGGTCTTGCCAACGGCGGCAAACAGTACGTGCCTCACGTGTTTTTGTCTGCCGTGTCGCGCGATGGCGACGGCGATGCCTATAAGTACAACGGCAAGGGCAAGAAGAAGCGCCTGGAGGCCAAGATCAACAGCGATTCGGATTTGGCTCTAGTTCGCAACGGCATGCATGACGTGATTTACACGGCATCGACGTCCCTGGCGGCGCACTTTGGCACCCTGACGCCGCAGGTATACGGCAAGTCGGGCACGGGCGAGAAAAGCGGCGAGGACGAATACGCGTGGTTCTGCGCCTATGCACCGGCCGATGACCCCAAGTATGTCATCGCCACTGTCTTGGAACAGGGCGGCGGCGGCTCAGATACCGCGATGCATGTCGTGCGCGACGTGCTCGGCGTGATTTATGACGAGCCCGATACCTCTTCGGCCTCGGGCGATTCTTCGGTTCGATAGGAGGTTGCGATGGATTTTTCTCCGGCGGATCTGTTCCGTTCAACCAAGACCGGCTCTCGCAGCAGCCTGGACCGTGTCAACAAGCAACTTTCGGCCTCGCGCGGCACGTTTCGCCAAAAGGTGCATATCGGTGTGCTCGTGGCTACTGTGGCGCTCGTCGCCTACGGTGCCATCATTATCTGGTCGGCTTCGCAGTTTAAGGCCGATGCCTCGTTCTCACGCCATCTGCTGGGAATTGGCATCGGGGCGGTGCTGGCGGTGCTCGTCTGGCGTACCGACCTGCGCGGTATTTCCAATTTCTCGACGGCGTTGCTCGTCATCGACCTGATCGTGATCTTCTCGCCCAAGATTCCGGGTCTGTCCTATACGGGCGGTCTGGGCATGACGGGCTGGATCAAGATTCCCGGTATCGGCTTGACATTCCAGCCGGTTGAGCTTGCCAAGCTCATCACCATCTTCTTTATTGCTACGCTTGGATCGCAGTATAACGGTCGCATCGATACCGTTCGCGACTACGTCAAGCTCTGCGGCATGCTGTCCATTCCGTTTTTGGCCGTCGTTGCCATGGGTGACCTGGGCTCGGGCCTGGTCGTGCTTGTTTCGGGCGCCATCGTCATTTGTATGAGCGGTGCACGCCGCGAATGGGTGCTGTCGACCCTGGCCCTGCTCGTGGGCCTGGTGGCCCTCGTTCTGGCGCTCGATTCGGTCTTTGATTCGTTGCTCGGTCATGATGTGCTCATCAAGCAGTATCAGATGAACCGTCTGACGGTCTTTATCGACCCCGATAATGCCGATTCGGACGATGCCTACAACCTGCAGCAGTCGCTTATCGCCGTTGGCTCGGGTGGCTTCTTTGGTAAGGGTTTGGGCCATGCGACGCAGTCGGCCGGCGGCTTCCTACCCGAGTTCCATACCGACTTCGTCTTCGCCTTTTTGTCCGAGACCTTTGGCTTCTGCGGCTCCTTTTTGCTCCTGTGCCTCTACGTGCTGTTGATCTTTTCGACGATTCGCGTCGCCTTTAAGTGTGAGTCCCTGTTTTTGCGTCTTTCGTGTGTTGGCATCGTTGGCATGTGGGCGTTCCAGACCTTCGAAAACATCGGCATGTGCATCGGCATGATGCCGATTACCGGTATTCCACTACCGTTTATTAGCTTTGGTTCGTCTTCGATGATGATTCAGCTGCTGACGGTGGGTATCGTACAATCCATATGGCGGCATCGTTCGGGCGCCGCGTAACCGCTGGAGGGGTTTGCTATGAAAATTCCCGTAGATAAGCTGACCCGCGCTTTTAAGATGGGCGCGTCCGTTAAGAAGGATTCCGATACGCCGGTGCGCGTCTCGGTCTATCTGGATTCGTCCGCCTCGCGCTTTCTGGCCGAGACGGTGCGTGACGCCTTTGTGCCGCAGACGTCCTCGGGCATTGTGCGCGTCGAGCGTCTGGGGGAGGAGCGAATTGCTCCAAAGACCGATACCGATGTGGTACTGGTGCTCTCGTGTGGTTCCGACCGCTTGGAGAGTGCCGTGCAGGAGCTCGTGATCGCCGGTGCGCCCGTGTGCGTGCTTGCCGAGTCTGCTGTGGAGGTGCCGTTTATCGAGGAGTCCACGCCCATGCTCGGCGTGGTAGCGGCAACCGATAAGACGTATCTGCTCGAGACGCTTGCCCGCTGGATTCTCGATCGCACCGACAAGGAAACGGCCTTTGCGGCGAACTTTGCCTTCATGCGCATCGCGGCGGCCAATCGTATCATCACCTCGTGCGCGCTCACCAATATGGCGACCGGTGCGCTGGTGTTTTTGCCGGGCGCCGATTATCCCGTTATGGCGCTGGCGCAGGTGGGCATGCTCTTTGAGCTCGCTGCCGTCTTTGGACGCGGCATTAAGCCAGAGCGTGGCTACGAGGTCGCGGGCGTGCTTGCCGGCGGTCTTGTGATCCGCGCGGTCACCCGCGCGCTCGTCAAGCAGACGCCGCATATTGGGTTTGCCGTCAAGGCGCTCACTGCCGCCGCGGGTACCTATGGCATGGGCCGTGCGCTCGTTTCGCTCTACGAGCGCGATGTTGACTACAGCCGTGCCAACGAGGTGGTCACTGCCACGTTCTCCCGCGTTCGCGATCTGGTGACCACGGTCGCGGGTGCTACCCGTCCTATGGCGTCCTACCAGGACGCATCCGATCTCGCAGCTTAGGGGTTTTCCGTTGCGCGTTGCATACCAAGACTGTTTTCATTTAATTGAGCCGCTGCTCGCCAAGGTCGAGAAACCGAGCCGCTATATCGATCACGAGTGGGGCACGCTTTCCAAGGCCGATGCCGACTACCGTTGCTGCCTGATCTACCCGGATGTGTACGAGGTCGGTCTGCCCAACCAGGGCATCGCCATCCTCTACAACATCCTTAACCAGGCCGAGGGCATCTCCTGCGAGCGCGGCTATGTGCCGTGGCCCGATATGGGTGACGCCATGCGCGAGGCAGGCATTCCGCTGCTCTCGCTCGAGGGTGCAGCGCCGGTTGCTTCGTTTGATATCGTCGGCCTGCATGTGCCGCACGAGATGGCGGTAACGAACTTCCTCGAGGCACTCGACCTCGCTGGTATTCCGCTGTTAGCGGCTGACCGCACCGAGGACGACCCCATTATCATCGCCGGCGGCCCCTCGGTGTACAACCCCGAGCCGTACGCGGCTTTCTTCGATGCCATCCTCATCGGTGAGGGCGAGGAATCGCTGCTCGAGACCTGCCAGCTGCATCGCCGCCTGCGTGACGAAGGGGTCCCGCGCGCGCAGATTGTCGAGCAGCTTGCATCCATTGCCGGCAACTACGTGCCGTCGCTCTATGAAGTTCGTCACGACGAGCCCTGCTCGCCGCATGGCTACACCGTGCCGCGTGAGGGCAAGGATGCGCCGACGGTGGTCTACAAGCGCGTCGTCGAGGATTTCGGCGCCACGAATCCGTTGTCGCAGTCGTGCGTACCCTATGCGCAGCTGGTCCACGACCGCCTGTCTATCGAGATCCTGCGCGGCTGCGCCCGCGGCTGTCGTTTTTGCCAGGCCGGTATGACGTATCGCCCGGTGCGCGAGCGCTCGGCCGACCAGATCGTCTCGTCGGTAATTCAGGGTCTGGAAAAGACCGGCTATGACGAGGTGTCGCTGACCTCGCTCTCCACGACCGACCACTCCTGCATTCGCGACGTGCTCGGCAGGCTCAACCGTCGCCTGGAGGATACGGGTATTCGCGTGTCTATTCCGTCGCAGCGCCTGGATTCGTTTGGCGTGGATATGGCCGAGTCGGTTGCTGGCGAAAAGAAGGGCGGCCTGACGTTCGCGCCCGAGGCCGGTAGCCAGCGCATGCGCGACATCATTAACAAGAACGTGACCGAGGAGGACCTGGACCGTGCGGCCAAGGCGGCCTTCGAGGCCGGCTGGAACCGCATGAAGCTCTACTTTATGATGGGCCTTCCCGGCGAGCGCGATGAGGACATCGTGGCCATCGCCAATCTGGCCGATCACGTGCTGGAGCTCGGTCGTTCCGTGGTGCCCAAGGCTCGTCGCGGCTCGATCTCGGTGTCCATCTCGGTTTCGGTTTTTATCCCCAAGGCTGCCACGCCGTTCCAGTGGTGCCCGCAGCTCGACTACGACGACGTCAAGCGTCGCCAGAAGCTGCTTATCACGAGCGTTCGCAACCGTGCCGTCCGCGTGCATTACCACGATGCCGAGACCTCGCTCATCGAGGCCGCGCTGTCCCGCGCCGGTCGTGACATGACGCCCGTCATCATTGACGCTTGGCGCTCGGGCTCTCGCTTTGACGCCTGGGTAGAGCATTTCTCGCTCGATAACTGGAAGGAAGCTGCTGCCAAAAACGGCATCGACCTCAATGAGCTCGTGCACCTGCCCTACGAGTTGGACTGGCGCCTGCCGTGGGAGCACGTGAGCCCCGGCTGCACGCGCGGCTTCCTCGAGCGCGAGTACCGTCGCTCGCTCGAGGGCGTCACGACTCCTGACTGCACCCGCACGTCGTGCACCGGCTGCGGGATCTGCCCCACGCTCCACGCCAAGAATGTATTGATGGGTGATCGCGCATGAGTGAGCGCCTGACCGACAACCCCTCGCTCTTTAGGCTTCGTGTTCGCTATGGCAAGCGCGATCGCCTTAAGTACCTGGGCCATCTCGAAGTGATTCATACCATTGAGCGCATCGTGCGCCGTGCAGGACTTCCCTATGCCGTCACGCAGGGCTTCTCTCCGCACATGCGCGTGGGCTTCTCTTCGGCGCTACCGGTTGGTACGTCGTCGACCTGCGAGTGGTATGACCTGTTTATGACCGAGTTCGTGGCGCTCGACGAGGCGTTTGAGCGCCTGTCTGCGGCATCTCCGGCCGATCTGGCGCCCATCGAGGCGGCGTACATCGACGTGCGCACGCCGGCGTTGACGGCGCAGCTCACGAGCCTGTCGTATCGCATCGACCTGCATCTGGACCCCGAGGCGCCCGTAAGCGCCGACGAGGTGCATCGTGCGATCGACACGCTGCGCGCGGGCCATGGCATCGACTACGCGCGCGGAAAAAAGAGCAAGCGCTTGGATTTGGATCACACGCTCGTTGGCTATGAGCTCACGGCGGGGGAGCGCCCGGACCATTTGGTGCTCATGCTCGACACCCATGCCGACAACGAGGGCTCCATGCGTCCGGAAATTTTGCTTTCCGCTGCTGATGTTTTGTTGCAGGGCTTGACCCCGGGCGTGGATGCACCTATTGTTTCCACCGGTATGCAAGACCTCGTGACCATCTGCTCCTACGATGTCGAGCGTCAGAATCAAGCATGCGAGGACGACGAGGGCCGACTCGTCAGCCCCATACCTGTGCGAACTTGTGGATTTGCTCCACATACTCGTTGACGGGGGTATTTTCGCCTGCTACTATATTCGGCTGTTGCACTAACTGATGCATGAAGGGCAAGTAAACATGTACGCAATCGTTAACACGGGCGGCAAGCAGTACAAGGTCGCCACCGACGATGTCATCACCGTCGAGAAGATCGAGGGCAATGAGGGCGATAAGGTCACCCTGCCGGTTATCTTCCTCAACGATGGTAAGAAGATCGTCACCGATCCCGACAAGCTGGCCAAGGCCAAGGTTACCGCTCAGATCGTTGAGCAGTTCAAGGGCGAGAAGCAGCTGGTCTTCAAGTTCCACAAGCGCAAGCGCTATCGTCGTCTGAAGGGTCACCGTCAGCAGCTCACCAAGCTGAAGATCGTGAAGGTTCAGGCTACCTCCCGCGCCAAGAAGGCTGTCAAGGCAGAGGCTGAGGCTGTTGCCGAGGCTCCCGTCGCCGAGTAGATTACACTCGTAACGAAAGAGTAGGTATACACAATGGCACACAAAAAAGGACTCGGTTCCTCCCGTAATGGCCGTGACTCCCGCGGTCAGCGCCTTGGCACGAAGCGCTATGCCGGCCAGACGGTAACCACGGGCACGATTCTCGTCCGTCAGCACGGCACGCACATCCACCCGGGTGAGAACGTTGGCCGTGGTAAGGACGACACGCTGTTCGCGCTGGTCGACGGTACCGTTGAGTTCCACAAGGGTATCAAGCACAGGGTCAGCGTACGCCCGCTCGCGAACGCGTAATTCACCCTTCATAGAGCACATATGTGGGAGGCACTTGAGTTTTAGGATTCAAGGGTCTCCCTCTTTTTTGTAGGAGGCGATTCTGTTGTCACAGTTCACCGATATCAGCCGCATTAACGTGTGCGGCGGCGACGGCGGAGCCGGATGCATGTCGTTTAGGCGCGAGGCATTTGTCCCCAAGGGCGGCCCCGATGGCGGCGACGGCGGTCGTGGCGGCAATGTCGTCATCCAGGCCGATGCTCAGCTGTCTTCGCTGATCGATTACCGCTTTAAGCATCACTTCCGCGCCGAGCGCGGCACGCACGGGCAGGGTGCCCGTCGTAACGGTAAGAGCGGCGAGGACCTGATTCTCAAGGTCCCTATGGGTACCGTGGTGCGCGAGCTCGACCCCGAGACGCAGACCCCGATGTTCGAGATTGCCGACCTGGTGCACGACGGCGAGCGCGTCGTCGTGGCGCCCGGTGGCGCCGGCGGTTTGGGCAATACCCACTTTGTGACGTCGGTGCGCCGCGCGCCCGCGTTCGCCCAGCTGGGCGAACCTGCCGAGGAGCACTGGATCGAGCTCGAGATGAAGCTTATGGCCGATGCCGCGCTCGTGGGCTTCCCCTCGGTGGGTAAGTCATCACTCATCGCGCGCATGAGTGCCGCCCGTCCCAAGATTGCCGACTACCCGTTTACCACGCTCGTACCGAACCTCGGCATGGTGCGTGCCGGCGAATATTCTTACGTCGTTGCCGACGTTCCCGGTCTCATCGAGGGCGCGAGCGAGGGCAAGGGCCTTGGTCACCAGTTCCTGCGCCACATTGAGCGTACGGCCCTGATCATGCACGTCGTCGACATGACGGGTGGTTTTGAGGATCGCGATCCGGTCGAGGATTACCACATCATTAACCGTGAGCTCGAGCAGTATGGCGCCGAGCTTTCGGAGCGTCCGCAGATCGTCGTTGCCAACAAGTGCGATGCGCCGGGCACGGCCGACAAGATTGCCGACCTTAAGCGTGCGGCGCTCGACGATGGCCATATGTTCTTTGCCGTGTCTGCTGTTACGGGCGCCGGCCTGAACACGCTGATGCTTGCCGTGGGCGAGCAGGTGGCTAAGCTTCGCGCCGAGCTGGCGGTCTCTGATGAGCCGGTCGATCTGCGTGACGAGGAGTGGGAGCGTCGCCGTCTGCAGCGCGAGAAGCGTTTCCGCATTGTCCAGGAAGAGCCCGGTGCCTTCCGCGTGGTCGGTCGTGCCATCGAGCGCATGGTCATCCAGACCGACTGGGAAAACGAGGAAGCCGTCATTTACCTGCAGCATAAGTTTGCGCGTATGGGTGTTGACGACGCGCTCGAGAAGGCCGGTTGCCGTGCGGGCGACGAGGTCCGCATTTGCCAGCGCGCCTTTGACTTTGAGGGCGCTGAGGACTTCTCGGAGTACGAGGAGCTCGAGGATGCTGACGAGGACGTTGCCGTTGAAGCCATTGACGTGGCCGATGCTGCGGATGAGGGCGTCGAGGTTGTCGATACGGCGGATGCCGCGGGCGATGCCGAGACCTCGGAGGGCGAGTAAGCCATGTCGCTGCGCGGTGGAATCGGTCTGCCCGAGCTTCCTCTAGAGGACGGGCGGGAGTTTAGGCTCGGCATTATGGGCGGCACATTCGACCCGATTCATTACGGGCACTTGGTGACTGCCGAGCAGGCGCGCGAGTCGCTCGACTTGGACGCTGTGCTCTTTATGCCGGCGGGCTCTCCTGCCTTTAAGCTTGACAAGCCGGTGACGCCTGCCGAGGACCGTTATGCCATGACGGTCCTCGCCACCGCCGCGAACCCGGCCTTTTTGGCGAGCCGGTTCGAGATCGACCGTCCGGGCGTAACCTATACGGCCGATACGCTTCATGCCCTTCGCGACTTTTACCCGCCGCAAGTAAAGCTTTACTTTATTACGGGCGCCGACGCGATTATCGATATCGTGACCTGGCATGATGCCGAACGAATCGCTGAGCTTGCTACCTTTATTGCGGCGACGCGACCGGGCTTTGATATCGATACGGCGCGTGCCCGAATCAAAGAGTCGGGGCTGCCGTTCGACGTGCGCTATATTCAGATTCCGGCGCTGGCGATCAGCTCGACGAACATTCGTAAGCGAGTTGCCCGCGGTATGAGCGTGCGCTATCTTACGAGCGAGTCCGTGCTCGGCTACATTCGCAAACGCAGGCTATATGCCGATTTGGGCCAAGAAGATTTTGAGTGATGGGGGTCTACGTTGTCGGTAGAGGATCAGTTTGAGGGCGATGAGCGCGCGCTGCTCAAGCGCATTCAAGAGCTGCTCGATGTTCGCATGAAGGATAAGCGCAAGCGCTATGTGCATTCGCTGGGTGTTGCCGAGACCGCACTTCATCTGGCCGAGGTCTACGGCGTTGACCGCTTTGATGCCGCTGCCGCCGGCCTGATCCATGACTGGGACAAAGTGCTCTCCGACGACGAGCTGGTCACGCGCGCTCTGCATTACGGCATTATGATTGCCGGCTCTCCTTCCGCCGCGACGCCGCTTTTGCATGGCCCTGTTGCCGCCTATGAGCTTCCGCAGCTTTTCCCCGAGTTGTCGCCGGCCGTTTTCCAGGCTGTCGACCGTCACACCGTGGGTGCCTGCGACATGACGCCGCTCGATATGGTGGTCTTTGTGGCCGATGCCATCGAGCCCAACCGCCACGGCGACTATGCGCATGCGCTGCGCAAGATGGTGGGGGAGTCTACGCTCGATGAGTTGTTCTTCTCCTGTTTTGCGCAGGGTCTGGTCTATGTGATCCAGTCCGGGCGCTATCTTTATCCCACGGCTATTACGATTTACAACCATTACGCCCAGCTGCGCTAGCTCGGGCTGTCTAGAAAGAGGTATTCCATGGCCGACGAGACCATGACCGACGAGCAGATTCTTGAAGGTGTGGAGCACAAGAGCTTCGCCGCCACGTCCGACCGCACTGCCGCCTCGCTGTCCGCGAGCGGTGTCGCCGCCGAGGATGTCGCCCGCGCCGCCGCGCAGGCCGCCTACGACAAGAAGGGCGAGGACGTTCAGGTACTCGACCTGACCGAGCTTTCCGACGTATGCGACTACTTTGTGCTTGCCACCGGTACCAACAACCGCCAGGTCGATTCTATCGTCGACGAGATCGAGGAGAAGGTCGCCGAGGCTTGCGGCGAGCACCCGTTCTCCATCGAGGGTCGCGAGCAGAAGACCTGGATGCTCATGGACTACGGTTCGGTTGTCGTCCACGTCTTCACTCCCGAAGCCCGCGACTTCTACCGCCTCGAGAAACTCTGGGGAGACGCCCCCCAGCTCCCCCTCAACCTCCTCTAGTAGCTCATTTAAGACGGGGTTTAGCTACCCTCACGCATATCGCCGGGCAGTTGCGGTTTTCCGCACCTGCCCGGCTTTCTTTTTGCCCAAAGGCGGTTAATCGTTGAAGCGGGATTGGCGGCCGAAGGAAAGGGCGGTGTCGCCGAATTTGTCTCGGACGGCGTCGATGGCGACGGAGAGGTCGCGGCGGTCGCTGGATTGGGCTCCGCGGTCATCGATCTCGCAGAACAGGTCGGTCTGGATGCCGCCTTGGTGGTCGAAGTCGCTCATACCGATGCCTGCTAAGCGAACATGCATGCCATCCTGCCAGATGTTGTCGAGCAGTTCGAGTGCAACCGCCACGAAGATGTTCTCATCGTCGGTTGGATGAGGCAGCCGGCGCTGTGCCGTACGCCCGCTTCCATACGAATACTTGAGCTTGAGCGTCACCGTGGCGCCCGTTAGTCCCTGGCGGCGCAGGCGGCGTCCCACCGACTCGCCCAACAGCGCAATCGCCGCCTCAATATCCCCACGCTCAGTCAAATCTTTAGCAAAGGTGCGTTCATTGCTGACAGACTTGACCTCGCGCTCTTCATCGAGACTCGTGACTTCAGAGATTTCGAGTCCCAGCGCACGCTGGCGCATGCGTTCGCCGTTGACGCCAAAAATAGAGGCCAGTGTGGACTCAGGCGCGCGCGAAAGCTCGCCGAGGGTGTAGATGCGCATGCGGCGCAGTCGCTCCTCGGCCGAGCGCCCGATGCCGCTCATGGCAGATACCGGCAGCGCGGCCAAAAAGCGCTGCTCGGTTCCGGGGCGCACGATGGTCAGCCCAAACGGCTTATCCCGCTCGCTTGCGATCTTTGCGACCGTCTTGTTGCAGCCCACGCCAATGGAACAGGTCACTCCCAGCCCTGCCACGCGGTCGCTTATACGCCGCGCAACCAGCAGCGGGTCTTCGGGCGCAAAGCGACCCGGTGTGATATCGATAAAGGCTTCGTCGATGGATACGCGCTCAACGCGCGGGGTCTCGTCGGCGAGAATCGCCATGACCTGCGCGCTCACCTCGCGGTAGCGATCAAAGTGCCCGTGCGTCCAAATGGCTTGCGGGCACAAGCGCCGCGCCTCGGCCGAGGCCATGGCAGAGTGCACGCCAAAGCGACGTGCCTCATACGAACACGTGGACACGACGCCACGCGAATCGGCGTCTCCGCCCACGATGAGCGGCTTTCCACGCCATTCGGGATGATCGAGCATCTCCACGCTCGCAAAAAACGCATCGAGGTCCATGAGGCCTACCGCCGGACCCGTCCAGGGAGGCGGCGTGACGCCCATGGCATCCTCATAACCGTATGTATGTTCGCGTCTTTCCATGTCATGAGTATACCGCGCAGCTCATGTGGGGTGCGTGTATGTGCTTGCAAATCCCGAATTCTTGTCTAAGATATGGATTTGCCCTCGACTACACCGAAGAAGTTGGTCTCACGGACTTCACCTGCCCGCGTCGATGGCGTATTATGTTCAACTGTTTGTTTGTAGTTGCAGCCTAAAGCTGCTTGGTTGGAGGAGTTTCCTTTGGCAGTCAAGATTCGCCTTGCTCGTCACGGCGCTAAGAAGCGTCCGTACTACCGTGTCGTCGTCGCCGATTCCCGCGCCCCGCGTGACGGTCGTATCATCGAGGAGGTTGGCCGCTACAACCCGATGACCGCCCCCAAGACCATCAACCTCGACCTCGAGAAGATCGCCGACTGGCAGTCCAAGGGCGCTCAGCTCACCGACGCCGTCGCTGCTCTGGTCAAGGCCGCCAACGAGGGCGAGAAGACCGAGACCGTCGTCAAGAAGTCCAAGAAGCAGCTCGCCAAAGAGGCCGAGGCCGCTAAGGCTGCCGCTGAGGCCGCTGAGGGCGCCGAGGAGTAAATCGTGCCTGAGGTTGACGCTGCACAGCTCGAGGGTGAGGCAATGCTCTCAGATCGCATCGCCGATCTCGTCGAATATCTCGTTGTTCAGATCGTCGACGACCCGGATTCCGTGAGCCTTGAGGTCATCGATGGTGACGACGCCTCTACGATTGAGGTTTCGGTCGCCGAGGATGACGTCGCTAAGGTCATCGGCCGTCGTGGCCGTACCATCAAGGCCATTCGCACGCTCGCCCGTGCACTGGCCGCTCGCCTCGACACTGCTGTCGAGGTAGAGGTTCTGGGCTAGGACCTTGAGGTCCCAGTACAAAAACATCGCCCGTGTGGTCAAGCCACACGGAAGGAAGGGGGAGGTCCTCGCGCAGCCGCTGCGGGGGCTTCCTTCTGTATTGGAGCCGGGTATGCGTGTCGCCCTGACGCCGCCGGCGCTTAAGCGCGACCGTTTTTGCACGGTCGTGTCCGTTACCGATACGGGCGATGGCGATCTGGTCTCGTTTGAGGGCATAGACGACTTGACGGCCGCCGAGGGCATCACCGGATGCTACGTGCTGGCAAATCGTGACGACTTTGAGCTCGATTCGCTCGACGCCGCCTATACCGACCTTATGGGTCGCGAGGTGGTCGATGAGCGCTTTGGCTCGCTCGGCACGATTGTCGAGATCATGTCGACGCCCGCCAACGATGTTTGGGTTGTCGAGGGTGATCGGTACGGCGAGGTGCTGATTCCCGTGATCGAGCAGGTTGTGCTCGATCTTCCCGACACAGGAACAATTTCCGTCTACGTTATGGACGGCTTGATCGATATGGACAAGTAGGGAGGACAGCATGCTGATTGAGACCCTTTCGGTCTTTCCCGAGATGTTTGAGCCCGTCATGTCCACGTCGATTTTGGGCCGCGCCCGCAAGGCCGGCCTTTTTGATTTTAAGGCGTATAACCTGCGCGACTGGACGCACGACCGCCATCGCACCGTCGATGATGAGCCGTATGGCGGCGGGCAGGGCATGCTCATGAAGGTCGAGCCCATCGCCGAGGCCATCGAGGCTATTAGCTCCGAGGGTCCCAAGCCCACCGTGGTGTTCTTTACCCCCTGTGGCGAGCCCTTTACGCAGCATGTGGCAGAGCGCCTGCTTAAAAGCGAACGCCTACTGTTTGTGTGCAGCCGTTACGAGGGCGTCGACGAGCGTGCATATGTGTATGCCGATGAGCGTCTGTCGATCGGCGACTACGTGCTTACGGGTGGCGAACTTCCCGCTATGGTCGTTGCCGATGCCGTCGTACGCCTGATTCCCGGCGCCCTGGGCGACGAGATGAGCAATGTGGACGAGTCGTTCTCGACCGCCGAGGACGGAGGCCTGCTCGAGTACGCGCAGTACACCCGTCCCGCCGAGTTCAACGGCGAAGGCGTGCCGCCGGTGCTCGTGAGTGGCGATCACGCCAAGGTCGATGCCTGGCGTCGCAAGAACGCCATCGAGCGCACCTGCCGCTGGCGTCCCGATCTGATCGAGACGGCGCGCCTTACGCCCCAGGAGCGTGCGTACGCGCAGGAGATTTTGGACGCTTCGTATTCGCAGAGCGAGGAGTGAGAATGGTTCCATCGCAGCATTCCGCGTTGAGGGGCGCTTTTGAGTGGATCGCGGTCATCGCGATCGCATTGGTCGCCACCTTCTTGATTCGCTCGTTTGTGGTCGAGCCCTTTGTGGTGCCCACCGGTTCTATGGAGGACACGATCGAGATTGGCGACCAGATCCTGGCACAAAAGGTGAGCCTCGAGCTCGGTCAGCCCGTCAAGCAGGGCGATATCGTGGTGTTTCACAACCCCGATGGCACCTCCGAGCATGATGTTCTTGTCAAGCGTGTTATTGCCACGGCCGGCCAGACGGTCGACCTGCAGGATGGCAAGGTGGTCGTTGACGGCCAAGCGCTCGACGAGGACTATACGGCGGGCATGAGCTGGCCGCTTTCGGTTCAAGCGCCCGGCGCTCAGGTGAGCTATCCCTACACCGTCCCCGACGGGTGTGTGTGGGTGATGGGCGACAACCGCGAAAACTCTGCCGACTCACGCTACTTTGGTCCCGTCGATTGCTCTGATTTGATCGCTGTGGCGCTTGTGCGCTACTGGCCGCTCAACCGCATCGGCGCTATCGACTAAAAACCGCTATAGTACAGTACCTAACCGTGTAATCGTTTCGACGAGGGGATATTAGAGGCATGAACGCTTCATCGCTTTCCTTCCAAGACATCATCCTGCGCCTCCAGCAGTACTGGGGCGAGCAGGGCTGCGTCATTATGCAGCCCTATGACTCCGAGGTCGGTGCCGGTACCTTCCATACCGCGACCACGCTGCGCTCGCTCGGTCCCGCCGAGTGGCGCACCTGCTATGCGCAGCCCTGCCGCCGTCCCGCCGACGGCCGCTACGGCGAGAACCCCAACCGCATGCAGCACTACTATCAGTTCCAGGTGCTCATCAAGCCTTCTCCGGTTAACGCCCAGGAGCTCTACCTGGGGTCTCTTGCCGCTATCGGTCTGGACCCCAACGACCATGACGTCCGCTTTGTCGAGGACGACTGGGAGAGCCCGACGCTCGGCGCCTGGGGTCTTGGCTGGGAGGTCTGGCTCAATGGCATGGAGGTCACGCAGTTTACGTACTTCCAGCAGGTGGGCGGCATCGAGGTTGACCCCGTGCCCGTCGAGATCACCTATGGCCTGGAGCGTATCGCCATGTACGCCCAGGGCGTTAACTCGGTCTACGACCTGGTGTGGAGCTACCTGCCCGACGGCACGCCCATGACCTATGGCGACGTGTTCCTCGAGAACGAGCGCGAGTTCAGTGCCTATAACTTTGAGGTCGCCAACGTCGAGATGATGCGTCAGAAGTTTGACGACTACGAGGCCGAGTGCCACTCCTGTCTGGAGCGCAAGCTGCCGCTGCCGGCGTACGACTGCGTCATGAAGTGCAGCCACGCCTTCAACCTGCTCGATGCCCGTGGCGCGCTGTCCGCGGTCGAGCGTGCCAACTACATCCTGCGCGTCCGCGCCGTCGCCAAGGCGTGCTGCGAGGCCTACATGGCCGAGGTCGCCGGAGTCAACGAGAATGCCGACCAGGAAGGCGAGGTGGCGTAAGCCATGGCAGACGCTAAGGATTTCCTGTTTGAGATCGGTACGGAGGAAATGCCCTCTGCACCGCTGAACAATGCCGTCAAGCAGCTTGGCACCATGATCGCCAAGGGTCTCGACGAGGCCGGTCTGGCCCACGGCGAGGTCCGCGTGATCTCGAGTCCGCGTCGCCTGGCTGCACTCGTTGCCGACGTCGCCACCGCGACCGATGAGGTTCACGAGGTCAAGCGTGGCCCCGCGGCCAACATTGCCTTCGACGCTGACGGTAACGCCACCAAGGCCGCCCAGGGCTTTGCCCGCAAGTGCGGTGTGGCTGCCGAGGACCTGGTCCGTCGCGAGGATACTGACGGTCGCGAGTATGTGTTCGCCGAGAAGAACATTCCCTCCGCACCGGCTACGCCGATTCTGACCGCTCTGTGCGAGAAGACCATCGCCGGCCTGCAGTGGCCCAACTACCGCAGCCAGCGCTGGGGTCACGAGCATGCGACTTTTGTTCGTCCGGTCCGCTGGATCTGCTGCCTTTTGGGCGAGGATGTTGTGCCCGTGTCGTTTGCCGACGTGACGAGCGGCAACACCACGCGCGGTCATCGTGTACTTGGCCCTGGCGACCATGTGGTTGCCAGCCCCGCCGTCTACGAGCAGGTGCTCGAGGACGCCGGCGTGCTTTCTGCCGAGCGTCGTCGTGAGGCCATCCTTGCCGGTATCGCCGAGGTCGAGGCCGCTCGCCCCGGCTGTCATGTCGACACGCCCAAGAAGGTCTTTGAGGAGGTCATTAACCTCTGCGAGTGGCCGACGGTGCTCGTCGGTACCTTCGATGAGGAGTTCCTCAAGGTCCCGCACGAGATCATCTGCGAGTCCATGCTCACCAACCAGCGTTACTTCCCGATCTATGACGGCGAGGGCAAGCTCACGCGTGAGTTCGTGGTCGTCTCCAACAGCAAGCCCGAGAACGCCGAGCGCGTGATCGACGGCAACGAGCGCGTCGTGCGCGCCCGTCTGGACGACGCAAAGTTCTTCTACGAGGAGGACCTGAAGATCTCCCTCGACGAGTTCCGCGAGCGTCTGGCCAAGGTCGCCTTCCAGGAGAAACTCGGTAGCGTGCTCGCCAAGTCCGAGCGCATCGAGCAACTCGCGCTCGCTATTGCCCGTGAGGCACACCTGGGTGCTCATCTGGCAGCCGACGCCGGCCGTGCCGCGCACCTGTGCAAGGCCGACCTGGTGTCCAACGCCGTCGTCGAGTTCACGAGCCAGCAGGGCGTGATGGGCGGTTATTACGCGACCGCGATGGGGGAGAACGACGAGGTCGCTCATGCTATTCGCGATCACTATCGTCCTCGCTTTGCCGGTGACGAGCTGCCCGAGGGCACCGCCGGCTGCATCGTGGCCTGCGCCGACAAGCTCGATACCATCGCCGGTATCTTTGCCATCGGCGAGCCTCCGACCGGCTCTTCGGACCCCTACGCGCTGCGTCGTGCCGCTATCGGCATCATCAACATCCTGCGCGATCGCCTGCCGATCGACCCCACGTCGCTCATCGATTTTGCCCTTGAACTCTATAGCGAGCAGGGCATTGAGTTCGACGCCGCCGAGGTCGCCCAGCAGGTTCGCGACTTCTTCCATGGCCGCCTGGTGAGCATGGCCCGCGACGAAAAGATCCCGGCCGATACCGTTGCCGCCGTCTCTGCGGTGCACATCATCGCCTCGTCCGTCTTCTTCGCCCGCTGCGCCTCCCTCGACGAGGCCCGCAAGAACGACGCCGAGACCTTTGACAACCTGGCGACGGCCTATGCCCGTGCCGCGCATATCTCCAAGCCCGAGCTGGGCGCGGAGTACGACCGCGCCTTGATGGGCGAGGTCGAGCTCGCGCTTGCCGATGCCTCCGAGGCTGCTCAGACCGCTGTCGACGCCGCCCTTGCTGCCGAGGATTACCCGGCCGCATTTGCCGCCCTTGCCGCCCTGCGCGCCCCCATCGACCGCTTCTTCGACGAGGTCATGGTCATGGACAAGGACGAGCAGCTTCGCGATAATCGCCTTAAGCTGCTCAACCGCTTCGAGGCCGTTTTCTCCGGCATCGCCAACATCGGTGAGCTTGCCCGCAAAAAGTAAGCCAGCCTGCGCGTAAGCGCAAAAGGAGCCCCGCATGGATTGCCCGGTCACCGCTCGTCCCACCGTTATCGTTATCTCCGACTCGCTCGGTGATACCGCTTGTGAGGTGGTGCTTGCGGCGTCCGGGCAATTTGATGAAGGGGCTTTTCGTTTGTTGCGCCTGCCCAAGGTGACCTCGGTGGAGCAGGTGGAGTCGTTTGTGGGCCCGCGCGTCGATGCCGACCATCGCGATATTGCCGTGTTTCACACCATTGTCGATCCGGCGCTTCGCGCCCGCGTGCTCGATTACCTGGGCATGCTGCATATCCGTTCGGTCGACCTGATCGGTCCGACGCTCGCCGTGCTATCGTCGCTCATCGGTGTGCCGCCCAAAGGCGTCGCGGGCGTGATTCACAGGACCGATGACCGCTATTTCCATCGTATCGAGGCCATGGAATATTTCGTTGAGCACGATGATGGACGCGGCTGCGACGACCTTTCGGGAGCCGATATCGTGCTGCTGGGCGTATCCCGCACGTCCAAGACGCCGCTGTCGATGTATTTGGCCTATCAGGGTTACAAGGTCGCCAATGTTCCTTTGGCCCATGGCATGGAGCCGCCCAAGTCGATTTACGAGGTTGACCCGATGCGCCTGTTCGGCCTAATTTCGACCGTCGATGTGATTTCCGAAATTCGCGATAGCCGCTTGGGCGATGACTACGCTCGTGCCGTTGCCGGCTCCTATGCCGAGCCCGAGAGTGTGCACAGCGAGCTTGAGGAAGCTCGTGCCCTCATGAAGCGGCTAGGCTGCTTTGTGGTGCGTACCGACGGCAAGGCTATCGAGGAGAGCGCTGCCGAGATCATCAGCCACTTGGAGGAAATCCAAGAAGCCCGCGCCCGCCGCGCCGCCCGCCGCACCTAATAGTAGTAGCATTTTGATAAAGCGATTTAGCAAAAATATCGCACTTGACCTGCTTTTTTATTGCAGTGGTATCTTCATAAGGTAACCACCTTTACCTACCGTTTACCGCCAGTTTTAACACGTTTACCAAACCGCGCACCCTCTGCTCAAGCCTGCCCAAAACCCGCCGTATAGTTCCCTCACGGCTCGCATCCGGCGGGTCGATTCGTTACCACGGTCGTGCGCGAGAGCGCATGGAAGGGGAAGTATCGTGAGCGATTGCAAGAGGGTTTATCGTTTTGGAACCGACGCCCAGGGCACCTGTGTCACTGAGGGCGATAAGTCCATGAACTTCGTGCTTGGCGGCAAGGGCGCAAACCTTGCCGAGATGAGCCGCATCGGTCTGCCGGTCCCCGGTGGCTTTACCATTACCTGCCAGACCTGTGTCGAGTACTCCGGCGCCGGCAACGTGTGGCCCGAAGGCGCACTCGATGAGATCGTTGCCGCCGAGGCTGACCTCGAGGCCCGCTGCGGCAAGAAGCTCGGCGACGCCTCCGACCCGCTGCTCGTGTCGGTTCGCTCGGGCGCTCCGTTTTCCATGCCCGGCATGATGGATACGGTCCTCAACCTGGGCCTCAACGACGACTCCGTTCAGGGTCTCATCGCCCAGACTCAAAATCCGCGTTTTGCCTGGGATAGCTACCGACGCTTTATCCAGATGTTCTCCAACGTCGTTATGGGTGTTGACGCCGACCTGTTCGAGAACGCCCTGACCCAGGCACGCCTGGTCGCCGGCGTCCGCGTCGATTCCGAGCTTTCGGCCGAGGACCTGCAGGAGCTCGTCGAGACCTTCAAGGGCATCTTCTCCGAGAACGTCGAGGCCGTCCTGTATCCCGAGCTCGAGGTCGCCGACGGCAAGCCCGTCTTCCCACACGATCCGGAGCTCCAGCTACGCCTTGCCATCCAGGCCGTCTTTGGCAGCTGGATGAACGAGCGCGCCTGCATCTACCGTAAACAGCACGGCATCTCCGACGAGCTCGGTACTGCCGTCAACGTCCAGGCCATGGCTTTTGGTAACAAGGGCGAGACCTCTGCGACCGGCGTCGCCTTTACGCGCAACCCGGCCGATGGCACTAAGGAGTTCTACGGCGACTTTCTGGTCAACGCCCAGGGCGAGGATGTCGTCGCCGGCATCCGCAACACCGAGCCCATCGCCGACCTCAAGGCCACTCCGGGCCTCGAGTCCGCAGGTGAAGAGCTCGAGCGCGTGTTCCTGACGCTTGAGGATCACTACCGCGATATGTGCGATATCGAGTTCACCATAGAGCAGGGTAAGCTCTGGATGCTCCAGACCCGCGTGGGAAAGCGCACTGCCACCGCTGCCCTGCGCATCGCCATCGAAATGGTCGAGGAGGGCCTGATCACCCGCGAGGAGGCCGTGAGCCGCATCGATCCCGCGCAGCTCGACCAGCTCCTGCACCCGCAGTTCGACGCCTCCAAGAAGTACGAGGCTCTGGCCAGCGGTCTTAACGCCAGCCCCGGGGCCGCCGTGGGCGAGGTCGTGTTCTCGAGCGACGATGCCGTCGCGCGCGCCAGCGAGGGCCACAAGGTTATTCTGGTTCGCTGGGAGACCAACCCCGATGACCTGAAGGGTATGGTTGCCGCCGAGGGCATCCTGACCAGCCACGGTGGCAAGACGAGCCATGCCGCCGTTATCGCTCGCGGTATGGGTACGCCCTGCGTTTGCGGCGTCGAACGCTTCCACATCGACGCCGCCGAGAAGGTCGTACGCATCGAGGGCAGCGACCGCGTGCTGCGCGAGGGTGATGTCATCTCCATCGACGGTACCCAGGGTATCGTCGTCGACGGCGCCGTTGATCTGGTCTCGGCCGAGCTCACCGGCGATCTGGACACTATCCTGTCCTGGGCCGACGAGATTCGCTTAGACGAGACTGGCGGCCACGCCAACCATGTGCGCGTCAACGCCGACAACCCCGAGGATGCCGCGCTCGCCCTCGAGTTTGGCGCCGAGGCCATCGGCCTGTGCCGCACCGAGCACATGTTCCTGGGCGACCGCAAGAACATCATCCAGAGCTTTATCCTATCTGACGATGAGGCCGTGAAGCAGCAGGCCCTGGCCGACCTGCTCAAGGTTCAGACCGAGGACTTCCTGGCGATGTTCAAGACCATGTCCGGTCGCGATGTGGTCGTCCGCCTGCTCGATCCGCCGCTTCATGAGTTCCTGGATAATCCTCGCGAGCTCGAGATCGCCATCACCAAGAAGGAAGCCGCTGGCGCCAGCGAGGAAGAGCTTGTCGCCCTGCGCGCCCGCCTGCGCCGTATCGACGGCATGGTCGAGTCGAACCCCATGCTCGGCCTGCGCGGCGTGCGCCTGTCCGTCGTCTTTAGCGATCTGCCGCTCATGCAGGTTCGCGCCGTCGCCACGGCTGCTGCCCGTCTTATCAAGGAAGGCGTCGATCCGCGTCCCGAGATCATGGTTCCGCTCGTCTCCATCACGGCGGAGCATGTCCAGACCCGCGAGGTTATCGAGCGCGTAATCGCCGAGGTTTCCGACGAAGAGGGCGTCGAGCTCAATATTCCCGTGGGCACGATGCTCGAGCTGCCGCGTGCCTGCATGGTCGCTGACGAGATCGCCCATCATGCCGACTTCTTCTGCTTCGGCACCAACGACCTCACCCAGACCACCTTCGGCTTCTCCCGCGACGATGCCGAGGCCAAGTTCATCCCGCTGTACATGCACAAGAAGATCTTGAAGGACAACCCCTTCGAGACCATCGACTCGGCGGTGCTGGAGCTCGTGCGCATGGCCGTCGAGAAAGGTCGTGCCACCAACTCCGACATGCACTTTGGCGTGTGCGGCGAGCACGGCGGCGACCCCAAATCCATCAAGGGCCTGTTCAACGTGGCCGACGTGGACTACGTGTCCTGCTCGCCCTACCGCGTGCCCCTCGCACGCCTGGCTGCCGCTCAGGCCAAGCTCGAGGCCAAGCGTTCCGCCTAACGTTTTGGGTTTAGACGCCTAGCGTAGCCCCCTTCATGCCGCCCGTCTCATTCGTGAGACGGGCGGTTATTCATGTGCTGGTTTTGTCTTTTTGTCTGCGTAAAAAATTGTTCTTGCAGCAGAAACCCGCGCGTGTATACTCGTATACGTTTGTTCAACTACGTGCCGGCCAAGGTGGTACGGCACCTCTAGAAGAGTAAGGAATTGCACATGGATTACATCCGCGCAATCGAGCGTCAGCAGATCCGCGAGGACATTCCTCAGGTTCGCGTCGCCGACAACGTCAAGGTTCACTACCGCATTAAGGAAGGCGACCGCGAGCGCATCCAGGTCTTCCAGGGCGACGTCATCCGCATGGCCGGCGCCGGTGCCCGCGAGACCTTCACCGTCCGCAAGATGTCCTTCGGTGTCGGTGTTGAGCGTACCTTCCCGCTTCACAGCCCCAAGATCGCCAAGCTCGAGGTCGTTCGTCATGGTCGCGTCCGTCGCGCCAAGCTGTACTACCTCCGCGACAAGGTGGGCAAGGCTGCTCGCATTCCCGAGAAGCGCTAAGAAGATCGCAGCGTCTGTCCACTCGTTTGGACGCAAGGGTCACCTTCGGGTGGCCCTTCTTTTTATCTGATTTGCATGCAAGGAGGGCCTGGTATGGCCAATATGACGAGCTCGGTTTCGGCATCGCAAGTTGCTGGCGAGCTGGCGAGCGCTACGTTTGAGGAGATTCCCGCCCTCGTGGAGCATTATCGCGAGGATCCGCGCCAGCAGGTGATCAAGGCTTGCGAACGCGCCCTCAAACGCCATGCCAAAGAGCTTGCCGAGCGCGAGCGCGTCAATGACATGTACGAGCTTATGCATGAGCTTGGCGGCGATGGGGTGGTCGTTGGTGTCGACGAGGTAGGTCGCGGATCGGTGGCCGGTCCTTTGACAGTGTGCGCCGTCTGTCTTCCTATGGAGCCGCGCGTCTGGGGTATCAACGATTCCAAAAAGCTCACGCCCGCGCGCCGCGAGTTGCTCTCAGTGAAGATTGCCGAGGTGGCGACGGCGATCGGTTTTTGCCATATCGCGCCTAAGGATATCGATGAGATGGGTATGGCCCGCGCTATCCGTACCGCCGTCGCGGGCGCCGTGGCCGATACGGGGCTCGAGCCCGATTGCGTGCTTATGGACGGCAACCCGTTGGGTGCCGTTCCTAACGAGCGCGACGTGGTGAAGGGCGATGCCAAGATCGCCTGTATCGCTGCGGCTTCCATCATGGCCAAGGTCACGCGTGACGAGATGATGGTCGAGTACGATGCCGAGTATCCCGAGTACCATCTGGCGGAGTCGAAGGGCTACGCAAGCCCCGAGCACATCGAGGCCATTCGCAAACATGGACTTTGTCCGCTGCACCGCGTGAGCTTTTGCGGAAACTTTCTGCAGACTGAGCGCCTTTTCTAGGTCAATTGTGGAGGCAGGGACTTCTGGAGTTTTATAAACCAGCTGGTAGCGGGCCGTATGCAACACCATTGCTGCGTACGGCCCGTTTTTTGTCGGCATTTGGTCAGCTTTTGGTTTGCTTCCGGTACTTACCCGCATGAAAGGTGCCCTCATCATCGGGGCAATGCAGCGTGCGGGAAAGGAGACCCCATGAGTGCCGCAAGCAAAAAGAGCAAGACGCAGCAGCTCAAGGAGCGTTGGGAAAACGGCGAGCTCGACTGCGGGGCGATGACGCCCGAGTTTATCAAGGGACTCAGTCCCCGCGAGCTGGGTATGCTGGGCGAGCTGATCACCATCGACTACTTTAACGAGCGCGGCTACACCTTGCTGGAGCAGGGTTATCGTTGCACCGAGGGCGAGGCTGATCTGGTGCTGCTCGATGAGCTCGACGATGTCGTGGTGATGGCCGAGGTCAAGACCAGGCGCGTCGCACTGGATTGCAGCACGCGGGTCTTTCCCGAGGAGGCCGTGGACGCCCAAAAGCAACGCCGCTACCGCCGCATCGCAAGTTGCTATCTTATGGAGCATTATCCGCTCAAGGCGATTCGCTTCGATGCCGTGGGTGTCACCATCCGCGGCGGGCATATCGCCGAGATCGAGCACCAGTACAACGCGTTCGATTGGCAGGTGTCGTGATGGCGTTCGAGACGTTTGCCGTTCACGCGGCCTGCATCCGCGGCGTCGAGGCGATTCCCGTCACGGTCGAGGTCTCGCTTGCCGGTGGCGTTCCGGGCATTCAGATGCTCGGCATACCGAGTATGGAGGTGATGGAGTCACGTGGTCGTATTCGCTGTGCGATGCGCTCGGCCGGCTTTGAGATCCCGCGCTCGGGCATTACGGTCAATCTGGCGCCCGGCGATATTCGCAAGACCGGTAGCGGCTTTGATCTGCCCATCGCCATCGCGGTTCTAGCGGCCGATGGTCAGATTCCCCGCGACAACCTCGATCGTTGTCTTATCGCCGGCGAGCTCGGCTTGGACGGCACGGTGCTTCCTGTCAAAGGCGAGGTGGCGTTTCAGCTATTGGCTCGCGACATGGGGCTGTCTTTTATCGCCGGCAGGTCCGACCAGCATGTGCCACTCGCGGGCGTGGATTGCGGCTTTATCGACCATCTGTCTCAGCTTGCTCACGGCATGGGCGATGCCGCACGGCACTACTTGGATTCCGAGGGTGTCGAGGCGACCTTTGAGCCCGAGCTCGACTATGCAGACGTGCTGGGGCAGGAAGTCGCTAAACGCGGCATGGCGCTTGCGGCGGCAGGAGAACTCGGCTTGCTCATGATCGGGTCTCCGGGATCGGGCAAGACGATGCTCGCACGCCGTATGACCGGCATCCTGCCCGAGCTTTCCGTTGAGGATCAGCAGGAGGCGCTGTGCATCCATTCGGTTTTGGGTGAGAACATTGATGGCTTATTGGCAGGTCATCGGCCGTTTCGAAGCCCCCATCACAGTATTTCAACGGCTGGCCTCATTGGCGGCGGGCGCCCGGTGCACCCGGGTGAGATCAGCCTTGCTCATGGCGGCGTGCTCTTTTTGGACGAGCTTGCCGAGTTTCCCACGGGTGTGCTGCAGACGCTCAGACAGCCTATCGAGCGCGGCTATGTGAGGATCGTACGCGTCGACGGGGCCTTTACCTTCCCGTCGCGTTTTCAGCTGCTGGCTGCGAGCAATCCCTGCCCCTGCGGCTTTTTGGGCGATCGCGAGGTGCCGTGTCGCTGCTCGGCGGCGATGATCGAGCGCTATCGGTCTAAACTGCGCGGTCCTTTGGCCGACCGTATCGACATGATGATCGATGTGACCCGTCCCGACCCCCAAGTGATTATCGAGGGTGCGGAGGGTATGTCGTCGGCCGAGTTACGTGACTACGTTGTGCGCGGTCGCGCCTTTCGCGCCTGGCGCGAATCCCGTATGGACGATGCGGATGCCGAGGCCGAGGACGATGAGTCACGGTCCATTGACGGCGTCGTTTCGACCTTTGAGCTCGATGATGCTGCCGAGAAATGCGTACTCGGCCTATCCAAACGCACGCATCTCACAGGGCGTGGCATCGTGCGCCTGGTTCGCATTGCGCGCACGATCGCCGATGTCGCCGAGAGCGAGCAAGTTACGCAGGACCACGTGCTCGAGGCGGCGATGTACCAGGGAAGGAGGGACCAATGATGGCCGAGGGGACCTTTGAGCTGCATCCAGGTGATGCGTTGTATCCCGAGACCGTTTTGGAGCTTTCTGATGTACCCCAGACGCTTTATGTGCGCGGCAACCCCGAGGTGCTTTCGACGCCCGCGCTCTCCGTCATCGGCGCGCGCAAGGCCTCGCCGTATGGTCTTGCCGTGGCAGAGCTTGCGGCGAAGGTGGCGGTCGAGGCGGAAGTGACGGTAGTTTCGGGCGGCGCGGTCGGTTGTGACCAGGCCTCGGGTTGGGCTGCGGTCAACGCCGGCGGCAAACACGTTGTGGTGCTGGGGACGGGCGCCGACGTGGTCTACCCGCGTTCGAGCGCGGGGCTTATTACTCGCACGCTTGATACGGGTGGCGCGGTCGTGTCGATCTCTCCGTGGGGCATGGGTCCGCGCAAGTTCGCCTTTCCGCGCCGCAATCGCGTGATCGCGGCCCTGTCGCAAGCCCTCTTTGTATCCGAGGCGGGTATGCCTTCTGGGACGTTTTCTACAGCCGAGGCTGCTATGGATTTGGGGCGCGAACTTCTTGCCGTGCCGGGGTCGATCCTATCGCCCGAGTCGCGTGGCACGAATTACCTCATTGCGAACGGTGCCTGCTGCATTGTCGACGAGGAGTCCATCGAGATGGCTATCTCTCGCATATACGGCACCCTGCGCTACTCGCGCCCCGATGCTCCCGGCATTGCCGAGCTGAATCCAACACAGCAGACCGTGATGCATGCGCTCATCGCCTCTCCGCTCAAGGTCGACGACATCGCGGCGCTCGTCTCACTCGATGCTGTCGGCGTACTCAAACTCTTGGGTTCGCTTGAACTCGAGGGCCTTATCGAGCGCATGATGGATGGAAGGTATGCGCCCTCCAAGTTTGCCCTTCACGCCCAGACGCCCTTCGGTCACAATAGAAAACGTGTCAATTAGAAAGGTGTTTGCAGATGCAGTTCGATCAGGTGACGGTTATCGGTGGCGGTCTGGCGGGTTCGGAATGCGCGATCCAGCTGGCAGACCGCGGGTTTGCCGTAAAGCTGTGCGAGATGCGCCCCCAGGTGAGCTCCCCGGCTCACCATACCGATCACCTGGCAGAGCTCGTCTGCTCCAATTCGTTTAAGTCGACCCGTCCAGATTCCGCTGCTGGCCTACTAAAAGCCGAGCTCGAGCGCATGGGTTCGGTGCTGCTCGATTGCGCCCATCGCGCGGCTGTTCCCGCCGGTGGCGCCCTGGCGGTCGACCGCGTCAAGTTTTCCGAGCTTGTCGAGGCCGAGGTTGCCGCCCGTCCCAATATCGAGATCATTCACGGCGAGGTCACGCAGATTCCCGAGGGTCACGTGGTCATTGCCGCCGGCCCCTTGTGCTCGCCGGCGCTGAGCGAAGAGGTCATGAAGCTCGTCGGTGGCGACGCCCTTGCGTTCTTCGATGCCGCGGCGCCGATCGTCGATGCCTCCACGCTCGATATGGACGTGCTGTTCTCGCAGTCGCGCTACGAGGAGCAGGGGAGCGGCGACTATCTCAACGCTCCGCTCAATAAGGAGGAGTACGAGGCCTTTATCGAGGCGCTTACCACGGCCGACCGCGTGGTGCTCAAGGATTTTGAGGGCGGCGATCTGTTCCAGGCCTGCCAGCCTGCCGAGGAGGTTGCGCGCACCGGCAAGGACGCCATTCGCTTTGGCGCCATGAAGCCCGTCGGCCTCACCGACCCGCGTACCGGACGTCGTCCCTGGGCGGCGATTCAGCTGCGTGCCGAGAACAAGGAGAAGACCGCCTATAACCTGGTGGGCTTCCAGACCAACCTGACCTTTGGCGAGCAGAAGCGCGTCTTCCATATGGTGCCGGGCCTGGAGAACGCTGAGTTCTTCCGCTACGGTGTCATGCACCGCAACACCTTTGTCGACGCCCCGCACGTGCTCGATGGCACCTTTGCCGTGCCCGGTACCGGCGTGCGCCTGGCCGGTCAGATCACCGGCACCGAGGGGTACATGGAAGCCGTGGCGACAGGTCTGCTCGCGGCGCTCAACACCTATGCCGAGGCTATCGGTGCCGCGGGCGTCGAGTTGCCCCGCGTGGGCGCCCTGGGTGCGCTCGTGGGCTATGCGACCGATCCTGCCACCGTGGGCTATCAGCCCATGCATGTCAACTTTGGCCTGGTGCCGCCACTCGAGGATGGTAAGCGCCGCAGCAAGCGCGACCGCTACCAGGCCTATGCGGACCGTGCGCTCGAGGCCCTTGACGCCTATCTGGCTACTCGCCCCGATCTGTTTGGAGGCGACCGGTCATAGCCTTTGACCTGTACGACACCGTTGACTCGTTTATCGCCTATATCGCACGCGTCGAGGGACTTTCTCCCAACACGGTGACGGCCTATGGCTCGAGGCTGGAGCGCTTTGCTGCCTGGTGCGAACGCGAGGGCATCGACGCTCGCGCCGCCGACGTACGGACCGTTCGTTCCTATTTGGCCGAGCTGTCGCGTGGCCAGGTGGCGGCTCGGACCCTTGCGGCACACCTGTCTGCCATTCGCTCACTCTATCGGTGGATGGCTGTCGAGGGGATTGTCGAGGGCGATGCGGTCTCGGCGATCGCATCGCCCAAGCTGCCGCGCGACCTGCCGGGCGTCCTTACGACTCAACAGGTGGAGGCACTCCTCAAAGCCCCCGATACCTCAACACCCGCGGGACTGCGCGATGCGGCGATGCTCGAGTTGCTCTATGCCTCGGGTGCCCGCATCTCAGAGCTTGCGGCGCTCAATGTGGAATCCATCTCATGGTCCGAGCGCACGCTGCGCCTGTGGGGCAAGGGGAGCAAAGAACGTATCGTCCCTCTGTATCGTCGTGCGCTCGAGGCGACGCGTCTCTATATTGAGGAGGGGAGGCCGGAGTTGCTCGCTCAGGCAAAGCGCCGTGACCCCGCTACCGGGCCGCATCCGCTGCTTATATCGGCGCGCGGCAATCGCATGAGTGCCGCCATGCTCAGGCGGCGGTTCCATATGCTGGCGACGCTCGCCGGCATTCCGGCCGACATTGCCCCGCATGCGATGCGCCATACCTTTGCGACCGACTTGCTCGAGGGCGGTGCGGACCTGCGCTCGGTTCAAGAGCTGCTGGGTCATGCGAGCCTGTCCACGACGCAGATTTACACGCACCTCACGCCCGATCGGCTCAAACGTGCCGTGGCTCAAGCCCATCCCCGCGGCGAATAGTGGCTGGGACGTCCCGCGCCGCACTCAGGTGTGTGGTTTTGATTGCGGGTTGGCAGGAAGATGCATTCCTGCTATCATTCATCGGGTTGCTTCACGGCAACATGTTTTTATCACGCACGCGCGGCTACTTCATACCGTGGTGCCCGGGCTTTGGTAGCACATGTCCGGGTTGGTTTTGGAGGATGACCCCGCGCGGAGGCAAACCACAGGAGGTTTAACATGGCTACCAAGATTAATATCCGCACCCTGCTCGAGGCCGGCTGCCACTTCGGTCACCAGACCCGTCGCTGGAACCCCAAGATGAAGCCGTTCATCTTCGGTGAGCGCAACGGCATCTACATCCTCGACCTCAAGCAGACCATCCTCGACGCCGACCAGGCCTACACCTTCGTCAAGAACGTCGCCAAGGGTGGCAACGTGCTGTTCGTCGGCACCAAGAAGCAGGCTCAGGAGGCCGTCAAGAACGCTGCTGAGCGCGCCAACATGCCTTACATCAACCAGCGTTGGCTCGGCGGTATGCTGACCAACTTCGTCACCATCCGCTCCCGCATCAACCGCATGGAGGAGCTCGAGGCCATGGTCGAGGACGGCCGCATGGCTGTTCTGCCCAAGAAGGAGCAGGCTGTTCTCGGCAAGGAGCTCACCAAGCTCCAGACCAACCTCGGTGGCGCCCGCGACATGAAGGGTCTGCCCCAGGCTCTCTTCGTCATCGACACCAAGCGCGAGGAGAACGCCATCAAGGAGGCTCAGCGCCTGAACATCCCCGTCGTCGCTCTGATCGACACCAACTCCGATCCCGACGAGGTCGAGTACGGCATCCCCTGCAACGATGACGCTATCTCCGCTGTCACCCTTATGTGCGAGCTCATGGCTGACGCCTGCCTCGCTGGCTCCGGCAAGGAGCAGGTCTCCGAGGCCGAGATGGCCGCTGAGCCCAAGGCCGAGTAAATCAGTCTTAGTTAATTCTTTTTCATCTCTTTGAAAGGAACCACAATGGCCCAGATTACCGCCGCTATGGTCAAGCAGCTCCGCGAGATGACCGACTCCCCGATGATGGAGTGCAAGAAGGCTCTCGTCGAGGCTGACGGCGACATGGACGCCGCTGTCGACGTCCTGCGTAAGAACGGCCTTGCCAAGGCTGCCAAGAAGGCTGGCCGTGAGACCAACGAGGGCGCTGTCGCCGCGTTCGTCTCCGAGGATGGCAAGACCGGCGCTCTGCTCGAGCTCTCCTGCGAGACCGACTTCGTTGGCTCCAACGCCAAGTTCACTGGCTTTGCTTCCAAGGTCGCTGAGGTTGTCGCTACCACCGAGCCTGCTGACGTCGACGCTCTGCTCGAGAAGCCGATGGGCGAGGAGACCGTTTCCTCCGAGCTCACCGAGATGATTCACATCATGGGCGAGAACATGAAGATCTCCCGCTTCGCTGCCCGTAAGGCTGAGAACGGCGCGCTCGCTTCTTACATCCACATGGGTGGTAAGATCGGCGTCCTCGTCGAGTTCGCCTTCGAGAAGGCCGAGACCGCTCAGGCTGAGTCCTTCAAGACCTTCGCTCACGACGTTGCCCTTCAGGTTGCTGCCGTCGCCCCGATCTGCGCTACCCGCGATCAGGTTCCGGCCGAGACCGTCGAGCACGAGAAGCAGATCTACATGGCCCAGGCTGCCGAGTCCGGCAAGCCCGAGGCTATCCAGGAGAAGATGGCTGTCGGCCGTCTGGAGAAGTTCTACAAGCAGTCCGTGCTCACCGAGCAGGAGTTCATCAAGGACAGCTCCCTCACCATCAAGAAGTACGCTGAGCAGGTCTCCAAGGAGCTCGGCGACACCATTACCGTCGTTGCCTTTGACCGTCTGGTCCGTGGCGAGTAAATAAGCTCTTGTAGCTGGTAATGAGCAGGCTGTGGGTTTTACTCACAGCCTGCTTTTTCATGGCTCTTATCAGAGCCTTTGATATCATATTGAGAGTCTAATTAAAGGAGGATCGCTTTGTCCGACATCCGATATAAACGCGTGCTTCTTAAGCTTTCCGGCGAAGCACTGATGGGCGACGGCCAATATGGCATCGACCCCAAGGTTACCGACCATCTTGCCAAGCAGGTCAAGGAGCTGCTCGCCGTTGGCCATGAGGTCGGCGTCGTTGTCGGCGGCGGCAATATTTTCCGCGGCATGGCAGGCGCTGCCGGTGGCATGGAGCGTGCTCAGGCCGATTATATGGGCATGCTCGCGACCGTTATGAACGCGCTCGCCCTGCAGGATGCCTTCGAGCACAACGATGTTCCCTGCCGCGTGATGAGCGCTATCCAGATGAACGAGATCTGCGAGCCCTATATTCGCCGTCGCGCCATCAACCACCTTTCCAAGGGCAACGTCGTTATTTTTGCCGCTGGTTCGGGCAATCCGTACTTTACGACCGACACCGCCGCGGCTCTTCGTGCGTGCGAGATCGGCGCCGAGATTCTGATTAAAGCCACCAAGGTTGACGGCATCTACGACAAGGATCCCGTCAAGTGCGCCGATGCCGTCCGCTTTGACAAGATTACCTATCACGAGGTTCTCGTCCGCGGTCTGCAGGTTATGGATTCCACGGCTACGGCTTTGTGCCAGGATAACCGTATGCCGATTTTGGTCCTCAACATCGATGGCGAGGACACCGTCAAGCGCGCGCTTTCGGGTGAGCCCGTCGGCACGCTCGTCTATCAGGAGGATTAAGCATGGCAGAGAACATCACCGCCCACATGGACAAGTCGCTCGAGTCCCTCAAGCATAACTTCTCCAAGGTTCGTACCGGCCGCGCCAATGCCAACATTCTGTCCGACATCACCGTCGATTATTACGGTGTTCCCACGCCGGTCACGCAGGTTGCCGCCGTCAAGACCCCCGAGGCCCACATGCTGCTCATCGAGCCGTGGGACAAGGCACTCATCAACGCTATCGTCAAGGCCATCGGCGCTTCCGATCTGGGTATTACCCCCAACTCCGATGGCACCGTCGTTCGTCTGCCGTTCCCGGCTCCCACCGAGGAGCGCCGTCGCGAGCTCGTCAAGGAGTGCCGCGAGTACGCTGAGCAGGCCAAGGTGTCTATCCGTAACATCCGTCGCGACTTCAACAACAAGCTCGAGCGCGATGAGGAGCTCACCGAGGACGATGTCCGTCGCGAGCAGGCCAAGGTCCAGAAGCACACCGATGAGTATGTCGCCAAGGTCGAGGAGCTTCTGAAGGAAAAAGAAGCCGAGGTCATGGAGATCTAAGGTGCAATACGACGAGCATAAACTGGTCGAGTACTTTGCCGACGCCCCTGCGGGCGTCGGTTTTTCCGACCTTGACCTCAATAACATTCCGCACCATATCTCGTGCATCATGGACGGCAACGGTCGTTGGGCTACGTCGCGCGGTCTTGCGCGCACTGAGGGCCACAAGGCGGGTATCGTCTCCCTTCGCGAGATTATTACCGCCTGCGTGCGTCTGGGCGTCGACGTGCTTTCGGCCTATGCGTTTTCTACCGAAAACTGGAACCGTCCGCAGCACGAGGTCAACGTCTTGATGCACCTGTTTGCCAAGACGTTTATCGACGAGCTGCCGCTTCTGAAGCGCGAAAACGTGCGCGTTGTCTTTTTGGGTGACATTTCCGCGCTGCCCAAGAAGACCTGCGACGTTTTTGAACGCGGTCTTGCCGAGTGCGCCGATCACACCGGTATGACGCTGGCGCTTGCTGTCAACTACGGCGCGCGTTCCGAGATTACCCGCGCTGTTCGTCAGATCGCACTCGACGCTGCCGCCGGTAAGATTGATCCTGCCGCAATTGATGACGACATGGTGGCCTCCCACCTCTATACCGCCGGTCTTCCCGATCCTGAGCTTGTGATTCGCACCTCTGGTGAGCTGCGCCTTTCGAACTATCTGCTGTGGCAGGTGGCTTATTCCGAGTTCTACGTCATCGATACCTATTGGCCTGACTTTGATCGTTGGGGCCTTGTCGACGCCATTTTGGCCTATCAGGGCCGTGACCGTAGGTTTGGTGGACTGAGCAAGACCGAGGAGGCTTAATCGTGTCCGATCGTCCCAAGGCATCTGCTCCCAAGACGCCTGCGCGTAAAGCTGCCACTGCGGGAGCGCCTGCAGCGAAGAGCGGCACCGGTTCGTGGCTGGCGGGCTTTATTACCCGTGCCGCCGCCGGTATCGTCTACGCCGTTGTCTTTATCCTGTGCCTGGTTTTGGGTATCGTGCCCACTGCCATCTTTGTTTCCGTCATGAGCGGTCTGTGCTGCTATGAGTTTTTCCGTATGACGAGGCTCGATGGCAAGATGGCTAACGAGCGCATGGGTATCGCTGCCGCCGTACTCTTTCCGCTGTCGGCGTTGGGCGATTCGATGTTGCTGAATGCCCTGCTTTTTGCCCTGATGCTCGCTGTGGGCATTTGGTATGTCTGGTCGCCGCGTACCCGCATCTCTGATGTGGCCGTGACGCTCATGGGACCCATCTACACTGGCTATATGTTGTCGGCTATCGTGCTGCTGCGCGATGCCGTGCCCGGTTTTGCCGGCGCCCTGCTTTCGGTGGGCGTTTGCGCGTCCCTTTGGGTCTCCGATTCGTTTGCCTACATCGTGGGCAGCCGTATCGGTAAGCACAAGATGGTTCCCAAGATCTCTCCCAAAAAGAGCTGGGAGGGGTTTGTCGGCGGCATCCTGGGCTCGGTTTTGATTTGGCTCATCCTGTGGGCGACGCACTTCTACAAGCTCAGCCTGCCCTATGCGCTGCTGTGCGGCGTGGTCGTGTCCGTCCTGGGCGTTATCGGCGACCTTATCGAGTCGCGCATCAAGCGTGGCGTGGGCGTCAAGGATTCCGGCAACCTTATCCCGGGCCATGGCGGCATGCTCGACCGTAGCGACTCGCTTATCTTTGGTTGCATTACCGCTCAGCTGCTTTTGATGATCGGAGGCGTGCTGTAATGTCCTTCCAAACGACGTATGGCCCCGATGGACGCCTTCGCGTTGCCATCCTGGGTTGTACGGGCTCCATCGGCACCCAGGCACTTGATGTGTGCCGTCAGCATGCCGATCGCCTGCAGGTGACGGCGCTGTCCGTTAACTCTAGTACCTCCGAGCTCGTTGCCGCTGCCCGCGAGTTCTCGGTTCCGGCGGTTGCCGTGGCCGATGTCGCTCATGGCGATGACGCCGTGCTGCAGGAGTTGCCCGAGGGAACGAAGCTCGGCGTTGGCGCGCAGGCGGTTTGCGAGCTCGCGCGTCGCGACGATGTCGACTGCGTGCTCGTTGCTATTGTGGGTGCCGCCGGTCTCGAGGCGAGCCATGCGGCCTTGACCTCGAATAAGCGCCTTGCCCTTGCCAACAAGGAGTCCCTCGTCGTCGGTGGCGACTTGCTTATGCCGTTGGCGCAACCGGGCCAGCTTATTCCAGTCGACTCTGAGCACTCCGCCATCTACCAGTGCTATCTGGGGGAGGACCCGCGCGAGGCTCATTGTATTTGGCTCACCTGCTCGGGCGGTCCGTTCTTTGGCCGCACGCGCGACGAGCTCAATCGCGTGACGCGTGCCGATGCCCTTGCACATCCCACGTGGGCCATGGGCGCCAAGATCACCATCGACTCCGCCACCCTCATGAACAAGGGCCTGGAGCGAATTGAGGCCATGCATCTGTTTAACTGCGGCCTCGATTTCATTAACGTGGTCGTGCAGCGTCAGTCCAAGATTCACTCTATGGTCGAGTTCGCCGACGGCTCCGTGATGGCGCATCTCGGTGCTTCCGACATGCGTATTCCCATCCAGTTCGCGTTCTCGTATCCCGAGCGTTGGGATACCCCGGCGCCTCGTATCGATTTCCGCGAGCTGGGGCAGCTCACGTTTGATGCTGCCGACATGGATACCTTCCGCTGTCTGGCACTGGCCGAGCGTGCCGGCAAGACGGGTGGCACCATGCCGTGCGTGCTCAATGCCGCCAACGAGGTCGCTGTCGATGCCTTCCTGCACGATGGCTGCAGCTTTACCGATATCGATCGCATTGTAGAATCCTGCATGGATGCCCACGATATGCAGGCGGTCGATTCGTTTGAGCAGCTTCGCGACATCGATGCGTGGGCGCGTGAAAAGGCTGCGCAGGTGCTCGCCGCAACCCGTTCCTAACCCATAAGGATTGCTTTTTCGTTTTATGGATACTGTTCTGAGCGTTCTCTCATCGGTCTTTTGGGGCCTGTTGATGCTTTCCGTCCTCGTGTTTTTGCACGAGGGCGGCCACTTTTTGGCGGCACGTGCCTGCGGCGTCCGTGTGACCGAGTTCTTTTTGGGCCTGCCTTGCCGCTTTGACATCCATTACACGTCGCGTCGCATTGGAACCAAGTTTGGCGTGACCCCGCTGCTGCTGGGTGGCTACGCTGCCATCTGCGGTATGGATCCGACCGACGTCTCCTGCGCCGATCGCGTGCTCGCGGCTATCTATCGTCATGGTCGTGTGACCGTGGCCGACCTTGCCGCCGAGCTCGAGCTATCCGAGGAGGATGTGCTCGAGGCATGCGCCTTGCTTTTGGGTTGGGGCTCTATCGCGCCTTGGTATGAGGAAGGGGAGAAGCTCTCGCCGAGCTACTATCCCACCAAGTATCAGACGCTGCCGCGAGACGCGGCAGGCTACACCACCTTTGACGGCCGCCGGTTCGATCGCGAACATTCAACTGCCGAGGGCGATGTGTGGGAGCTGCCGTGCGGCGAAGCCGAGTTCCTTGCGCAAGAGCGTTCGCATACCTATCTGGGCCAGGGTTTTCTCAAGCGCGCCTTTATGCTGCTCGCGGGCATTCTCGTCAATATCCTGACGGGCTTTTTGCTGCTTATGAGCATCTACTCTATTGCGGGTGTCACCGTGCCGATGGATACCAACGTGATCGGTCAGGTTGACGAGGGGTCTATTGCCGCCAAGGCGGGTATCGAGGGCGGCGACGCGATCCTTTCGGTTGACGGAGTATCGTGCTCTACCTGGATGGACGTTTACGATGCCATCGGCAAGGCCGCCGGTAAGGACGATATCGCCATTGAGTATGAGCGCGACGGCAAGCAGCATTCGACCTCGGTTGCGCTCAAAGAGGACGAGCGCCTAGGTGTGTATGCCTCTACGCAGGTGGTCCGTTTAGACCCCATCATGTCGGCTCGCCTTTCGTTCTCCTATGTCGTGCAGACAGCGGAGGGCGTGATGCGCCTGCTCCAGCCGCAGCATACGATGGAGATTCTCGATCAGTCTTCTTCGATCGTGGGCATTAGCGTTATGTCCTCACAGGCTGCTGCTGCCGGCCCTGCCACGTTCCTTTCGTTTGCCGCCCTCATTTCGTTCTCGCTTGGCTTTATGAACCTGCTGCCCATCCCACCACTCGATGGCGGCAAGCTGGTCATCGAGATCATTCAAAAGATTGCTGGCCGCGAGCTTCCGCTCAAGGTCCAGACGATTGTGAGTTATGTGGGCATCGCGCTCTTTGTGCTGCTGTTTGTCTATATGCTTCGTTCCGACATCCTTCGATTTATTCTGTAGGGGAGTGTTTGGATTGTCTTTATCCCATCCTTCGCCTCGCGAGTTGACGTGCCCCGTGCATGTGGGCGGCGTGCAGATCGGTGGCGGCGCTCCGGTCGTGGTTCAGTCCATGACCTGCACCGATACCGCTGATGCCCAGGCAACGCTTGCGCAAGTGTGCGCGTTGGCGCAGGCTGGCTGCGATATCGTGCGCGTGAGCGTGCCCACCGAGGCCGCGCTTGAGGGTTTCCGCACCATCTGTGCTGAGTCCCCGGTGCCGATCGTCGCCGATATTCACTTTAACCATAAGCTCGCCATTGGTGCCGTTGAGGCCGGTGCTGCCAAGCTGCGCATCAATCCCGGCAACATTGGCGATTGGGCCAAGGTCGATGCCGTGATCGATGCCGCGGGCGCCGCTGGGTGCGTGATTCGTATTGGCGTGAACGCGGGCTCGCTTGAGCAGGATATCGCCGAGCGCGAAGACCTCACGCAGCCCGAAAAGCTCGTGATGTCGAGCGAGCGCTTCGTCAAGCACTTTGAGGACCGCGGCTTTACGAACATTGTGCTTTCGGCCAAGGCCCATAGCGTGCAAACGACGCTCGATACCTATCGAGCCCTGTCGCGTGAGATTCCCCACGTTCCGCTTCACCTGGGCGTGACGGAGGCGGGGACCAAGCTCCAGGGCACCATCAAGAGCTCTGTAGGCTTGGGTATCTTGCTTTCCGAAGGCATTGGCGACACCATGCGTGTGTCGCTCACAGCCGATCCGGTTGAGGAGCCGCCGGTTGCCTGGGGTATTCTGCAGTCGTTGGGCCTGCGTCGCCGTGGCCCCGAGATTGTCTCGTGCCCCACGTGCGCCCGCTGCCAGGTTAACCTGATTCCCATCGCCGAGGAAGTAACCGAGCGGCTTAAGAACTACTCCGCGCCGCTTTCGATCGCTGTGATGGGATGTGCCGTTAATGGCCCCGGTGAGGCTTCCGATGCCGACCTGGGCGTTGCTTGCGGACGTGGTCAGGCCTTGCTCTTTTCGCATGGCCAGATCATTGGTAAAGTAGCTGAGGACCAAATTGTCGACGCGCTTATGGCCGAGGTCGACAAGCTTATTGAGGAGAAATAAATGACCCGAGCAATGTATATGTCTAAGCTCTATGCGCCGACGCTTAAAGAGGATCCGGCGGACGCTGAGCTCGCCAGCCACCGCCTGCTGCTTCGTGCCGGCATGATCCGCAAGGAGGCCGCCGGTCTGTATTCTTATCTGCCGCTCGCATGGCGCTCGATTCGTAAGTTCGAGAACATCGTGCGCGACGAGATGGACGCTGCCGGCGCCCAGGAGCTCATGATGCCCATCATGGTCGATGCCGAGCTGTGGCGTGAGTCCGGCCGTATCGATGCCTATGGCAAGGAGCTTGTGCGCTTTGACGACCGTCATGGTCGCGAGTTCGTCCTGGGCCCCACGCACGAGGAGACCGTCACGGCCCTGGTGCGCAACGAGCTGCGCTCCTACAAACAGCTGCCCGTCAACCTGTACCACATCCAGGATAAGTTCCGCGACGAGTTCCGTCCCCGCTTTGGCCTGATGCGCGGCCGCGAGTTCATCATGAAGGACGCCTACAGCTTCTCCGCCACGCCGGAGAGCCTGCAGGAGGAGTACGACAAGATGAAGCAGGCGTACGCCAACATTTGCGAGCGCTGCTACATCAAGGCCCTGCCCGTTGTCGCCGACTCCGGCGAGATCGGCGGCGACACTTCCGTCGAGTACATGGCTCTGGCCGACGCCGGCGAGGCTTCGCTGGTCTACTGCGACGATTGCGGCTTTGCTGCCGATGACGAGGCTGCAAGCACCAAGGTCGTTGTGACCGAGGGCCCCGGCGATGGTACGCTTACCAAGGTTGAGACTCCGGGTATGGGCACCATCGAGGCCGTTGCAAAGTTCTTCGGCTTCCCCGAGAACGGTACGCGAAAGTCGCTGGCACTCATCGACGCTGAGGGCAAGCCGGTCGTGGCCATTGTTCCGGGCGATCACGAGCTCAACGATTGCAAGGCCGAGCATGTCTTTGGCAAGGGCTATCGCATGATGACCGACGAGGAGCTTCAGGCGAACGGCCTGCACAAGGGCTTTATCGGACCGGTCAACCTGCCCGAGGGCATCCGTCTGGTGTGCGACGAGAGCCTGCGCGAGTCCAAGCAGTGGGCCTGCGGTGCCAACGAGGTCGATTATCACTTTACCGGTGCCTGCCCCGAGCGCGACTTTACCGTCGATGAGTGGGCCGATCTGGTCACCGTTGTCGCCGGCGACCCCTGCCCGCACTGCGGCAAGCCGCTCTCCGCTGCCCGCGGCATCGAGGTCTCTCAGGTCTTCCAGCTGGGCACCAAGTATTCCGAGGCCATGGGTGCTACCTTTATGGACGAGGACGGCAAGGAGAAGCCGCTCATCATGGGCTGCTACGGCGTTGGTGTGTCCCGCTCGCTCGCTGCCGTCGTGGAGCAGCACAACGACGAGCACGGTATCGTCTGGCCGGTCTCCGTTGCCCCGTACGAGGTCGCGGTGATTCCGCTCGATCCCAAGAAGGAGGAGTGCGCTACCGTCTGCGAGCAGATCGTTGATGGCCTGTGCGCCGAGGGTATCGAGGTTGTCGTCGACGACCGCGACGAGCGTCCCGGCTTTAAGTTTGCCGACAACGACCTTATGGGCTTCCCGTATCAGGTCGTTCTGGGTAAGCGTGGTCTCAAGAATGGCACCGTTGAGCTCAAGGACCGTGCCACGGGTGAGCGCGAGGATGTGGCGATCGACGAGGTCGTCGCCAAGGTCGCCGAGCTTGTGAAGGCAGCACGCCGTTAATCGACGATTTCGCTTGTAGTTCGATATACGGGACGGCCCCGCATTTCTCCAGATCGGGGAGATGCGGGGCCGTCCTTTTATCTTGTGGCATCCTCGATATCTAAAAGGAAAACCCCACAGCCCATGCGAGCTGCGGGGTTTTCCTTGTGCCTCCGATGCGAAATAAATCGCTCAGATATTACTGATAATCGACGACGTCGATCCAGTTCTTCAGGAACTCATCGTTCACGTTGCGCTTACGAGCGAGCTCGGAAGCGGCGACGATGCTCGTCCACTGACGCACGACCTGCATGGGCATGTCGGCGCGGTCGCAGTAGAGCTCCAGGTAGGCCTCAGCCTGATCCTTGCTGTTGAGGGCAAAGAGCAGGTAGGTGGTGGCAACGTCGGCAGCAGGGGAGCCCTGGGTGGCGTGTGCCCAGTCGCACACATAGAGCTGGCCGTCGTCGCCGACGATGACGTTGGAGGGGTTGAAGTCGCCGTGGCAGACCTTGAACTCCTTGGTCATGCCGTCCAGACGCTCCTGAAGGTTGTAGCGCGTGGTGGCATTGAGCTGATCAAGGCTGTCGATCATGCGGGCGTACTTGTCGCGCTGACGGTTTAGCAGCGGGGAGGTGTAGCCGTGGATCTCGATCTGGAGGTCGACGAACATCTCGAGGTACTCACCAAAGCGCTGGGGCTCGGCAGTCATCTTCTCGGCAAGGGTGGTGCCCGGAACCTTCTCGGTCACGAGCGCCCAGCCGTTGGCGTTCTCGAGCTGGGAAACCTCGAGCGCCTTGGGGCTGCGGATGCCGCACTCATTGATGCGGGCAAGATTCAAAGCCTCGTTGAACACGTCGGAGACAGGCTTGGTCTCGTTAAAGACCTTGACAATCTTGTCGCCCAGGTCGTAAACGACCTTGTTGCCACGGCGGACGAGCTCGGTCTTGGAATCGGGTAGCAGCATGGTTGCATCCTTTCAACGATGCGATAGAAGCGACGGCGGGGGTGTGTGAAACACCCGTGCACCCCCGCCGTTAAAAACCGTGCTAAAACTAGCAGACGGCGTAATCCTGGGGCTCGCGGCCGTAGTAGGCGTCCAGGTAGAGCTCCTTGATCTCGCTCATGAGCGGGTAGCGCGGGTTGGCGCCGGTGCACTGGTCGTTGAATGCCTGCTCGGTCATTTCGTCGAGGGTGTCGAGGAAGTACTGCTCGTCAACACCGTAGTCGGCGATGGTCTTCTTGACGCCGATGAAGTCCTTGAGCTCCTCGAGCTTCGTGATGAAGTTCTCGAAGACCTCCTTGTCGTCCTTGCCCTCGATGCCGCAGTACTTGGCCATCTCGGCGTAGTTGTGCAGCGCGTTGGGGTAAGGATACTGGGAGAAGGTACCCATCTTGACGGGAGCCTCGGCGGCGTTGTAGCGCATGACGCGGGTCAGGATGACGGCGTTGGCGAGGCCGTGGGGCAGGTGATGGAAAGCGCCGAGCTTGTGAGCCATGGAGTGGTTGAGGCCCAGGAAGGCGTTGGCGAAGGCCATACCGGCCATGCAGGAGGCGTTGTGCATCTCCTCGCGGGCGTGCGGGTCCTTGGCGCCGTTCGTGAAGCTGGAGGGCAGGTTCTCAAAGACGAGCTTGGCAGCGCGCTCGGAGAGGCCCTTGGTGTAGTCGGAAGCCATGATAGAGACGTAGGACTCGATGGCGTGGGTCATGACGTCGATACCGGAGGCAGCGGTCAGGCCGCGCGGGGCGGTCATGCAGTTGTCGGCGTCGACGATAGCCATGTTGGGGAGCAGCGCGTAGTCGGCGAGCGGCCACTTGATGCCGGTCTCCTTGTCGGTGATGATGGCGAACGGCGTGCACTCGGAGCCGGTACCCGAGGAGGTCGGGACGGCGACGAAGTAGGCCTTCTTGCCCATCTCGGGGAAGGTGAAGATACGCTTGCGGATGTCCATGAAGTCCATGGCCATGTCCTCAAACTTGCACTCGGGGTGCTCGTACATCATCCACATGATCTTGCCGGCGTCCATAGCGGAGCCACCGCCGACGGCGATGATGACGTCCGGCTCAAAGAGAGCCATCTGCTTGGCGCCGCGACGTGCGCACTGCAGCGACGGATCGGGCTCGACGTCGTAGAAGCAGTCGTGGGCGATGCCCATCTCGTCGAGCTTGGCCTCGATGGCGCGGGTGTTGCCATTCTTGAAGAGGAACTGGTCGGTAACGATGAAGGCGCGCTTCTTGCCCATGACGTTGCCCAGCTCGTCGAGGGCGACGGGCGTGGAACCCTTCTTGAAGTAGACCTTCTCGGGAGCGCGGAACCACAGCATGTTCTCACGGCGCTCGGCCACAGTCTTAACGTTGATCAAGTGCTTCACCCCAACGTTCTCGGAGACGGAGTTGCCGCCCCAGGAGCCGCAGCCCAGGGTCAGAGACGGCTTCATGCCAAAGTTGTACAGGTCACCGATGCCACCGTGCGAGGACGGGGTGTTGATGACGATGCGGCAGGCCTTCATGACGTGCTCGAACAGGCTGATCTTCTCGGCCTGGGCGGGGTGCACGTACAGAGAGGCGGTGTGGCCCGGGCCACCGGCGAGCACCAGGTGCTCGGCCTTGTCGACGGCCTCCTGGAAGTCCTTGGCGTGGTACATGGCCAGGACCGGGGAGAGCTTCTCGTGGGAGAACTCCTCCTTGGCGGGGTCGGTGGAGGTGACCTCGGCGATCAGGATCTTAGTCTTGGCGGGAACCTCGATGCCGGCGAGCTCGGCGATCTTGGCGGCAGCCATGCCGGGGATGCGGTGATCGAGGGCGCCGTTCTTGAACATGGCGGCACGCAGGGCCTCCATCTCGGCACCCTGCTTGACGAAGTAGCAGCCGCGCTTCTGGAACTCGGCCTTGACCTGGTCGTAGATGGTGTCGATGACGGTCACGGACTGCTCGGAAGCGCAGATCATGCCGTTGTCGAAGGTCTTGGAGTGGATGATGGAGTTGACTGCGAGCAGAACGTCGGCGGTGTCGTCGATGACGACCGGGGTGTTACCGGCGCCAACGCCCAGGGCGGGCTTGCCCGAGGAGTAGGCGGCCTTGACCATGCCCGGGCCACCGGTGGCGAGGATGATGTCGACGTCGCGCATGACCATGTTGGTCAGCTCGATGGAGGGGACATCGACCCAGCCGATGATGCCCTCGGGGGCACCAGCCTTGACGGCGGCGTCAAGCACGAGCTTGGCGGCGGCGATGGTGCACTTGGCGGCAGCCGGGTGCGGGGAGATGATGATGGCGTTGCGGGTCTTCAGGCTGATCAGCGTCTTGAAGATTGCGGTGGAGGTGGGGTTGGTCGTCGGGATGACGGCGCCCACGATGCCGATGGGCTCGGCGATCTTGGTGATGCCGTAAGCCTCGTCGCGCTCCAGGACACCACAGGTCTTGGTGTTCTTGTAAGCGTTGTAGATGTACTCTGCGGCGTAGTGGTTCTTGATGACCTTGTCCTCAAGAACGCCGCGGCCGGTCTCCTCGATGGCCATTTTCGCCAACGGGATACGAGCCTTGTTGGCGGCCATGGCGGCCTCATAGAAGATCTTGTCGACCTGCTCCTGCGTGTACGTAGCAAAAAGCGCCTGGGCCTCTCGCATCTGAGCGAGCTTAGCCTCAAGCGCCTCTACGTTGTCCACAATTGCGGGAGTAGTGTTTTCCGGTGACTTTTTCACCATTTGTGTCTCCTTGCGATCGGAGATTTACCCTACGCCTTGCATGATAGCAAGAAATTATTCGGCGAACGGTAAGATTCCTGTAAAAGGCACACTAAAACGCTTCAATAAACTGAAACGCTTTAAATATAACTATCTGCCTGCTGCATCGCCCCGCTCATTGGGGACAGACTTACATGAGTGCTTTCACTCATTGGGGACAGACATCGATTTGCCATTTTGCCGTTCTTGACCTATTTTTGCCGCTCATTGGATATAAATAGGTCACAGGCTCAGCATTTCGCGTTCCTTCTCTCCTTTTAGGTGTTGCCTGTTCAGTTTTTGAAAGGAGAGATTATGCCCCGATGCGCCCGCGCCGTTTCGCTCACCGGCTATTACCACGTCTTTGACCGTGGTAACTCTAAACAGATTATTTTTGAAGATGACTCCGACCGCTATCGTTTCCTATCGGATATCTCGGACAGGTTTGCGCGCCATGAAGTGGCGGTTTTGGCTTGGTGCCTTATGGACAACCACTTTCATTTGATGGTTGATGATCCGTTCGACAATCTTTCAAAGGCGATGCAGTGCGCATTGACGGCATATGCTAAGTATTTCAATGGGAAAACGGGGAGAACGGGGCATCTCTTTGATAATCGCTATTCGCGGGTCGCTGTTGAGTCGGACACGCAAGCGGTGCAACTGCTCGACTATATCCATCTCAATCCCGTGAAAGGTGCGCTCGACTCACTCGAGGCGTACCGCTGGTCAAGCTACAAGGCATATGAGCTGGGCTATGATCCCTTTGACATCTGTGATGCGGCCCCTATGCTCGATATTGTCGGAGGCTCCCGTTGCTATTGCGAGCATCTCAAGGAAGTTGCCGAGCGCATCTGGTCAGTGGAGGTTCTTCCACGCCGGCGGATCCCCGATGAGGAGGTCCTTTCCATTGCGCGCGAAGTGCTTCCGAGCATAGATCCTGCGATGCTCAAGCCCCTGCCACGCCCCGATCGCGATGCCTGTCTGCTGAGGCTCAGGCGGGCGCATCTCACGGTCAAGCAAATTGCCCGTATCACCGGCATCGGCGCCACAAGCGTAACCAAGGCCACCGCGGGCTGGAACGAGGCGGCGTGAGGTACGTACTGGTGGCGATCGAAGCGCCGTGAGTTCGTCGATGCACTGTGAGCTTTGGAAAGCACTCATCTAAGTCTGTCCCCAATGCGTGAAAGCACTCATGTAAGCCTGTCCCCAATGAGTGCAAAAAGGCGCCCTCCGTAGGGGAGGGCGCCTTTGGTAAGTTCTATGTGAACGCGAGGTCTTTGACCCGGAGAGTCCGAGGTACTTGTTGGTAAGACCTTATTTAGGAGCGCGCAACCTTGCCGGACTTGAGGCAGGTGGAGCAAACGTTCATCTTGCGACGGTGACCATCGACGACGACGTAGACGCGCTGGATGTTGGGGCGGAACTTACGGTTGGTGACGCGGTGAGAGTGGCTGATGGAGCGACCGGCAACGGGGTGCTTACCGCAAACTTCGCAAACTTTGGACATAACTGACCCTCCTTGGGCGACAAACGAACATGTCGCGTTAACAAACAAGCCTGAACTATAGCACAGAAGTCGCTCCCTGTGCGCAATCTACACAGAGATATTCCTCTTTTGGCGATAGTGCCCACGCTACGGCCCTGGACGTAGATCCGATTTGCGTGCAGCAGAGGGGATTATGCCAGCTCGTGCGTGCGTTTTCAAGCTCGTCCCACAAATATATATAGGTTTATGGAGCATTGGGCTCCGTTTACGGATTGCTCTGTATTTACGCTCGCAATTAAGCTCGAGGTTGGCTACACTATCCCTTGACCATTAAAGGGGTACGAGATACCCACATGGAATTACATAGCTGCCAAAGAGCAGCCTTTCCTGTGGGTGTCTGGTCCGCTTTAAGCGGTCGGGCATCTATTTTTTTGACTGTGTCAGCAGTCAAGACATGTGAGGAAGGAGATCGATGGGCACGACTTCCCCCAAGGCGGTCATCATGGACGAGACCGCCGTCAATCGAGCGATGACCCGCATCGCGCACGAGATTCTCGAGCGCAACGAGGGCTGTGAAGACCTCGCTCTGGTCGGCATCGTCACGCGCGGCGACCTTCTGGCAAAGAAACTCGCCGAGGAGATCAAGGAGATCGAGGGCGTCGAAGTTCCGCTCGGCAGCCTCGACATCAGCTTCTACCGTGATGACTACGCTACCAATTTCGCTCCCGCGATCCACGCCACCAACATTCCCTTTAGCGTCGACGGCAAGCGCGTCGTGCTGGTGGACGACATCCTGTACACGGGCCGTACCATCCGCGCCGCTCTGGACGCCGTCATGGACCTGGGCCGTCCGAGCCGTATTGAGCTGGCAGTTCTCGTTGACCGCGGTCACCGCGAGCTCCCCATCTCGCCGGACTTTGTCGGCAAGAACGTTCCCTCGTCGCATGAGGAGAACGTGCACCTATATATGAAGGAAGTCGACGGCCACACCGCCGTCGAGATTAACGACGTCGCGCCGGGTTCCCACGTGGGCTCCGCGCCGCTGGGAGGTGAGTAGTACCGTGGCGTTCAACCATAAGCACCTGATCGACATTACCGAGTACTCCGAAGAGGACATCAAGCTCATCCTCGAGACCGCCAAGGCGTTCTCCGAGGTCAACGAGCGGGCGATCAAGAAGGTCCCCACGCTCAAGGGCAAGACCATCGTCAACATGTTCAACGAGCCCTCGACGCGCACCCGCAGCTCCTTCGAGCTCGCCGAGAAGCGTCTTTCGGCCGATAGCCTTAACTTTGGCGGCTCCTCGACCTCCACGGTCAAGGGTGAGAGCCTCGTCGACACCGTCGAGACCCTCAACGCCTACAAGATCGACTGCATCGTCGTGCGCGATAAGCACGCCGGTGCTCCCTACATCGTCACGCAGAACTCGCCCGCGAGCGTCATCTGCGCCGGCGACGGCAAGCACAACCATCCCACGCAGGCCCTTCTCGACCTGTACACCATCTGGGAGCACAAGGGTGACTTCCACGGTCTGAAGGTCGCTGTCGTCGGCGATATCGCGCACTCCCGCGTCTGCGGCTCGCTGATCCCCGCCCTTAAGATCATGGGCTGCGAGACCTACGCCGTCGCCCCCGGCACGCTGCTGCCGCCGGCGCCCGAGGTTCTGGGCTGCGACCACGTGACGAGCGACCTCGATTCCGTCCTGCCCGAGCTGGACGTCGTCTACATGCTGCGCGTGCAGCAGGAGCGCCTCGAGGGTGCCCCGTTCCCGACCATTCGCGAGTACCACAGGCTCTTCGGCCTGACCAAGGACCGCGAGAAGCTCATGAAGCCCGATGCGATCATCTGCCACCCGGGTCCCATCAACCGCGGCGTCGAGTTCGACTCCTATATGGCCGACCACCCGCAACGCTCCGTCATCCTGGAGCAGGTCTACGCCGGTATCTGCGTGCGTATGGCTATCCTGTATCTGCTGCTTGGAGGTGCCGATAATGGCCTTGCTTCTTAAGAATGCCCACGTCGTCGACCCGTCCGTCGAGCTTGACGGTGTCGTTGACGTCCTGATTGACGGCGACAAGATCGCCGAGGTCGGCGAGAATCTCGCCGTCGAGGGAGCCGAGGTCCGCGACCTTTCCGGCAAGTACCTCGTCCCCGGCCTGGTGGATATGCACGTTCACCTTCGCGAGCCCGGCTACGAGGTCAAAGAGGACATCGAGAGCGGTACCCGCGCAGCTGCCAAGGGCGGCTTTACCGGCGTGTGCGCCATGCCCAACACCGATCCCGTCACCGATAACGGCACTGTCGTGGAGTTCGTCAAGTCCCGCGCTGCCGAGGTCGGCCACTGCCGCGTCTATCCGTCGGGCGCCATGACCCGCGGTCTTAAGGGCGAGGCCATGTCCGAGATGGGCGATATGGTCGCCCACGGCGCCGTCGCCTTCACCGACGACGGCCGCGGCGTGCAGGGCGCAGGCATGCTCCGTCGCTGCATGGACTACGGCAAGATGTTCGGCAAGGTCTTTATGAGCCACTGCCAGGACGAGGACCTGGTCGGTCACGGCCAGATCAACGAGGGCAAGGTCTCGACCCGTCTGGCCCTCGAGGGCTGGCCGGCTGCCGGCGAGGAGCTCCAGATCGCCCGCGACATCGAGATCGCCAAGCTGACCGGTGCCAAGCTGCACATCCAGCACATCTCCACCGCCCATGGTCTGGAGATCGTGCGTGCCGGTAAGGCTGCTGGCGTTCAGGTTACCTGCGAGGCTACCCCGCACCACATGTTCCTGACCGAGAACGACCTGGACGAGACCTACAACACCTCGCTCAAGGTCAATCCGCCGCTGCGTACCGAGGAAGATGCCGAGGCCATCCGTCAGGGCGTCATCGACGGCACCGTCGACGCTATCGTCACCGATCACGCTCCCCACACCCCGTGGGAGAAGGCCCGCGAGTTCGAGCTTGCGCCCTTTGGCATGATCGGCCTCGAGACCTCCCTGTCGCTCGTACTCACCGAGCTGGTCAACACGGGCAAGATGAGCGTGGGCCGCATGGTTGAGCTCATGGCTATCAAGCCTCGTGAGATTCTGGGCCTCGACCAGGTTCAGGTCAAGGCGGGCTCCGTTGCCGACCTGACCGTGTTCGACCCCTCTGCCACCTGGACGGTCGGCGAGGACGGTTACGAGTCGCGCGCCGAGAACTCCGGTTTTGCCGGCCGCACGCTTACCGGTCGTGCCACCGATGTGTTTGTCGGCGGTAAGCAGACGCTCGCCGACGGCTGCATCTGCTAGCATAGCCTTATCGCTTTTGTGCGCGGTGCCCTTGCGGTGCCGCGCTTTCTGTTCGTTTTGACCATGCAATCGCATGGGGGATTGGAGCGTCTATGCCCACACCTTCCACTGCACGCATGCACGACTTCGAGGTCGTCTCGAACCAGGAGATCGCCGACGGCATCTTCTCGCTCGTTATTTCGGCCCCCAAGCTTGCAAGTGCGCTCAAGCCCGGTCAGTTTGTGAACATCGCCGTGCCCGGCGATGCCTCCTCGCTGCTTCGCGTGCCCTTGAGCTTCTATCGCGCCGACGCCGAGGCCGGTACCGTCGAGCTGTGGTACGCCGTCGTGGGCGACGACACCCGTCGCCTGTCGCAGATGACCCCCGGCTCCAAGTCCAACCTGTTGGGCCCTGGCGGTCGCGGCTGGCTTGTTCCCGAGGGCACCAGGAAGGCGTTGCTCGTGGCAGGCGGCATCGGTGTTCCGCCCGTGCTCTGCCTCGCTGGCATGCTTGCCGAGCAGGGCGTGGATGTCGACGTGTGCCTGGGCTTTGGCACCGCTTCCAAGGCCGTGGGTGTCGATGAGTTCCGCGCGCTGGGCGCCACGGTCAACGTGTGCACCGACGACGGCTCGCTGGGCTCGCACGGTTTTTGCACCGACCCGGCAGCCGAGCTGCTCGGCGAGGGCGGCTACGACTACGTCGCCAGCTGCGGCCCCGCCGTCATGATGAAGAAAGTCGCCGCCGCTGCCGCCGAGGCCGGTGCGTACTGCGAGGTGTCGCTCGAGCGCATGATGAGCTGTGGCTTTGGCGCCTGCAACACCTGCAATGTCGAGACGGTCGACGGTATGAAGGGTGCTTGCATGTGCGGCCCCGTGTTCGATGCTTCCAAGGTGGTGGTCTTCTAGTGGGTACCGTGAACATGGCCGTCGATTTCGGCGGCGTCAAGATGCAGAACCCCATCAACACCGCAGCCGGTACCTTTGGCTACGGTTGGCAGTTTCAGAACTTCTTTGATGTTTCCCAGCTGGGCGCCATCACCACCAAGGGTTGCGCTGCCGAGCCCTGGCCCGGAAATCCCGCGCCCCGCATGGCCGAGATTCCCGGCGGTATGATCAACTCCGTGGGCCTTCAGAACCCCGGCGTGGCCGCCTTTGCCCGCGAGTCCGGTCCGTGGCTCGAACAGCTGTCCAAGGACGGCTGCCAGGTCATCTGTCAGGTTGCCGGCCACTCCGTTGACGAGTTTGTCCGCGCACTCGAGATGTATGTCGAGCTGTGCCCCTGGGCTGCCGGCTACGAGATCAACGTGAGCTGCCCCAATATCGCCGCCGGCGGTGCCGCCATGGGCTCCACGCCCGAGGGCGCCTCTTCCGTTATGGCTGCCTGCCGCAAGGTGACCGATAAGCCGCTGTTCGTGAAGATGGCGCCGGTCAACGTCGCTGAGATCGCCAAGGCCCTCGAGGCTGCCGGCGCCGACGGCCTTTCGGTCATCAACTCCATCCAGGGCATGGCCATCGACGTCCATACCCGCAAGTCCCGCGTGGCCAAGCCCAAGGGCGGCCTTTCGGGCCCGCTGTGCCACCACATCGCCGTGCGCATGGTCTGGGAGGTTGCCCAGGCCGTCGATATCCCCATCAACGGTGTCGGCGGCGTCATGACCGGCGAGGATGCGGCTGAGTTTATCCTGGCCGGTGCCACCTGCGTGTCGGTCGGCATGGCCAACTTCGTCGATCCGTGCGCTTCGCTCAAGATCGCGCACGAGCTCGAGGCCTGGGCCGAGTCCCAGGGCGTAAAGGACATCAACGAGCTGGTAGGTGCTTTCGAATGCTAGAGACCGATGCCCGCGACCGCGTAATCGTCGCCCTCGACTGCGATCGTGAGCGTGCGCTCGAGCTCGCCCACGAGCTTTCGGGCCATGCCGCCTGGCTCAAGGTTGGCATGACGCTCTATTACGCTGAGGGCCCCGAGATCGTCAAGACCTTTAAGGACCTGGGCTTTAAGGTCTTCCTTGACCTTAAGTTCCATGATATTCCGCATCAGGTTCGCGGTGCCGCCCGTTCGGCCTCGCTTGCCGGTGCCGACCTGCTCTCGGTTCACGGCTTGGGTTCGGGCGCCATGCTCGCTGCCTGCCGCGAGGGTGCCGAAGAGGCGCGCGAGGACCGCGCCAAGCTCGTCGCCATCACCGTGCTCACGAGCATGAATCAGGATGCCTTGAGCGAGATCGGCGTCGAGTCGCCCGTGGCCGAGGAGGCCGCCCGCCTGGCAAAGCTCGCTCAGGCCAACGGCATCGATGGCATCGTGTGCTCGCCGATGGAGGCTCACGACATGCGTGAGCTGCTGGGTCCTGATGCCCTGATCGTGACTCCGGGTGTGCGTCCGGTGGGTGCCGCCCTTGGTGACCAGTCCCGCGTGGCGACGCCTTCCCAGGCTATCGAGCGTGGCGCAAGCCACATTGTGGTGGGCCGTCCCATCACCGGTGCCGACGATCCGGTTGCCGCCTTTGACGCCATCGTCGCTGAGCTGGTCGAAAACGTCGCGTAAAAGATTCCCCTAAGTCACCACTTTTGGGTCTCATTAGCACAAAATAGCCCCTGTGCCTGCGTAAACTTTCCCATCCTTTGTGTGGAATCGCAGGTCAGGGGCTTAACTTTGGGCGCAGTATATTGCACTTTTTGCGGGTATCGTCTAACCTATGGAGCCGCGATTGGGCATTTTGTACGTTCTACGTGCTAAAATGCCAATTATTGAATCAGATATAACCCAACTATTTGGAGGTTCGAATGGCACTCCCTCAGCTTACCGATGAGCAGCGCAAGCAGGCTCTTGAGAAGGCTGCTGCCGCACGTCACGCCCGCGCTGAGCTTCGCGAGCAGATCAAGAAGGGCGAGAAGTCCCTCGAGTCCGTGCTCAACTCCGATGACCCCATCGCTTCCCGCATGAAGGTTTCCACCCTCATCGAGTCTCTTCCTGGTTATGGTAAGGCCAAGGCCGCCAAGATCATGGAGGAGCTCGGTATCTCCGCTACCCGTCGCGTCCAGGGCCTCGGCGTCCGTCAGCGCGAGCAGCTCCTCGAGCAGCTGACCAAATAAGTGAGCGCTCAGGATTCCAAGCTCTTTGTGATTTCTGGACCGTCAGGCGCAGGCAAGGGTACGCTCGTCACTCGTTTGCGCGAGCGCCGCTCGAACCTGGGCCTGACGGTTTCGGCTACCACGCGAGCACCACGCAAAGGTGAGGTCGACGGCGTCAACTACTTTTTTCTGACGCGCGAGGAGTTCGACCGCCGCGTGGCAAACGGTGAGTTTGTTGAGTGGGCCGAGGTCCACGGTAACTGCTACGGCACGTTGGTGAGCGAGGTCACATCCAAGCTCGCCTCTGGCGCATCTCTGATTTTGGAGATCGATGTCCAGGGCGCCCTGCAGGTGAAGGAGCGTTTCCCCGAGGCCGTGCTGATCTTTATCAAGCCGCCTTCGCTTGAGGTGCTCCGCGAGCGTCTAGTCGGTCGCGGTACCGAGACGCCCGAGACGATTGAGCTGCGTATGGCAAACGCCGCCGATGAGCTTGCCCTTGCCGACCGCTACGACGACGTCGTGGTAAATGACGATCTCGACCGCGCGACCGATGAGCTCGTTCGCGTTCTCGATATGCATGAAAGGATCTGAGGTCCGTGTCCGTTGTAAAGCCTTGCATTGACGATCTTCTGGAGAAGACCGATCACAACCGCTTCCTGCTCGCTTCGCTTGCCTCCAAGCGCGCCTGCGACATCAATAGCATGCTGCGTGGCCAGCACAACCGCGTGCTTGCCGTCCAGGATGTCGATGACATCACCATCGGGCTTTCCGGTGCCGACACCATCTCGATGGCTATGGACGAGATTGTCGACGGCGACATCTCTTACGACGAGGCCCGTTACGAGAAGGCGCTCGGCCACAAGGTTGCTGAAGCCTAAATGGCGGCTCGCGTCTGCCTGGTCCACTATCACGAGGTTGGACTGAAGGGTAAGAACCGCGCACATTTTGAGCATATCCTCATGGATAACATCAAGGCGGCCTTGGCCGCCTTTTCCGTGAATGCCGTGTCTCGAATTTCCGGTTATATCCTCGTGACCTTTAACGAGCATCAGGCCGACGAGGCGGCGCGTGTCATTCGCACCGTTCCCGGCGTTGCTCGTGTGTCTTTGGCGTATCACACCAATCGTGACCCTCAGGAGTACTGTGCCGCCGCCGTGAAGGCGCTGCGCGAGTTTGGTTCCTTCGATTCGTTTAAGGTGCACGCCAAGCGCTCCAATACCGACTATGAGCTCACCTCGATTGACATCAATCGTCAGGTGGGCGAGGTGCTGTGCGAGGCCTTCCCCGATAAAAAGGTTCAAATGCACGACCCCGATGCGATAGTGCACGTACTGGTGGTCCAGGGTAGCGTTTATGTGTACGCGCGCTCCGAGCGCGGCGTGGGCGGTCTGCCGGTGGGTTCTGCCGGAAAGGTCGTGACGCTGCTGTCGTCGGGCATCGATTCTCCGGTGGCGACCTGGATGCTCGCGCGTCGCGGCGCGGTGTGCGTGCCGGTGCATTTCTCTGGTCGTCCGCAGACGCCCAATACGAGCGAGTATTTGGTGCAGGACATCATCCGTGCGCTTGAGCCAGGTGTCCAGATCGGCCGCCTGTACGTGGTGCCGTTTGGCGACTGCCAGCGTGAGATTTCGGTCACCTGTCCCAGCAACCTGCGCGTGATTATGTATCGCCGCATTATGTATTCGGTTGCCGAGCGCATTGCACACATCGAGGGTGCCAAGGCCATCGTTACGGGCGAATCACTTGGGCAGGTTGCCTCCCAAACGCTTGAGAACATCATGGCCGTCAACGAGGCCGTGAAGATCCCCGTGTTCCGTCCTCTTATCGGTTCGGACAAGCAGGAGATCATCGCGCGCGCCGAGGAGATCGGTACGTTCGATATCTCGACTGAGGCCGCTCCCGACTGCTGCACGCTGTTTATGCCGCGCCGTCCCGAGACGCACGCTAAACTCGATGCCGTGCATGAGGCCTGGGAGCTGTTCGATCACGAGGAGATGATCGAGCGCCTGCTCAAGCAGACCGAGTACATCGACTTCGAGAGCAACACGTATAAGGCCCCTAAGACCTTAAAACGCAAACATTCGGAGCTTGCTCCGCGTGAGATTTACCAAGATCACGAGTAATTTTGTGCATAGACCGGCGGCGCATTTGCATCGTCGGTCTTTTTCTATCTGGGCATTAGGCGACAAACGGTTCATCTGTCGACGTGTACCTGAATAAATGGACACTTTTCCGCAAGGTTTTGGTCAGCTTCTGGTTTGACCGAGAAAACCGGTTTTGGGGCGTGGCTGTTGCGGAGTTCCTTTCCTGACACGATGGTGTTGGGAGGTTTTGCTATGGCGCAGCGCGAACAACACGAACGGGTCAAACGGATGGACCGCTTGGCGGACAAGCTGTTCGGTCATAAGGCGGTGGTCGTGGCGATACTGGTCGTCATTGCGATGGCGAGCGGCTTGGCGATGGCGAACCTTGGCGGCGGTGCTGGCGGCGTGTCGTTTGAGCGCACTGACGGTTCAGGCTCATTGGTGGAGCCGGGATCCGGCGATGCCTCGAGCGGAAAGACATCCGAAGGCTCTTCGCCTAAGGCGTCTGCCGCGGCAGAGGTTTATGTCGATGTTGATGGCGCCGTTGTGTCTCCCGGTGTATATCGCCTCAAGGATGGCGCGCGGGTGGCTCAGGCGATTGATGCCGCCGGCGGGCTGGCGCCCGAGGCAGACGTTACGGGGCTTAATCGGGCATCTAAGGTCGTCGATGGGCAGAAGATTCATGTTCCAACGGTAGGGGAACAGCAGACGTCCATTGCGGAAGCCGGTGTTGATGGTGGGACTTCCGCATCATCGGGCGTGAGTGGCGCAACAGGACTGGTAAACATCAATACGGCAAGCGCGGCAGAGCTGCAGACGCTCTCGGGTATCGGTCCCTCCATGGCACAGTCGATCATCGATGAGCGGACAAAGAACGGTGCTTTTGCCTCGGTTGACGATCTGATGCGTGTGTCGGGAATCGGCGAGAAGAAGCTTGCCAAAATCAAAGATTGCATCTGCGTATGAGTGCGACCGAGCGCGAGCATGTGATGCCTCCGCGGCCCCTGATACCGTGGACGATGGCCTTGTGTGCCGGCATGTGCATGAGCTGCGCCTTGGTGCTCAACGTGGCCGCTGATGCGCTGCTGAGGGAGCAGGCGCCGGCGGTCGGGCCGCTATGGGCCATTCCCGTTGCGGCGGCGGTATTCGTTGTGCTGGCGCAATCTTGTGCGCGGCTTGCCCCTTTGAAGCGGTGGCTGTATGCCGCGTCCGTGGGTCTCGTGGCGGGATCGGTCGTCTCGGCGTGGTGGGCTGTGGGCGCGCTCAGCGCCTCGAAGGCGCTCGACGGTCGAGCGGCAAGCAGCCTCGAGTTTGTCGTGCAGGGCGATCCATCCATAAACGACGACGTGTATTCCTATACCTGCGAGGCATGCGCGGACGGTAAGAACTTGGCAACGGTTCGCCTATCGTGTGACCGCGAGCTCAAGGTCGGGGCGCACGCGCGTGTTATCGGTCGCGTTTCACGTTTTGAGAACGATGCATATGGACGATCGCGCGTGCTCCGAGGCGAGGTGCGCAAGGTTAAACCCGTTCGGATTGTGTCGGTCGATGAGGGCTCTCCGGGGCCGCTGCTTCGGCTGCGAAATGGGCTGCTTGCGTCCATCGCGCCTGCGACTGACTCGGCGCGTGCGCTCATGGCCGGTGTCGTCTGCGGTCGTTCGGCCGAGCTGCGCGCCCAGCCGGCGGGCGACTGGTTTTCGGTGACGGGGACGGCGCATCTTATCGCCGTCTCGGGCAGCCATTTGGCTATCGTGGGGTTTGTAATCGAGAGCGTATTGCAAAAGACTCGCATCTCACGTGGTCTTCAGCGGGCGATATTGGCGATAACGCTTGTGGACTACGCTGCCTTTACGGGCGCGTCTCCCTCGGCTGTGCGCGCGTGCTGCATGGTGTTCGCGACGCTTGTCGTAAACGGCGCGGGTCGTCGCCGGCACGGCGCATCGGCGCTCTTCGTAACCATGTCCATCTTTGTGCTACTGAGGCCGACGGTGCTGTTCGAGATGGGCTTTCAGCTTTCATGTGCCAGCGTCTTAGCCATTCTGTGCTTTTGCCCCTATGCGACCTACGCTTTGGGTGAGCTTAGCGTTCCGTCGGGCGTTGCCGGCATGCTTTCCGTCACGCTGTGCTCGCAGTTGGCGACGCTCCCCATTACCATTCCTGCCTTCGGTACGTTTTCGCTCATTGCTCCGCTGGCAAATGCGGTCATCGGTCCGGTGGTGAGCGTACTGCTTGCTGTTTCGATCGTGTTGGTTCCCTTTTCGCTCGTGGCACCGTTGCGGACTTGGGCGCTCATTGTGCCCATGATTGCCGCCCATTGCGCGCTGTTCTTCGAGCAGCTGTTTGCCGCCGTGCCGGGTGCATCCGTGAGTGTGCCGCCCGATAGCATGTGGATTTACCTAGTGCCGTGTTTGCTGGCGTTTCTGCTGGTCTGGTGGCCGCGTCCCCGTGCACGTCCTATGGCGGTGGGGCTTACGTGCCTGGTGCTCTTGGCTGCGATTCCGTACTTCTACTGGGATCGATTCGCTCCGCCTTCGGTGACGGTGCTCGATGTGGGCCAGGCCGATGCGATTCTTATCCGCCAGGGCGGCACAGTAGCGCTCGTCGACTGCGGGCTCGACGAGCGCGTGGTGGCGGCGTTGGTTCGCAATAACGTGCACCATATCGATGCCGTCTTTGTGACGCATTGGGATGAGGATCACTGGGGTGGTCTGCCTGCCGTGCTCGAACAGTTTTCGGTCGGAACGATTGCCGTGGCGGCAGATGCGCTGGAGGATGCTCCTGCCGAGGTATTGAACCGACCTGGCGTGGAGTATCGGCAGGTGCGCCATGGGGATACGGTCGACATCGGCTCATTTTGCGCCCGCGTGATGTGGCCATTCGAGTCCGTGGATGGCGAGGGCAATGAGGACTCGCTTGTCCTGCTGCTCTCTTATGTTCAGGAAGACAAGGGCCTGCGTATGCTCCTCACCGGTGATGCCGAGCTCGACCAAGAACGGGAATTCGTGCAGGAGGTGGGGGATATCGATGTCCTTAAACTCGGGCATCACGGCTCCAAGGTTTCGGTCGATGCCGCGCTGCTGGAGATTCTGAGACCCGAGCTTTCCCTCGCGAGCGCGGGCAAGGGGAATCGATACGGTCATCCGTCCGATGCCTGCATCGATGCCGTGAAGGAAGCGGGCGGCGTGTTCGCGTGCACCATCGAACACGGCGACATTACCGTCACGCCGACTGAAAATGGCTTTGCGATGCGATGCCAGCGACCGTGACGACGTCGTTGGCGTGTGGTGGACCCCTGGGCTAGAATGGCACGGAACGAATACGAAGGCCTGCGGGAGGGGAGCGCAATGTCCGAAACCGGTCTGCTGCCGGCATATCTGATCGTCGGTACCGACGGAGTCAAGCGCGATCACGCCGTCTCGCGTATGAAAGCGCGTCTGGAAAAGTCGGGTATGGTCGAGTTTAACCTCGACGAGCGCGACATGACTAAGGACCCCGATATCGAGTCCATTATCGGATCGCTTAACACCTTTCCGATGGGCAGCGAGTTTCGCTTGGTAATCCTTGATGGCTGCTCAAAGCTCGCTAAGGCTGTCTCGGAGCCGCTCGTCGAGTACCTCGCAAGTCCCAGCCCCACAACGGTCTGCCTCATCATCGCCGACTCGCTTGCCAAGAACACGCGCCTGTATAAGGCGATCGCCAAGATCGACAAGAAGGCCGTGATCGATTGCTCCGGCACCAAGCGCTGGGAGCTACCGCGCCGCGTTCAGCAGATGGCGACGCAGCACGGCAAGTCGATCTCGACGGCGGCAGCCGAGGAACTCGTCTCGCGTTCGGGTGAAAACACTCGCATGCTCGATAACGACTTGGCTAAGCTTGCCCAGATGGTCGAGGCGCCCCAGATTGAGCTTGCCGACGTTGAGCGCTGGATTGTACGTACGGCCGAGGTTCAGCCCTGGGACTTTCTCAATGCGGTCTCGGCCCGTGACATGCGCCGCTCGCTCGAGCTCTTCAATCTACTGCCCGCCAAGAGCTACGTGTGGACTTACACATTGCTGTGCGGCCGTATTCGCGAGCTGATCGTTGCCAAGGCGCTCGATGCGCGCGGGCAGGGTCGTGAGCTGGCCGCAACGCTTAAGCTTCAGTCCTGGCAGGTCAAGAATCATCTGACCTGGGCACGTCGCTTTTCGATGGCAGAGCTCGTTGCAGCGCTCGAGGGTGCGGTCGATGTGGAGCTCGCGCTCAAGGGTTCGGCCGATTCTCAGACCGCGCTTTTGCTCTGGATTACGAACATCTTGAGAAAATCGTGATGATACCTGCCTATTTGACAAATTCGTTCTATCCCTTTGAGGGGGAGCGTGCTATAGTAGGCGCTTGCATGACCTCACCGTGTCTCAGAGGTGTCATACATTTTTTGCAAGGAACTCGAAAGGAACTCCAGAAGTGGCAAACATCAAGTCTCAGAAGAAGCGTATCCGCACCAATGAGGCAGCTCGCATGCGTAACAAGGCTGTCAAGTCCGAGCTCAAGACGCTGACCAAGCACGTCCAGTCCGCCGTCGCCGAGGGCGATGCCGAGAAGGCCCAGGCTGCCCTCAAGACCGTCACCAAGCGTCTCGACATGGCTGCCGCCAAGCATGTTATCCACAAGAACCAGGCTTCCAACCGCAAGTCCGGTCTTGCCAAGCTCGTGAACAGCATCAACGCCTAAGTTGTAAATTTCACACCACACAGATTACGCGCATAAATGGAGCCTGTTTTATGGAACAGGCTCCATTTTTTGTACCGCTCGGGTAAGATAGTCCGCATGAATACTTCAATTGACATTTCCCACATCCGCAACTTCTCGATCGTTGCGCACATCGACCATGGCAAGTCCACGATCAGCGATCGCATCCTCGAGCTCACCCATACCGTCGACGAACGCGACATGGAGTCGCAGCTGCTCGACACCATGGATATCGAGCGTGAGCGCGGTATCACGATCAAGTCCAATGCCGTTCGCGTGTCCTATGACGCCGACGATGGCGAGACGTATCAGTTCAATCTGATCGATACGCCGGGCCACGTTGACTTTACCTATGAGGTCTCGCGCTCGCTGGCAGCCTGTGAGGGCGCGGTGCTCGTTGTCGACGCCACGCAGGGCGTCGAGGCGCAGACCGTCTCCAACGCGACGCTCGCCATGAACGCCAACCTGGATATCGTGCCCGCTATCAACAAGATCGACCTGCCATCGGCACACCCCGACGAGGTCAAGACCGAGATCGAGGATGACCTGGCGATTCCTGCCGACGATGCCGTATGCGTATCGGGCAAGACCGGCGAGGGCATCCACGATCTGCTGGAGTCCATTGTCTTTTTGATCTCTCCGCCCAAGGGCGATGCGAATGCGCCGCTCAAGGCACTCATCCTGGATTCGTACTTCGACGAGTATCGTGGCGTCGTTGCCACGGTGCGCGTCTTTGACGGCTCCATCAAGAAGGGCGATACCCTGCGCATGATGCAGGCCAAGGGCGACTTTTTGGTCGACGGCGTGGGCGTCAAGCGTCCCGCCGAGACCCCGGTCGACGCGCTGACGGTCGGTGAGGTCGGATACGTGGTCACGGGCCTGAAGGACCCCGAGGCCGTTCGCGTGGGCGATACCCTCACGTGGGCGTCGAATCCCTGCCCCGAGCCGCTTCCCGGTTACCGCGAGGCCAAGCCCATGGTCTATACGGGCCTGTTCCCGATCGATAACAAAGACTACGAGAACCTGCGTGACGCGCTCGATAAGCTGCACGTAAACGACCCGTCGTTGGTGTGGGAGCCCGAGACCTCGGTGGCGCTCGGCTTTGGCTTCCGCGTGGGCTTCCTGGGCCTGCTGCATATGGAAGTTGTCAAGGAGCGCCTGGAGCGCGAGTTCAACCTGGACCTCATTGCCACGAGTCCCTCGGTCGACTATCACGTCTACAAGACCGACGGCGAAATGATCGATGTCCGCAGTCCGCAGGACCTTCCCGAGGCCACGCGCATCGAGCGTATCGAGGAACCCTACCTCAAGGCAAAGATCATCTGCCCGCCTGAGTACACGGGCGCCGTCATGCAGCTCGCCATCGAGCACCGCGGTGTCACGACCGACATGATTCACCTGACGAGCAAATCGGTCGAGATGCGCTTTGATATGCCGCTCGCCGAGCTCATCCTGGACTTCTTTGGCCAGCTCAAGAGCCGTACCAAGGGCTACGCTTCGTTGGACTACGAGTTCAACGAGTATCGTCCCTCCGAGCTTGTGAAGCTCGATATTTTGCTTTCGGGCGACGAGGTAGACGCGCTGTCGTTTATCGTTCATAAGGACAAGGCCTACGGTCTTGCCCGCGGCCTATGCGACAAGCTCAAGGAGATCATTCCGCGTCAGCTGTTCGAGGTGCCCATCCAGGGTGCTATCGGCAACAAGATCATTGCCCGCTCCACCGTCAAGGCGCGTCGCAAGGACGTGCTTGCCAAGTGCTACGGCGGCGATATCTCGCGTAAGCGCAAGCTGCTCGAGAAACAGAAAGAGGGCAAGAAGCGCATGAAGGCTATCGGCTCGGTCGAGGTCCCGCAGGAGGCCTTTATGGCGATCCTCAAGGTGGACGAGTAGGCCCATGGCGCTTTCTGAATACAGCAAGCGGCTGCTGGGCGCCTATGCCGAGCAGCCGTTCCTTATGGCCCCCATGGCAGGCGTGACCGATCCTGCCTACCGCATCATGTGTCGCCGCCGCGGTGCTCAGCTTGCTTATAGCGAGATGGTGAGTGTCGCTGGCCTTGCCTACGCCAGTAACAAGACGTGGCGTCTGGTGCTGCCGGCCGACGAGGAGCAGCAGATCTGCGTGCAGCTCTTTGGCTCTAAGCCCGATCAGTTTGCGAGCGCCGTCGCTGCCGTCGAGGAGCGCGTGGGCGATCGCCTGTCGTTGATCGATATCAACATGGCCTGCCCGGCTCGCAAGGTCGTTACCAAGGGCGAGGGCTCGGCGCTCATGCGCACGCCCGACCTGGCCGAGAAGATTGTTGAGGCAGCTGTGGGCGCGGCGCATGTTCCCGTGACCGTGAAGATCCGCAAGGGCTTTTATGCTGAAGACCGCAATGCCGCGACGTTTGCCCAGATGCTCGAGGGGGCAGGGGCCGCTGCGGTGGCGGTGCATGGTCGCTGTGCCACGCAGCTCTATACGGGCCAGGCCGATTGGTCGGTCGTTGATGAGGTCGCAGATGCCGTCGAGATTCCCGTGATCGGTTCGGGCGATGTGTTCTCGGCCGAGGACGCTGCTGAGCATCTGCAAGATTCGGGTGCCAGTGCGGTGTTTATCGCGCGCGGCATCTACGGCAATCCGTGGGTGTTCGGCGATGCCCGAGCCCTTGCGCTCGATGGCACGCCGGTTCCTTCTCGCTCCTCGGTCGAGCGCCTGGACGCCCTGCGTGAGCACCTAACGCTGACGCATGAGCTCCTGCCGCTCATGTCGCGCGCCCGTACGTACGCAAGCTGGTACTTAAAAGGCATGCCCCATGCCGCCGCCTGGCGCGCTCAGGTGGTGCGCTGCTCCACGTACGAGGAGTTTATGGCACTGGTCGATGATATCGAGCGCGATGTGGTGACCTGCGAGGCCGCTCTTGCCGCCGGTGAGTCGGTGCCCGCTCATCCGCTGGAGGCTTAAGGGTGGCCGTTACCGCGCTGTACGTGCACGTGCCGTTTTGCGCTCAAAAATGCCGCTATTGCGACTTTGACTCGCGCAGCTTTTCCCCGTGCGCCCTGGACGCTGCACTCGATGCCTATTTTGAGCAGCTGTATGCGCGCCTCGATGCTTTTGGCAGGGCCGGGGCCCTTGACCAGATCAGCACCGTCTATGTTGGTGGCGGCACGCCGTCGCTGGCAGGGGAGCGCCTGGTGGAGCTGGCGCGGCGTATTCGTGCGTGGTGCGCCCCCGTTGAGTTTACCTGCGAGGCCAATCCCGAGTCGCTGACCGCCGAGCTTGCCACTGCGCTTGCCAAGGTTGGTGTCACACGCGTCTCTCTGGGCGTGCAAACGCTCGATAACACCGAACTTACCGCCATCGGCCGTATTCACGATGCCGATCGGGCGCTCGCCGCCATCGCGACGGTCAAGAACGTTGGGATTGACGTGTCGTGCGACCTTATGTGCGGACTTCCCGGGCAGACCGTAGCGAGTTGGAAGCGCACACTCGATGGCGTGCTCACGGCGGCTCCACATCATGTGTCGGTTTACCCGCTCACGCTCGAGGAGGGCACACCACTCTATCGCATGGCGTGTCGTGACGAGTCTCTCGAGCCCGACGAGGATTTTCAGGCTTCGTGCATGGACGCGGCGCGTGAGCGCCTGGGTGCGGCCGGCTATCATCCGTATGAGGTGGCAAGCTACGCGCTCGACGGCCATGAGTGCGCCCATAACATTGCCTACTGGACCGGCCAGGGCTACCTGGGCCTGGGCCGTTCTGCCGCGGGCATGCTCGACGCCGAGGATTTCGACCGTCTTGCAGGTTTGTTCCCCGGCGTGTCTTCTCGAGGCGATTCGTACCGCGTGCGTCTGGTGCAACGTGACGATGACGCGACGGCGTTTGAGGCCGAATATCTGTCGCAGCGTGAGGCTGCGGCTGAAGACCTGATGCTGTCTTGTCGCATGACGGGCGGTGTTGCGTCCGACCTGTTGGTTCGTGCAGCTTGCATCATCCCAGCGGATGAGCTGGCAGCTGCCTGTGATCGCGCGCTTGAATTGGGTCTTGCCACTTGGGTGCCCGAGTTGCTCGGGGTCCATGAGGGACCCTTAACTTCGGCAGATGTCGTCGCGGGTCATGTTCGCGCTCGTCTGGCGCCCACCCACCTGGGCTGGCTCGATGGAAATGTTCTGTTCGAGCTGTTTTGGGGTCTAGCTTAGGTCGCTCGGGTAGAATTACCGGAATATATACGCTGCTGTGAGCAGGAGGTTGCCGCGCATGGCGACAATGAACGAAAAAGATTACTACGAGATTCTGGGTGTCTCCAAGGACGCCACCTCGCGTGATATTCAAAAGGCCTTCCAGCAAAAGGCCCGCAAGCTCCATCCGGACGTCAACAAAGAGCCGGATGCCGAGGAAAAGTTCAAAGAGGTTTCCGAAGCCTACGCCGTGCTTTCGGATGAGCAGAAGCGTGCGCGCTATGACGCCATGCGCTCGGGCAATCCCTTTGCCGGTGCCCCTACGGCTTCGCCCTATGGTGGCGGCTACGCCGGCAGCGCGGGCTATGGCAATCCCTTTGAGGGCGGCTTTCCCTTTGGTGGCGCCTGGGGCCAGCAGCGTCGTGGGCAGGCTGCCTACAATCCCGAGAACGGCGCCAATGTGGTCGTCGATATCAAACTCGACGCCAAGGAGGCCAAGGGTGGTTCCCGCAAGACCGTGCGCTATACGCGTTTCGATACGTGCGGACATTGCGGCGGTTCGGGTTCTGTCTCCTCCGAGCACCCCCATACCTGCCCAAGCTGCGGTGGTCGCGGCCACATCGACGTCGACCTGTCCTTCCTGTTTGGTGCGGGCGCGTTCCAGTCGGTCTGCCCCGAGTGCGGCGGTTCCGGTAAGGTCGTGGCCGACCCCTGCCCTGATTGCGGTGGCAGCGGTCGTACTCGCGTAACCTCCGAGCGGACGATTGAGTTTCCTGCCGGCACGCACGATGGCGACGAGGTCCGCATTAGCGGCATGGGTCATGCTGGCACCAACGGTGCCGCGGGCGGCGACCTGGTCGGCCGCGCCCATGTTGAAGCCGAGCGCTTGGAAGGCAAAGCTCGTACCGGTTTTTACCTGATGGGCATCGTGGCGCCGTTTTTGGTGCTGTCGGCCATTTCGGGCGTGTTCTCGGCCTTTGCCGTGATGTGCTTTATTCCGTTTACCATGGGCCTGTTCATGGTGCTTTCGGACGGTGTGCTTCATCGCAGCCTGCTGTGGTGGAAGCGCGGTGCGATGCAGTTTGCCAACGGTTTTGCCAACGGCTTCATGTTCGCGCTCGTGTCGGTTTGGTTCGCAAGCTGCTCGCAACGGGCCATGCTTTCGCCGTATCAAATGCAATAACATCAAACCCTCTGTTTGCGGTCGGCCCAGCTTGGGTATAGGACGCACTGTGACAATAATGAAAGTCGGAAGGATTCGGTCGTGTCGGAAAATAGGGATTACTACGAGGTGCTTGGCGTCGACAAGGATGCCGACGCGCGGACGATCAAGCGTGCGTTTTTAAAGAAGGCCCGTACCGTACATCCGGATGTTTCGGACGACCCCGAGGCCGAGGCCAAGTTCAAGGAGCTCAACGAGGCCTATTCCGTTCTTTCCGATGAGCAGAAGCGTGCTAACTACGACCGTTACGGCACCGCCGACGGCCCTGGTGGTTCGGGCTACGTCGATATCAACGATATTATTGGTGGCATGGGCATGGACGACTTGTTCTCGTCGTTCTTTGGCGGCGGTGCCGGCGGTGGCGCCCGCAGCCGTCGCGAGCGTCGTCGCGGACGTGACATGGCCATCTCGCTTTCGGTGACGCTCGAGGAGGCGGCACTCGGCTGCAAAAAGACGATCAGCTATGATCGCCTTGCTCCTTGCGAGGACTGCAACGGTACCGGTAGGGCCGAGGGTGCACAGGAAAAGCAGTGCAGTCGCTGCCACGGTACGGGCTACGTCACGACGGTTCAGCGATCGTTTTTGGGCCAGGTTCAGTCTTCCTCGCCTTGTCCCGACTGCCATGGCGAGGGCACGGTTATCGACCATCCCTGCGAGACCTGCGACGGTCAGGGCCGCACGCCTTCGCACGAAAAGATCGACATCGATATTCCCGCCGGCGTTTCGACCGGTCGCCAGCTGCGTGTGAGCGGCTTTGGCGAGGCCGGCCTTCGCGGCGAGCCTTCGGGCGACCTGATTGTCAACGTGCGCGTTGCCGACCATGAGCGCTTTAAGCGCAACGGTGACGACCTGTACCTGGTGAGCGATATCTCGATTGCGCAGGCTGCGCTCGGCTGCGAGATCGAGGTCGAGGGCATTATGCCCGACGAGGTCGTTAAAGTGACGGTTCCCGCCGGCGCCCAGTACGGCGACACCGTGAGCGTCAACAATTACGGCATGCCGCGCATTGGCGGTGGCGGTTCGCGTGGCCGCCTGATCGTGCAACTGCGCGTGGTCGTTCCCACCAATCTTTCCAATAAGCAGCGCGAGCTGCTCCGTGCTTTTGCCGATGATATGGGCGATGACGTCGCTTTCGGTAAGAAGTCGGTGACCGACCGTATCAAGAGTGCCCTCGACGATATCCTCGATTAAGGAGCCCGCGTGCTCGCACCCCATATTTCCGTCGTCAACCTCGGCTGCCGTGTCAACCGGGTTGAGTCTGACCGTATCACTGCCGATCTTATGCGCCTGGGCTTTGCTATGGTGGAGCCCCAGGATGCCGATTTGATCGTCATTAACACCTGTGCCGTTACGGGCGAGGCCGAGGCCAAGACCCGTAAGGCTGTTCGTCATGCGCTGTCCCATCCAAACGAGCCCTATGTGCTCGTGACCGGTTGCGTGGTCAATTTGCATCCTGAGGAGTTGTTGGAGCTTTCGGATCGCGTGATCGCCGAACCGTCCAAGATCGATGTCGCCGAACGTGTCTGTGAGGTGCTGGGCGTTGAGTCCGATAGCGTTCCCGCCTGCAGCGATGGCGAGGTGGTCGATGCGCTCGGTCGCTCTCGCCTGGGCGTGAAGATTCAGGACGGCTGCAACCACCGCTGCACCTATTGCATTGTGTGGAAGGCACGCGGCCCCGAGCGCTCCGTGCCCGTCGAGTCCGTGCTCGAGCAAGTTCGCGAGGCCCAGGAGGCCGGCGTGCCCGAGGTGGTGCTGACCGGTGTGAACCTGGGTGCCTACGATGGCAAGAGCGCGACCGACGAGCATGTCGAAATCGATGAGCTGCTCGAGGCCATCATGGAGCGCACGTCTATTCCGCATGTGCGCATTTCCTCGGTCGAGCCCATGGATATCTCTGAGCGCCTGCTTAAGGTTATGGCGCGCTATCCGCAGCGTATCGCCCCGTTTTTGCACCTGCCCGTGCAGTCCGGCTGCACATCGACTCTGCATCGCATGGGCCGTCCCTATAGCGCCGAGGCCTTTGAGGACACGGTGCGTATGATTCGCGCCAACTTGCCCCAGGCGTCTCTTTCGTGTGATGTCATCGTCGGTTTTCCTGGTGAGACGGACGAGGAGTTCGAGGAGTCGCTGGCGCTGTGCCGTCGTGTGGGTTTCTCGCGTATGCACGTGTTCCGCTATAGCAAGCGTCCCGGTACCCTTGCTGCCGATATGCCCGACCAGGTGTCACCCGAGGTTATGGCCGAGCGCAGCCGCCGTATGCGGGCCGCCGCACAGGAGCTCGCTATTGCCGACGCTCGTCGTCGCGTGCGCACGGTCGAGCGTGCCGTGCTCGAGTATGGTGACAACCTGACGCTCGGCTCGTTCCATCATGCCCGTCTTGACGATACCTGTGGACTCACAGCCCCGTGCCTGCTCGATGTTGCTATCATCGGAGTCGATGATTCCGGCTTGGTCCATGCGCGCAGGGAGGTTCATGGAAGCCTCGAAGATTAGACTTATCGTTCCCGAGGGTATCGACCCCTCGCGCGTTTTGGGCGCCGGCGACGGCGTCCTTCGTGCACTCGAGAACTTGGTTCGCGCCCATGTGGTCGCCCGTGGCGATAGCATCGCCGTGAGCGGTGACCCGGATGAGGTCGAACTCGTGGCGCGTTTTTTCGAACATGCCTTTCGTGAGGCTGCTGCCGGGCGCACGCTTTCTGCCGACGATGTCTCGCGCTGTCTGGCCGTTCTGCGCGACGGTGAGCACGAGGCTACGTCGCTTCGCGATGACGTGCTGCTTTCGTATCGCGGTCGTGCCATTCGCCCCAAAACGCTCGGCCAAAAGCGCTATGTGGATGCCATTCGCTCGCATACCATCACGTTTGGCCTGGGTCCTGCCGGCACCGGTAAGACTTATCTGGCCATGGCGCTCGCCGTTGCCGCGCTCAAGCGTCACGAGGTGGGCCGTTTGATCTTGACGCGTCCGGTTGTCGAGGCCGGGGAGAATCTGGGCTTTTTGCCCGGTACCCTTGAGGAAAAGATCGACCCCTACATGCGTCCGCTCTACGACGCCCTTTTTGACATGATGGATCGCGAGCGCACCGATGAGCTTATGGAGCGTGGCGTGATCGAGATCGCCCCGCTTGCCTACATGCGCGGCCGCACGCTGAGTGATGCCTTCGTGGTGCTCGACGAGGCGCAAAATACCACGCCCGAGCAGATGAAGATGTTCCTGACACGCCTTGGGTTCAACTCCAAGTTCGTGATCACCGGCGACCTGAGCCAGCGCGACCTGGTGGGTCGTCGTGGTGGCTTGGCGGATGTCGAGAAGATTTTGGGCCGTGTCGACGATGTGGCGTTTGCGCACCTGGAGCGCGCCGACGTGGTACGCCATGCCTTGGTGGGACGTATCGTCGAGGCATACGATACTTATGATGATGTGCGCGAGAAACGCGTACGTGACCGAAAGGAGTCCCGTTGAGTGTATTGATCAGCAACGATGCCGAGCTCGATACGCTGCTCGACGTGCGGGAGGTGGAGCACATCTGCGAGGTCGTGCTTGCCGCCGAGGGCGTTGAACGTGAAGTCGAGATTTCCCTTTCGTATGTCGACGAGGACGAGATGCACGAGCTCAACCACGAGTGGCGCGGTATCGACCGCACCACCGATGTGCTCTCGTTTGAGTGCGATTCGGCCTTTGACGATGACATTCCCGCCGATGAGACGCTCGAGCTCGGCGATATTATCTTGGCCCCGCAGGTTATTGCCCGTCAGGCCCCCGGTTTTGGCAATAGCCCCGCTGACGAGTGCCGTCTGATGCTCGTACACGGCATGCTGCACCTGCTGGGCTATGACCACATCGAGGACGACGAGGCCGAGGTCATGGAGGCCCGCGAGGACGCCATCCTGCGCGATCTGGCGCTTGAGCGCGGCGAGGACCCTAAGCTAGTCCACGTCGGCCCCATCACCAACCACGCCCACGACTAGGAGCCGTCTATGATTCCCGGATCGAACAAGGACCATCCGTCCTTCTTAAAGTCGTTTTCCTACGCCATGGAGGGCTTCGTCACCGCCGTCAAGACCGAGCGCAATATCAAGGTCATGCTCGTAGCGGGCATGTGTACCGTCATTGCCGGCTGCATCGTGGGGCTCGATATTGCCGAGTGGGCCACGATTATCATCTGTTGTGGCCTGGTGATTCACGGTGAGCTGTGCAACACCGCTATGGAGGCTATCGTCGACCTGGCGACCCAGGAGCTGCATCCACTGGCCAAACGTGCGAAGGATATCGCCGCTGCCTCTGTATACGTTCTTTCCATTACCGCCGCGATCGTGGGCTTGCTTGTCTTTGCCCACGCGCTTGACTTTATTTAGAAAGGGATTCCCATGTCCGACAATATGCAGCCTACCGATGAAGTTTTGGATGACGAGGTCCTGGACGCGGTGGATACCGAGGAGCTCGAGGATGTCGAGGAGTTCGACCCGTTTGAGGGCATGAGCGACGAGGAGCTCGACGCCCTGTGCGACGAGGACGACAACCTCGCGGGCTTTGGCGACGTGGAACCCGGTTTCCGCAGCGGTTTTGTGGCCCTGGTCGGTCGTCCCAACGCCGGCAAGTCCACGCTGCTCAACGCCTGCTATGGCAAAAAGGTCGCCATCACCTCGCCGGTGGCACAGACGACCCGCCGTCGCATGCGCGCCGTCGTCAACCGTCCCGGCTACCAGCTGGTCTTTGTCGATACCCCGGGTATTCACAAGCCCAAGGACGGTCTGGGGTCCGAGCTCAACAAGAGCGCGCTGTTCGAGCTGAACGATGTCGACGTCGTCGCGTTTTTAATTGATGCCACCAAGCCCATTGGCAGGGGAGATGCCTGGGTTGCCGAGCGCGTCAAGAATGCCCGTTCCAAGAAGGTCTTGGTGCTCACAAAGGCCGATGAGGCCGACCCCGCACAGGTCATGGAGCAGCTTAAGGCCGCCCACGAGCTCATGGAATATGACGACGAGATCGTGACGTCGTCGGTCAAGAACTTCAACGTCGATGCCTTTATAGAGACCGTTGCGCACTTTTTGCCCGAGGGGCCGCGTTGGTTCCCCGAGGACATGGGTACCGACGCTTCCGATGAGACGCTCGTTGCCGAGTTTGTGCGCGAGAAGGTCTTGCGCCGCACCCGTGATGAGATTCCGCACTCCGTTGGCGTGATCTGCGATGCGCTCGAGCAGACCAAGAAGGTGCTGCGCGTTCACGCCACCATTTACGTCGAGCGCGAGGGCCAAAAGGGCATCATCATCGGCAAGGGCGGCGAGATGATCAAGCATATCGGTATCGACGCCCGACGCGATCTTGAACGCATTTTTGGCACGCAGGTCTTTTTGGAGCTGGACGTGAAGGTCAAGGCCGGCTGGCGTGACGACGAGGCCCAGATTCGCCGCTTTGGCTACAACGCCGAGGACTAAGGACGCGCGGCGCGCATGGCAGGCTCCCGGACATATCGCACGAAAGTGCTCGTCCTCGACAAGACGAAGCTCAAAGAGACCGACCTGATCTTGACGATGCTTGACGAGCGGGGTCGGCAGGTTCGTGCCGTGGCAAAGGGCGCCCGCAAACCCGGCGGACGCCTGGCTGCGCGCTGCGAGCTTTTCTGTACGGTCGATATGCTGCTCGCACATGGACGGTCACTCGACGTGGTTTCCCAGGCCGAGCTTATGGAGGCGCCGCTCGGCGCTGCGCCCGATTACGAGACGACTTGCGCCGCAAGCGCGATCGCCGAGGTCGCGCGCGTGTGCTCGTTCGAGGACGCCGAGGACCCGTTTACCTTTGCCATCACGCAGCGAGCGCTTGCCCTGGTGGGCAGCGGGCTTGACTCGGCACATATGGACCTACTTGTGGCGGCATATGTCTTTAAGCTGCTGTCGCAGGTTGGCTATCGACCCGATTTTTCGGCCTGCGTGCTGTGCGGAGACCCCATGCTGTCGTATTTTTCACCACAGGCGGGCGGGCTCATGTGCGGATCGTGCGCGTCGAGCGTTCCGGGTGCCGAGCTGGTGTCGACCGGTGAGACCGCATGGCTGCGCGCCCTCATGTCCATGACCTTCGATGCGCTCATGGCCGAGAAAATCGACCCGCATACGGCGGCGTTCCTGCTCGGCCTTTCGCATGTGTGGGCGGCGACGCATACCGATCAGCGCCTCCGTGCGATGGAATTCATGTTGGGTCGGTGATGATGCGCAGGCGCGGGCTGCTTGTGGTAACATACCGACCTGTTGGTACCTCGACCTTGGTTGCTCGCTCCACCGGCGGCTTCCCAGTCCGAGGCGAATCGAGTCGCCCGATGGCGACGCAAAACGAAAGGTGAAACAATGACTGTTTCCAAAGAGCGCAAGGCGGAGCTGACTGCCCAGTTCGGTAACACCCCGGTCGACACCGGCAACCCCAAGGTTCAGGTCGCCATCCTGTCCGAGCGCATCAAGGAGCTGACCGAGCACATGAAGTCCCACCAGAAGGACTTCCACACCCGTCGTGGCCTGCTCATGCTCGTCGGCCGTCGTCGTCGTCTTCTCTCCTACATCAAGAAGAACGACATCGTCGAGTACCGTGAGCTCATCAAGGCTCTGGGCATTCGCGACAATATTCAGTAGCGAACTTGTACATGCTAAGAGCGTCCTGCATGCGGGACGCTCTTTTTGTGTAAGGGCGTGAACAATCACGCTCTGAAGCGTGGCGGGGGCAGGGGGCCCGCGTCACATGAGAAGCCCGCAGGCAAGGGGCCTGTGGGGTAAAGGAGAACAATGACACTCGTATCCAAGACCTTTGAGCTGTACGGCAAGACCTACACCTTTGAGTCCGGCGAGCTTGCCAAGCAGGCTACCGGCGCGTGCCTGGTTAAGCAGGGCGACACCACGATGCTCGACACCGTGGTCGTCTCCAAGGAGCGCAAGAACTACGACTTCTTCCCGCTGACCGTCGACTTCAACGAGAAGATGTACGCAGCCGGCCGCATCCCGGGTGGCTACCTCAAGCGTGAGGGCCGTCCCAGCGAGAAGGCCACGCTCACCGCGCGCATGATCGACCGTCCGATTCGCCCGAGCTTCCCGGACGGCTTCCGCAACGAGGTGCACATCGTCGCCACCTCGCTCGTCGCCGACCAGGTCAACCCCTTCGACGTCATCAACGTCATGGGTGCCTCTCTGGCCATGACGCTCGGCGGCGTGCCCTTCGAGGGCCCGCTTGCCTGCGTGCGCATCGGCCGTAACGTGGAGACCGGCGAGTTTATCGTCAACCCCACCTACGAGGAGCGCGAGAACTCCGATCTGGACCTGGAGCTGGGCGGCTCTGCCGACTTCATCTCGATGGTCGAGGCCGGCGCCGAGGAGATCTCCGAGGACGACATGCTTGCCGCCATGAAGTTTGGCCAGGAGGCCCTTGCTGCTTTCTGCCAGGCTCAGGATGAGTTCGTCGCCGAGTGGGAGCAGGTCAACGGCCCCATCGTCAAGAAGGAGTATCCGCTCGACCAGCCCGTCGAGGAGGTCCAGGAGCGCATCTTCGCCCACTACGACGAGATGGCTGCCGCCCTTCGCGACGCCGACAAGCTCTCCCGTATCGGTAAGGTCGAGGCTCTGAAGGAGTCCATCCGCGCCGAGTTCACCGAGGAGGAGCAGGCCGCTTGGGAGCGCGAGATCCCCGTGGCGCTCAAGAAGCTCGAGAAGAAGGCCATGCGCACCATGGTCGTCGAGACCGGCGAGCGCGTCGACGGCCGTGCCGCCGACGAGATTCGTCCCATCATGGTGAAGGACAACTACCTGCCGCTCGTTCACGGCTCCGGTCTGTTCCAGCGTGGCCAGACCCAGGTGCTTTCCGTCCTGTCGCTCGGCATGCTCAACGAGGGCCAGCGTCTGGATACCATCGAGCCCACCGAGGGCAAGCGCTACATGCACCACTACAACTTCCCGCCTTTCTGCACCGGCGAGACCGGCCGCATGGGCAGCCCCAAGCGCCGCGAGATCGGCCATGGCAATCTGGCTGAGCGCGCACTGCTTCCGGTGCTTCCCGACGAGAACGAGTTCCCCTACGCCATCCGCGTCGTCTCCGAGGTCATGGAGTCCAACGGCTCCTCTTCGATGGCTTCGACCTGCGGTTCCACGCTCGCCCTTATGGACGGCGGCGTGCCCATTAAGCGCCCGGTCTCCGGTATCGCCATGGGCCTGATCCAGGAGGAGGGCAAGACCGTGGTCCTGTCCGACATCCAGGGTCTCGAGGACTTCCTGGGCGACATGGACTTTAAGGTCACCGGCACCACCGAGGGCATCACCGCCCTGCAGATGGACAACAAGGCCACCGGCCTCACCTTCGACATCCTGGCCCGCGCTCTGCAGCAGGCCAAGGAGGGTCGCGCCTTCATCCTGCAGAAGATGCTCGATGTGATCCCCGAGCCGCGCCACACCACGCGCAGCACCGCTCCGCGCATCGTCTCCATCCAGGTTCCGACCGACAAGATCCGCGACGTCATCGGTTCCGGCGGTAAGGTCATCCGCGGTATCCAGGATGAGACCGGCGCTTCGGTCGACATCCAGGAGGACGGCACCGTCTTTGTCGGCGGCACCGGCGAGTCCGTCGACCAGGCTGTCGAGCGCATCAAGCTCATCATCAAGGTTCCCGAGCCGGGCGAGGAGTACACCGGTCGCGTGGTCTCCATCCAGCCCTTCGGCGCCTTCGTCAACCTGCTGCCCGGTAAGGACGGCCTGCTGCACATCTCCCGCGTCGCCAAGGGCCGCGTGGAGAAGGTCGAGGACGTCCTCAACGTCGGCGACGAGGTCAAGGTCGTCGTCATCGAGGTCGACGATCGCGGCAAGATCTCGCTCGATCGTCTTGACAAGCCCGAGGCTCCTGCTCGTGCCGAGGGTGCCTCCGAAGGCGACGGCGAGCACTTCCAGCGCCGTGAGCGTCCGCGTCGCGAGCGCTCCGAGCGCAGCGACCGTCCGCGCCGTCCCGGTGACAACGGAGGCCGCAAGCCCCGCCGTCACCACGACGCCGAGTAACAGCTAAACATAAGCAGCTCAACAAGGGCGACTCCTAAGGGGGTCGCCCTTTTGCTTGCGCCCGGGAGGGCCGCATATGAAGTTTCCTGCTCTACAGTCCTGCGCAAGACGGAAAGCACATTAAGTGCTTTCCT